>CAWJFC010000028.1:310000-757688 GCA_963841945.1 uncultured Acidobacteriaceae bacterium
GATGAAGTTAGGGTAAAACCTAATGGAGGTCCGAACGGGTGTTTGTTGAAAAAAGCTCCGATGAGCTGAGGGTAGGGGTGAAAGGCTAATCAAATTCCGTGATTGCTCGTTCTCTCCGAAATAGCTTTAGGGCTAGCGTCGTATGATTTGTCTCGGCGGTAAAGTACTCGATGGACTAGGGGGCTTTCCAGCTTACTGAATCCAACGAAACTCAGAATGCCGAGAACAACCAGTACGGCAGTCAGACAGCGGGGGCTAAGCTTCGTTGTCGAGAGGAAAACAGTCCAGATCGCCTGCTAAGGTCCCAAAATACAAGCTAAGTGGGAAAGGAAGTCGGAACGCCCAGACAGCCAGGAGGTTGGCTTAGAAGCAGCCATCCTTTAAAGAAAGCGTAATAGCTCACTGGTCAAGCGGTCCGGTGCCGACAATTTAACGGGGCTTAAGCTTGTTACCGAAGCAGCGAATGCATACCTTAACCGGTGTGCGTGGTAGGAGAGCATTCCCAACGATTTGAAGCCAGACTGAAAAGACTGGTGGATTGTTGAGAAGAGACCCTGCCGGCATAAGTAGCGATAACGGGGGTGGGAACCCCCCGCGCCGAAAGTCTAAGGTTTCCTGAGAAAGGTTAATCCGCTCAGGGTCAGGCGGTACCTAAGGTGAGGCCGAAAGGCGTAACTGATGGACATCCGGTTAATATTCCGGACCTCCCGTGTGGTCGTTATCACGATGGGGAGACGCAGAAGGATAAGCAGGCCGTCCTATGGCTATGACGGTCGATGCGTGTAAGGTGTTTCTCGTTGGTAAATCCGCGAGAAAGCTATCACTGAGACGCAAAGCAGTACCCCGTATGGGGGAAAGCTGCTGATTCCACACTGCCGAGAAAATCCTCTAAGGAGAACACAAGGGATCCGTACCTCAAACCGACACAGGTAGACGAGATGAGTATTCTAAGGCGCTCGTGAGAACAGTTGGTAAGGAACTCGGCAACATAACCCCGTAACTTCGGGAAAAGGGGTGCCTCACTAGGATGCAAGTCCGAAGAGGCCGCAGAGAAATGCGCACTGCGACTGTTTAACAAAAACACAGGTCTCTGCTAAGTCGAAAACGACGTATAGGGGCTGACGCCTGCCCGGTGCTGGAAGGTTAAAGGGAGAGGTTAGCCGCAAGGCGAAGCTTCAAACTGAAGCCCCAGTGAACGGCGGCCGTAACTATAACGGTCCTAAGGTAGCGAAATTCCTTGTCGGGTAAGTTCCGACCTGCACGAATGGCGTAACGAAAGTGCGACTGTCTTGCCAACTGGCACGGCGAACTTGTAGTGCCGGTGAAGATGCCGGTTGCCCGCAACTAGACGGAAAGACCCCGTGCACCTTTACTATACCTTTACTATGAACTATGGCACTTGCTGCGCAGGATAGGTGGGAGGCTTTGAACTCAGGTTCTCGGACTTGGGGGAGCCACCGGTGAGATACCACCCTGCGAGTTCTGTGGTTCTAACCTATTCCCGTAATCCGGGAAAGGGACATAGTAAGGCGGGTAGTTTGACTGGGGCGGTCGCCTCCTAAATTGTAACGGAGGCGCGCGAAGCTACGCTCAGGCTGTTTGGAAATCAGCCGTCGAGTGCAAACGCACAAGCGTGGTTAACTGCGAGACCTACAAGTCGAGCAGATACGAAAGTAGGCGTTAGTGATCCGGTGGTTCTGTATGGAAGGGCCATCGCTCAACGGATAAAAGGTACGCCGGGGATAACAGGCTGATCGGAGCCAAGAGTTCATATCGACGCTCCGGTTTGGCACCTCGATGTCGGCTCATCGCATCCTGGAGCTGTAGAAGGTTCCAAGGGTTAGGCTGTTCGCCTATTAAAGCGGTACGTGAGCTGGGTTCAGAACGTCGCGAGACAGTTCGGTCCCTATCTGTTGTGGGCGCAGGAGATTTGAGAGGGCCTGTCCTTAGTACGAGAGGACCGGGATGGACGAACCTCTTGTGATCGAGTTGTCATGCCAATGGCACCGCTCGGTAGCGAAGTTCGGTTGTGATAACCGCTGAATGCATATAAGCGGGAAGCACTCCTCAAGATGAGATCTCCCAACCCTTAAGGGTAATGAAGGGCCCAGGTAGACTACCTGGTTGATAGGCAGGATGTTGAAGCGCAGTAATGCGTGTAGCTTACCTGTACTAATCGCCCGTTCGGCTTGACCATAAAATTTACTCGGTGCATTAAAAGCAGTTGTCAGTTCTCAGTTGGCTAAGTCCCGGCTTCCGCCGTGACTCAGTTAGAACCTGAACTGATCCAGCAACGTTGTTAGGATGTCGTTCGAACCTGGATGACTGAGAAGCAAGCGACTGACGACTGCGCGCCGACGAATTGTAACGATCAAGGCTCGAAAGCCAAGAAACACCCAATCTATTCAGTTGTGAGGCATCGTCCTTACGATCTTTGAAAAATGTTCTTTGAAAAATGTTCTTTGAAAAGTTTGCAGCTCCGATTCTGCCAGGTGGCGCGCTGCACCAGCCGCCCCCGGAATCAAGCTCGAAGCTCATAGCTCGAAGCTCATAGCTGCATCAAGTTGTCGGTGATCTTACCGCGGGGGTTCCACCCGTTCCCATCCCGAACACGGAAGTTAAGCCCCGCCGGGCCGATGGTACTGCATGCGAAAGTGTGTGGGAGAGTAGGTCGTTGCCGGCATAAATAAAGGCCACGTTGCGAAAGCAGCGTGGCCTTTTCCTTTGTCCCTGTGGCGCGGACACTCTTGTCCGCGCGACCGTACGCGCCACTAATAACCTTAAGGGCCCAACTCTGGTGTGAGCTCGGAACGTCCCCTTCGGAGCGTGATTTTAAAGGCGTCGCGTTCGCCGAGCCGGGCCAACGTCCGCCTACGTCCCAACCCACAGCCACCGGTAATCCTCCGGTCTTGCCACCAGTCCCCGCCGCACCGGATTCTGCCTGATGTATTCGATCTTCTCCTTAAAGGCTCTCGCTCGTCCGCAGCACGTGGTCGAACGATTCCTCCTGCCAAACTGGACCACTGCCTCCCCGCAGCTTGTTGACCTCACGAGCCGATGTCCCTTTGATCGATTTCAGAATCGCAGCCAAAGGATAAGGCCACCCACCCTTGTCCGGCAGAGGCGTGAGCATCAAATGAGCTTGGTCGGGCATCACGACCGCCGCTTGAAGGACAAACCGTCTGCCGTGTTCGTGAATGCAATGGCCAAGGACCACATCCCGCGCCTCCGGAGAAAGCAACCAGCGATTGAGCGTGCAGAAAGTAACAAACAGGAAGCGGTCGTATTTCTGATAATGCGGCAGCCGGCGCCGGTATTCATATCTATTGGCGATGAACTGCATACCCGCGTCGCCTCGCACGTGTAGCGCGGACACTCCTGTCCGCGCCACCGCCAGTTCCCATTCCACCTGCAGCAAGGAGCCAAGTCAGTGACCGCCAACCACGAAATTTGTGACGATTTCGGGCCGCCTGGCGGACAGGAGGTCCGCCCCACACGAACCCGCCGGGACGATGGTACTGCATGCGAAAGTGTGCGGGCGAGTAGGTCGTTGCCGGCATAAATAAAGGCCAGTCTGAGAAATTAGATTGGCCTTTTCCGTTTGCTCGACCCACAAACTATTGTAGCCTGGGACCATATCCAAACTCGAATAACTTCGGAGTATGATCAAAAAAGAAATGTCAGGAAGTCTCCCCGTTTGTCGAAACCATGGCAACCGAGGAACTGTAAGCGCGGGCCGCGCATGGAGGCGCTAATGGGACTCACCGAACGAGCCGCCCTGATTAAGAGAATTGAGGAGCTACGTGGATCCACGGTAATGTGCTTTCTCACTAGCTTGCGCCAGAACGTCCCGGCGCAGATTTCAGACGATGCGGTAAGAGTTTTCTACGACCATCTCCTACTCCTGCCCTCCCGACCAATCCAGAAGTTTGACCTGTTCTTATGTAGTAATGGTGGGAGCGGCACCGTGCCGTGGCGGTTAGTGTCTTTATTCAGAGAATATTCAAAATCTTTTAATGTCCTTATTCCGTATCGCTCCTATAGCGCCGCGACCTTGATCGCACTGGGTGCGGACGAAATCGTGATGCACCCATTCGCTGAACTTGGACCGATTGACCCTACTGTTTCAAATGAGTTTAATCCGACCGAGCCTCGAACTGGTGGTCGCATGGGCATCAGCGTTGAAGATGTTAAGGCCTACGTGACATTTATTAAATCAACCGTTGGCATTACGCACGAGGACGAGCTCATCAAGGCCGTCGTAGCCCTAACAGACAAGGTGCATCCTCTGGCTTTGGGTAACGTTGAACGATTTCTTACGCAGTCGCGCATGATTGCCCGAAAGATCTTGCGCACCCACATGTCCGAGACGGAAGAGCATACGATGGAAGAAATCATCGAGAACATGGCGTCAAAGCTCTACTTTCACGGGCACCCAATAAACAGGCAAGAAGCGAAGGAGGACCTGCGTCTGAAGGTGAACGCTGACCTTCCGCCGGCGCTGGAGACCGCCGTCTGGGATTTGTATACAGACTTCGAAAACGAGTTTGAGAATCGGACGATATTTTTCCCGGCTGGCGATTTGGCGGCCCAGGCCCCTCCACCGTCTACGACGCCAACTCAGATGCCACTTCCCGGCAACCCACAAATGCAAATGCAAATGCTTATGGCTGCGGCGCAGCAGGCTCCGCCCGTGGAGAGAGAATATAATGTGGTTCACGCGATGGTTGAAAGCGCACGTTTGAGCAGCAAATTCACAACCCGTCGGCGCTATCGCATGTTTACTGGGGTTCCTGCTCAGCCGGTAATTCAGGAGGACATCCTAGAGCAAGGCTGGACCAATTCAACGGTTCCAGCGGCAGCACCTGAATCTCAGCAGGAGTCGACATCTGCTGCGGGTGTTCCAGTGGGCGCGGGTGGGCAACAGGATACGACGGCACCGCAGAGCCCACCTCCGCCGGGCACGACCTAAAATTCCCAATTGGCATTACGGGCACCATGACAGCTCTGTAGATTTTGGGCTTCATGTTCGTAACCTCAGCATTTTTGTGACCATTTTGGCCTATGGGGAAGACTGCAAAACTGTCGATTCCAACCGGATCTCAGAGGTTGCTCCCGAGCAGCCTCAGGCGCTTGAGAGCGCTGGCAGCATTCTACTACCAGCTGTCAAGCCCCTACAGTTAAGTATATAGCCCTTCCCAAGACTTATTTCATCGGCGGATCGCTCAAGAGACATTAGACTCTAAGTGTTCTCTAATTTGTTCGATGGTGAAGGACGGTTGCTCCAGCGGCTAGAGACCGTGTTCACCCCAAGCCTTCACCCCTTCAGCCAAACCACCGCAACCCCGCCCCCAAGCCGACGAAAATCGGAGTCGCTAGTGACCAGCGCAGCCTTGTACTCGATCGCCAGGGCGGCGGCGAAACTGTCGACATAGTAGAGTTTGTATTTGGCTTTCACGCTGGCTGCGTGGACAGCTCTCTGGGGAGTTGCATCCACCAGGCGGATCGGCAAGGGTTGGACAGCGCTCATGGTCGCGGCGGCGCGGTCCAGGCCATGCTCGCGCAGAATGGCGCCGAAGACCTCTCCATAATTCACCGCCGACATCAGGATCTCGGCCCGTTCCCGTACCGCCTCCTTCAGTAACTGGCTCACCTTGTTCGCGGCAGGTTTGTTCTGGAGGAACACATACAACGCGCTGGCATCGAACACGTAGGTCTTCACAGTTCGCGTTCGCGTTCGCCTGCGCCTTCCTTGCGATGCTCAACTTCCCACTTCGCCAGCAGGTCGGGTCCATCGGCGAGGCATCCCTGGACGCGATCCACATAATCTTCCGTGATTGGCTGCAGAACAATCCGGCCAAATTGATCTTCCAGAAACCTGACTCTGGTTCCCGCCTCAATCCGATGCTTCCGGCGCAGCTCCGCCGGAACAACAAGTTGGCCCTTGGACGTGAATGTAGCACTTAAGTCGGCCATGTCTTACATCATACCGTAAGTAAGGCATAAACGCCCGGCTGTTTACAGCGCGCCAAAATGCCCGAAATCGGCGCTTATCTTGAGTACAATTTCAAGAATCGCAGGAAACCTTCCATGCCCAAACTCAAAGTCGCCGCCTTCTCAGTCTCCCTCGACGGCTTCGCCGCCGGCCCGCATCAGGACCTCCACAATCCCCTGGGCGTCCGCGGCCTCGAGCTCCACAAATGGTTCTTCCCCACCGAAACTTTCAAGCGTATGACCGGCCATCCCGGCGCGGGATCTCCCGGCACCACCGGCATCGACAACGACATAGCCGCCCAATCATTCGACAACGTCGGCGCCTGGATCATCGGCCGCAACATGTTCGGCCCGGTCCGCGGCCCATGGACTCCCGATCCCTCAACCGGCGAGATCTGGAATGGCTGGTGGGGCCCGAATCCTCCCTACCACACGCCCGTCTTCGTGCTGACGCATCACGCCCGCCCGCCGCTCGAGATGGAAGGCGGCACGACCTTCCACTTTGTCACCGGCGGCATCGACTCCGCTCTCCGGCAAGCGAAAGCAGCGGCTCAAAGCCATGGCGGAATTACAGCCAAAGACAAAGATGTCCGCATCGGCGGCGGAGTCTCCGTCATTCGCCAGTATCTCGTCGACGGCCTTATCGACGAAATGCACCTCGCCATCTCGCCCGTTCTCCTCGGCGAAGGCGAACCCCTGTTTCATGGACTCAACCTTCACCAGTTAGGCTTCGCCCCCGCGCAGACTGTCGCCGGCGAAAACGCTACGCACGTCTTCATCAAGAAAAGTTAACCACCTACTCCATTCGTATAAAATCCTGCCTCTCTCCAAGTGGCGTCCAAAACACAAAGGACCACGACGCATAGTCGTGGCCCTCACGTTACCGCTCATCCGATCTTCTACTCTTACGCGGCCGCCTGCTCCCGATATGCCGGCGCGAACTCCTCTTCCACAAACGTCTCAAATGATGTCGCCGTCGTATTCCGCTCCGACCGCGGCTCCAGCGCTTTCATATGTCCCGAATTCAACGCCGCCGCCATCTCCAGAATCAATCCCGCCATATTTGCCGACATCCCCATCTGCACCAGCGCTCCGCGCAGTTGCTCATCCGGCGCCTGCACATATCCCAGCGACGGCTTCCCGATCGCCTTCCCCACAATTGCCGCCGCCTCCACATACGTGAGGTCGCGCTGCCCTTGCAGCTCCCTGGTCGACTGGCCTCGGAAGTCCTCCAGCAGCGCCTTCGCCACCGCATCTCCAATATCGCGCGTCGCAATCATCGGCAGCTTCAGCTCCGGACGCACCGGCCCCGCCATGCTCCCCATCATCCGCACCACCGCCACCTGCGGCAGCGTGTTCTCCATAAAATATCCGGCCCGCAGATTCAGAACATTCGCGCCCTCGACCTGCGCAAGTTTTTCTTCCAGATTGTGCAGTCCGGCCACCGGCCCAGTCCCGCTCGCCTTGTCCGCTCCGAAACTGCTGAGCGCGACCACTCGCTTCAATCCTGAATTCTGCACCGCCGCCGCAATCGCATCGCTCACCCGCTCCTGGTACGCGCGATAATCGTTGCTCGTCGAGTTCGGCGGCACCATCACATACGCCGCGTCAGCCCCTCGAAAAGCCTTGCTGAGCGCCGGTCCGTCCGTCACGTCGGCTAAAAACACCTCCGCGCCTTGACCCGCCAGGTCCTGTAGACGTTCCGCGCTTCTTCCCACCACGCGCACCTTTTGTCCGCGTTCAAGAAGACCCTTAGCCGCAACCCGTCCGGTGTGGCCGCTCGCTCCAAGTACTACAAACATACAATCCTCCAAATCGTCGCATTGACGTTGCAGAGTTTTGGATGCCCAGCCGTCCCAGACGCTTCACAAAGATGCTTGCGGAGGTCTATGACAACTTTTCGTCATGAGCAACGCCGCAGCAAATCCCAGTCCCATCTCTCGACTCTCATCTCGAGCGGACCTCCGCGGTCACACTGCTATTTCACAACTGACGCCGAGCGGAGCCTCCGCGGCCGTACTACCATTTCCCAACTTGTCATCCTGAGCGAAGCAAGGCGAGCAAAGCGAGCCGAGCGCAGTCGAAGGACCCCTACATCCTTAACCTCTCGCGCGGCCGGTATGTCACTCAACAGCACGCTGGGTGCAGCACGATGTTACTTCGGTAACACCCGGGCCGCACCCACTATCACCCCACGTTAGCCCAATCCCACCACAAGAGCTTACTGATATAGACCTGTCCTCCTCGGGGGTCTAGTCCGCCGGTACCGTCGCCCTTTTCCATTAACACAACTAATCTTTCGTCTGGGGGTTTCCACGTACATGAAAAATACCTTCACCAACTCGCTAGCAGCCCTGGCAGTGGGTGGCCTCTTGCTTGTTGGGTCCGCCTCTGCTCAAACCTCTACCACTACCTCCGGAGCCGGTCCCGGCGTAGTCGATCCCGGCCATCCGCGCGTCAACGAAGTCAACCAGCGCGAAGCAAATCAGCAGCAGCGCATCGGGAACGGCGTCAAGAACGGCACGCTGACTCCGCGGCAGACCTCCAATCTCGAAAAGCGCGAGGCGAATGTTCAGAACCGCGAGCAGAAAGACATGGCGGCTCACAACGGTCATCTCACCAAGGCTGAGCAGCGCGGCATCAATCGCCAGCAGAATCGCATCAGCAAAAGCATCTACAAAGATAAGCACCAGTAACTCGATCGTGTGGCGCGGATACTCTTGTCCGCGCTTGGTGTTTCTGTGGCGCGGAGACGCGCTGGCGGTTTTCCCCGCCCGCGCCACTTGAACACATCAAGCCAGCGACTTGTCGAACCAGGAAGTCGCGTACCTACCAGACTCCAGAACCGCACTTCCGTTTCCAACTTCTCACTGATGCGCCGAAGATATCTTCGCAATCCACAGATCTTCACGTTGGCACGGCACCCCATTTCCGCATGCGGTTGGCGTCGCTTTCTCGGTCCCGCTCTCTGTTCCACTCGAATTCGCCGGCGCTCCCGTCACTCCTGCCAGTACAAACTGATTACACGTTCCCGCACTCGCATCGCTGCTATCGCACTGCCAGTTGTTGGATGTGTTCGCCCCCAGAGTAAGTGTCTGGTCGTTAAGCCACGATTCGGCAAAGCCGGTAAGTCGCACCGTCCCCGCTCGCGTGCCACATGTAAACGCCTGCACGGCTCCATTCACCCAGTAGTATTGACTTCCTCCCGTCGGGCAAAACGAGTTAGTCATTGCGATCGTCACATTCGGCGGCGATGCTCCATCGCTGGTCCATGAGACATTCGTACCACTGGCTGCCGGCGCCGTCGCCTCCCATGACGACCAGCAATTCGTCGATACGCCGTCAAGGCATCCCAGCGTCTTGTTCCAGTCACTCGGAAACACCAGCCAGTTCCCGTCCGGTGACATCCGGCCAATCGCATTCTGCCCATTGAAATTCCAGTTGTCTCCCGTGTTGAACGTATGGCCCAGGCGGTAGACGCACGGTGTCGACCCGGCACCGTAGTTACAGTCGGCTCCAACCAGATTCCCGGGTGATGATCGGCTTACCCAATTCTCGACCGCCAGGATTTCTGCGTCCCAGACGGACGCAAACGACGTCTCGCAATCGAAGCTTCCCACCCCCGCCTCACCGCCCTGCGCACAAACAAGAGTCGTAATCAGGCTGGGCGGCGAGTAATCATCCGTCCCATGCGCATTGTTGGATCCGTGTTGGTCGTCGACAACGCTCGCCGGGAGAAGCTGAATTAGATTGCCGTTCGGTGGAGGCGTCTGGTAATCCGCCGCCGCTTGCGCGATCCCATAAGTCGCTCCGCTGGGTGTCCCATCAACCGTGGCTGGAGTCGAAGGGTTCTGAATATTGAACGCAGTGTAATACTTCCCTTGGTAGTCGTAGTTATAACCGAGCGACGCGTGGCCGCTGGCGGCCAATGCAGGGTGCAGCACCAGTCCACTCGTGATCCAGTAGTTGACTCCGACAAATCCATTGCGACCGCCCTGGCTATTCGGGTACATCATCGGGCACTCTGTCCCGCACCCGCTCTGGCTTTCCGTGTCAGTATAGTTAGACGGTCCGCCCAATGTGTCCGTAACTGTAATCGTCCCGCTCTGCCCTCCCGCAATCGCCGTTAGGATCGGACAGACCAGCGTCCCGCAATTCAGATATTGGTCATCCGTTCCCAGCAGGTTTGCGAAGTTGAACTGCTGGGCCCAACTGTACGACGCCGAGTTGTTATACGAAATCGTGGTTTGATGCGTGCTCGCGTTGTACGCAATCTGAGTTACCTTTATGTTCGGCTGTTGCACGACGGTGACTTTTTGTACTGCGGCGTTGCTCTGCTGCGATGCGTCGTGCAGAACATCCGGATAGTAGAACGTCGCCGGTACCGGCACGCCCGCTGGCGTGAATTCATTGGAAGAAGAACACGCCGCTCCGTTCGTTCCGCAATCCTGCCAAACGCCCGTCCCGTTCGCCGTCACGCCATTCGTGTAAATCAGGCCGACCTCTACCTGTGTCACGTTCGATGTATTACATGCGGTGGTGGAATCTTCCGCGCAGGTAATCTGGGCCTCCGCGCCCGTTCCTAATTGCTTAAGTGCGTCTCCCGGTGTGAGCGTTCCACTAATCGAGCCCGATACTGGAATCTCATAAGCTTGCCCGTTCAATGCCTGCCCGTTCGTTCCCCAGTCCCCGCTGATCTGGTCCGTCATGGAATTAAATATCCGGCAGCCCGACCCCTGCTTATAGCTCGCGACATACACCGGCCCCGTACAGGTATGCGATCCGCCCGAACCCACCGCGCCCGGACCCATCGCGCCGGAACAGGTATAACCAGACCCACTGTTTCCCGTATGGTTCGCCTGCCCGTTGTCTGAGAGGATTACGCCAAAAGTACTATCGTCGTCGCTCCCCATGAACAACCCGGTATAGTCGGCGTTGTAGTTCTGGGGCAGACAGTTATTCGCTGCCAGCGGAAAGTGCATCGAGTCTGAGTACAGCGGCGAGCCGTGATAGTTCAGGTCAAAGAGCAATGACCATTGCACATACCAGCAAGCCGGATTAGTGCTGTTGCCAGCCCCGGCACAGGGATTCGAAGTCCCATACCACGGGTTACGCGCGCCGCAAACCGATTGCGAAGGATCGCTCGACCCGTCACAGATCACACCTTTGTAAATCGTGTTCGCGTAAGGCGTATTCGCCGCGCCGACTCCCGGGTTACTAACTGCCGTCAGCGTGGCCCCGCTCGTCTGTCCCGTCCAGACGTTGCCCGAGGCCGTTCCAGTCACGATCCCGAACTGCGCAAAATTTGAGCTGGGGTTGATCGCCTGAAGCGTGGCGCTCGCCGACCCGTTCGTCACCGTCTCTGCGGTAAGTAGGGTTCCCGTCGTACTGGAGAATGAAACCGTGCTCTCCTGATCGTTGTTCATGCTGTAAAGAATGTGCGCGTTCGTCCCGGAGAACGTAGCGGCTCCCGGAAGATAGCCGCCGCAGATATCGCTGGGAGTAACCAATCCGCTCGAGGGATTGAACGCCAATATCTCGTTGATCCCTCCCGTATTCAGGATGATGAGTTTTGACTCGTCCGCCGCCCACCCATGCCCGTCGCCCGAAGAGCCGACATTGAACTGTGTCCCGAACCCTTGTCCTCCCAGGCAGGCAACCGAACCATTCTGGCTGGCGTCGGTCGCTCGGATCATCATCGTCCCAAAATCCGGATCCACGATCTGCGTGTTGACCCCACTCAGGTATGAGTTCAGTCCGTTTATATTCGTCCCGCTCACGGTCGTCCCCGCCGCCGGAGGCGCCACCGTCGGGCCGCCCGTATAACTCAATGCCGCGCCCTGGTGTCCTGTCGTCGCGCTCGAGTTATAAGCATTGGCAAGGCACTCCGTGTAAGCCGCTCCGCTCTGCGACGCGCAGCCCGCAGGCAGTAACTCCCCAGTCGCCCCACTGCCAAAGACCGCCAGATCGGTGCGCGCTGCGTAAGTCACCGGTCCACCCGACCCTCCACTTTCCTGCCCCTGCAAAAGCAGCGCTCCCGTCTCCGCCGACCGTCCCGTCTGCACGCTCTGCCCGACCATCGAATCTGTCAGCAATTCGGCCATCCACAAGGCGGCCATCAAACACGCGACAATCCACCGCATTTTCAAGTGATCCATCTCCTTATCGGAATCGTGTAGCCGGGTACCGTATGGCGCGGACACTCCTGTCCGCTGCCGGAATGCCCAAACGTCCCCCACCCCGCCTTCGCTATAATGTTTATTTGCTCTTCACCGCTCCAAGCGGCCGTATGGAAAGGGAACTATGCCGACTGATGTAGTCATGCCCCAGATGGGCGAATCGATCTTCGAAGGCACCATCACCAAGTGGCTCAAGAAGCCCGGTGACAAAGTCCAGCGTGACGAGCCTCTCTTCGAAATCTCCACCGACAAGGTCGACGCCGAAATCCCCGCTCCCGCCAGCGGCGTCCTCCAGGAAATCAAAGTCTCGGAAGGCAACACCGTGCAGGTGAACACGGTCGTTGGCGTCATCGGCGAAGCCAATGGAGCCTCCGCCCCCGCGCCCGCAAAGGCCGCGCCAGCTCCGTCCGCCCCGGCTCAAAAAGCAGCCCCCGCGCCGCCTCCACCCGCTCCAGCTTCGTCCGCTCCTAAAGAAGAAGACGAAGACTCCGACGTCCGCTCTTCTCCGTTGGTCCGCAAGCTTGCCCGCGAGCACAATATCGATCTCGCCCAAATTCACGGCACTGGAACCGGCGGCCGCGTCACCAAGCAAGACGTTCTCGACTTCGTCGAACATCGGACTTCAGTTCCCGCCGCTGCTCCATCCGCTCCAACTCCCGCGCCGGCCCCAACCGCCGCGCGTGCGTCCTCACCCGCGGCTCCCGCTTCTATTCCCGGTGATCTCGTTCCCATGAGCAATATGCGCAAGATCATTGCCCAGCGCATGATCGAGTCCCGGCGCACCAGCGCTCACGTGCACTGCATGTTCGAGGTCGACCTCACTCGCATCGTCAACCTCCGCAACAAACTCAAGAATGCCTTCGAGCAGCGCAACGGCGCGCGCCTCACCTTCATGCCCTTCTTCGTTCGCGCCGCCATCATCGCCCTCCAGCAGTTCCCAATCGCCAACGCCTCTCTCGAAGGCGACAATGTCCGCTACCACAAGCACGTCAACGCTGGAATCGCTGTCGCTCTCGACTGGGGTCTGATCGTTCCCGTTCTTAAGAACGCCGACGAGCTGAACTTCCTCGGCCTCCAGCGCGGCATCACCGACTTAGGCGAGCGCGCCCGCAATAAGAAGCTAATGCCCGCCGACGTCGAAGGCGCCACCTTCACCATCACCAATCCCGGCCAGTTCGGCGCCGTCTTCGGTCTCCCCATCATCAATCAACCAAACGTCGCTATCATGGGAGTAGGTGGCATAACCAAGCAGCCTATGGTAGTAACTGACAAGGATGGCAGTGACTCCATAGCCATCCGCTCCATAGTCCATCTAACTCTGGGCTATGACCACCGTATTATCGACGGCGCAGTAGCCGACCAGTTCATGGCCCTGGTAAAGAAGACTCTGGAAAACTGGAGCGAAGACGTAGGTTAGCCCCGGCATTCCGTTTGCGATCTTGTCATCCTGAGCGGAGCGGGGCTCGCAAAAGCGAGCCCTGCGCAGTCGAAGGATCCCTACGTGCTTCGCGCTATTCGCGTTCGCCGCCAGGCATCCTGCTTGTACTGCGTCGACCGAAGCCAAAACTGGCCATCTGGTCAATAGGTGACCCAACGACAGACGACAGACGACCAGTGCCTACCCTACCACTTCGTCGTCACCCGAAGTCCTTCCAGTTGCGCAAACGTAACCGGCGTTCCCTGCACCGCCAGCAAGCTGGTAACTGCCCCCTCCAGATTCGCAATCACATCGGCCGCCGCTCCGCCCACCTTTGCCGAAGCTAGAATCGACTGCAACAGCGACAACACTAAACTGATTAAAGTAGCGGCCGGCAACGTCAAGGGACCTGTCATGGTAGCCCCCGATATCGAGACATACGAGCCGGCGCCCACGTTGGCGACCGCTTGATTGACATATGCCTCGGTGGCCACCGTGTTCGCCAGCCCGGTACCCGGCGTCGTCAGTACCTCGGAAATCGTGACCGGTGATGTTGTGGGCACCGACCAATACTGTGTTCTGACTGTACCGTCGTCTAATTGGAACACCGCCACATAGTAAGTTCCACTCGGTGTGGCTCCCACGTTTGGCGTTAATTGCGCCACAAATGCCCCGCCCACCCCGATTGAGATACTCTGCCCGCCAGCCGCAACCACATTTCCCGTGGCCGTCTGGAAGGTTGGCCATGAGATCAGCACCGTTCCCGACGCGGGCGTTCCATCTGCCCTGTAGATCGTGTCGCTGATCGTCGTCAGGGGTGGCCCCTGCGCCTCGACCATGGTTGGCAAAGTTAGCGCTGAAAATGCCAACAGCACCGCGCCCACCCGCGCCACCATCTCCAAACATCGCTTCCTACTCGCGACCGGATATCTCATGTCTTCCACTCTCCTCGTCATGCCTCGGGTCCACATGGACCAACAAAATGGACCAACAAAAAAGGCCGCTCTCCTGAGCGGCCGTCGCGTCAATGTTTCGCAGGATACTGTCATTCCGAGCAACCGCTTTGCTGGCTGTTGCCTAAGAACAGAATCTAATAAAGACAAATGTCAATTCTAATGGGATCCGCGCTTTAACGGGATCTCCGCTCCGCCGATCGCCCACTTCCCCTCAAGCCCGCCATCCTGCCCGTGCGGCACGCGCGCATCGAAGTAGAAGCCGAAGCGGCTTTCCACTTCCTTCGCCAAGGGCCTCACCCACGATGCGCCTCGGCCCCGCGCATTTCCACGAACCGCCTTACACTCTCAACATACACATCCGCAAAGTCCACCACCGGTCTCCGCGTCTCGATCAGTTCCATCGCCTCGTCCAGGTCCCAGTCCATCGCGCCCAGGATGGCCAGCGTCATCATCGGAGCCCGGTGCACTCCGGCCGCGCAGTGCACATATAATCGCGTCTTCGGGTCCGCTAGCGCCGATAGCGCAAAGTCGACGCCCCGCTTCAGCAATTCCGGCGGCTTCGGCAGAAAATCGTCATCCGTCGGGTTCCAGAAAACCTCAACTCCACGCGGCTCTGCCAATGGCCGGTCGTCGAACTCGATCTGCATGTTCACGATGTGCGTCACCCCGGCCTGCGCGACCTCTTCCATGTTCTGCGCATTCCAGATTGCTCCGCCCAATGCGACCTGCTCGGTCACCCATGTCATGTCCATGCTGATTCCGGAAACTCCCTCGTCGATCCCTTCCCACCTCGTCGCCCAATTTTACATCAACAGGAAAAGGGCGCGACTGAGTCGCGCCCTTTAGATGTCTTTCTTTTCTCTACTCTTAAATCTATGATACCAGACTCGAGGGGGGTAACCAGACACATTTTCCAAGTTTATTTTCCTGTTGCTTTGAGTAACTTACAGCAAATCCACCTCTCTTACCCCCTTGACACGTAATTCTTACCCACACCCCCCCTCCCCCCTCCCATATTTGTTGGTGTTACTTCTGGTAGCTTTGACAATAGGTTACGAGCAAGAAGCAGCTTAGACAATTCGTCAATGCCATCGTGCAGCACACGCTCGGTTGTCTTCTCGCTGCACGATAGGAGCCGCGAGATTTCGGAGACTGTGTACTCCTCCAATGCGTACATCGTGATTAGTTTCTTTTCCCGCGCATCAAGCTTTTCCAAGATCCGCTCTGTATCTGTCACAAACACAACAGTGTCTTCAAAGCTGGCTCTTGTGCGCGACGTAAGTCGCGCGCGGAATAGCTCGCGCCCTAACAGTGATGGGAGGCGACCTATCTCTACCGACGCATGGGCGTATCGCCGCAATAGTGCCAATGTCTTGGAGCGATAAGGCCACCAATCCAACTCTGTTTCGCTCAACAACACGGAAGAGGGCAATTCCGATTGGCCCTTCAAACTCCAGCATTCTTGTGTGGCCGTCGGCGGGCACTTCCGCGTGTAGTTCCGAAGCGTGTGATTCAGCAAGGCCTCACCTCCATCGCCACTCCGCGCAGCGCGCCAATGATCGTCATTCCCTGCACGTCTCGTTCATCGGTCTTCGGACCAATCGACAGCCGCGCGTTACGGCCCTTCTGTCTTGGTCCCGATGCGATCACCGGCGTCAATCCGGGTTCCGCGTTCAAGCGCAACGCGCAGCCTCCGCAATGCACAACCTGCGACCCACAACTTCGCAGGAACAGTCCCCCGCAGCGCTCGCAATACTTCAGTTCGACGTGTTCGCTTGGAATTTCCGATTCGCTCACGAAATTCATAATTGCCTCTCGATAAGAAATAAGTGCGTGGCAAAAGAAAAAGCCCTGGTGCCGATTTGCTCGGCCCAGGGCTCGTTTCTATTACGATGACCTGTTTGGACTATGTAGTTATGAATGAAACACAGTTATTGCACTTTTCGACTGGTCTCCACTTCCAGTTGTCGGAAGTATCCCTCTTCATACCCGGACTTAAGCACTCTTCCGTTCTGCACAACAACGCTCAATCGCCCCGTAAAACGCAGGCCGCGCAATAACTGTTCGGTCGATGCGGACAGCACCTCCGCCGATCTCACCTTACGTCGAAACTCGGCGAAGTTTCTTTCGTCATTATTCGGCTCTACTTCTATCATGGCTGGTGATCCTTCTCCTCAAGATGAATGAGCTACAACAGCAAATATGATCGATCGTAGGATGCATTTGAATCTTAAGTCAAGCGTTTTGTACGTCGACTCCACCTTACACATTCCCATATAAGGCCCGCTCAGCCCGCTTCATCCTTTTTGTCCCGGCCGTTTAGCGCCCGGTTCTCCTCGTAGGCTGCAGGGCGTGTCCTAGGCGCGATACCAAACAAAACCCGGTCCTTGCTAACTTTCTAATCAGGCGCTAATCTCTTGGAGCACCGAACGTCGATCATCCTATGAACCCAAGACTCCTTGCGCCTCTTATCCTGCTCTTCGCCTCGATCTCCTCCTTCGCTCAGCACTCTGAATCCGAGCCTGTCCTCGACATCTCATTCATGGACAAGACAGTTGACCCCTGTGTCGACTTCTACACTTATTCGTGTGGTGGATGGATGAAGAACAATCCCATCCCCCCCGACCAGTCCAATTGGAATACCTACTCCAAGCTTGAGGACGAAAACCGCGCGCAGCTTCGCTCCATTCTTGAAGAGGCCGCCAAGCCGGACTCCGCCCGCAGTTCCGTCACGCAGAAAATCGGCGACTACTACGCCTCCTGCATGGACGAATCGGCCATCGAAAAACTGGGCATCCAGCCCCTGCTGCCCGAACTCCAGCGCATCGCGCATCTCAAATCCAAGCAAGACTTCGCCGGTTACATCTCTACAACTCAGTATCCGCCGTCCCTTTACGGGGGTGGGGCCCTCTTCACCTTCCGCTCCAACCAGGATTTCAAAGATTCCACGCAGGTCATTGCCGAGGTCGATCAAGGTGGACTCGGCCTCCCCGATCGCGATTACTACACCAAGACCGACGCCAAGTCCGAAGAGGTGCGCAAAGCCTACCTCGCCCACGTCGCCAAGATGCTCGAACTGGTCGGCGACGCTCCCGCCGACGCTGCTAAAGAAGCAGCCATAGTGATGCGTATCGAAACCGCATTAGCCAAAGGCCAGATGACGCGCGTTGAGCGCCGCGATCCGCCCAAGCTCTATCACAAAATGACAACCGAAGAGTTCAGAAAGCTCGCGCCCGCTTTCGCCTGGAACACATATTTCTCCAAAACCGGCGCCGGCAGCCTTTCCTCGCTCAACGTCGTCTCCCCCGACTACTTCCGCCTGCTTAATGAAGAACTCGACCATGAAAGCCTCGCCGACTGGAAGGGCTATCTTCGCTGGCACGCGGTTCACGAGGCCGCCAATGATCTTTCCTCGGCCTTGGTCAACGAGAATTTCAATTTCTACGGCAAGACTCTACGTGGCCGCCAGGCGCTTCCACCCCGCTGGAAGCGTTGCACCAACGACGTCGACGAGGATCTCGGCGAAGCCCTTGGGCAGGCCTATGTCGCCCGGTATTTCAGTCCCGAAGCCAAGCGCGCCGCGCTAGTCATAGTGCAGGAGATCGAGGCCGCCATGCAGGGCGAAATTCAAACTCTCCCCTGGATGGGCTCCGCCACCAAAGAACAAGCCCTCACCAAGCTCCACGCCATCGCCAACAAAATTGGCTATCCCGACCAATGGCGTGACTACAGCGCACTCGAAGTCGTTCGCGGCGATCACATTGGCAATTCCCAACGCGCTTCCTGGTTTGAGTTTCACCGCTGGCTCGCCAAAATCGGTAAGCCCGTCGATCGCAATGAATGGGGAATGAGTCCCCCCACCGTCAACGCTTACTACGACCCCCAGAAGAACGACATCAACTTTCCCGCTGGCGTACTGCAACCGCCGCTCTTCAGCGCGCACTCCGATGCTGCGCCCAACTATGGTGATACCGGCGCCACCATGGGCCACGAACTCACGCACGCCTTCGACGACGAAGGCAGCCAGTTCGACGCCAACGGCAACCTCCGCAACTGGTGGACCGATGCCGATCGCAAAGAGTTCGAAAAGCGCGCCCAATGTGTCGTCGACCAGTACTCTAGCTACACCATCATCGACGACATAAAGATCAACGGCAAACTCACAAACGGCGAGGACCTCGCCGACCTGGGCGGCACGCTCCTCGCTTATCTTGCGTGGAAGCAGGACACAGCCGGCCAGAAGCTGGATCCCATTGAAAGTCTCACGCCGGCGCAGCGTTTCTTCGTGGCCTACGGGCAAAGCTGGTGCAGCAATGAACGCGAAGAAAACAAGCGGCTCCGCGCCACCGTCGATCCTCACTCACCGGAAAAATATCGCGCCAATGGCGTAGTCGCCAACATGCCCGAATTTCGCGAAGCCTTCCAGTGCAAAGCAGGCCAACCCATGGTCCGCGAAAATAGCTGCCGCGTCTGGTAGGAAATAAAATGTGTAGCGCGGACACTCTTGTCCGCGCTGCATGCGCCAGATCCATATTCAGATTCAGCAGCATTTGCTTATCAGCCACGCCCGCTATCCCCGCTCAAACGCGTGTTTCTCCTCCAATTGCCGCAACGCTTCGCGCATCTCCGCTTCAAACCGATCCCGTTGCTCCATCAATGCCGGCAGCGCCGTCGCATACCTCCGCGCCATCGTAAAAAGACCGCGCCCCGCCAGTCCCGCCGCGATCTCGGCCACATGATCGGTCGTCGTCTGTACGTACAGCGCCTCGGTCACATCCCCCAGCCAGACGTCCCCACCCACTAGCCGCGTCTGCCAGTAGACCTTGCGCTCGATCAATTGCCCGATCTCCTCGTCCGTCGCTCTCCCAAAAATCCAGGTGTTCCGTTTGAAGTCATAATGCCGGCTCGAAAACGGCAGCGGCACAAGTTTCCCCGACTTCACAAACTCAATCTGCTTGTTGTCGATCTCCTTGCGCAGCGCATTGATCACCGGCCCCTCGGTGTCCTTGGGTTCGAGCGAGGGCAACACTTCGCGCAGCGTAGCCGACAGATTCACAGAAACCAGCGCTCGCAAATTTGCCGAATTCTCCAGGGTGATCTCCGCATGCAAAACCTCGAAGTCCGCTCCCGAAGTGGAATGCCGGAATGGCCAGTCAAACTTGAACGTGACCGGCAACCCGGTTCGCGTCACATAAATCGTCTTTGTCGAACGTTCGTCCATAGCGACCATTCTAAAAATAACTCCATGAAGAATAAAAATCCGCGTGCATCCGTGTAAATCCGCGGAAAAGAAGTTGCCTCACCTAGACGAACCAGTTCCACCAGGTTCAACAACCCCGCCGCCCCCACCAGACTAGCGATGCCGGCCGTAACCAATCCCCCCTGCGAAGTCTCAACCAAATCAGCAAACACTCCGCCCACAAACACAAACAAAAACACCAATGCCGCCAGATGGAACCCGAGCCCCAAAAAGTCAGGCGAGCCCACAGCGAGCACAAACAGCAAAGTCGCCATAAGCAAAGGCGCCGTATTCCCAAAGTATCGTGCCCGTCGCCATCCAAAGTAAGCGATCAATGCCGCGGGCAATGCCAAAATCAACGCTGGGCAGTCCGCTGTCAGCACCTTCAAAGTCTGCGAATAAGAAGCCATCATCCCAAACGCCTGCGGTTGCACATCCAGCCATCGCGCTCGCCGCATCGCTTCCCACAGTAATCCAAACCGGAAAAAATACGCTCCCGCCATCAGCACCGCGCCCACCACAACTGCCGTGCCCCAGATGGCCAGCACCGCTCGCGGCCTCACCGGCGCCACCCACAACAGCATCGGCAACACCACCAGCACCACCGCGACCAGCGAAAATTGCGTCCCTACCGCCAGCGCCATCGCTAATCCCAGCAATAAAATCCGCCGCGAGTTCCACAGCACAACTTCCCGCGGAGCATACAGCGTATGGGCCACGGCGATTCCCGTGAACACGATCCCGAACGCACCCCACACTACACTGATCTCGCCTAAATTCCGCGTTCCCGCCACCGCCAGAATCATGCCCGGTGAAAAACAATACAGCGCCAACGCAATGTATCCGCCGATATTTCCGTACAGACGTCGCGATACATACCACAGCGACGCTCCCAGCATCGCCCCAAAAAACAAATACGGCGACGCAATCCAGATCTGCCCCAGCACCGAATCCGGCGCCACCTCTTCCACCTGCGCAAGGGCGAGCGCCGGCGCCGCCGCAACCAGGTAGTAATAAGGCGATCGGTCTACATCGAATCCGTCTCGCACCCGCAAATGACCAGCTCGTCCCGCCGACGGCAATCCTGTCACCGCCTCCGCGCCTAGCGTTTCCGGCGTCCCCGCAATCGCCCGTCCCTTCCACTGTTCCAGCCCACTGTAAATACACAGCGCATGGTCCGACTCGGGCAACAATCCGTGTAATGTCTGCACCCGAATCAGCCATGCGCACTGCGCCAGATAAACCAGCAACAGCCCGCCCGCAATCCACTGCGGCCAGCCAATCGAGTCAGGATCGAGAAATCGGCGTAGGAAGCTCAAACGGAGTGTTTTACCATGTCGAGTACGCTCATGGATACCAATCCTCTCCCGCCACCCGATTCAAGGCAAGAGCAGTCAGCCGATTCCGAGCAGAACCATCCATCCATTCTTCGCCCCGAGCAGCCCGATCTGCCGTGGGACTCAGCACAGCCCGCGCCCGCCGCGACGTCGCCAACAACGCGGTTTCTCGCGCCAGCAATTTCTCCCGCACCATCACCGCCGCTCCACGAATCCCCCCTCGCGCCTTTCATCGAAATCTTCCTGGGTCCCAATGGCCTTTATCCCGCAGCTCGCTGGCTAATCTATCTCGCGCTGGTCGGCCTCACCTTCGAAGTTCTCGGCCTCGTGCTCGGCTTCCTGCTCGCCGCCCATTCCGACCCCGCTCCGCAATGGTGGCCGCTAGCGTCGGAACTGCGCATGATGCTGTCCGCCACATTGCCCGGATTCGTCATGGCTCGCCTCGAAGGTCATCCCTTCGGCGATTTCGGCCTTCCCGCTAAACAGGCCTTCCGTCGCGATTTCTGGATGGGCGCCGTCTGGGGCATCGCCTCCCTCACAGCCCTCATGCTGGCCCTCGCCGCCTTCGGAGCCTTTTCTTTCGGCTCGCTCAGCCTGCACGGCGCGCGGATCTTAAAGTTTGGGTTTTACTACGCGATATTTTTTCTGATCGTCGCTTTCTTCGAAGACTTCCTCACGCGCGGCTATTCGCTCTGGGTGCTTTCCCTCGGAATGCGTTTCTGGCCTGCCGCCGCCCTGCTCTCCGTCCTCTTTGGAGCAATGCACCGTTTCAATCCCGGCGAAGAAACCATCGGCATCCTCGCCGTAGTCGTCATAGGCTTCTTTTTCTGTCTGACGGTTCGCCGCACCGGCACCCTCTGGTTCGCCGTCGGCTTTCACATGTCCTGGGATTGGAGTGAAAGCTATCTCTATTCCGTTCCTGACAGCGGCACGATTTCTCGCGGCCATCTCTTGAACTCACACTTCCAGGGCCCAGACTGGCTAACCGGAGGCTCCGTAGGTCCCGAAGGCAGTTATCTGCTTTTTATTCTGATCGCAGCCCTGTGGTTTCTATTCAGCCGCGCCTATCCGGAAGTAAAGTACCGCACCGGGTCAAGCACGTAACACGTGGGACCGCCGCGCTCGGTCGCTGTCCCCGGTATCCGCGATTTTCGCGTGCAGGGGTGGCCGTCTGTCCAGCCGGGAAAAACTCCGCAGGATTTGCCGCCCCTAAATATCCAGATTCTTCACATCCAGCGCATTCTCTTCAATAAACTTGCGCCGACCCTCCACGTCCTCACCCATGAGCGTCGTGAAGATCGTTTCTGTCTCCGCAAGATCTTCCAGCCTCACTGACAGCAGCGTCCTCCGCTCCGGATCCATCGTCGTCTCCCAAAGCTGCTCCGCCGTCATCTCGCCCAGTCCCTTGTAGCGCTGCACAGTATACTCGCGCCGCCCTTCGTTCAGGACATAATCGAAAAGTTCGCGAGCCGTCGCTTTCTCCACAATCTCCGGCTCCTTGGCCCGCCGCGCCGGCTTTGCAGATTTCTTCTCGCCCTTCGCGCCATCACCAACCTCAGTCTCCGCGCCTTCGGCCTCAGCAGCTTCGTCCGCCGCATCGCCATTGCCCTTCGCCGAAACGCGGGGCAAGCTCTCCACCACAAACGGAGGTTCTAGATACTCCGCAATCTGCTTGAACTTCGATATCAGTTGCCGCCCCTCAGGCGTCGCTGCCAGCTCCCAGTTGATGACGTGCTCTGCGCCCTGCGAATTGACGAACATCACCTCCCACAAGTTATGTTCTTCGTCAAAGCGCATCTCCACGCTCTTCAGCTTCAAGTCTTTTTGCAGCCGCTTCAGCTCCTTCTCGAGCTTCTCGATCTTCTTCGGCGCAGCTTTTTTCTCGCCTTCAAAATCCGCCCGCTTCGCGAGATCCAGCCGCGGCAGCAGTTCCGTAATCTTCTCCTCGCGCAGCCGCTGATTCAGCTTGTCGAAAAATCCCAGATACTCGTTCAGCACCGTCATGAACTTCGTCAGCGCCGCGCCCTCCAGCTTCGCCGCGCCCTCGCCATACCGCACCACCAGCCCTTCCGACGCCCGCTTCACCATCACCTTCACGAACTCGTGCTCGTTCTTGATGTACTGGTGCGACTTCCCTTTGCGAATCCCAAACAGCGGCGGCTGCGCAATATAAACATTGTTGCGCTTGATCAATTCCTGCATGTGCCGGAAGAAAAACGTCAGCAGCAAGGTCCGAATGTGCGAACCGTCGACATCCGCATCCGTCATCAAAATAATCTTGCCGTAGCGCACCTTCGTCGGATCGAAATCTTCTTTGGAAATTCCCGTTCCCAGCGCCGTAATCATCGCGCGAATTTCTTCGTGCGCCAGCATCTTGTCGTAGCGCGCCTTCTCGACGTTCAGAATTTTTCCCTTCAGCGGCAGAATCGCCTGGAACCGCCGGTCCCGCCCCTGTTTCGCAGTCCCGCCGGCCGACTCGCCCTCTACCAGAAATAGCTCGCACCGGTTCGGATCGCGCTCCGAGCAATCCGCCAGCTTTCCCGGCAAACCGCCGCCGTCCAGCGCGCCTTTGCGCCGCGTCAGGTCGCGAGCCTTGCGAGCCGCCTCGCGCGCCCGCGCCGCGTCAATCGCCTTATTAATAATCTTTTTCGCGACCGTCGTGTTCTGCTCAAAGAACGCGCCCAGCTTCTCGTTCACCACCGCCTGCACCACGCCCGCAATATCCGAATTCAGCTTGCCCTTCGTCTGTCCTTCAAACTGCGGCTGCGGCAGTTTTACGCTGATCACCGCCACCAGCCCTTCGCGCACGTCATCGCCCGTCAAATTTTCCTTGACGTCCTTGAACAACCCCATCTGCTGCCCCGCGTAATTGATCGTCCGCGTCAGCGCCGTGCGGAATCCCGAAAGATGCGTCCCGCCATCGACCGTGTTGATGTTGTTCGCAAAGCTGAACACCGACTCCGAATACGCATCGTTGTACTGCAATCCAATTTCGATGTGTACCTGGTCCTTGTCCGCCTCCATGTAAATCGGCTTGTCGTGCAGAGTCTGCTTGCCGCGGTTCAGGTGCTTGATGAATTCCGAAATCCCGCCGTTGTACTTGAACTCGCTCCGCTTCGCCTCGCCCGTCTTCGAATCCGAAGTCCGCTCGTCGGTCAGCGTAATCGTCAACCCGCGATTCAAAAACGCCAGTTCGCGCAGCCGCTGCGAGAGCGTATCGAAGTTGTAGACCAGCTCCGTAAAAATTTCGCGATCCGGCGTAAAGTGCACCTTCGTCCCGGTCTTCACCTTCGCCGCGCCTGTTTTCTTCAGCTTGCTGGTCGGCTCACCCTTAGAATACGTCTGCTCCCAGGTAAATCCGTCGCGCCAGATTTCGAGTTCCAGTTCGTGGCTGAGCGCGTTCACGCAGCTCACGCCCACGCCGTGCAATCCGCCGGAAACTTTATACGAGTTGCTGTCGAACTTTCCGCCCGCGTGCAAGGTCGTCATCACCACTTGCGCCGCCGGAAGCACGTCACCGTTCTCGAGCGTCATGTTGTCGACCGGAATGCCGCGCCCGTTGTCGATCACCGTAATCGAATTGTCCACGTGGATCGTGACGTCTATCTTGTCGGCATAACCCGCCAGCGCCTCATCCACCGAATTGTCGACGACTTCATACACGAGATGATGCAATCCCATCTCGCCCGTCGACCCGATATACATCGCCGGCCGCTTGCGCACCGCTTCCATCCCGCCAAGCACCTTGATCGAATCCGCGGTGTAATCGCCGTTGCTGCTCTTGCCGTTGTCAGGCTTGCCGTTTTTGTTCTTGGCGTCGGCCGTCTTCGCATCGACACTTTTTGTGTCAACACTCTTCGCGCCGGCGAGTTCTGTATTCAATTCTTTGGTTGCCATTCTGCTCCGTTTTGCATGCGTGGAAACAGCCGGTCAACGCCAGGCTGGAGGTGCGCTGCCGGGAACGCCCAGGGTAACCTCAACTCATTGAAATTTCTGCTAGTTAGCGATCACCGGAGCTGCATCTATTTTACCATGAAAAGCCCGCATTCTGAGCCTCGCACCGGCGCCGTAAACGGCGAGTTTTCTTAGCCTTAGAAGGCCATTTTTCTCTAGACAATTTCCTCGCCCAAGATAAACCCCATAACGTATCTCCGGGCCAAGGAGAGTCCGTGACCGCCGAGGTGACGTACCACCGAGTCGATGCGAGTCCGAGACCGCCGCAGTGAAAACGAGACAGTGAATCCCTCAGCATTCGAGTCCGCAGGACGAGCCACTGTAGCCCCGCGCTTTAGTGCGGGGTAGCCCACGCCGAACGATTCAAGTCCCGGAGGGACGACCCTGGGTGGCGCACACACTTCAGCGCTGCGTTAACGTCTATGCGGCTTCAGCCGCTGAGGTCACGAAAACTATTTCCCGCGCCCGCCCGCAAAACTCAACCCCTCCACCAACTCCTCTACCTCATCCGCGCTCCCCGCGATAAAAGTGAATGAAACGATCTGTCCCTTCGCCACCATCGCCAGCGTCGACTGATACATCATCACCTTCTCCGTCAGCGCCTTCGTAAAATCCGCGCGCACCAACTCCCGCCCATCAATCGTTACCGCCGAAGGATCGCCCTCTACCTTGAACCCCTGCGCCGTAGTCAACTCCGTCAGCGGTCCCAAAAAATCCTCCGCCGTCTTCAATCCCGGATACCCCGCCACGCTCTCCGCCGCAATCACCACCGCCGAATTCACGCCCTCGCCCGCGGCCGCCGGAGGCCGTTCAAACACCGCCAGCAGCACGTCACTCGCAGCTTTGCTTCGTGCCGATTTCGCCCGCGATCCAGCCTTCGCATTCGAAGAAGTAGAATCCGCGCCGGAACCCGCATCAGGCTCCGCTTTTTCCTCCGGCGCGCGCTCGCGCATCTCCTCCGTCCGCTCCACCCACCCAAAAGGAATCTTGTAGCGAAAGCCAAACAATGCATTCCGGTAAACCTGAGCATCCGCCGCTTTCTCCGGCGCGCCCGCCACCGGCGCGTTCTGCGCAGCCGAAATCCGCGAGCCGACGACGATCAACACCGCGCCCAACACGCAAGCGCCAACCAACCGCCACATCCTGTAAATGCCTCCGCTCATCACAATAAACTCAGTGTACATGCCGTATCCTGACCAGGCCGTGAGCTCCCCGCGTCTTTTCTATACCGACCACTACGAACTCCCGCTTCCACCCGGCCACCGTTTTCCGATCGAAAAATATCGTCTGCTGCGCGATCTCCTCGAAGCCGACGCTTTCGCTCTCGAACCCGCGCCCTTAGCCGATGTCGCCGCGATCGAGCGCGCTCACGATCCCGCCTACGTCCGCGCCTTCCTCGCTGGCCAACTTGACGCAGCCGCCATGCGCCGCATCGGCTTCCCCTGGTCCGAAGGCCTCGTCAAGCGCACCCTGGCCTCGGTGGGCAGCACCTTAGCCGCCACCCGGGAGGCTCTGCACCAAGGATGGAGCGGCACGCTAGCCGGAGGCACGCACCACGCCTTCCGCGCCGAAGGATCCGGCTATTGCGTCTTCAACGACATCGCCGTCGCCATCCTCTCACTGCGCGACCAGAAAATACTTCAACGTGCCGCCGTCATAGACCTTGACGTCCATCAAGGCGATGGCACCGCCGAAATTTTCCGCGACGACGAAAACGTTCTCACCCTCTCGATTCATTGCAAAAACAATTTTCCCCTGCGCAAACAAAAAAGCACCATCGACGTCGAACTCGACGCCGGCACCGGCGACAACGCATATCTCGCTCAACTCGCCGAAACTCTCCCCAAAGTCCAGTCCTTCCATCCCGAAGTCATCTTCTACCAATCCGGAGTCGATGGCCTCGCCGAGGACCGTCTGGGAAAATTGTCGCTAACCCACCACGGCCTGATGGCCCGCGACCGCCAGGTTATGCATCTCGCCCGCGAAGCGCGCGTCCCATTCGTAATCACGCTCGGCGGAGGCTACGCCGAACCCATCCATCTGACCGCCGAAGCCCATGCCAACACCTTCCGCGTCGCGCGCCAAATTTTCGCCGAAAGGTAAGGCCACAAGTTTACCCGTGCTGCAGCATCACAAATCCTGCAGGGTTTACGGTCTTCTTGTGTACCTTCGTGTCCTTGGTCGTTGCGCGATCGATCTTGAACACATTTGCGCCTTAGCGCCTGAAGCCACTGCAATCCCGCTCCCCATGCCCGCGCAAAAATATCCTGCCTGTCTATTTCTCCACGCTCAATCCCGATACAATTCCGTCGACGCCACTCGCGACACAAATCCCATGGAACTCATCCTCACCGCCCACGAAGCCCGCGCCCTCGGCGCCCTCATCGAAAAAGACATCACCACTCCCGAGTACTATCCGCTCTCTCTCAACGCGCTCGTCAATGCCTGCAATCAAAAATCGAATCGCGACCCCGTCATGCAGCTCGATGAAAACGCCATTCGCGACGCCCTGAGCGGACTCCAGGAGCACCGCCTCGCCGGACCCGCCGGCGGCGCCGATAGCCGCGTCACCAAGTACGAGCACCGCTCGCAGGAAGTATTCAACTTCACCCGCGCCGAAACCGCCGTCCTCTGCGTCTTACTCTTGCGCGGCCCGCAAACTGCGGGCGAGCTCCGCGGACGCACCGAGCGCATGCACCACTTCGAAACTCTCGACGACGTCCAATCCGCCCTGCAAAAACTGATGCAGCGCCAGCCGCCGCTCGCAAAAGTTCTCCCCCGCCAACCCGGCACAAAAGAATCGCGCTACGCACACCTCCTATCCGGAGATGTTCACACGCCAGAACCCGTACCCGGTGCCCCAACAGCAAGCTCGCCCGGAATCCAAGGCCAGGCAGATGCCGAGCGCATCACGCACCTCGAAGAAGAAGTAATCGATTTAAAGCGAGAAGTATCCGACCTGAAAGATCAGCTGGAAAGATTCCGCAAGCAATTCGAATAACCGCAGGAAGCTCCCGCCAAAACTAAGAACTGAGAACTGGCAACTGATCTACGCAAACTCCCACCGCCGCGCGACTCTACGCGCCACGGCAAACAATACCACCGCAATCCCGATCAGCACCGCCACCTGCGGCCACAAATGCGAAATCGGCTCATCCCGCCAGAAAATTTTGGTGAACCCATCAATCGCCCACGCATTAATTGTCAGCAGCCCAGCCTTCTGCATCGCCTCCGGCATCAGGAACCGCGGAAACATGCTGCCGCCAATCGACGACATCACCAGAATAATCAGCGTAGAAAGCGCACCCAACTGTGCCCGCGTCCGGCAAACGCTCGCCAGCAGCATTCCAAACGAAGCCACCGCCACCGCCGTGCACACGCCCATCACCAGAAATCCCGGAATGTGTGTCCAGAAATCCAGCTTGAACACCGCCCATCCCCACAAAAACATCACTACCAATTGCGTAAACGCGAGCACCGAGTTGTACGCCAGCTTACCCAGCAGCAATGACGTCATCGTCACCCGCGAACTCAGCACGCGATCCAGCGTTCCGCTTTCCGCTTCATCCAGCAAAGCACCCGCCGCCCCGCTCGCCGTGAAAAGCAAAAACATCACCCCAATCGCCGCCGCATAAAACGAAATCATGTCCTCATGATTCTGTCCCACCACCGCCCGCGCCGTAACCGGGACAATCTCTCCTCCGCCCGCGCCCACACCCGCATTCGGATGCGTCCGTAAATACTGCAACCCCTCGTCCAGCCGATCCCGTTGTTCTTTCGTCAGGCTCCCCGCAAATTGTTCCAGGCGTTTCGTTCCCTCCTCCGCCAGCACATCCGGCATCGAAGTCATGCCCACTTTCTGTAGCAGTCCCGTCACCATCTCCGGCGCAATCATGTCGCTCGGATCCTTCAGCAACTCAATCGTCGGGCGGCTGTCATCCCGCGGCCCAAACGCAATCGGACGCTCTCCATATCCCTTCGGAATCACCAACGCCACTGAAACATTCCCCGCCTTCACCGCCGCTTCCGCCGTCGCGCCCGTATACTCCGCCTGCTCCACACCCTTCACCGCCGCCGGCCGCGTAATCACCGTGAGCGTGCTCTCGCCCTCCAGTCCTTTCACCAATCGCTCTGAAGCACGGCTGTGATCCTCATCCGCCACGATCACCTTCACCTTCCGCGGCCCATTTCCGCGGCCCCCAAAAATCACCGCAAAAATGCTGAAGAACACCACCGGCAAAATAAAGCTGAGCGCCAGCGCCGCCCGATCCCGCCGCAGCGAAGCCATCGCCGTCCGAACAATCGCAAGAATCATCATGTCAATTCCAAACTCTGCTCACAGCTAATTCTGCAATCCGAACTTCTGCAATCCAACCCTCATGGTGAAGTGAGCGACGACCGGTGACCCGTGACCGCTGACCCCGGCTCAATCCCGCAATTCCCGCCCCGTCCAATGCAAAAACACCGACTCCAGATTCGGCTTCCGCAGCGCCAGATCCACCAATTCAAACCCGGCCTTCGCCGAAGCCTCCAGCAGTGTCGCAATCTCGCTAGCCTGCTCCACCGTAAATTCCGCCGACCCATCCACCATCCGCCCGCCGCGCGACGCCACCCATTCCGCCACTCGCCCATCCGCGCCTGCAAACCGCGCCGTCACCTGGCTCCGCGGCCCAAACGCATTCTGCACCAGCTCCGCATTCGTCCCGATCGCAATCACCTTCCCGTGATCCACAATCGCCACCCGGTCGCACAGCCGCTCCGCTTCTTCCATGTAATGCGTCGTGTAAATAATCGACATGCCGCCATCGCGCAGCTTCTCGATCATTTCAAAAATATGATTGCGCGACTGCGGATCGACTCCCACCGTAGGCTCATCCATCAACACCAACTTCGGATGATGTATCATTCCCGCCGCCATATTCAGCCGCCGCTTCATCCCGCCCGAAAGATTCTGCACCAGTTCCGTCGCCCGATCCGTAAGCGTAGACCACTCCAGGCATCGGGTCACAGCCTCCTCCAGCACAGCTCCCGCTAGCCCGTGATAACGCCCAAACGCCTGCAAATTTTCGCGGCAAGTCAATCGCGGATAGAGTGCCAGCTCCTGCGGAATCCATCCCATCGCATTCCGCGCCTCCTCCGAATCCGCCCGCGCCCCAAAAACCAGAATCGTCCCCGAGTCCGGAATCACCCGGCCCACAATGCTGCGAATCAAAGTGCTCTTCCCAGCCCCATTCGGCCCCAGCAATCCCAGGCACTCTCCGCCAAGCAACTCCAGAGAAATGCCGTCCACCGCCGTAACCGCGCCAAAGCGCTTGACCAGAGCCTCAATCCGCAAAGGACAAGGAGAAGATGATAATGAAGTAGAAATGTTCATAGGAGCGAAGCAAACTCGTGTAGGGCGGACACTCCTGTCCGCCCCTGCCGAAGCAGGCACCATACTATACGGATACGCGAAAACAAGGATGAACGTTCCATAAACAAGTCCTCGGCCCCAACTCCGTTGCCGCTCTCCGTCGCCAGTCTCAATCGCCAGTCTCCGTCCCCACTCCCCGTCGTCACTCCCCGTGGTCAGTCTCCGTGGTCAGTCTCCGTGGAAGAGCGGCCCTTCAGGGCCGCGTTACTAGCACAAAACCTCCAGGGCTTTAGCCCTGGTGGGAAAGCCACCCGCATCTTCCGCCGCGACCAGTAACCGGTGACCTGTGACCGGTAACCGCTAACCACCAAGCCCCGGGGAACTTTCCCGTCCCCACATTCGTTCCATGCGCTAACCTTGCCTCTCGGAGGGCTGATTTTTTGAAACTAACCATCGAGCGCGTCAGCAAACAATATCGCGGCAACGTCTGGGCCCTGCGCGACTTCACTCTCGAACTCCGCCCCGGCGTCCTCGGACTCCTCGGCCCCAACGGAGCCGGCAAGACCACGCTCATGAGCATCCTCGCCACCATCACCCGCGCCACCGAGGGCCGCGTTCTCTGGAATGACACCGACCTGGCCCGTAATCCCGACGCCATCCGCAGCGTCCTCGGATATCTCCCGCAGGATTTCGGCGTTTACCCCAATCTCAACGCCGTCGAATTTCTCGAATATCTCGCCGCCGTAAAAGGGCTCGACGCCCCCACCAGCCGCCGCCGCATCGACGAACTCCTCAACCTCGTCAACCTCAACGACGTCCGCAAACGACCGCTCGGCGGCTTCTCTGGAGGCATGAAGCAACGCATCGGCATCGCGCAAGCTCTTCTCAACGATCCCCAACTCCTCATCGTCGATGAGCCCACCGCCGGCCTCGATCCCGAAGAGCGCGTCCGTTTCCGCAACCTCCTCTCCGAACTTTCCGGCGAGCGCGTCATCATTCTCTCCACTCACATCGTCTCCGACGTCGAAGCCACCGCCACCGACATCGCGCTCATCTCCAGCGGCACCCTGGTCGTCCACGCGTCTCCCGAAGAACTCCTGCAAAAAGTCGAAGGCAAAGTCTGGGAAGACGTAGTCCCCAGCACCGAACTGCAATCCATCAAACAGCAATACCTAATCAGCGGTACCGCTCGCCGCGCCGATGGCGTCCACGTCCGCATGCTCGCGCCGTCCGCTCCCAGCGGTGCGCAGCCGCTCGCTCCCACCCTCGAAGACGCCTACCTCTACTGCCTCAACTCCCATCGCGTCGGAGCCGCCGCATGAACGCGCGCGTCCTCTATCATCTCGTCCGCGCCGATTTCCTCGAACGCGTCCGCCGCTACAGTTTCCTGGTCACGCTAGCGCTCACCGTCTATCTTGCCTACTGCTGCGTCACCGGAAAAGTCGTCGTCCGCCTCGACGAGTATCGCGGCGTCTTTAACTCCGCATGGGTAGGCTGCGCCATGACCCTCGTCGCCGCCACCTTCCTCAGTCTCTTCGGCTTTTACATCGTCAAAGGCAGCATCCAGCGCGACCAGGAGACCCGCGTCGGACAAATTCTCGCCACCACTCCGATGACCAAAAGTTTCTATACCGTCGCGAAAATGATCAGCAATTTCGCGGTCCTCGCCTCCATGATCGCCGTCATGGCCGTAGCCGCCATCATTATGCAAATGCTCAAGGCCGAAGATCCCCACGTCCATCTCTGGCCCCTGCTCTCCCCGCTGGTAATTTTTGCGCTCCCATCCATGGCCTTCACCGGCGCGCTCGCCATCTTGTTCGAAACCATTCCCGGCCTCCGCGGCGGCGTCGGCAACGTAATTTATTTTTTCGTCTGGACCGCGCTCCTCGCCGTTCCCGTCGGTTCACTCGACAACGGCAAAGTCGGCAACACCCAATATTTTTACGACGTCAACGGCATCGTCTCCATCATGAGCCAGATGCAACAGGACCTGAGGAAAGTCGCGCCCGACTACACCAAGGGCTCTTCGCTCACCATCGGCGACACCAAAACGACCAAGAAATTCCTTTGGAACGGTCTCCATCCAACTCCCATGCTCTATCTCAGCCGACTGACCAGCTTCCTCGCGGCGGTTGCGGTCGCGCTAATCGCGGCCATCTTCTTCCATCGTTTCGATGCCGCGCAGGAGTGGCGATTCCAAAAATCGCGCCGACAGAGTTCACCCGCCAATGCCAACGCAGCCGCAGCGAACGGATCAAACTCCGTCATGCCGCCTCAGCCCGCGATCCCGCAACCGTCCACTCCACTCCATCTGACGCCCTTAGCTCGCAGCCGGAAAAGCCCGATCACGCTGCTCCCCAAAACCGTCCTCGCCGAATTGAAGTTGATGCTCAAAGGCCATCGCTGGTGGTGGTATGCAGTGGCCGCCGGACTCTTCATCGCCAGCCTCGCATCGCCCCTCAACAGTGTTCGCGGAGGCGTCGCCATCGCCGCCATCCTCTGGCCCATCCTCATCTGGTCACAAATGGGAACTCGCGAATCCCGCTTCAACACCGCCTCGCTAATCTTCTCTTCAGCCCGCTCGCTGGGCCGCCAGCTTCCCGCCGTCTGGATCGCCGGCGTAATCGTCGCCGCCCTCACCAACGGAGGCCTGGCCATTCGTCTCCTTATCGCCCGCGACCACCCCGCGCTCCTCGCCTGGCTGGCCTGCACTCTCTTCATCCCATCGCTCGCCCTTGCTCTCGGCATCTGGAGCGGCACCAGCAAAGTCTTCGAAGCCGTCTACACCATCTGGTGGTACATCGGCCCAGCCCACTTCACCCCCGGCCTGGACTTCCTCGGCACCACCCCTGCCTCTGCCCGTACCAACCTCTACCTTCTTATGACCGCCGCCCTGATCGTAGCCGCCTACGCAGGCAGGCGAGCCAAACTAGCCTACGCCTGACCACGAAAATCGCTGCCAGAAATCACCGTGGAACAGCCCCCAAAATGACCGCATTAGCCAAGAGGTGGAAGAACTGCCCTTAGGGCCGCGTTACCTCCAAGAAAAGACGGGGCTTTAGCCCCCGCACCCGACAGTACCTGTTACCGTAACGTGCCAAAAGACCTGTTCCGAAACACGCAAACGCCACAACTCCTCTTGCCCGCGTTGCCACCTTCGTCATGTACCATCCGCCCCCTACCTACGCCCTTTCGAAATCTAGGCATCCGCCAAAACCCGCGCCAGAATGGACTTTTGAAGGAGTTCACCCCTGGAACTCATGAGCACGACAACCATCCCCGTCACCGCCGCACCCACTGTCCCGAGCCTCCGCAAGACGGTCGCCCGGGTCGCGCTCTTCGATTTAGCCGAGCCTTCGCAGTCCCTGCTCGCCGAGTGCTTCCGCCAGTTCGGAGTCGAAACTCTCCAGCTTTCTCAAGAGCACGCCGATCGTCTCCAGCACGAAAAATTCGAGGCCTGCGTTCTGCGCCTCGGTTCCTCCGCCGGTCCGGTCATCGAGACTGCTCGCGCCTCCGCCTCCAACAGCCGCATGATCATCTACGGCCTCGGCGGCACCGCGCAGGATGCTCTTTGCTATTCCAAGCTCTGCCTCAACGCAGTTTTTCTGGAGCCGCTCGAACGCTCCGCCGCCATCAAGCTCGTGCGCAACAGCCGCAATCTTATCGTTCACGAATTTCAACGCTACGTCCGCATCCCCGTCATGACCGAAGTCCGCGTCCAGCTCAACGACGGCGCCCGCGTCACCGCCACCAGCCAGGAAATCAGTTGCGGCGGAATGTCGCTCAAAGCCCAGCATGCGCCCGAGCCCGGCAGCCCGGTCGAAGTATCGTTCTCGCTGCTGACTCTCCCAAGAGTCGGCGTTCGCGGCAACGTAGCCTGGCGCAAGAACAACAAAAGTTTCGGCATCCGCTTTGACGCCACCGACGATCGCCGGCAGCGCCTCAAAGACTGGCTCGTCTCCTACCTCGAATCCTGACCCTAAAGGTCCTGCTCGTAGACGCAATGCCCGAGCGAAAGCCCAGCTCTTGCTCGCTCATTCGCGGCCATCCCTTCCCGTCTACAATGTCTCCGTGAATGCTGCTCCGTCTTCCTCGCTGGATCCGCGCCGCTTCACCCTCCGCCAAAGAATCTCTCTTTACGTTGTCACGCAAATCACCTACGCGGCCATCTCACTCATCGGCCCCACGCTCCGCTATTCCATCTCCTGGGAAGAACCTCCGTCCGATCTCAACACCACCCACGAACGCCGAGTCATTTATTCCTTCTGGCATCGTGCCGTCTTCGCCAGCGCCTGGTTCTGGAGAAGACTCGGCATTGCCGTCATGGTCAGCCGCAGCTTCGATGGAGAGTTCATCGCCCGCACCATAGAAAAACTAGGCTTCCTCGCCGTCCGCGGTTCCAGCTCGCGCGGCGGAGCCGCCGCCCTCCTCGGCCTGAAAACTCAACTCGATCAAGGCAACCTGGTAGCCTTCACCATCGACGGTCCGCGCGGCCCCAAGTACGTGGCCAAGCCCGGCCCAGTCCTCCTATCAAGCGCAGCCGCCGCACCGATGGCCGCGTTCTACGTAGCCGTCCACGATCCATGGGTCCTCAACACTTGGGACGCGCTAGTCATCCCCAAGCCATTCTCAAAAGCGCTGGTCCGCTTCAGCAAAAAAATTCAAGTCCCCCCAAACGCCACCGAATCCGAGATGACCGCCTATCACCGCCAACTGCAATCCGCCCTCGATCGAGTAACCGCCTACGCCGAGCAAAACGTCTCCCGCGTAGGCTCGCCCGACCTCCCAGTTCGAAAATAGACGCACCCGCCAACGGCATTCAAATGGATGGGGAAGGGCACGAATGGGAAACGCACGAACTTGATGGATCGCGAAGAGCCCGATCGGGAAGCGCACGACCTTGACGGATCGGGAAGAACACAAACGGCAAAGGCACAAACGGCAAGGGCACGAACGGGAAGGGCACGACCTTGGTCGTGCCGATAAGCCGCAAGAACGACCCCGCGCTTAAGCGCCTGAGGGTCGCTCTCTGCCAGCGAAACAGTCGCCGCCCGCATCCGTCTGGACCGCAACTTAGCGTTTGGTGGCGCGGCGCTTGGGAGGCCCCGCGCCTCAGTGTGTGCCCGAGAACTGGTTTCTGAGCGAAGCGGAGAGACAAATAGAGCAAGACACGAATCCCGGATAAAGCAAGACTCAAGTCCCGGAGGGACAAGCCAGCTTAGCCCCGCGCTTCAGCGCGGGGGAAAGTGAAACAAAGATTCAAGTCCCGGAGGGACGGCCCTGTTCCCACGCAGCGCTTCAGCGCGGCGATACCCGCGTCGCTCCGAATGCCGCCGAGGTCCCGCCGCGATTGACTTCCCCCACCGCCGCCCGCTAAATTTACCGCACCATATTTTTCGCTCTTTCTCAACATTAGGTTTGCGCAGATCCTTGTCCGGCCCGCGCCGGACTATGGGAAGCGGGTGCAAATCCCGCGCTGCCGCGCAACTGTTAGCGAGGAAACTCGCGGCCGTTCACTGGGAAAAATTCCTGGGAAGGACGCCGCATTCCACCGAGCCCGCAAGGGTTCTCACTCGCAAGCCAGGAGACCGGCGCAAACCACCACCCACAACCCTTTCGCGTGAAAAGGAGAATGGTATGCGCAACTTCGTTCTGTCATTCCGAGCCGCCGCGGCCAGCAATCTGCTCGTTCTGCTTCTTCTAACAGCTTCCGCCTCAGCCGCCGACCTCAAAGTCAAAGTAGTCGACCCGCAATCCGCCGCCGTCCCCAACGCCCAACTCCAACTAATTCGCCCCGCCGATCAAACCATCCTCGCCACCCAAACCACCTCCGCCGAAGGCGAAGCCACCTTCCACATCGATTCTTCCGCCTCGCTTCAATTAAAAGTCCTGGCTCCCGGCTTCGCCGAAGAAAACCGCGACATCCAGAATCAATCCGACATCACCATCCATCTCCACATCGCTCCCAGTTCGGAAACAATCGTCGTCAGCGCCACCCGTACTCCAGTTCCCGGCGAAGACTCAGGCGCCCAATCCGACTCCCTCACCTACTCTCAACTCAATACCCTCCAACCCATCGCCGCCTCCGACGCTCTGCACGTTCTTCCCGGAGCCATCTTCGGCGATTCCGGCCAGCGTGGCGGCATCTCCTCGCTCTTCGTTCGCGGCGGCGAGTCCACCTACAACAAACTCATCGTCGATGGCGTCGCCGTCGATACTCCCGGCCAGACCACCGACTTCGGTGTCATCCCGCTCACCGAAGCCGATCGCCTCGAATTCGTTCGCGGCGCGCAAAGCACTCTCTACGGAACCGACGCCATGACCAGCGTCATCCAGGTCTGGACCCGCGCCGGCAGCACCGCGATCCCCGAACTCCGCCTCTCAGCCGATGGCGGCAACTTCGGCACCGCCAGCGGCAACGCGTCTCTCTCCGGCGCCTGGAGGCACTTCGACTACAACGCCTTCGCCAATCAGTTCGCCACCAACGGACAAGGCATCAACAATCACTACTCCAACGCCCTCCAGGGCGCGAACGTCGGCCTCGCCCTCACCGATCAGATCGCTCTCCGCGTCCACGTCCGACACACCAACAGCTACACCGGTCTCCCCGGCGAATTCAGCTTCAACGGATATGACCCCATCGTCAACCCCGTCGGCACTACGAACTTCTATCCGCTCCCGCCCGATCCCGCCGAATACTCACACCAGAACAATTTCCTGGGCAGCGTCGAGCTCTCCGTCCACACGCCCTCCGGATGGCAACATCGCTTCACCGCCTTCGACTATCTCTACCGCTACCACGACATCAACCTCAACGGCGATCCCGCCCGCGTCGACGGCTTCGGTTATCAGTTCGACTATGCCACCCTCGAATACGATCACATCAATCGCATCGGCTTCGAATATCAAGGCGACTACGCCGAGCGCGCCTGGGCCAACACCACCTTCGGCTACCGCGTAGAAAACGAGAATGGAGTGATCTCCAATCTCGCCTACGACTCCTTCACTCCCGGCCAGCGCCTCGAAAACGATTGCTACGCCCAGCAGCAACTAACCCTGGGCCGCCTGAACATAATCGCCGGGGCCCGCTTCATCCACAACAGCGACTTCGGCAACACCGGCGTCCCCCGCATCGCGCTGACTCTCCTGGCTCTGCGTGGCGGAGACTTCTTCTCCGGCACGCGCCTCCGCTTCACCTATGCCACCGGATTCATGGAACCCGCGCTCTACCAAATCGCCGACGGCCCGCCCTACTACGTTCCCAATCCCGGCTTACTGCCTGAGCGCACCCGAGCCTTCGAAGCCGGCATCCAGCAAAATTTCGTAAACGGCCGCTGGGTCTTCAACGCCACCTACTTCAACAATCTCTTCCACGATCAAATCGAATTCGCCGACAACGAAGAAGGCATCGGCCAATTTTTCAACGTGCAAAAATCCCTGGCCCACGGCGCCGAGCTTCAATTGCAGGGAAAGATCGCCATCGCGCCTTCTCTTTAACGCCTCCTACACCAATCTCTCCACCCAATATCTGGAAGCCCCGCTCTGCACCCCAGCCAATTTCTGCGATCCAGTCTTCGACACTGGCAACCCGCTACTCCGCCGCCCCAAACACTCAGCCACTGCTCTATTCACCTACGGAGGCACTCGCTGGGGATCATCTCTAGGGCGCCAGCTTCGTAGGCCGCCGTCCCGATTCCGACTTCGAAAGTTTCGGCATCACCCACGCCGCTGGATACACTCTGGTAAACGCCACCGTATGGCGCGAAATCAATAAGCACGTAAGCGCCTACGCCGCCGCCGGCAACCTGTTAAATCAGCACTACAACGAAGTAGTAGGCTACCCAGCCATCACGGCCAACATCAGAGCCGGACTGCGTCTCCGTTTTGGAGGAGAGAGATAGCAGCCGAAAAAATAATCGGGAGAAGAATACTCCCGAAGAAAAATAGCAGCTCAAGTAGCAGATTGGTCTACAGATCAGCGAGGGAAGTTCTGAGTGAACCTTAGTGTCCCTGGTGGTTAGCAATTTTCAAACGGAGGATAAGAACGAGGATACAAACGAAGACGACCCGATCCCAAGAGAGAAACCCGAAGCCCGCGCCTACCGCCGCATCGCGATCTGCTTTGATTCTTCGCCGTCCGTGCTATCGCTCTCCATGCCGCGCCGCGCCAAACCCAAATACCGCAGCCGCACCTCATTCAACTTCTCGACTTCCTTTTCACCCAGCGGCTGCGCCCGCCCCAGCAGATGCGTCACCAGCGCGATCTTCGCGAAATGCTCCACCGTCTCCATCTTCATGTACGCGTCTTCGAGCGAAGACCCATACGTCACCACTCCATGGTTTGCCATCAGAATCGCATCATGATTCGGAATCAGCGGCTCCAGCGCATCCGTCAGCTCCGGCGTTCCCGGCGTCCCATACCGCGCCAGCGGAATCGATCCCAGCCCCACCACCACCTCGCACACCAGCGGACTGCTCAATCCCATCCCCGACGCCGCAAATCCGGTGGCCGTCGGCGGATGCGCATGCACGATCCCGCGCACCTCCGGCCGCAGCCGGTAAATCAATAGGTGCATCCCGATCTCACTCGACACCCGTCGCTTCCCCGCCAGTCGCTTCCCATCCATGTCCACAATCACCATGTCGGAAGCACTCATCCGCCCCTTGCAAATACAAGTCGGCGTCACCAGCAGTCGCTCATCGTCCAGCCGCACAGAGAGGTTGCCATCGGTCGCCGCCACGAACCGGTTCGCGTGCAGCAATTTTCCGAATTCGACAATGTCGACACGTAGAGCGCGGTCGCTCCGCATAAGCACACCCTGAGCGTCATGGTATCGCACCTCTCCGAAACGTGACAACAAAATGCTGCGTCCCCCTGGTTAATTTGGGCAAAAAACTAATTTGGGCAAAAAAGATGCACCTACCTTTACTCTGACCCCCTTGCTATTTTCTGCCCTCGTCCCGTTCCCCTGCTAAACTTTTCCCTTACCCCAAAAGGAGCAAAGCAGACATATGCCCACCCCCCAGTCCTACGCCCATCACACCCGGTGGGATCCTTCCTTCCATTTCTTTGTCCTCCCGATCTTCCTGATTGCCGCCATCGTAGCCATCGTTCACGCCGTCACCCACTTCGGTCATCACCCAATCCACGGCGTTCTCCTGATCCTCTTTGCCCTGGCCGCCATGGGAGCAATCTTCAAGATCCGCCTCAACCCGCTAAAGGTTCAGGACCGGGTAATCCGCCTCGAAGAACGCCTGCGCCTCGCGACCCTCCTTCCGGAACCTCTTCGCGCTCGTATCCCCGAGCTAACCGAGAGCCAGTTGATCGGTCTGCGCTTCGCCTCTGACGCCGAACTCCCCGCGCTCGTCCAGCGCGTCCTAACCGAGAAACTCACCTCCGACCAGATCAAAAAAGAAATCAAAACCTGGCGCCCCGACAACTTTCGCGTATGAGAAGTTTTTACCCGTGACCAGTGACCTCTGACCTGTGACCTCAGATCTCCGGCCTCGAACCTCCCATGCGTGTCTCCGACTTTCACTACGACCTCCCGCCCGAAAGCATCGCGCAAGAGCCCTTACCCGACCGTGCCAACTCCCGTCTTCTCCATCTCCTTCGCGCAAGTCAGACACTGGCAGGACCAACTCTTCCGCGACCTTCCCAAACTCCTCCGTCCTACCGACCTGGTCGTCTTCAACAACACCCGGGTCTTTCCCGCTCGCCTCTACGGACATCGCAGCGGCCACCGCGCCCACCCCATCAGCCCCCACAATCCCGCCGCGCGTGCCTTCCTCCGCGGCGAAATCGAAGTCCTCCTGACCAAACAACTCAGTCAGGATCCCAACTGCAACGAGAATGACTGGGAATGTCTCGTTCGCCCCGGAAAAAAAATTGGTGTCGGAGAAAAATTATTCTTCGGCGATCCCTCCAATCCCCACCCAGATTCCGCCGCCGAACTCGAAGCCGAAGTCATCTCCCGCGGAACCTACGGTGAGCGCCGCATCCGCTTCAGCCCAGTCCCCGACTTCTTCACCCGCCTCGACCGCCTCGGCCACGTCCCGCTCCCACCCTACATCGCCCGCGCCGACAATCCCGCCGATCGCGATCGCTATCAGACCGTCTACGCCAAAACCCGCGGATCCGTAGCCGCTCCCACCGCCGGCCTCCACTTCACTCCTGAAATTCTCCAGCAAATCCAAGCCCGTGGAATCGAAACCGCTGAAATCACCCTCCACGTGGGCCTCGGAACCTTCCAACCCATCCGCGCGGAAAACGTCGAAGACCATAAACTCCACCGCGAGTCCTATGAAATCTCCGAATCGGCCGCCAACGCCATCAGCGACGCCAAATCCGCCGGCCGCCGCGTAGTAGCCGTCGGCACCACCACCGTCCGCACCCTCGAATTCGCGGCTCAACAAGCGGGTGAACCCCGCATCCACCCCGGTCGCGGCGAGGCCGAAATCTTCATCTATCCCGGCCATAAATTCCGCATCGTCGACGCTCTGCTGACCAATTTCCACCTCCCCGAGTCCACGCTCCTGATGCTAGTCTCCGCCCTCGCCGGAACCGGCTTCGTCCTCGCCGCCTATCGCCACGCCGTCCAATCCGGATACCGCTTCTACTCCTACGGCGACTGCATGTTCATTGAATAACGAAGATGGGACGACGAACAAAGAAAGACAAGACAGACACAGAAAGGTTGAAGTCAGGGCAGAACAAGCCTGCGCGAAGAAGCCCAGAAGAAGCCTGCACGATTTGTTGAAACAAAGCCTTCGTATTCCTTCGTGTCCTTGGTGGATATTTTCTTGTCAAAAATCGGGGACCCAAGCAATGTAGTCTCGGGCTTTGACACTAAAACCCCAGGTGCTACGATCGTTTCGTACCTTCGCGGGGTGCTACGCATCCTGAGAATCAGGCTCCGGCAACGGGGCCTTTTCCTTTCTAACGGCTCCCGCACGCCCCAATCCGCTATACTCAATAATTTGTCGGACCATCCATGACCACACTGACCGCCACCAATAGAGTCCCTGTCGCTACCCTCGTGGCTAGGCTGCGTGCTCTGCCGCCCTCGGCCTTCGAAAACATCGAGCAGATCCGCTCGCTCCTCGCCGAGTTCCCCGTCGACGAATCCAGCCTCGCTCCCTACCTCACCTGGAGCCGTCAGCACTACACGCGCAACTTGATCGACAAAACGGATCTCTACGAGCTTCTCGCCATCTGCTGGGAGGTCGGCCAGGCCAGTTCCGTCCACAATCATCGCGACCAGAATTGCTGGATGGCGACTCCCATCGGCTCCCTGCGCGTGGAAAATTTTCATCTCGAATTTCAGGACATCGCCGCCGGAGCCTGTCGCCTCACCGCATCTAACATCGTGGAAATGTCTCCCGCAAATCCCTGCGCCGTCGATCCCCGCGATCCCGTGCACCGAGTCGTCAACCCGCGCGAGGCCAACCAGCGCGCTGTCTCGCTGCACATCTATTCGCGCCCTTTCGACTCCTGTGTCGTGTATGCCCCCGACCAGGGAACCTGCGGAGACGTGAAGCTCCACTACAATACGATTTTCGGAAAGCCAGCGTAGTAGTCGCTGGTTAGATAATTGCAGCCGAATCAGCCTCAATCGGAAAAAGAATTCTGCGAGCGAACTACAAAGTCGCACCCGACGCCGAGAGCTGTGACCCGTGACCTGTGACCTGTACCAAGGAGGCGTAATAGTGAGGAATTTTCTGGGAATTCTGGCTGTGACCGCGCTCTTCTGCGCCCTGTCCTTTGCGCAGGCTCCGGCCCAAGCCCCGCCGTCCGCCCCCGCTCCCGACACTACCCAGGCTCCGCCCTCAACCCCGGCCCCTGCCACCACCCAAACCCCGCCCGCCACCACCACTTCAACCCAGCAGACGACCACCATCCCCATCGCCCACAAACCCGGCCCGCAGTTCCCGCGCCTCGAACTCTTCGGTGGATACTCCTTCGCCCAAGCCGGCCTCTACAATGCCGGGCACTGGGCCCAGCTCAACGGATGGAACGCCTCATTCGGCATCAATCTCACCGACCACGTCGGCGTCATCGTCGACGGCAGCGAATATTTCGGCAATTCTAAAATTCCCACCGCCTCTCCCGCGCCATTTCCCGCCTGCGTTGTCGATTGCCCTTCCGGCCCCACCTTCAACGCCGATACCCGCGAATACAACATCCTCTTCGGACTCCAATTTCCTTTTCACCGCCGCGAGCGCTGGACTCCCTTCGGCGAACTCATGTTCGGCCACGACGGAGTCCGCGGCCAGTCCTTCCAGAACAATTTCAATGAAAGCGTAGTCAGCTCCGGCCTCGCCGCGACTGCCGGCGGCGGTGCTACCTACAAAATCAACGAGCGCTTCGCCCTCCGCTTCAAGGCCGACTACCTCGCCACCCATACCTCATTCCCAGCCCTCGGCAAGAAAACACAAGACAACCTTCGCCTCTCCGTGGGAGTAGTCATCCGCAGCGTCCGCAAAAAGCGCCGCACCCTCGAAGAAGAGCCAACCGAATGATCTCCGGAGCAGCCATCCAACCATAATCGCGCGGGATACAATCGCCCGGAATGCTTCGCAGGAAATAATTTCGCAGGAAATAATAATGAAAACGCCGACCCTGATCGTCCTCTTCTCCATCCTGCTATTCGCCCTGTCCCCAGCCCAATCCGCTCCCGCCTCGGTAGCAGCCGCCCAGTCCGCTCCCGCCGTGCAGTCCGCGCCCGAAGCCCAATCCGCGCCCGTCCCCGCGTCTGCACCTCAGACCATCCTCGAGTACTCTCCACCTCCAGCCCAGTACGCCCGCGCCAAAGCCTACTCTCACTGCCCACTATTTCCATTTCTTCATCGATAACCTCTTCGGATTCCTCATCCTTCTCGTCCTCCTGCGCTGGCGCATCGCCCCTGCCATCCGCAATCTCGCCGAGCGCGTCTCCTCCAAGCGCTTCGTTCAACTCATCATCTTCGCGCCGCTCACTCTGCTCGCGATTGCCATCCCCGGCATCGCCACCGACATCTATGACCAGAAACTCGAACTCGCCTTCGGCCTCTCCGTTCAAAAATGGCCCGCATGGCTCGGCGACTGGATCACCAACCAGCTCATCATGCTGATCGTCGGCACCATCCTCGTCGCCATCCTCTACGCCGTCATTCGCCGTAGCCCGCGCCGCTGGTGGTTCTATTTCTGGCTCGCTTCCATTCCCGTCGTCATCATCGTCTTCTTCGTGCAACCCCTCGTCATCGATCCTCTCTTCTACAAATTCACGCCGCTCGCCGACACTCAACCCGAGCTCGTCGCCGAAATGCAAAAAGTCATGCAGCACGGCGGAATCGAAATCCCTCCCCAACGCACCTTCCTCATGAATGCCAGTTCCAAGACGACCCAGCTCAACGCTTACGTCACCGGTTTCGGCCACTCCAAGCGCGTTGTCATCTGGGACAACACCATCAACAAGGCCGGCATTCCGGGCACCCTCTTCGTCTTCGGACACGAAATGGGCCACTACGTCCTCCTTCACATCCCCAAGGAAATGGCCATTATCCTGTCGCTGATCCTGATTCTGTTCTATCTCGGCTACCGTCTCGCGAATTGGATGTTAGCCCGCTGGGGACATCAATGGGCCATTCGTGACCTTCAGGATTGGGCCTCGCTACCATTGCTGATCTTCGTCATCTCGCTGCTAGCGTTCCTGGCCACTCCAGCCTTCAACGCCGTCAGCCGCCACTTCGAGCACGAGGCCGACCGCTACGGTATCGAAGTCATCCACGGAATCGTCCCCAACACCAACCAGGTAGCCGCCCACTATTTCGAACAGAGCGGAGAAAACAATCTCTCCGACCCCGACCCAAACTGGTTCATAAAAGCCTGGTTCTTCGATCACCCCACCCGTCCCGAAAGAGTCCACTTCGTAGCCACCTACGATCCGTGGACCGAAGGCAAACAACCCGAATACGTAAAGTAGAGACGGAGCTTTGCCCGGGGCTCTGTCCCGGGCAATTAATTTCGGCGGTGTCATCCTGAGCGAAGCGGCAACTTCACGAAGTGAAGTTGCTGCGGAGTCGAAGGACCCCTACTCCCTAACACGCTGTTTGCGTTGGCACGCAGGTAGCGGACGTAGAAAATCTCTACTGCAAATCCTTATCTACATCCAAATTATAAAAATAATAAAACCGCAGCCCCAGATTGCATTTATCGTCCCGCCCCGGCGTGTTGCACTGCTGCACAAACTCGCGCGGCAGCGGCGGAAACGGATTCGAATCCGTTATGCTCCCCCACGCCGCCCGGTCCAGCGCCACGTCGCCGGAAGGTGTCCGCAACATCATTCCGCTGACCGTGCCGTTCTTCAAAATCACAAACTCAATCGCCAGCTTCCCCTGCTTCCGAATCGGCGGATACACCGACGGTGGCATGATGGTGTACCAGTTCGCCTTCACCACCTGCACCACCCGCGTCAAATACGGCCCAAAATCCACGCCCAACGTGTCCGTCAAAATCTCCGCCGGAGCCATCGCCTTAAACCCGCCGCGATTCAGTCCCGCGCCGTAATCGCCCGCCTCGCCCCCACCACCAAATCGCCCGCGATTCGCCGCCGCCGCCCGCGCCGCCTGCTCAATCGCCGACCCCGCCGTCATCGGCACATTGAAATTCGGCTGCACCTTAGCCCCGCCCTGCGGAGGCGCCTGCAACCGCGCCGTCTGCTCGCTCTGCTGTGGCTGCGTGAATCCCGAACTCGGCTCCGGATTATTCTGCGGCGTCTGTTGCGGCGCGTTCTGCGCCGCCTGCGGCTGCGGAGGCGGTGTCGCTCCCGCTCCCGGTTGCGGCGCAATCGGTCCCGGCCGTCCCTGCCGCGCGCTCTCCAGAATCTTCTTCAAATCCTCCCGGTTAATCTGCGGAGCCTTCGACGACGCAATTCGATCCTTGTCCGAAAGCACCTTCGTATCCGGACGCCGTGTCGCCTTCTGCTGATCCGGCGGCAACTCCAAAAATGTCGTGTCCTTATCCGCATTGATCTTGGCAGGTATCTCCAACGCAACCGTGCGATGCGGAAAAAGTGCCACCAGCCGGTCGCTGTTCCACAAAAGAATCACCACCAGCAAGTGCAGAATCACCGACAGCCACGCTGCCTCCCGCTTGCGCGCCCGCGATAGGTCGTCCTGCAACTGGATCAGAAGATGGGGAACGTCGTCGGGATTGAATCCGCGGTAAGCGGTTTCCCAGTGCTGCGCCTCCGACAACTCGCGGTGATCGGCTTGGGGCGGCGGTGAGGTCGGGGGCGGAATTTGGGTGACTGGCATCAGGCAGCGAACAACTCAGGCAAAACACCGCAGCTACACACTTAGAGCGACGGCCGTCCCCCGAAGTTGCGTACGCTGCTTCGTAAAGTTACGTAAACGAGGGGACTTATGCCTTTATCCAATATTGTCGCATTTTTTTGCCCAAAAAAGTGAGTACCTGCGTAACGGCCGCCGCAAGAGACGGAAGAGAATTCAGGAGAAGCGAGAAGAGACAAGAGACGAGAGAGACAAGAGACAGAAGACATAAAAACAGAAGAGAGGACCGATCCCCACGCCAGCTCGACTGTCTCGTCCAGGAGCTCAGCGGATCTTAAAAGCCTTCGCGCTCGTAGTCGTCCCTCCCGCGTTGGTGATGGCGATCTCGCCCGTCTTCGCGCCGGAAGGCACCGTGACGCTGATGTAGTTCACGGTCAGCACCTGGAATGTGGCGGGCACGCCATCAAAGGAAACGGCCGTGGTTCCCACGAAATGCTGCCCTTGCAAAAGAACAGTGGTTCCTGCCTTGCCGCTAGTCGGAGCGAAATCCACCAGTGTGGGACCAGGCGCCGGCAGCCCCGCATCCATTACCCAAATGGTGCCGTTCGTGAGGCCAGTCTGCGATACTCCCCCATTGCCGAGGGTGACGCCATAGAACTTCCCGTCCGCCGCCTGGATCATCGATCCCAGCGTTTCGCCCACGGTCGCACAATCGAAAACAATATTTTGCAGTACCGCACCGGTCGTAGTCGCGGCAAACACCATCCCCTGGTCGCCGCAATCGCCGCCCTGAAAGTTGCCCCACAGATTGCCGTCCGAGGCCACCAGAATCTGCCCGTCCAAATACTGCGTGCTCGAGATCGGGCCGAGCGCCTGGTACTTGCCGGTTTCGCTGATCTCATACAGCGCGCTGTTGACCTGCAAGCCAAACAGTTCGCCGCTAGCGGTCTGAGCCAGATTGCTGGCCGCGTAATCGGAAAAGTTGAAACCATGCAGGATCTTGTACGCCCCGCTCTTCGGAATGAAACGGAACATGGTATTGAAAGGTGAATTCTGTTCTCCAGCTACAGTCGTCGAATAGAAATCGCCATTCGGCGCCTGCAGCAACCCAAACGCTCCCGCGCCATCCAGCGGACTCTTTGGCGCCTCAAACGTGTGCATAACCGTGAAAGTCCCGGTCGGGCTCAGCCGGAAAAGAACATCAGCCGGGTACCCGCTCGGCCCGGTCGTTCCGTAAAAATTGCCATCGATGGCCTGCGTCACGAAGGCAGGATAAGCGCCATCACTGCACTCCTCCTGGGCGCAAAAATCATGCAGGTCTGTAATCGTGCCGCTCTTGCTCAGTCTGAAAACCAGCCCCAGGCCAAGCGGCCCGTTGAAAGTCGCAGCCCCATAGAGAAACCCATCGGTGCCTTCGACCAGACCATTAGGAGCTGAGCCATACGGCAGAAATCCATTCGGCTCCTCGGCAAAACTGTAGATCACCGACACCTGCCCGCTCGGCGTCATCTTGAAAACCGTGCCCTGGGCGTTCATTCCCACGCCGCCGCCCGCCGCGGTGCCGTAGAAATTACCGTCCGGACTCTCGATCAGCGACGTCGGGAAATAGCCGTCCGCGCAAACAAAGTCCTGGTTGCACGGAAAACTAAATAACAGGGATGGACTCGGAGCTTGCGCGGATGCGCTCGCGACCAGCAAGAGAGCAACGACGCCAGAAATAATCCCGCAAGGAAGAGTAATCAGGCCAAACCGTTTCACAGCAGCTCCAAAGAACAACAGGGTCAGACGGGCAGCCAAATTGTAGTTCGCGGAACCGCGGCGGTTGTCACAAACTTGTAAAGAAATAAACTCAGCCAACTTAGTCCAGGTTGTCCTTCGTGAGCCTACTATCCTCCGTGGTTAGCCCTTCACGTACCTTCACCTCCCGAGTGGTTTTCGCGATGGGATCACAAACTCGGTTCAGGAACTCTGCAAGTTGTGCCGGCACTGCCCCTGCGTGTAGGACACCTTTCCACAGGCGAGGGCTCGCGTCTCGAAAACGCGCTCGAAGCTAAATTCGGGCTTGCGATACGGTTTCTTCGCCGCAGCTAGTACCTTCGATGGGGGCACGCTGCCCCCTTTTTCCACCCCTTGACTCATTGCCGCTCATTGTAGCGCCGACTGCGAGGCTTGGACCCCAACATTGGTCTGCAGACTTCCAAAGTACACCTGCGATGCTCCCGCCAAGGCTGAGACATTATCGATAATGATCCCGCTCATCCCAAGAGTTCCAAGATTGTTATTCGTCGTTGCGTTCGCCGCGCTTGGGAACGAGGATGTGATGACGAAGCTCATGATGCAGGCCTGATTGCTGCAGTTGGGTGAACCGGACGTGAATCCGTGATAAAACACGCCCAGAAAAAGGTAGTCCACGCTCCCATTACGCACTTCGGTTAGCGGCGTACAGTCGACCGTCGGCCCAGTGGAGCCGTTAATCACCAACTGGAAGGAGTTGCCATCATTCGATCCGCTCATCACTCCGCTGCTGTTGAATGTGACGCGGTAGAGCGTTGGGGTCGCAGCGCCCGTCAGATTGCCACAGAAGTACATATGTCCGGTGCCGACGTTGACGAAATACGCGTTGTCGAAGGATCCGTCATACAGGTCGGTCCCACTGTCCCCCATGGTTGCTCTTACCGCCGATCCCAATGACGTCGTCGCCTGCATCAGCACTGAATTCGTGCTGTTGCTGGCCGTCGCAAAAACCGTTTGTCTCGTGCTGTCCACAATGGGCGCGTCCAGCACCGCTCCCGGACTCGTCCCCGACGCTACCGAGATGCTCGACGTGGCGCAATGCGCGCCCGCCGACGTAACGCAGTAGAGATTGCCGTCGCTCCCGCCCACAAAAATGTTATGGCTGCTCCCACTGTCATAGACCGGTCCGGTAAGCGTCACGCTACTCGCAACCGTGAAGGGCCACGGCGCCGTCGTGATCTCAGCCGGCGTCCCGCTGAACACGGGATGGAACTTGTGCAGCTTGCCAGCGTCGTCGCCCACATACGCGATGTCGTTTGCGTAGTCGACAAAAGGAGACGAGCGCGTCACCGTCACGTTCCCCTTCAAAGTGATGGTCTGGTTAACCGCGTTATTGCCCGACCCTGGCACCGCCGGGTTGTTAAAAGCGCTTCCGTTGCTTCCCGTCGTGCCGATCGTCAGCACGTGAAACACAGATCCATTCGTCACCGTCTCGACAAACGCCACCTTCGTACCATCAATCGACAGCACCGGCGAGGTGTCGATCGCTCCGCTCCCCACGTCGTAGTAAAACAGCGTATCCGGCACCGATCCTGTGCAGGTGGTTTTGTACAGATTGTTCACGCCGATCAGATTGGCCTGACTGCTCGAACCAGCCGCGTTCACCTGGAAGACTACGAAGTCGCTGGCGCAGTTCGGATTGCCAATGGGCGAAAACGTGTACTTCGCCGGATAGGTATCAGGCGCCGGGCCGTAACCCGCTCCTCCCGCCAGCGTTACCGTCCAGTCCCCGGTGATCTTCTCTCCCGGCAGGTTCGTCGTCGACAATAAGACGTCATCTTCCCCCTGCGGCAAGTCGCCAACCGGAGGTGCATCCTCCATCGCGAGCTCACCATAGCGTTTGCTCCACTGCATGCGATAGCGATCATCGGTTACGATGCCCAGCCACTTCCTGTGCCTGCCATTCCTTATTGCATCCCGCTCGCTGCCAGGGTTCGAGAAGATAAGGTGATGGTGGGTCCAGTCATCGATCACGCCGGCTGACACCGCCTTCGGTTGCGCCCAGGCGGGCGCACTCACCAGCGCCGCCAGCAGTGCTCCAGTAGCACAACCAAGACGCATGGATACGCAAACACCAGCCTGCTTCACAAGTCACCTTTTGAATTACCCGCAACCGGTACGGCCCAACCGAACTTTTGTGGTGACCGGCATGGTCTTTAACACGGATGTCGACCAGCGGACTGCCCAATCTCCCTGGCTACCGCCAATCAAGACCAAAATTTAGTATCACACCCGAAACTGACAAAATCATCATCTGCGGATTGTTAGAGTTGGTTCCGCAGGCCAAGCACGGTGTTCGCGATCGGGACCCTTATACGAGCCCAGCACTTCCGTCCCCGTCAAACTCCAACCCGCCCCGCATGCCGCGCGATCTCGTCCAGAATCGCCAGCCCCAGCTCCAGCGCCCGCCGCCCATCCCCCAGCGAAACCACCGGCATCGACCGCGAGCGGACTGACTCCAAGAACGCGTTGATCTCCGCCAGCAGCGGCTCCTCCGCCGTAACCGCCGGCTTAGCCATCTGAATCTGCGGATTCACCGTAGGCTGGCCGTCGACGAAAGGAGATCCCACCGAAAACACCAGCACATCCTGCCGTCCGTAATCGATCGAAATATATTGTCCCGGCTGAAAGAACCGCACCTTCCGCACCCGCTCAGTCGAGACCCGGCTGGCCGTAAAATTCGCCACGCATCCCGACTCAAACTCCACCCGCACATTCGCGATATCCACCTTGCCCGATAAAATCGGCAGCCCCACCGCGCGAATCTCTTTCACCCGCGACTTCACAAACGTCAGCACAATGTCGAGATCGTGGATCATCAGATCCAGCACCACATCCACATCCAGAGCCCGCGGAGAAAACACGCTCAGCCGGTGCACCTCAAAAAACATCGGACGATTCACCAGCGGCAAAGTAGCCCGCACCGCCGGATTAAACCGCTCCAGATGTCCCACCTGCACCACCCGCCCATGCTCCGCCGCCACCCGTGCGATCTCATCGGCCTCCGCCAGCGTAGCCGCCACCGGCTTTTCAATCAGCACATCGACGCCTTTTTCCATCAGCGCCCGCGCCACCTCCAGATGCAGCACCGTCGGCACCGCCACCGAAGCAGCCTGCACCTCGCTGTGCGTAGTCAGCATCTGCTCGATCGATCCAAACGCCCGGCAGTCAAACTCCCGCGCCACCGCATCCGCCCGCGCCGTGTCCCGATCCACCACGCCCACCAGCCGCACCGCGCCCGTCGCCTGCAAGGCGCGATACACCCGTGCATGGTTGCGTCCAAACGCCCCCACGCCCACCACCGCCACCTGAATAGGAGATTCCGAACTCAGATCAAGCTCCGCGACAGATCATTCCGACAGAGATCATCCTGCAGACATCATTTCCACAACGACGGCAGAATCCCGGGGGACGAGCGACAACAGCCCGCCGTTTCAACGCCGGGAGTATTCAGACAAACGACAGCAGAGTCCCGGAGGGACAAGCCACCTTAGCCCCTGCGCTTTAGCGCGGGGTAGAGTGAAACAAAGAACTCAAGTCCCGGAGGGACGGCCCGGATTCACGCCCACACACATCTCTACGATCTCCGCAGCAAATCGCTAATCGGCTCCGCCTTCGACCGCAACTCCTCCGCGAAATCCGCTCCCTTATCGATCGCCTCTTTAAACCGCCCGCGCGCCTCATCCGACCACTCGGAAACCGTGTCCAGCGCGTCGTCATACCCCCGTCGCAAATCTTTACGCAGCTGCCTGCCCGTCTTCGGAGCCAGCAACAATCCCACCGCTGCTCCCACGCCCAATCCGATCAGCAAAAAAGTAATCGCCGTCCCCGCCCCGCCACCCGAACTCTCATATTTTCCTTCACGCATAAAAACCTCCTATCCACTCAATTCTAGCCCACAATTCGCCCGCCTTGAGGCCGCCAACCTCCGCAGGAGACGCCCAAGCCGCCCCGTTGCCCCCACCCCTCCCGATTGTCATCCTGAGGAAGCGGAGTCCTACGCGTAGCCCAGGACTCCCAACGTCACACCTATGCATCCAGCCGGCAGCGCCCCAACGCCCGACGATTCCACAAATGTTCCAAACCCGCCGCCACAACCAGCGCCCCGTGGCATTCAACCTGCTCCAGCAACCTTCCGCTAAAGTTCTCCCGCCACCGTCCGATGAATCCTCTTATGATCAGTCCAATCGGCAGCACGCAGTCCGGCAAAGTCGAATCCAATCAAACCACATCCCAACCCAAGCAAACAGCAGCCCCACAGGAGCCGCGCCATACCGCCGTTCCCCCAGACACCGTCACCCTGAAAAGCACCACCGCCCCCGCCCCCGACAGCGATGGCGACAGCCAATAACCAGCCTTCAATTCAGAAGGAGGGCAAGCCCATGACAAAAAATAAAAGCGCAAACCCTCCCTCTGAACACTAATCCCCAATCCAACTGAAGACTGATCCCCAACCTAATTTCATGAGATCCGCGTAAATCCGAGCAATCCGCGGAAAAGAAGTGGTTCGCCCGAACCCACCCCCCCGCGCGGCCCATCCAACCTGTCCACGTCTTTCGGGCGGGTGACGCCAACAAATATATCGCCACCGGGGCTTGCACTCTTTAAATGAGAACGGGATATGGATGAGAAGATCAGAATGTGTTCGGGTGGCGCAGTGCGTCAGCGCTGCGATAATAGCCTGACTTTTGCACCACGCCTTTAGCCGCTGAGGGACGACCAACAACCGCGCTTCGCTCAATCCGGAGGAGGAGTTCAGGTGGACTCCTAAGCTGTCATCCTGAGCGAAGTAAGGTGAGCAAAGCGAGCCGAACAAGTCGAAGGACCCCTACCCCGAAACCGAGGAACAGTTACACTCGTTAACTCCCTCCCGCCGCTCATCACCGCCTAGCCAACAATGCGCGGGCAGACGAAAAACCCCTATTTTCACCGCCCAATAGCACAAATCTTCAGAGTGGTCCGCTCAACCCTAAATTCGGCCGAATAAGGTGACCAAGTGGAACACGTCAAAAACCTCACTCACCTCAGCCAACAAAACTCCATTCGCCTCATTTCTTCTCGTCCGCAACTCCCATCTTTTCTGCGCTCTGGCCGCCACGCGCGCCGCCCCTCCGCCCAACCTCTTTAGAATCAGGACCACTTGACAACCTATGCGCTCGGCCCAGCCCCCGTATCCCATCCCGCTAACTGTCTGGTTCCATTCGGTCGAGCTACTCCAGATTTCGCTCTCAAAAAGTGATGAAAATATTTATTTTCATGTCATGGTGTAAGTACGGGTTTGTAAATACACACCACCACTTCCAATCCTACCGCCGGCCTCCCATCTCAGCCTCCCAATCCACTACAATCGCCAATGTCCCATGGAAGCCTCCCGCATCTCCGCTCTCCTCGAACCCTTTTTGAACGACGGGTGCCCCACGTCTCGTGCTGTTCGAGACGTGGGTACACCGGACGCCGGCACCCGAGACGGCGGTTTTCAACCCACGAGCAACGTGCTGTCACCCAGGCAGCTCGAGCAAATATCGACCTACATCGATCTATTACTCCGCTGGAACGCCCGCATCAACCTCACCGCCATCCGCGCCCCGGAAGAAATAGTCACCCGCCACTTCGGCGAATCGCTATTCCTCGCCCGTCACCTCTTCCCCAATCCTAACGTCGCCCCCGATCCGGATCATTCGAAGCTCGTAGCTCGTGGCTCGAAGCTCGAAGCTCAAAGCTCGAAGCTAGTAACCGACATCGGCTCTGGCGCGGGATTCCCCGCTCTCCCCATAAAAATCTGGGCCCCCGGCATTCATCTGATAATGATCGAATCCAACCAAAAGAAAGCGACCTTCCTTCGCGAAGCCACCCGCGCTCTTACATTGACGAACGTCGATGTAATCGCCAAGCGCGCAGAATCGGTAGCCGATCGTATCCAGCGGCCGGCCGATGCCGCTAGCCCAACGCCCCTCCCGTCCGCGACCGCCTTCACTCCCGCCGACGTCGTAACCTTCCGCGCCGTAGAGAAATTTACCCAAATCCTCCCCATCGCCGAAAAGCTCCTAACCCCCTCCGGCATCCTGGCCCTCCTCGTAACCGAAGCCCAGCTCCACAGCCTGCGCACTATCCAGTCCATGGCATGGCGTACAATACATATCCCGCAGTCACATTCAAGAAATATGGCCCTAGGTCGACCCATCACAATTTAGGCAAAGTGGGACAATATTGCCGAGAATTGACGCAATTCATGACTTAATATCCAAAAATAAGCCCTAAAATAATTGGCAAAAGTGGACCAATGCCTAATTGCTCCACGTGGAGCATTCCGCGCATATCGAATGTTCCACACGGAGCATTTCCACCGCAATGCACAAGATTCCCCACTTATGCACAGGACCAAGCCATTGTGTCCCCAGTAGAAACGGACTATTCTGGCCCGTCAGCTCAGCCCACCAGCTTCGCGCGAATGCTCCACGTGGAACACTTTGAAATATTGTTCCAGCGGGAGCACGCAGCTTAGGATCGTCTCAACTTCGTCCCCAATGTTCCACAGGGAGCACTGGCACGAGGTCTGGAAAACTTGGACGTGTGACCTATGGGACGTGTGATTGCTGTTGCTAACCAGAAGGGTGGGGTCGGAAAGACCACCACCGCCATCAACCTAGCCGCCTCGTTAGCGGCCGCCGAGGTCAATACCCTGCTCGTCGACTGCGATCCGCAGTCGAACGCCTCCAGCGGGCTTGGCTTGGTGAAGGACCCCGAGCGGATCAGCATCTATGACGTGATCATGGGGGCGGCCTCGGCGGAGGAGGCCTTGCAGCTCACCGAGCTTGAGCAGCTCTGGTTGATTCCTTCCCACAAGAATCTGATCGGGGCCAACATCGAGCTGGTCGAGGCGGAGCGGCGGGAGTATCGGCTGCGCGACGCGCTCGCTCCCTTGCGTGAGCGATTCCAGTACATCGTGCTCGATTGTCCACCAGCTCTCGATCTCCTCACCTTGAACGCTCTGGTGGCGGCCGATGGAATTTTGATTCCGATGCAGGCGGAGTACTTTGCGCTTGAGGGCGTCTCGGAATTGTTGGACACGATCGAGAGGATTCGCGCAGCGTTGAATCCGGGGCTAGCGGTTGATGGGGTCGTGCTAACTATGTTTGATGAGCGCACGAACCTTGCCCAGCAGGTGGCGGCGGAGTTGAAGAAATATTTTGGGGAGAAGCTCTGCGTGACGACGATCCCGCGGAACATACGGCTGGCGGAGGCGCCCAGCCATGGCAAGCCAGCGCTTTCCTATGATGTGCGGTCGCGGGGGGCGGAGAGCTATATACGTCTGGCGAAGGAGATTCTGGACCGGCAGATGGGCGTGATTGCCGAGGAGGAAGCGCCGTCGCCTTCGGCTCCGGAGCCAGGGGAAGCGGCTTAGATCGATGAATATGAATATTTATCTATGTCGATGTTATCAAGCTGCAGAGCTACGAGCCTAAAGCTCTTGCTGCCCGCTCTTGGAGAGAAGGTATCGACATATAACGGTATCGACACATAGAGAGGAAGAATCTGATGGTGAATTCGAATGTGGTGGCTGCTGAGAAAACCGCTGTGAAGGCCGTCGAAAAGCCTCTTGAGAAGCGGCGGGCGCTGGGGCGTGGGCTGGACTCTTTGCTTCCTGGACCGCGGGTTCGGCCCGTTGCGCCCGCTCCTTCCCCTCAAGAGGCTTCTTCTTCTCAGCCAGCTTCTTCGTCCCCGCCCGCTACAGTTGCCGATTCTGCCTCGCAGCTTTCTTCTCCTGATCGCGCGGCGGGACTTGCCGCGGCCGGGTCGGCGGCGCCGGTTCTGCCTACCGTGATCGGCGAGATTCGAGCTTCCGGGGAGACGGCGGGCGGAGAGTTTGTTTACGCCATGCCGATGAATTTGGTCGATTTCAATCCTTACCAGACGCGCAAGTTTTTCAATGAAGAAGCGCTGCGCGAGCTGGCGGAATCGATCCGCGTGCAGGGATTGGTTCAGCCGATTGTGGTGCGTCCGTCGGCGGAAGGCGGACGGTTCATTTTGATTTTGGGCGAGCGGCGGTTGCGGGCTTCGAATATGGCCGGAATCGATACGATTCCCGCGATTGTGAAGCGGGTATCCGAACAGCAAGCGGCCGAGATGACGGTGGTCGAAAACCTGCAGCGGCAGGATTTGAATTGCCTGGAGCAGGCTGCGGCCTTCGCGAATTTAAGCAAGCAGTTTCAATTGACGCAGGAAGACATCGGGAAACGGGTGGGTTTGTCGCGCGGAGTGGTTTCGAATTACATGCGGCTGCTGGGATTGCCGTCGGGGGTGCAGGAGGCGATCTATGGCGGGCGGCTCACATATAGCCATGCGCGGCTGCTTTCCCGGCTGAGCGATGACGTGCAGATCTGGAGCCTGGCGCAGCGGGCGATGGAAGAAAAGCTCTCGGTGGAGCAGCTCGAGGCGGTGATGATGGGCACGCCGAAGCCGGGGAAGGATCCGAGCAAGGGAACGGCACGATGGGTGGATCCGAATGTGAAGGCGGCGCAACGATCGCTGGAGGAGATTCTGGGGATGCGGGTGCGAATTCGGGACCGGCAGGGGCGGGGAAGAATTTTGATCGACTATAACTCGATCGAGGACTACGAACGAGTAGTGGGAATGCTGCGCGGAGAATAAGCAGATCTAGCTCTGAGCTTCGAGCTTCGAGCTACGAACTTCTAGCCATGAGCTGACCCGTAAGGGGGTGAACCTTTCTTCTAACATGTGGGATTAGGTTGAGCATCTTTTGCTGATTTTGATACCGACTTCGTGGCGAGCTCCCCGAAACAAGTTCGATTGTGGAACACCGCTCGCTTGCGCCGTTACTTTTCTGGTCGCCCTCCGCTCTGGAATCTGCTTTGTAAAAAGTGGGAATGTTTACTCTCGCGGTTCCTTCGACACATGAGGAGTCTATCGAAGAATCTTCTCAGTAATAGTGGGACGGTAACACCTCCTGCGTGCTGGTGGCGCCGAGAAAATCAAAGGTTCGGCCATCCCCGCCTTACTTATCCAGCTTTATTACTCCCTGTTGACCTGGTTGCAGGCCCGGTGTGCACTTAGTCGGATGCTGGAAGAGTTTGGGGTCTGGGGCGGTCAGGCTTACGTTGGTGTAGGTGGAGGTGAAGGTCTGGCCGCTGTCTTCCACCTGGATTTTGATGGGGAATCCTTCGAGATCGTTTGCTTCCCATAACTTCATTTTGGCTGTAATGGGCCGGTCATCTTTTGGGGTCAGGGTCAGAACCTCGATCTTACAGACGTGCCCGTCGATGGTCTCCTCTTCTGGAAGGGTGATGCGTTCGGCGTTGAAATCCTGATAGGCGGAGAAGGGGTAAGTGCCGGCGTCGGGGCGGCTGAACTCGACGCAGCGCGTGGCGCCGACGCTCCACATGTGCAGAGTATCGAGATCGTTGACACGATAGGAATCGTCGAAGTCGACGCGCATCCATTTGCCGGAGCGGTAGATTTGCCGGTCGTGATCGTGGGCGATTCCTCCGGTGACGTGGGCGGAGAACTGCTGGAACCGGAAAATGAGCGGATTCTGGACTTCGGGATCGGCGGGCTTCGATGCTTGTTTGCCGGGAGTGCGGGCGGCCGCGGCGACGGCGAGCGCCAGAACGCTGATGAGGATGGCGAGGTGTGAGCAATAGCGACTCATATGTTTTCTTTCATAGTCGGGAACTGTTGATCGGAAAGCCACGCCGGCAGGAGGTCCGGCGTGGCAAACCCGGAAGTGCGTCGCCTTACCGCGATTGGCTCGACTTCTTTGCGCTGCCTCCGTCGTGCTTAATCAGTTCTTCGCCGTTGACGAAAAGACCTTCGTTGCCGACATACTCGCCCGCACCGCCACCGGAATAGTAGAAATTCCAGGTGTGATAGGTCGGGTTGATCAGCCACATGACGCCAGTGCCGCCGCCCGCGCCGTTGCCGCTATCGGGATCGCTGATGAGGAATACGGAGCCCGAGGATGCGTACTGATATTTCGCGGCGACGCTGCCCTTGAAGCCATTGACGTTGGCGTTCGTGCCTGCGCAGAAGGTGTTCCAGTGGTATCCATCAACCAGGGTCTTGGGAGACCCGTAGTTATAGAACAGGATACCGTCGCAATACTCGCTGCCGCCGGTGGTCAGAAAGTGGAAGTCGTAGGTGGTAACACTGGCGCTTGCAGGGAGGGCCGCGAAGCTGAGGAGGGCGGTGAGTGCGAGCGCGAAGAAAGCGATAGCTGCTGAACGTTTCATGGTGAGTATTCTCCTTCCCTATAAAGGGCTTGCTTGTGTTGTGAGTGTGACCCGGGAAGTGTGTGGCGGATCGATGGGACCCGCGTTGTCCTATCCTCGACGAGGGGACTCGCGAGGACTCAGTGTGCTGTCTATGCTTCCATCGGCAGGAAGCGTTTTAGAAGAAGCGGAGCGGCCGCGGAACGAATCGACTGGTTCTTCGAGTGTCGCGGCCGGCGACATCCTTCCTGTTGGGGAGATAGTGTTGGAACGGGAGCCAGCGTTTCATGGGTTGGCCGCGCAGGTTTGACTGCGCAGGCTTGAACTGACAGGGGTGATCGGGCTCGATTAAAAGTGCGGAGGGCGTTTATTTTCCCTGTATTGCTCATTTGCATTTCGCAAGTGAGTTTGCTAGGGTGCCTTTTGTGCCGCGAGTTCGTCAAAGAAAAAGGTCGGGATGTCCGGTGAGTCTTGCGCTGGAGAGGTTTGGGGACCGATGGTCCTTGCTGGTGATTCGCGATCTGATGGTGCGGGGGTATCGGACGTTCAAGGAATTTCAGGAGGCGGGTGAGGGAATCGCCAGCAATATTCTGGCGGACCGCTTGCGCCGACTGACGCGGGCGGGGATTGTGGTCGCGGGACGTGAAGACGCGGATGGGCGGCGGGTAAATTACCGCCTGACGGAGAAGGGGATCGATCTGGCTCCGGTGGTGCTGGAGTTGCTGATCTGGGGGGCGCGGCATGAAGAGGGCGGTGCGCCCTGCGCGGTGATCACGGAGATGGAGAAGAATCGGGAGTTTGTTTTGAAGGAGGTGCGGAGACGGTGGCGGGAAGGGGATGGGACGCCGTTTTTGCCGCGGTTTAAGTGAGCTGCGAGCCGTGAGCTGTGAGCCTCGGCCTGAGGTTTTTCTACTTTCGTTTTGCGCAAGCTGTTTGAACAAGAACCATCAATCACGTATTGGAGGAAACAAAGATGGATATGAACCCTACACACGAACAGGCACAACTACAATTGCAACTTTTTGAGATGCGCCGCGAGGCTCGGCTGCGACAGGCTCGGGATTGGTTCCAGAAGAATTTCTTTGTGGAGTCCTTTGAGGACGCGATGAAGGTAGGAGCGCCCGGAACCGAGGGCGGGACAAACGTGATGATGGTGGCGGGTTACTGGGACCAGGTGTGCGCGATGCTGAATTATGGATTGCTGCACGAAGGTCTGTTCTTTGAGACTAACGGGGAATTCTTTATGAGTTGGGAGCGGTTGAAGCCGATGGTGCCGGGGTTCCGGAAACAGTTTGCGGCCCCACACTTTTTGGCGCATATGGAGAAGGCGGCTGGGCGGTATGAAGCGTGGATCGAGAAGACGTCACCTGGACACATAGCGCGGATGCATGAGTTCATGCAGACGATGCGGCCTAAGACTCAGGCCGCGTAGGGTCGATTCGGTTGGCTCCAGGTTGGCGCCCGAAGTACGGGTGCCGCCTGGGACGCTGAATTGGGGAAGAAATCGACGGTCGTCGGCGATGCGGACAACGCGCATAGGTCCTTCGCTGCGCTCAGCATGACAGCTTCGATAGAGGAGGGGGTCGATGAGTTCGGTGCGCGTGTTAGTTGGGACCCGTAAGGGAGCTTTCGTACTCACTTCCGACGGTAAGCGGGATAAGTGGGAGATAAGTGGGCCACACTTTGCGGGGTGGGAGATCTATCACATGAAGGGGTCGCTGGTGGATCCGAACCGGATTTATGCTTCGCAGACCAGTGGCTGGTTTGGACAGATCATTCAGCGATCGGATGATGGCGGGAAGACATGGCATCAGCCGGGGACGCCGGTGGGCAAGACGCCGACGGCGGGCGGCGCACCTCCCAAGGCGGCCAGTAACAAGTTTGTGTATGACACATCGGCGGCGCCACTTACTACGCATCAGTGGTATGACGGGACCCAGCATCCGTGGGAGTTCAAACGGGTGTGGCACCTGGAGCCTTCATTGATGGAGGCCGAAGTCGTTTATGCGGGCGTGGAGGATGCGGCGCTGTTCAAGTCAACCGATGGCGGACAGAATTGGACGGAGCTGCCGGGATTGCGCGGGCATGGGACTGGCCCGCAGTGGCAGCCGGGGGCGGGCGGGATGTGTTTGCATACCGTGGTGCTGGACCCATCGAATGAGAAGCGGATGTGGATTGCGATTTCGGCGGCGGGGGCGTTCCGGACGGATGATGGCGGGGCGACGTGGAAGCCGATCAATCGCGGACTGCGGTCGCAATATATTCCGGATCAGGATGCGGAGGTGGGACATTGCGTGCATCATGTGGCGATGAATCCTTCGCGGCCCGGCGTGATGTTCATGCAGAAGCACTGGGACGTGATGCGATCGGACGATGCGGGGGATTCGTGGCGTGAGGTGAGCGGGAATCTGCCGACGGATTTTGGATTCGTGATTGATGTGCACGCGCATGAGCCGGAGACGATTTACGTGGTGCCGATCAAGAGCGACTCGGAGCATTATGTGCATGAGGGAAAGTTGCGCGTGTACCGGAGTAAGTCGGGTGGCGGGGAGTGGGAGGCGCTAACTCGCGGGTTACCGCAGAAGGACTGCTATGTGAATGTGCTGCGGGATGCCATGGCGGTGGATTCGCTCGATCAGTGCGGAATTTATTTTGGGACTACGGGCGGGCAGCTTTATTGCTCGGCGGATGCTGGGGATTCGTGGAACGCGGTGGTGCGGGATTTGCCGGCGGTGTTGAGCGTTGAGGTGCAGACTTTGTAGGTTGCAGAGGTTGGAGGTCAGATTGCAGGAATAGCTTTGGGTTATTACTTTGGGCTGTGAGCTTGAACACCGTGCTTCACGTATCGCGGAAGAGACGGGTTGCAGCGGGAAATTGAGGCGCTTGCTTTCGTGATTCGCGTGATATTGCCATTTCATTTGCGGAACCTAGCGCAGGTTTCGGGCGAGGTTTTGCTTGAGGTGCCTAGGCCGGTTACGCAGCGAGCGCTGCTGGATGCTTTGGAGGAACGGTATCCGATGCTGCGGGGCACGATTCGGGATCAGGTTACGAAGGAGCGGCGGGCATTTTTACGGTTCTTTGCTTGCGCGGAGGACTTGACGCATGAGGGGCCGGATGCGCAGTTGCCGCCGGCGGTGGTCGCGGGACGCGAGCCGTTTGTGGTGCTGGGGGCGATTGCGGGCGGACTTTGAGCCCTGAGCTGTGAGCTGTGAGCCAGCTACTTCTTCGCGGTAATCTGCAGCTCGATTATTTCTGCGGTTAGTTTTCCTTTCTTGATTCGCAATTTTCCTACTGTGATGGGCAGATTGAATCGTCTAGGGCCGGCGCTGCCTGGGTTGATGTAGAGCACTCCGTTCTTCTCCTCTATTTTCGGCTGATGGCTGTGGCCGTAGATTGCTGCGGCAATGCCGGCGGCTTCGGGCTTGAGGTCCAGTCGAGCGAGATCGTGCAAGAGGTAGAGGGTGGCGCCTTCTGCTTCTACAACTTCTGTTTCAGGCAGTGCGGGGAAGCGGCCGGCGGCGTCGACGTTGCCTCTTATGGCGATTACTGGGGCGATCTTTTCCAACTCGGTCAAAATTTCTGGATCGCCAACGTCTCCGGCGTGGAGGATTCGGTCTACGCCCTGGAGCGCGGATTTGGCCTCGGGGCGCAGGAGACCGTGAGTGTCGGAGATCAGGCCGAGGAGCATGGCTTCCGTTTCATCAGTGTATTTCACCACTTATTTCTCCACTTTAGTTCACCATCCACGTACACAGATACCAAGAAAAACAAATTCCTGGTCGAGGTTCCGGCTGCCCTGCCTTCCATATACTCCTTACATGCCTGCCCGACCGGTTTACGCGCGTGCTGAGACTTCTGTTCTGAAGACTGGCGCGGCGGGTGAAGGTCAAATTAAGAGTCCGCGCGGATCCAGCGATGCAGATCTGCTTGCTCCTTTGCGCCGGTATTGGGGGTATGACTCGTTTCGTCCAAAGCAGGAAGAGATTATTCGGAGCCTGCTGGGTGGGACATGACGTTTGCGCGGTGATGCCGACTGGGGGCGGGAAGTCGCTGTGCTATCAGTTGCCGGCGGTGGTCTCGGAGAAAACGGTGGTGGTAGTGTCGCCGTTGATTGCGTTGATGCAGGACCAGGCGGCAGCTCTGGGGCAGATGGGGATTCCGGCGGCGGCTCTGAATAGTTTTTTGAGCGGCGATGAGCGGCGGGCGGTCATGGCGCGGGCGGTCGCGGGAGAGTATCGACTTCTTTATTTGTCGCCGGAGCGATTGGCGATGGAGAACACTTTCGATTGGCTGGCTCGAGTGCCAGTGGGATTGTTCGCGGTCGATGAGGCTCATTGTATTTCTGAGTGGGGACATGAATTTCGTCCCGATTACCGGCTGTTGAGCCGGCTGCGGACGCGGTTTGCCGCGATTCCGATTGCCGCATTTACGGCCAGCGCTACGCGGCAGGTTCGGCATGACATTTTGAAGCAGTTGTCGATGCGCGAGCCTCATCTTTATATCGCCAGCTTTCACCGGAAAAATTTGAATTATGTGGCGCGCGAGTGCGAGGCGCACTCGCAGATGGCGCTGCTGGGGCGGGCTTTACGGCATTACATGTCCGCCATCGGGAACGTGATCGTTTATGCGCCGACGATCAAGCGCGTCGAGGAGACGGTTGAGTATCTGGAGGAGATTGGGATTGCGGCGATTCCTTACCACGCGAAATTGGAGCCGGCGGAACGGCGGGAGAACCAGGAACGGTGGATGTCAGATGAGGTGCGCGTTTTGGTCGGGACGATTGCTTTTGGGCTGGGAATCAACAAGCCTTCGGTGCGGGCGGTTATCCATTTGTCGCTACCGAAGTCGATTGAGCAGTATTACCAGGAGGCGGGACGGGCGGGGCGCGATGGGAAACCCGCGGATTGCGTGTTGCTCTGGCAGAAGCGGGATCATGTGCTGCTGGAGTATTTCATTGGGAAGATTGACGACGATGGCGAGCGGGAACGGGCCTGGGAGCGAAAGCGGATTGTTTCGCGGTTTGTGGATGCGAAGGGGTGCAGGCATCGCGCGATTTGTTTGCATTTTGGAGAGACGCCGAAGTGGACAAAGTGCGGGGCATGCGACAACTGCGGGGTGCGGCCGGGGTGGGTGGGAACGGAGGGACGTAGTGAGAAGAAAGAGGTCCTTCGCTTGGCCGCTCAGGATGACAAGGGTGGGCGAGATGACAAGGGTGTTAAGGGCTGGGATGACGCCGGAGCTGAGGGGCGGGATAGCGCGGGTGGTACGGGTCTCGATGGAGAACGCCGGAGCCAAGGCGACGGAAGCCGGCGGCGCGCTTTGCGGGCAGTGCGCGATTTCTTGTACTCCGGGGCGGAGGACGTTGAGGTTGCTCGGCCGGATGATGCAGAGCTGGCGGATTATTTGCGGGAGTGGCGCCGGAATGCGGCTCGCGAGAAAAAAGTGGCGGCTTTTGTGGTGATGCATGACTCGACGATGGAGGAGCTTTGCCGGCGTCGGCCTTCGACTTTGGCGGAGTTGATGCGGGTGCGCGGGATTGGCGAACACAAGCTTGAGATTTATGGCGCTGGCATCCTCGCGGCTTTGCGGAATTTTGCGGCAGGGGCGCGAGCGGCAGGGGTAGCTCCATCGCGGGAGGCGCGAGCCGCGAAGGAGACTTTGCGATTGCTGCGCGAGGGGCGGACGATCGAGGAGATTGCGCGGATTCGCGGGCGGGAGATTTCGACCGTGGTGGAAACGGTGGCCGGGCTGATTGAGGCTGGGCGGGTGGAGTTAGATGAGAAATGGATGTCACCCGGGGCGCGGCCGTTGATCGAGGCAGCCTGCCGGGCGAAGGGGATGCAAAGTTTGCGGGAGATTAAGGATGCGGTGCCGGCTTACGTCAGCTTTAACGATATTCGGCTGGTGATGGCGGGGTTGAAGGCGAAGGCGAGTTCGACGAAGTCAAAACCGAATGCTTGAACCGCGCGTCGGCTTGAAACAAACGACAACTTTTCTTTCGCCCCTTCCGGGCTTGACGATCTCTGCGATTCGTTCCCACAGCTTGCGCTGTGGGCTGTATTCTTTCGCCGCTTTGCGGCTCTCGGGCGTACGCGTTAAAACAATGCCCCTTTAACGATTCCCCTATTCATACCGCAGGCTTTCCACCGGATCCAGTTGGGCGGCTCGGGCGGCTGGGAGGGTGCCGAAGATTATTCCCACCAGTGATGACACTACGATGGCGATGATGGCGCTCAGGCCGCTGATGGGGACCCGGTATTCGGTGAGAAAACGGATGGAGAATGGGATCGCGAGGCCGACTACGATTCCGATTACGCCGCCGATCAGCGAGATCAGGATGGCTTCGGAGAGAAATTGGAAGCGGATTTCTCGGTTGGTAGCGCCCATAGCTTTGCGGATTCCAATTTCGCGAATGCGGGCGCTTACTGTGGCCAGCATGATGTTCATGATGCCGATGCCGCTGACTAGCAGCACGACGAACGAGACTGCCAGCAGAATCGCCGTCAGGGCGTTGGCGGTTTTGTCGGCTACGGCGAGTAGTTGCGTCAGATTCTGTACGCGATAGACGGAAGTTGCTCGATGGCGGGATTGGATCACTCGCTGGATCTGGTTGGTGATGGGAACTACCTGCGAGGCGTCGGTGGCGGAGAAATAGATTTGGCGGACTGAGGGCTTCTCCTGGAAATAGCGGCTCACGGAATACGGGATGAGCATGGTGCGGTCGGTGACCTCGGATTGGCCGAACGTGTCCACGCGCTCGCGGAAGCATCCGATGATGCTGAAGGGGAGGCCGGTGAGCTTGACGACTTTTCCGAGAGCGTTTTCGCAGGAACCGTAAAGGTCTTCAGCCAGCTTGAGCGTTATGACCGCGACTTTATTGTGGGCCTGCGAGTCCTGGGCGTCGAAGAAACGTCCATCGATGACGACAAGGTTGCGGACTTGCAGATAGGCGGGATCGACGCCGAGGACCTGAATGTCGCGCTCTTTGCCGTTGCCGATGGAGATGCGCTCATAAAGAGGAACAACTGGCGAGGCGGCGGCGATGCCGGGGATTTCCATCTGGGCGGCGTGCATATCGTCGATCGTAAGGTCGTCGGGAGCAGCTTCACCGTTGGGGCCTCCGGCCTGGTATTCGGCTTCGACCATGTTGGTGCCAATGCCCTGAATGAGATTGAGCACATATTGCTTGCCGGTGAGGCTGATGGTGGCGACCAGGATCAGCGAGGCGGTGCCGATCATCATGCCGAGCGCGGTCAGGAGGAAGCGGACTTTATTGGAGCGGAAGGTATCGAAGGCGAAAGAGAAGATTTCTCCGAAGACTAATTTGGGTTTGCGGCGCGCGGCGGTGGCGACGGCGGTGGGCATTAAGTTGGTTAGATGTTAATTGGCGGCGGAGGGAGCGGCAAGGGGCGGGGGGTAAGGGCTGGACGCCCATTCCGGAGGCGCGGACCAGAGTTCCGGCGATTCGGGCCGACTGGTTGCTATAGGCGATCGGGTGACCGGTCACCGGTCACCGGATGAGGTCATCGCATTGTGGAGGGGATTTGGGCGTCTCTTTTCTACGAAAGACACTATCGCGTACATCGCCAGGATGTTAATCAGCGGGTCGAGCGGGCGGAGGTAGTAGGTCTCGGGATGGGTTAGACAATAGACCGCTGGGTAGAACACGAAGGCGATCGCGTAGCGCATGGCCAGCGCCGGATTCTGACGGGCGGTTTTGATCAGACCGATCAGCATCAGTATGGTCAGCGTTGTACATACGAATATATTGGGCGGATCGAGTGGTTCTTCTTTCAGGTAGTCGCGGCTCAGGCTCCAGTAGCCGGTCCAGAGATAAATGAAACGGCGGACGGTCATTTTCGCGTACCAGGCGGGGTGCGCTTCGATGTAGTCGATGGCCTGGTGCTGCTTGTGGTTCATGTAGGCGATTTCGCCGTCACGCTCGTATTCGGATTGCTCGGCGGCATTGTGGTTGGGATGGAGGTCGCGATTGACCCAGGAGAGATCGTATCCGTTGTTGCCGATGTAGAGTTCGAGGCCGAGGCCGCTGCGTACGGGGATGAGTTTGTGGAAGAGTTCGTAGTTGCGGTAGGTCCAGGGGGCGATTATGACGGCGACGGCGATGGCGACCGCGGCGACTTGGGCTAGCCACGGGCGATTTTGCCGATAGCGGCGATAGAGCGTGTAAAGCGTTAACAGTGGAATTACGGAGAGAATCGATGGCTCGGTGAGGATGGCGGCGCCGGTGACCAATCCGAAGGCGAACCATCGTGTCGCGCGGCTGTCTTCTTCGAGATTTAGCGACCAGAGGAAGAGGCAGCAGAGCAGGAGCGTTATGAGCGGCGTCGACCAGGCCCAATCGGCTCCGTAGTAGATGCCGTAGGGAGAGAGAGCCCATCCCCATCCGGCCCACTTGGCGGCGCGCTCGCCGAAATTCTTTTTGGCCAGGTAATAAATTGGGATACAGGTGGCGGAGGAGATGATTCCATTGAAAACGAGGGCGGCGATGATTGACGATTTTGTATATACACCGAAGAGCTTGAAGATGGCGGCGAGGATGTACGGGTAGATGGGCGGCAGCAGGGCGGAGGGTCCGGTGCTGGCCATCGGGTTGCCGAAGCCGTGGCCGGTAGCGAGCGAGCGGCCGATGCGTCCGAAGGCCCAGTGCTCCAGCACGAACGGGTCGAGCCATTCTCGATAGAGGAAGTGGGTGACCGTGACTCGAATAGCTAGGGCGACCAAAAACATCGTCACGTAGGGTGGGCGGCGGCTCGGTGGCATGGTTCGGATGTGGGTATCCACAGAAGAGCGTAAACCACGGAGCACACGAAGGTCACGAAGGAACCCTGGCGTGCCGCTACGGGCTTTGATTCGGGCACTACTCGATGCGGCAGACTTCGACAGTCTGATTCTGGTAGGGGCAGATCAAATCTGTTGCGGCCTGGCTGGCTGCGGTGGACTTTGCCAGCACCACCCAGGTGACTCCGAAGGTCGTTTTCAACCGCGCAAAATCGGCAGGATCGAAAATTCTGCCAATTTTTTGTGGCGTTCACTTCGCTCTGCCATATTTCGGCGAGGGTGGGCACTCTCGCAACCATGCCGGGATCCTTGACCATGTCGGCGAGCGAGCTGCGCTCGGCAAGGGCGCGGAAGCCGTGGAAGTCTTCGCCGGTTTGCTGCATGTAGTAGGGGTCGAGAGCGAAGAGGGCGTCGACGGGCGTGTTGGCGCGGGGCTGGCCGTTGATGATCGTGCTCCCGCGAATCCACTGGAAGGCGCGGAGGTAGTCGTTGCTGGGCGCGCGGCCGGGGAATTCGAGGTGCGCGGTCGCCGGATACATTTGGCGCTGGGCGTAGAACATTCCGGCAGAGAGTGGAAGGAAAAGCAGCAGCCAACGATAGATGTTTTTGCCCAGGATATGGTCGCCAATGAGGCCGCCGCCGATCAGGAACATTAACAGGTAGACGAGGTGGAGATAGCGCATGGGCTCGAAGGGACGGAGACGCTCGAGTTGCGGCGGAAGCAGAATGATGAGCGCGACGGCAAACTGGAAGAGCGCGTAATAAAGAAGAGCAGTGGAGAATCGGGCGCGAGTGGCGGATTCGGGTTGCGATCGCTTACCGGCTTCGATCCGCGCCTTGCGGGCAAAATAATAAAGGATGGCGAATGGAGCGATTACTCCCAGCCACTCATACCAGGGCCACGCGGTCAGATGGTTGAAGTGGCGCGTGTTGGCGGCGGCTCGCCAGGCTTCGGTGGTCGGTTGAAAGAGCCAGTGGAGGGGTAAGGCGGCTGACGCCAGGATTGCGGCATGGCGGCCGAGCTTCGCCCCGCTGGGCAGCCAGCAAACCCAACACGCGAGAATCGCGCGCGCCGAGGACCCCGACCGGGGACGGCTGTCCTCACGCAATTGTCGCCAGCTTAAGAAGAAGCATAGCGAAAGTCCGAAGGCCGCCATGATTACGTGCACCGCGGCGGCGGCGACCAAAAAGAGTGCGGCCCGCAGATAGCGGTTGTCCAGAATGGCGACGATCGCCGCAAGAATCGCGGCGGTTGCGAGCGCCCGCGGATGCAGATATTGGTCGGTCAAACTGATGCCTGTGCCCGAGACTGGGATCGTCAGGAGCGCGGCCACCGCTGCCGTCGCGGACCAGTGAGCTTCGGGCTTCTGAAAGCAGCGCCGGGCAATGGCGAGGCACACGGCGAGGATGGCCAGCGTGACTGCGAGTTGCCAGAGGAAGATCGTCAGGTCCGGCGGAAGGTGGGTTATCCGGATCGAGGCCGCGATTAGCTTGTCGTAAATAGTGGCCTGGAATTGGAGGCGGAAGAAGTCGGCGTCGTGCGGAAAGAGAGCGGGATTTAGATCTCGCTTGATGGCGGCGAGGTAGTAGGCATCGTCTTCGAGGCCGGGGTGGTAACCCTGGATGGCGATGGCGGCGGCGGTGATGCAGTAGCAGGAGAGCGATGGTGCGTCGGCGGGTCAAGTCGAGGTTATCTTACGCGAGCTTTGAGCTATGAGCTATGAGCTGCGAGCAAACAAAGGCGGGGCAGAGGTCACTGGTCAGTGATCAGTGGCGTCCAACGACGGTCAACTACGACTCACATGGGATCTGAACCGGGACGGAATGAAGCAGGTAAGACCAAGCAATGCTCGCAGGTATCGTAAAGGGAAGCAATACCGAGAACCAAAACCCCAGTTGGAATGTCACAAAACGGAAACGCTCTACATTCCGCGGCTTGAGTAGCGACTCGCAGAGCGGCCCTGCGAGGTAGCAGATATTTGCGATCCCAACCATGAATGCGAATCCGAGTCCCTGAAAAGCGGTTGTAAAGAGGGTTATCTCAGCGCAGGGCATTGTACCAATGGAGATACCTCTATCGACCATTGCAACATATCCCACGAGTGCCAGCAGGCCGCTTGTCACAAGTCCAACGTTGTATCTGAGTCGCTGATGTTCCCACCATGTCCGCGCTTCAGAAGTAAGCACTGGAGAATTTTACTTGATTGTTATCTCGATGGGCGACGCAATTAAGACGTGTGGGCGGTTCATCAGAAGTTACGACAAAACGCGCGCGCTCACAATCCCGAGGTCGTGGTCTTCGCGGCGCCTGGTTCGTAATACTTGGCTTCCAGACGCCGGCCTTTCTCGCTGAAGATCGCGAACTTCGCGATGCCCGCGCGCTGTAGCGCGAATTGCATCGTCGTCTTCAATACGCCCAGGCCATAGGTCACGCTTCTGCGGAAGTTGATACTCGAGGCTTCTTCAAAGTATTTCGTCGGGACAGGAAACTTCTCCGATGCGGAAGTTGAAGTGGACGCATTGGGCCAGCATCTGGTTGTCGAAGACGAAGTCGTCGCTGTTTTCGCCTAGCGGCAGGCGGATCAGGACCTCTCGGCTGAAGGCTCGATAGCCGGTGTGATATTCGGAGAGCTTCACGCCGAGAAACATATTTTCGAAAGCTGTTAGGGCGCGGTTGGCGACATATTTGTAGAAGGGCATGCCGCCGCGGAGGGCTGTGCCTCCGATGATGCGCGAGCCGAGGACCACGTCGTAGACGCCATAGGCGATCATGCTCGCCATCGCGGTGACGAGCAGGGGCGTGTATTGGTAGTCGGGATGGACCATGATTACCACATCGGCGCCGGCGGCGAGGGCTTCGCGATAGCAGGTTTGCTGGTTGCGTCCATAGCCGTAGTTGCGGTCGTGGACAAAACACTTCAGGCCTAACTGCTGCGCGACCTCGACGGTGCGGTCTCTGCTGTGGTCGTCGACCAGGATGCAGGTGTCGACGATCTCGGGCAGCTCGCGGACCGTGGCTTCGAGCGTTTTCTCCGCGTTGTAGGCGGGCAGGACGACCGCGATGCGCTTGCCGTTAATCATGGAAGATTCGCTGCTGAGATGATAACCGAGGCTATGCGTGATTGCAGGGCAGCTATGAACTTTGAGGTTTGAGCCTGAACCACGGAGGGTACGCGGGGACATTGTGGCCACCGCTCGCTGACGGCGGTCACCGGTGACCGGTCGCCGGTTGTAGACTATTGCAATCGGACTCCGCATTCAGAAATGGGTTGACTATGGCTCGTACGTTGTTTGACAAGGTTTGGGATGCGCATGTCGTCGCGGCTCCCGCCGGGCAGGCTGCGCTCCTCTACATCGATTTGCATCTGGTGCATGAGGTGACTTCTCCGCAGGCTTTTGATGGGCTGCGTGCGAATGGGCGACAGGTACGGCAGCCGCTGCGAACCGTAGCTACTGTGGATCACAACATTCCGACTACACCGCGCGGGCTGCCGATTCTGGACACGATCGCGGCGCGGCAGATCGAGGCTTTGCAGAAAAATTGCCGCGAGTTTGGCGTGCCCTTGTTCGACATGGATTCGGACGAGCAGGGGATTGTGCATGTGATCGGGCCGGAGCTGGGGATCACGTTGCCGGGGATGACGATCGTTTGCGGCGACAGCCATACTTCGACGCATGGGGCGTTTGGATCGCTGGCGTTTGGCATTGGAACTTCAGAGGTTGAGCATGTGCTGGCCACGCAGTGCCTGCCGCAGAATAAACCGAAGTCGATGCTGATTGCGGTGCGCGGCGAGTTGCCGTCGGGAGTTACAGCTAAGGACCTGGCGCTGGGAATTATTGGGAAGATCGGGACGGATGGCGCGACCGGACATGTGATCGAGTATGCCGGCTCGGCGGTGCGCGGGCTTTCGATGGAAGGCAGGATGACGCTCTGCAATATGAGCATCGAGGCGGGAGCGCGGGCGGGGATGGTCGCTCCGGATGACATTACATTCTCGTATGTACGAGGAAGGCGGTTTGCGCCTCGCGGAACGGAGTGGGATGCGGCGGTCGCCGCGTGGCGAGAGCTTGCCAGCGATCCTGGGGCCCGGTTTGACCGGGTGGTGGAGATTGATGCCGCGACGCTGGCTCCATTTGTTACCTGGGGCACGAATCCCGGAATGGTCGCTCGGGTCACTGATAACGTGCCGGCTTTGGAGTCGTTCGCGGCGGAGGGGGATCGGCGTGCAGTGGAGGCGGCGCTCGGTTATATGGATTTGAAACCGGGAACTCCGATTGAAGAGATTGCCGTGGACCGCGTGTTTATTGGATCATGCACGAATTCGCGGATCGAAGATTTGCGGGCGGCGGCCGGGGTCGCTCGCGGACGGCACGTGAATTCAAGAGTTCGGGCCATGGTCGTGCCAGGGTCGCAGGCGATCAAGCGCGAGGCGGAGGCGGAGGGATTGGATCGAATTTTCGTCGATGCCGGATTTGAGTGGCGGGAGTCGGGATGCTCGATGTGCCTGGGGATGAATCCGGATATTCTGCAGCCGGGGGAACGGTGCGCGTCGACCAGCAATCGAAATTTTGAAGGACGCCAGGGGCGTGGCGGGCGCACGCATCTAGTGAGTCCCGCGATGGCGGCGGCAGCGGCGATTGCTGGGCATTTTGTGGATGTAAGGAAGTGGTAGGAAGGCTGTGGTTGGTCGTTAGTCCTTAGTCGTTCGGGGTGTGGTGGGCAATTGGCGGCTTGCTCGCCCACGGATTCTTGACCTTGAGGATGCGCTACGCTAATCGCATTGCCCGGCTTCCCAAACGATCAACGACGAACGACCGCCGACCGAAGATGAATTAGGCAGAATTTCAGCCGTAGAGGACAACATGCAGGCATTTAACAAACACACTGGGCTGGTGGCGCCTTTGGATCGGGTCAACGTCGATACCGATCAGATTATTCCCAAGCAGTTTTTGAAGCGGATTGAGCGGACTGGGTTTGGGCAGTTTCTTTTTTATGATTCGCGGTTTGCCGGGGATGGGACGCCGACTCCGGATTTTATTTTGTCGTTGCCGCGCTATCGCGGGGCTTCGATACTGGTCGCGGGGAAGAATTTCGGCTGCGGATCTTCCCGGGAACATGCGGTTTGGGCGCTGGCAGATTTTGGATTTCGCGTCGTCATCGCTTCTTCGTTCGCCGATATTTTTGCCAATAACAGTTTGAAGAATGGATTGCTGACGGTGCGTTTGTCAGACGAGCAGGTGGCCGAGATCATGCGGCGAGCCGCATCGATTGAAGGGTACCGGTTGACCGTCTATCTGGAGCGGTTGGTGGTGGAGGATGCGAGTGGGTTTACGGCCTCGTTCGCGATGGATGAATTTGCGCGCCATTGCTTGCTGAATGGGCTGGATGATATCGGGCTTACATTGCAGCATGAGGCCGAGATTGCGGCGTTTGAGGCTGCGCATCCGGTGCGCAAGGAGATGCGGACGCTGGCGTAGGGCTGATTTCGCGAGGCCGCGAATTTGATTTTCCGGAAATGATCGAGAGCCCCGCGAGTGTGGGGCTTTTTAGTTGTACACTTCTTGTTTTCGCCGTCCGGCAATCATTGGTGAATTGGGGGATTCGTGAAGGGATTTGGAATGCTCTTGGGAGCTTTGCTGCTGACATCGGCGTTGCCGGCACAGAACGCCGCGCCCGCTAAGCCGCTTACGATCGACAGCATTTTTGTGAATGGCGGACTTACGGGGCGCGGGCCGGAGACGATCGAGTGGAGTCCGGATGGGTCGAAGGTTTCATTCGTCCAGCGGGACGATTCGGGCGAGCAGGGTCAGCTCTGGTATGTGGACGCGGCGACGGGCGAGAAGAAAGTCCTGGTGAGCGATACGAAGCTGGCGCAGTTGGCGCCGCCGGCTTCGAAGATTCGCGATGAGCGGGAGAAGGAACGGGTGCTGCGGTATCACGTGGCGGCGTATTCGTGGGCGCCGGACTCGAAGCATCTGCTTTTCGACGCACATGGGCAGCTTTGGTATTACAGCCTGGATACGGGAACGGCGGTGCAGATGACGTCATCGCCGGACGCGAGCGAGGATCCCAAGTTTTCGCCCGATGGAAAGAAGGTCGCGTATGTGCGCGGACACAATTTGTATTTGCATCCGCTGGGCGGAATGTCGGGCGAATGGCCGCTGCTGAGCGAGGAGAAGCATAAGAAGAAAGATAAGGACGCGGCGGAGCCGGCGGCGGGCGACGTTCTGAACGGCGAAGTGGATTGGCTCTATGCGGAAGAGTTGGGAGTGCGGAGTAATTATTTCTGGTCGCCGGAGGGCGGGCAGATTTTGTTTTTGCAGATGGATGAAAGCCGGGTACCGACGTATCCGATTACGGATTGGCTGCCAATACATCCGCATGTGGAGCAGGAGAAATATCCGCAACCGGGGGATGCGAATCCGGCGGTGCGGTTGGGCGTGGTGTCGGGCGATGGCGGGAAGCCAGCGTGGATCAAGCTGACGGATGACGACGATGTGTATATTCCGCGGTTCGGGTGGATTCGCGAAGACTGGGCGTGGGCCGAAGTGCTGAACCGGCGGCAGGATGTGATGGAGCTTTATTTCATCAATACGAAATCTGGGAAATCGCGGAAGGTGCTGCGCGAGGTGGAATCGGACGCGTGGGTAAACGTGAACGACGATTTTCGCGTGCTGAAATCGGGCGACCGCTTTTTGTGCACGAGCTGGCAGGACGGACATACCCATATCTATCTGTACAGCTTCGATAGGAACGATCCGCTGGCGGCGGACGCGAAGATGGAGCGGCAGCTGGAGAGCGGCGATTATGAAGTGCTCGAAGTGAACGCCGTGGATGAAGAGACCGGGACGGTTTATTTCACGGCCAATAAGGACGATCCGCAGCAGGAGAAGATTTTTTCAGTGAAGCTGGACGGGTTGGGGATGCAGGCGTTGTCGCGCGAGTCGGGGCGGCACTCGGCAACGTTCGCGAAGGATGCGAAACATTATGTGGACAGCTACTCGGCGACGCTCTCGCCGACGAAGATTTCGTTTTGCTCGACGACGGGCAACTGCGCGGTGACATGGAAAGCTCGGAGCATTGCCGATTATGATTTGATCGAGCCGAAGTGGCTGACCTTCAAGGCTGACGATGGGACTCTGCTCTATGGAAGTTTGATATTGCCGCCGAACGCTGCGAACGGGGAGAAGATTCCGCTGATCGATTATGTTTATGGCGGACCGGCAGGACAGACGGTGACGGACGCGTGGGGCGGGTCGCGCATTCTCTTTCACCAGATGCTGGCGAAAGAAGGATTCGCGATTTTTTCGGTGGACAATCGCGGGACGCCGAATCGGGGAAAGAAATTTTCGGCAGCCATTCGGTATCAGTTTGGCGGCGTGGAGTTGAAAGACCAGCTGGCGGCGCTGGAGCAGCTGTATGCGGAGTATCCGCAGCTCGACCGGGAGCGAACGGGGATCTGGGGATGGTCAAATGGCGGGTCGATGACGCTGTGGGCGCTGACGCACTCGGACCGCTTCAAGGCGGGGATCGCGGTGGCGCCGATTTCAAACCAGCGGGATTACGACTCGACTTACACCGAGCGGTATATGGGCCTGCCGCGCGACAACATGAAGGGCTACGACGACTCAACGGTGAGCGCCGCGGGAAATCTGCGCGGGCGGCTTCTGCTGGTGCATGGGACGAGCGACGACAATGTGCATTTTCAGAATTCGGTGCAGATGACAGATGCCCTGATTCGGGCGGGGAAGCAGTTTCGCGAGATGTTTTATCCGAATAAGACGCACGGGATTTCGGGCGTGGAGACGCAACGTCAGCTGTATACGATGATGCGGGAGTTTTGGGAGAAGGAGCTGAAGTAAAGTTCCTAGTTCCCGGTTCTCAGTTCTCAGTAACGGCTTATGGCTCGGCGGTTGTTGCATTGTCTGCGCTCATGACGTGCGGGAAGACTGGGTTGCTATGCATCGAACTACGATTGGCGATTTCGAACTTACTGTCGTTTCGGATGGGACTTACTTTCTGGATGGCGGCGCTTTTTTTGGCGTTGTGCCTAAGACGATGTGGTCGCGGAAAGCTGTGCCTGACGAGTCGAACCGGCTGGACGCGGGGCTGAACTCGCTTTTGATTCGGACTGGGGACAAAAACATTTTGGTGGAGACCGGGATCGGGAACAAGCTGGCCGAGAAACTTGTGCAGATTTATAAGCAGCCGGCTAAGCTGCTCGAGAATCTGCACGCGCTGGGCGTGGCGCCTGAAGATATCGATATCGTGATCAATACCCATCTGCATTTTGACCATTGCGGATGGAACACGGTGCGGCGCGGAGACTCGTTCGCGGCGACATTTCCGAAGGCGAAATATTATGCGCAGCGTGGCGAGTGGGAGCATGGCCGGCGTCAACTGGAGCGGGATGCGGTGAGTTATATGAGTCCGAATTACGATCCGCTGATTGAGAGCGGCCAGATGGAATTGATTGAAGGGGATCGGGAGATTGTGCCCGGAGTTTCGGTTCGCGTGTTTCGCGGGCATACCGCGCATATGCAGGCGGTGATTGTTTCGGGAGGCCCGGCGGAAGCAAGAAAAACGGCTTGCTATATCTCGGATTTGATTCCGACGAGCTGGCATCTGGAGCTGACGTGGGTGATGGCGTTTGATTTATTTCCGCTGGATACGATTGAGAGTAAGAGGAGCGTATTATGCGCGGGCGTTGCCGGAGAAATGGCTGACGGTGTTTACGCATGATGACGCGGTGCCCTGGGGATATGTGGAGAAGGGCGAGAAGGGGCGGCTGGTGTTACGGGCGGTCGCTCAGTAGGCCAGAGGTTAGAAGTCAGAGGTACGCCGGATCTCGCTACAGGTCTCCGGCTTGGCTCTGCTCAGTGCGCCTCGCTCAGGATGACAGAGTGGGTGGAGTTGATCCGCTTCTGAAGTACGCCATCGGCGTGACGCCCAGTTGATTCCTGAACATCGAGATAAAGGCGCTCGGGCTGTTGTAACCGGCTTCCAGGGCGGCCGCGCTCACCTTTTCCCCGGAGGCCAGCAGTTGCATCGCGTGCAGCAGCCTCAACTGCTGGCGCCATCTGGCAAAGCTCATCTTTGTTTCCGTCAGAAAAATTCTCTGGATGGTGCGCTTGCTTGCGCCGCTCGCCTGGCAGAGCTGGTAGAGAGTTTTATTCTCGCTCGGGTCGGATTGCAGTTTTCTGACGATGCGGGCCGCTCGGGCGTCCTCGGGGTGCGGCAGTTGCAGAGAGACGGAGTTGGCGGATTTTACCTGGGCGACGATGAGTTCGATGAGCGCGCGCTGGATGGGGATGGCGCGGCTGAGCGTGGAGAGCTGGCAGGCATGAACGATCAGCTCTTTGAGGAGCGGTGAGACGTTCATGACGAAACATTTGCGCGCGACGGCGCGGGCGAGGCCGGGAAGCAGGTAGAGCGTGCGCATGGAAACGGCGCCGGACATTTCGACGGAGTGGGGCGTGCCCGCGGGGATCCAGACGGCTCGCAGCGGCGGGACGATCCAGATGCCTTGCCGGGTGCGGACAGTCATGACGCCGCGGCAGGCAAAGATTAACTGATCTTCGGGATGGTAGTGCTCGGGAATGAGCTGGCGATGTTTGAGTTCGCCGGAGACGCTGGCGACCTGGGCCAGCAGGCGCCCCTTGCGACGGGGCAGGATGCTGTGGCACTTTTCCGACATTACTTGTCACAATATCGAGAGAAAGAACTGTGGGCAAGTGGTATTTCTTCTCGGGTGGGAATGTTCGGGGGAGGGTCGAATGCTTGCTTCAGCAAAGATGATTGGGTTTCTTTTTACGACAGACTATGAGCGCACGAAGGCGTTTTTTGTGGACAAGCTGGGATTTGATTTTGTCAGCCAGGATCAATACGCGCTGGTAATGCGCTGCGGTCCGAATATGGTACGGGTGGCGAAGGTGCCGAACTTTTCTCCGGCGCAGGGGACGGTGCTGGGATGGGAAGTTTCGGGGATTGAGAAGGTGGTCGGTTGGCTCAAGGAGCGCGGCGTTGCGCCGGAGATGTATCCGTTCATGAAGGGCGCGGAGATCTTTACGTTTCCTACCGGGGATAAGGTTTGCTGGTTTAAGGATCCGGATGGAAATGTTTTGAGCGTTTCGCAGCACGCTTGAGAGGCAGAGGGTAGACGTCAGATGTTAGAGGTTAGACTGGCGAGGTAGCGCGCTCGACTTCTGGGGCTGCTCAGACGATTGATTGCAGCTTCGCTTCGAAGAATTCTTCTACGTTCTTCAAAATCTCAGGTCCATTGTTGGAGTCGTAGATGGCTTTGCGGAGCGCGGCGCCTCCGGGAATGCCATGCGTGAACCATGAGGCAAATTGCTTCATCTTGCCTACCGCGTCGGGCATTTCTTCTTCGAGTAACATTGCGAAGTAGGTGCGTATCATCTGGTAGCGGTCGGCTTCGGTGGGATGGTCGTAAGGTTGGCCCGCGGCGGCTACATACTGCTCGATCTGGCGGAAGATCCACGGATTGGCCGGGGCCATTCTTCCTATCATGACCGCGTCGCAGCCGGTTTGATTGACCATCGCAACCGCGTCTTCAGGGCTGCGGATGTCTCCGTTGCCGATGACCGGAATTTTTACCGCTTGCTTCACCGAGGCGATCCACTCCCAGCGCGCGGTGCCGCTGTAGCCTTGCTCGCGGGTGCGGGCGTGGAGAGCGACGGCGCCCAGGCCGCAGTCTTCTGCCATGCGGGCGAGGTCGACGCAGACGATTTCGTCGTCGCTCCAGCCGGCGCGGAATTTTACCGTGAAGGGAATCTTGACGGCGGCACGAACGGATTCAAAAATCTGGCGGATGAGCGGCAGGTCGCGGAGCAGGCCGGAGCCTCCGTTGCACTTGACCACTTTTTTGGCCGGGCAGCCGAGGTTGAGGTCGACCAGATCGAAGCCGAGATCTTCGACTAGGCGGGCGGCGTCGGCCAGGACCTGCGGACTGCTGCCAAAAAGCTGCGCGGAGACGGGGTGCTCGTCCTCGTAGAAGTGGAGATAGCGGCCGACGGTTTTCTTGCTGCGGAGGACGCCGTCAGCGGAGGTGAACTCGGTCATGATCAGGCCACAGCCGCCGAGGTTCTTGATAAAGCGGCGAAAGACCGTGTCGGTGACTCCGGCCATGGGGGCGAGGACGGTGGCGGGACGGATGGCGACGGCGCCGATTTGGAGGACGGACGGGAACGGGCGCGGGGCGGCGATCCCGCCCGGAGCGATCCCATTGGGTGCTGATCCCGGATCGGCCGTTCCGCGGACAGGAGTATCCGCGCTACCCGATTTATACCAGTACTTCATTGGTCTAATTGTAGCCGGGCTGCGCAATCAAAAGCCCCCGCCTCGGCGAGGGCCCGATTGATCACTGAAAAAGCTCTTTGTTCCGCAGAGTTCGTGCCCGCCTGGACGCCGAATCGTGCCTCCGGCGGACCTCCTCCGGCAGACTTACTTCTTGGCCGGCTCTGCCTTGCTGGCTTCGGCTTTGGCGGCGTCGCTTTTCGCGTATTTGCGGCGGAAGCGCTCGACGCGGCCGGCGGTGTCCATGAGCTTCTGCTTGCCGGTGAAGAAGGGGTGGCAGGCGGCACAGATTTCTACGCCGATATCGCCCTTGTGAGTGGAGCGCGTCGTGAACACGTTGCCGCACGCGCAGTGCACGCGCACTTCGTGATAGTTAGGATGGATGGCTGCTTTCATGGTTCCCTAGACCTCGATTCAATCATTAGATTCTATAGGGGTTGGGAAGGATTCGGCAAGGGTAGTTCTCAGTTTTCAGCTGTCAGGTCCCATCAAAAGCCCTCTGGATACCGCCCGTTCCCATGCAAAACGGCAGAGCCTTGGCCCTGCCGTTTGGGGGATGCATGATTCTGAAATCCTGGGGCCCGATGTCTGTCGACCTACTACCTATTACTCTCCTGTAAAGCGACCACATCCTTATTTCTTGCTTTCCTCTTTGTCCACTATCTCGTCCGTCTCGTGCGGACTTCTCATGTGGACTACGGTTCTATGACCTGGGGCTACTTTCCTTTGTTGACTACTTTCTTCAGTTCATTCCCGGGAGTAAATTTCGCTACTCTGCGGGCAGCGATCTTGATGGTGGCACCCGTCTGCGGGTTGCGGCCGTTGCGGGCCTTACGCTGCGAGACGGAAAAAGTGCCGAACCCAATCAAGGCGACCCGGTCTCCTTTGCGAAGGGAGGAGGTTATGCTATCGACAGTGGTGTCGATGGCGGTTGTTGCCTGAGCCTTGGAGATGTTGCAGGCGCCGGCAATCCGGTCAACCAGATCAGCTTTGTTCATGCGCTCTCCTGATACGTGTCGATTTGGGGCTCACGCGTTCGTCTGAAAAACAACGCACGCACTTGCACCGAGCATGGCCATTTTCCTCGCTGGGCGCGGATTGTCAAGGGCCAATCCGTGCCAGTTGCTGGTTTTGATACGGCAGGAAAGTGGGGGGAGATCGCGGAAGTGAAGATGGCAGATTGTAGGAATGGGCGAAGAGAAGGATACAGGGCAGTTTCTTATTGGTGTTCTTATTTTGATTTAGTGTCGCGTTTATTGAACTGCATTGTGTGCAGAAATTCTTTGCCCGGCTTCTTTTCCTCTCTTGTCCACAAGTTGTCCTTCATCTCCACATCATGTACACAGACGACGGAGCGCTTTGCTCTTGCGCGCATAAGGACGCAACATGCATTCTTCAGAACGCACCCTAAAAGTTCATGAACGTGACCTCTGCGACCGCGCGGCGACAACAACTGCTGGAATGGTTTCCGTTTTACGTACACCGTTTCGTAGGAGATGTGCGTTATCGCGCGCTCAAGGACTATCAGCAGGCCTGGTACTTGAATTTGCTGTTTGCTTCATGGCAATCGGAGCGACCTGGGTATTTGCCGAACGACGGGCAGTTGTGGCGCCTCGCGAATGCGCGGACGCGGCAGTTCTTCGAAAAAGAAGCTGACGCGGTCCTTTGCATGTTCGAGCGTGAGGGCACGACAACTGACGGTGCGTGCTGGATCTACCATCGGGCGCTGCTCGAGATCTACGACGAACAGGTAGTGAAATTCCACAAAAAGAGACAGCGATACTCAAAATCCACAATCGATAACGGAACCTCTTATCTGGATTTTGAAGGTACACTAAACAAAAAAGAAAATGGACGCGAAGAGTGCGCAATACATCCGGAGTCTGGCCTCACACAGTGGGGAACCTGTTGGGGGTGCTATGCCGAGAAGCACAACAGTGCGGCGGTCTGAAGACCCATGCGCTTTTTGCGGTGGATCGGGATGGCGGCAGGTTTCGGGGAGCACGACACAACAGGTGGTGCGCTGCGAGTGTTTTTCCGAGGCGCAGGGTAAGGCGCTGATGCGGGCGGCGGACATTCCTGCCCGCTATTTGGGCTGTGATTTTTCCGGCTATAGAACAGATGGCGGGCCGGCGCTTGCGGCAGCCAAGATCGCTTTGCAGAAGTGGGCAACGGAGTACCCGCTGAATCGCACGGGACTGCTGTTGATTGGGCCAAGCGGCGTAGGAAAAACGCATCTTGGGGTCGCAGCGTTGCGTGAGGTTGTGAAGAAAGGTATTCATGCCCGATTTTGCGATTATCGCGAACTGCTGAAGCAGATTCAGAATTCCTACAATCCGTCGGTGCAGGCAACGGAACTGGATGTATTGAAGCCAGTGTTTGAGGCTGAGGTTTTGCTACTTGACGATCTAGGCGCCGTGAAGCCTTCAGAGTGGGTTTGGGATACGGTTAGCTTGGTCCTGAACACCCGGTATAACGACAACCTCACCACGATTATCACCACAAACTTTATGGATGGCCCGGCTTCCGGTGTTGGGCCCACGCGGGCGGCACGCGAGGAGACTCTGGGGGATAGGATTGGCGAGCGGATGCGATCAAGGCTGTTTGAGATGTGTCGGCTGGTGCAGGTCGTGGGGAAGGATTATCGGCCTAATTTTCGTGCGGCCGTTCGATAGGCGGCCAATTTAATTTTGGTAGCGCGCCTTGCGCGCTTGAACAGCTAAGGCGCCTGTCCCTACATGGGTCTTCTACTCTCCCGAGGAGTGATCGTGCACAATCTTCCAGCCATCCGTAAATTTCTTGAAAATCAGGGTAAACAAGCCGTGCGGTGTTTTGCCGTCGGACATGGTCAGATGGAATTCTCCACGGACAAAAGCGGAGTCCGACCCTAGCATCTCGATCCGCAGGTTGGAGAAGTCGAGCTTACCCATTTCGTGTCCCGGGCCTTCGTAGTTTTTCTTGTAGCGGTCAAGCGCGGCCTGCCAACCTTTGGACTCATGAGCGCCCGAGAAAAAAGTCAGGTCGGGCGAATTCCAGTAACCGGACATGAAGGCTTCGAGGTCGTGACGATTCCAGGCAGATTGCTGCTGCTCGATCACCTGGCGAATGGCGGCGTTTGGGTCCGAGGTTTTGGCGAATGATTGTGGCAGCAGGGCGCCCAACAACGAGAGCGCAATGATCGTTTTCATGGGAGTTTCCTTCGGTTTTCGATCAGACTTCCGACGGAAAGCTTATCACCACGAAGGGCACCAAGGTATACGAAGGACTGCCTGGGTGCGTGCCGCTCCGCGCATATTTCCCCCAAGCGCAGCCGCGGACGGGAGTCCGCGCCACCCAAACTTCTCTTTGTTCACGAATTCTCTTTAGCTGTCCAGAACGTGTTTAGGCGTGGCTTTTCTTTGCCGCCGCTTTCACTTTCACCTTTACCGTTTCCCACGGGCGCTTGGGTCGGTCGACTACGGCCTCGTCGCGGTCCTTGATGCGGTCATACGTGTAGGACTCGCTGGTTGTGCCCAGCGATTCGTTGTAGAGGCTCGGCAGAGCAAGGGCTTCCTTCAGCTCTTCGGCGAACTGGTGAAGAGCTTTAAGGTGGTCGGCGGTCGCTGGGACTTCGGTCTTCGCGGTCTTCAGGAATTGCTGGTAGCCGCGGTTGACCACCTTGGAAATCTCGCTGCCGATCAGGTAGCCGGGATAGGCGAAGATCTTCACGCCGCCGTCGGCAGTTTTTTCGATCGCGGCCGAGCAATTGTATTTTTTCAGGAAGACGCGTCCTTGCGTGCCCGGAGCTTCAATCAGATCGAAGCCGTGATCGCGAAGCCAGTTGAGGGCTTCTTCGTAGGTTCTTTGTTCGACTTTCGCTGCCATTTCTTATGATCTCGATTCTATATACGTCAGTTTAGATGCGACATGCCACGCCAGGGAGCGGAAATCGCTGGAACCATTGGCGCGTGCTACGAATCTAATCTACGCAAAATGTAGTTGTACAGTTCCGAGGCTGCACGACTACGCGATTGAATGACGATTGTATAGATATACCTTTTTTAGATTACGAGCACATTACTGAGGTCACGGGCGCCCGGCGTCCGGTAACCGAATCGAATGTCATAATTCATCACCAATGAGTGCAGCGCATCCCAGTCCCGCGAAGTCAAGCTCTCAGTCGGCAGCGCCACAGCGGCCACATCTTCCGCCCGGTGACGCTGTGCTGGCGCGCATCGGCCATACTCCGCTGATCGCGCTCGACGGCCTGACGCGTGAGCTGCCGTCGGTTCGCCTGCTGGGGAAGGCCGAGTGGTATAACCCCGGCGGATCCGTGAAAGACCGCGCGGCGGCCAGCATTGTCAGTGAGGCGCGGCGCTCGGGCAAACTGGCTCCCGGAAAAATTCTGCTCGATTCGACGAGCGGCAACACCGGCATCGCCTACGCCATGCTCGGAGCGGCGCTCAAATTTCCGGTGACGCTGTGCGTCCCGGAGAATGTCTCCGTGGAACGAAAACGCATTCTACAGGCTTACGGTGCGAATATCATCTTTACCGATCCCGGCGAAGGCTCGGATGGCGCGATCAAGATTGCGCGGCAACTGGCGGAACGGCATCCCGATCTTTATTTTTATGCGGACCAGTATTCAAACGACGCGAACTGGCGCGCGCACTACTTGACGACGGCGAACGAAATCTGGGGACAGACCGAAGGCCGCGTGACGCATTTTGTTTCGATGCTCGGCACGACCGGAACATTTGTGGGGACGACGCGTCGGCTGAAGGAATTGAATCCGCATGTACGCTGCGTTTCGCTGCAGCCGGATTCGGCGTTTCATGGCATCGAGGGTGCCAAGTATTTGCCCTCGGCCATCGTGCCGCGGATTTACGATTCATCGCTGGCGGACGAGAATATTGAGATCGCGACTGAAGCGGCGTATGCGATGGCGCGTCGGCTGGCGCGCGAGCATGGTCTGCTGGTGGGAGTTTCGGCGGCCGCGGCGGTCGCAGGATGTCTGCAAGTTGCGGAGGGATTGAAGAAGAACCAGCCGGCGACGATCGTGACCGTGCTTTGCGATTCGGGAGACAAATATTTGAGCGAGCGATTTTGGACGGAAGAACAAGTTGTGGAGGGCAGCTGAAGGAAGTAATAAGACGCGACTCACGGACAGCCGGCCACCAGCAAGCAGAACGGTTTTGGTTGCTTCAAGCTCAAGGCTCGAAGCTCATAGCTCATAGCTAGCTCTGCAACCTGACTGCTGACCTTTTAACCTTTTTCGATGCTGAAAATCTCACAAACTGAGTACGACTCGATCCGACAGCATGGAGAGGAGACTTATCCTCATGAGTGCTGCGGGGTGCTGCTCGGGCGCTTTGAGGATGACGCTAAGGTCGTTACGCGCGCGGCTCGGTGCGGCAACACCTGGCTGGATTCGCTGCATAACCGGTATCTCATCGACCCGAAGGAGTTGATTCAGATTCAGCGCGAGGGGCGCGAACGCGGCGAGGAGATTGTCGGGTTCTATCATTCGCATCCCGACCATCCGGCGCGTTGGTCGCCGACGGATTTGGCCGAGGCGCACTGGACTGGATGTTCATACGTGATTACCAGCGTGGATGGCGGGCGGGCGGCGGTGACGAATTCATTCGAACTGGTGGGGACGGAGGAGGCAGAGAAGAAGTTTGTGGACGAGGTGACTATTCTGGGTTGAAAATTCGATTGGCCGCTCACGCCTATGAGTCATCTGTGGGTTTTTCAACTACTCGGAATCGTGCTCCTGCTTTCGCCGATCGTCTTAGCAGTTCTCTTTTGGTGGAGCAGACGAACTGCCAAGAAACAACCTCCCCGAGAGAACGGGGACACCATCGAATTTTTTGTGACTGCGGGGATGCGTTTGATGGTGAGAGTAGTTCTGTCCGCCCTATTAGCCTTCACGGCTTTGCTAGCGGGAAATCGTCCCCGAGAACCCGGAACTGTGTACGCTCTACTTATTCCGCTAACGGTATTCGCTCTGATTCTCCTTGTGTCACCGGTACCGGTAATCGTCGACAGAAACGGCATTCGTCAGAGTCGCTGGTTTTTGCCCGACAAGGAGATTGCATGGAAGGACATTGCTTCAGTCGCGTACGGCGAAAACACCGGCACAACGTATGTTCGTTCGCTAAATGGTGGACCAAAGATCCGCTTCTCGGTCTTTCTGGTAGGCCGCAGCCGCTTCAAGCATGAGATTCGGGCACACACTCGAGAGCGCGATGCCTTCGTCGAAGATGATGAAGAAGATTAACGTCGGAAGTAGGTCCGCACTCTTGACCGTGTCATATAGATGAGCAAGAAGCCGGCGACCACTACTCCTGCCGCGCCTTTTAGAGCTTCGCCGCGCACTAGATTTGCCGCATCGCCCACGGCGTTGATGGCAATGATGGTCACGCCGAGCAGCCATCCCCAGTAGCGTCGCCGAAACCATCCGATAGCGGCTGCGGCCAGCGCGCACGAGAGAAACAGGAAGAGTGGGCCAGCGATCGTCGCGGCGGGAAGAAGCTGGGCATGGGCTTTTTTGTTGAGCGACCACAGTACGTCGAGCGCTGTGCCTGGCTTTAAGAGAGTGACAGCGGCATAGGCCGCCATAGTCGCGCCGAAGATGAAGAACAGGCCGATCGGGATGAGAGCCGCGCGGACGGGTTGGACGGGCGTTATTCCTGTCCTCCATGGGCTGAAAGCTGCCTCCAGACTGAATCCCTGGCCGTCACAATAGCATCTGTTTTATATGGCGCAGGTTCAAATTCCTTCTCCGCTCCGGCAATACACCCAGAAGCAGGCCAGTGTGACCGTCTCCGCAAACACGGTTGGCGATGCGCTTTCCAGTCTTGTCTCCCAGCATCCCGATCTCAAGAAACACCTTTATAGCGACGACGGCAAGCTGCGCGCGTTTGTGAATGTTTACGTCAACGACGAAGACATGCGCTATTTGCAAAAGGAAGCCACCGCGCTCGGCGAGAATGATACGATTTCGATTGTGCCGTCGATTGCGGGCGGAAAGAAGCCGCGCTCTGAGCTACGAGTCTTGAGCTACGAGCTCGACCCGCCGCTAGATTGGATGAGCCGGCTTCAAAGACGGCAAAAAACAACATGACAACTCTCACGGAAACCAAACCCGAAGCTGTTTTGAGCAATGACGAGATCCTGCGCTACTCGCGCCATTTGATCATGCCGGAGGTTGGCATGGAGGGCCAGCAGAAGCTGAAGGCGGCACGCGTGCTTTGTATTGGCGCGGGTGGGCTGGGCTCTCCGCTGTCGCTTTATTTGACGGCCGCGGGCGTGGGCACGCTGGGCATCGTCGATTTCGACGTGGTCGACTACACCAACCTCCAGCGCCAGATTATTCACACGACCAATGACGTCGGCCGTAAGAAGCTCGATTCGGCGGCCGAGAAGCTGATGGCGCTTAATCCATTTTTGAATCTGCGGACCTTCGAGACGAAGCTCACTTCCGCGAATGCGCTGGAGCTATTTCGCGAATTCGATATCGTGGCCGATGGGACGGACAATTTTCCGACTCGCTATCTGGTCAATGACGCTTGCGTCCTTACCGGCAAGCCCAACGTATATGGATCGATCTTCCGCTTTGAGGGGCAGGCCAGCGTGTTTGCCACCGAGGATGGGCCGTGCTATCGCTGTCTCTATCCCGAGCCGCCTCCGCCGGGCCTCGTGCCATCGTGCGCCGAGGGCGGCGTGCTGGGCATTCTGCCGGGGCTGGTCGGCGTAATTCAGGCGACCGAGACCATCAAGCTGATTCTGGGACAGGGCGAGTCACTCGCCGGGCGCTTGTTACTGGTCGACGCGCTGGGCATGAAGTTTCGCGAATTGAAGTTGCAGAAGAATCCCGATTGCCCGGTGTGCGGAACGAACCGCACCATTACCAAGCTCATCGATTACGAGGAATTTTGCGGAATTCGCGGACAGGAAGCCGCCCCGGAGAACGATGTGCCGGCGATTTCGGTCGAGGAGCTGAAGAAGAAGCTCGACGCCAAGGCGGACATCTTTATTCTCGATGTGCGCGAGCCGCACGAATATCAGATCTGTAACTTGAACGGATACCTGATTCCGGTCGGCGACCTGCCGAAGCGGGTAAACGAACTCGACTCGAGCCGCGAGATCATCGCCCATTGCAAGATGGGCGGCCGGAGCGCGAAGGCGGTCGAATTTTCTGCGGCGTTCGGGATTCAAGAAAGTTTATAACCTGACAGGCGGAATCACGGCCTGGGCAGAGAAGGTGGATCCGACGATGCCTAAGTACTAGCTGCCGGCTGTCAGTCGCCAGTTTGGGGAGCGCATGTGCGCTCCCTTTTTTATTGCTACCGAGACCAAACGCTGTCACAGCCATTCTTATCATGCTGGTGTATATTTGAGGCCGTTAGTTTCTTGTTTCTCCTCGGCAACGAGCTGGGGGAGAGCGTAGGTGTTATGAAAATGCTAAGAGTAGTCGTTGCAGCGCTCATGTGTCTCGTACTTCCCTCATCGTTGTTCGCCGCGGATGCGGGCTACAAGGTCATCTATGATGGCGGCTCACTAGCTGATTTGAAAACTGGCACCGACATGCATCTCGTCATCAATGGGGATCACATCACGCTCCTAAAAGACAAGACAGAAGTGCTGAATATCCCTGCCTCCGCGATCACCGAGATAAGTTACGGCCAGGACGTTCATCGTCGCATCGGAGCGGCGATTGGCTTGGCGGTAATCAGTCTCGGAATTGGCGCATTGATGGCGTTGACCAAATCCAAGAAGCACTACGTCGGGCTAACCTGGGCAGATGGCGATAAGAAGGGCGGCCTCGCAATTCAGTGCGACAAGAGTGACTATCGCGGCGTCCTGGCTGGACTTGAGGGAGTGACTGGCAAGAAGGCTGTGGATTCGGATACGATGACCGTAAAAAATTAGGCGATACCAGCTAAAAGCCGCTCCTCTGGCTGGCTACTGCGGCGCGAATCATCGCGGGTCCGTCGTATCCAGACTGTCAGCGCGCATTCACGCTTATTACCTTCTTTCTCGATGAAATGGAGGCGCATGTCTGCCTGGGTTCGCTGCCTGCTTCTCAGCGGGATCGTTGTTTTCGCTGTTCCTCTTTCTCTTCCGGCCGCCGAGAATCCCGCGCCTGCACCCAACTCCGATCCTTTCTACCAACAGCTCCGCAACCTGATGCTCAGCAGCGAAGCCGTGGGTGTTAGTAACTTTACCTTGCACCGGGATGTCGGAACGTTTCTCTTGCGCTCCGGGACAGTGTGCTTTGTGGGACCGGTCAACGGGAAGGTCACCGGAGCGGTGTTCAATGGCGAGGGGAGCTTTGTGCTCGATCCGGGGCTCAACCCGGAACGCAAGAGCCTGAAGCTGCTTACGAAAGAGGACAATTTCAACGAGACGTTCAACCAGGCTGTGTTCCGCTTTACCGACGCCACTTACGACGAGATTAAGAAGGCAGGCGGCGCGGGAGCGGGCGGATGCGACGCGGGCCTGCTGAAGGACACGCAGAACACGACCCGGCACAAGTTCAAAAGCAACATGGAGGCTCGGCTGCTGGTCGACGTGCTTAGCCCGGAAGCGGGCGGATATTTTGCCGCTTTCATTCATGGGCGGCGTTACAGCGGGAAGGAATTGTTTGAAATCGATCCGAACAAGGGAAGCGATCAGGTTCATTTTTCGACCTACGAGGACAACAAGGCGGGCGAATGGATGGCGTTGAACCTTTTCGACAGAAGAATTGTGGCTGGGCATCCGAGCGATATCAAGCATCTGGCGCTGGATGTGACATTCGAGAAAGGCGGAAACCTGGAGGGGAAAGCCACGGCGGAGATTGTCGCTCTGCGCAACGGGCTGCGGGTCGTCCCCCTGAATCTGTTTCCGAGCTTGCGCGTGCAGAGAGTGAGCGTCGACGGGCAGGCGGCGACGTTTATCCAGGAAAACAAGAACGAGGATGCGGACTTCGCGGTGGTTTTGCCGAGGCCGTTGAAGGCGGGAGAGAAGTTCTCGATCACGACGACCTATGCGGGAAAAGACGCGGTGATCAATACCGGAGACGGGAATTATTATCCGGTAGCGCGCGATGACTGGTATCCGAATCAACCAGATGCTGAATTTGGACACTATGCGCTTTACGACATGACGTTGCGCATTCCGAAGGGCATGAAGATGGCCGCGACCGGAGCACTGGTTTCGGAGACCAATGAGGGCGGCCAGAACGTGACAGTTTGGAAGAGCGAGGCTCCGCAGACGGTCGCGGGATTCAGTTTCGGACGGTTCAAAGAGGAGCAGAAGAAACTGGATCGGCCCGAATACTTAATTCAATCCTATGCCAACGAGGTGCCGCCGGATTGGGTGAAGGGTCTGCAACAGCGAGACCTCGACAATCTGGCCAACGGCGTGCCGACCATCGGAGACGTGGCGCGGCCTGATCGGGAAGTAACGGCGCTGCACAATGAAATGAGTACGGCGAGCCTGAACAAAAAGGCGTTGGCTGAAGGGCAACTGGCCGCGCAACTCTACTCCGACTACTTTGGGCCGTCTTTGTTCAAGCATCTCCAGATTACCCAGCAGACAGCGTGCAGTTACGGGCAATCGTGGCCGGAACTGGTATGGCTGCCGGTCTGCTATTACTTCGACACAACCGTGCGCCATTCACTCAGTCTGGATAACACCGATAAGGGTTACTGGAAGGTGGTGACGGCGCATGAGGTTGCGCACCAATGGTGGGGAAACACGGTCGGTTTTGCGGCGGGCCGCGACCAGTGGATGAGCGAGGGCTTTGCTGATGAGTCGGCATCGTTGTACGTGAGCCTGATCGAAAAGAATCCGAAGAAATTTCTCGAGTTCTGGAAAGATGAGCAGGAGCTTCTGTTGGAACGGAATGCGCAGGGGTTTCGCGCCATCGACGTTGGCCCCGTCACCCTGGGCTATCGCGCCAGTAATACGCGAACGGGGAACGATGTGACAGAGCGTTTGATCTATCCCAAGGGAGCATTCATTCTGCACATGGTACGCATGATGATGTGGGACCGGAAGACGGGCGATCAGAATTTCCGCGACACCATGCACGATTTAGTGAAGACCTACTCCGGCAAAGCGGCGACCACGGAAGATTTCAAAGCCATGATCGAAAAGCACATGACACCCGAGATGGACCTGGACGGCAATCACCGTCTGGATTGGTTCTTCGATGAGTATGTGTATGGGACCGCGCTGCCGAGTTACAAGATGGACTATTCGTTCGGTAAAGATCCGAACGGGCAGATCACGCTGGATTTCAAGATCGAGCAGTCGGGCGTCTCGGATAGGTTCAAGATGCTCGTTCCCATCTACTTAGAACTTCCGGATGGGCGGATGGTGAACCTGGGGCGCGCGCGCCTGTTCGGAAACACCACGGCCTCGCAGAAGGTGCCGTTGAGTGGATTAAAGGAGCCGCCGAAGCGTGCGGTGCTGAACTACAACTACGATGTGCTGGCGGATAAGTAACCGGCGGAAAGTGAAAGGGAGCACGCCCGTGCTCCCCGTTTATCCCGACTAACCATTGACTTACTTGTTCGAACTTTCCATCATCGAGGCGCGGTCGGATGAGGCGATGGCGAGCGCGGTTTTCTTTCCGCCGAAACGTACTTGCGAGACTGACGGCGTGCCGCTCGAATTGCTCAGAACGACCTGATCGCTGCTGGCGGCCTTGTCGAGCTCGACCAGCTTGGCCGAGGTCTTAGCCACTTCCTTCTTGCCGTGCATCACGCTTAACTCGACGTCCGGACCAGTGCCGTCCCAGCGCAGCGTGTAGTCGCCGGCGGGAATCTGCTGTCCATTGAGGGCGACGGTTTCATCGATGTGCAAGCTGCCTTTGTTACTTGCGAAAGCACCCGTTGCGAGCAGCAGAGCCAGCCCGAGCACTACAGTCTTTGCCAGAGAGTTGAATTTCATTTGCTCCTTCTTTCTGCCCGGTTTTCTGGCCGGACATCGGGGCGGCTGGTTTGGGTGCACGCACTTGGCTCTGAATAATTCCCGTGCCAGCTGAGCGCGATCCCTAGTAAGCCAGATCACTAAGCCAGATCCGGAAGCCGGATCGGGTCCGCTCAAATAGCGCTTGCCCAGGGAACACATTCAAACCTACAATGCGCGTGTCAGGGTAACGCAAAAAGACCCGGGCTCACACTCGGTCGATTGCCGGACTTAGCTCGCCAGGGCCGCCAAACCATGCGCGCGCCAAGTCCCGTCACCCTGCAGATTTCTCCCTTCTTATCTGAACTCAGGTTTGTGCTGTTGCTTGCGCCGAAAATTTGCTTGTTCTGCCTTTGTCCCTTCCCAAGATACGAATCAGCGAGCAAAAAGTTTCACGATATGTCGATACTTATTAGACGAGTGAGCGCGGGTCGCGTTATCAAGTTCGCGGGATCTCGTTGATGACAACGACGAGGTGTCTAGTGAAGTTGCGCGCCTGCGTTTCATTCGTCGGATTAGCAATGGGCACGTCGGATGCCATCGGTCAAATGGAGGTAAGTGATGGAATGTAGAGGAAAGGCGCGCGGAATATGTGTGATCGATTTGTTCTCTGCTGGCGAAAGCGGACGGCGGCGTCCGGGAGTGGACAGAGATCCGCATCGAGGTTTGTTAGAGATGAGCGGCCAAGCTTGAACCGCCAAGGTCGCAGAGAAATCGCAATGCGCGCTCAGGAAATTTTCAAAACTAACTTGCCGTAGTTCTTGCCTTGTTGGAGCAGTGTGTAAGCGGCGCGCGCTTCAGCGAGCGGAAACACTTTCCCAATCACCGGATTCAGTTTGCCCGCGTTAATCCATTCGGAGAGCTGGCGCCAGGCGGAGTCCATCAGTTCGCGATTCTGACTTAGATAAGTGAGCCAAAGCCCGTGAACGCTGGCGCCCTTCGCGTAAAGCAGGCGCGTATCGAGCGTAGGCGGTTCGCCCGTGGCCGCGCCGTAGACGATGACGCGACCGAAGCTGCCGACGCACTTTACACTCTTGGCGACGTGCTCGCCGCCCAGCATTTCAAAAACGGCGTCAACGCCCTTACCCTGTGTCTGTTCCTTGATGGCTTCAACGTAATCTTTTTGCTTGTAGTTAATGCCGTGCTGCAGTCCAAGCTCCCGGACGCGCGCGAGTTTTTCTTCGGAGGATGAAGTCCCATACATTTCCACGCCAAGAATTTTTCCGATCTGCACCGCCGCGGTGCCCACGCCCCCGGCGACGGCGTGGATGAGAACACGCGCGCCCTGCGGCTTCTCGATCAGTCCCGCTTTCCAGTAGGCGAAGTAGGCGGTGAAAAAATTCACCGGGAAGGCGGCGGCTTGCTCCGCGGTCCAGCCGTCGGGAGCGGGCCACAGCAGAGCGCGGTGAGCAGTGGTTAGTTCGGCGAAGGCCGCCCATTGGGTGTATCCCATGACGCGGCGTCCCGAGGCATCGAGGCCGGCAAATTCGCGTCCGGCGACGAGCGGAGGCTTGGGCGTACCGGCATAGCCGCCTTGCGTGGTCATGAGGTCGGCGAAGTTGAGGCCGCCAGCCTCGACCTTGATCAGAACTTGATCGGGTCCGACGTGCGGGTCAGGAACGGTTTCGATCTCGAGGACTTCGGGGCCTCCGAAGCGAGGGATGACCAGAGCGCGCATGAAGAAATTGTAGTTTAGCTGTGAGCTTCCGGCTATTGGCTTCGAGCCAACGAGCCCGACGAGCCAACGAGCCACGAGCCCCGAACTACGACCAGACAGAGCGTCTTTCAAACCGAGCGGCGTGGTTTTGATCGGAATATAATCGTTCTGAGTTTCCGACCCTGGTCGCCTGCCTGGCTGGCGGCTTGGGCGTGGGAGACCGGCGTGGGGCCGGTTTTCCCGAGGGTGACGGTGGAAACGCCGGCGCCTCCCGTGTTTGGAAAGGAAACGCTCGCAGGCGTAATCCTGTCCGTTTCCTTCCTGCATATTCGGAATCCAATAAGAATGTAGTTGGTCGTTTGTCCATGGTCATTCGGAATGTGTTGAGCCGGAAACGGCTGCTCATAGCTACGCGACAATTCTGACGGCAAGCGACTAACGACCACCGACCGGCAACCGTGGCCTTAACCGACAAATTCGGGCGATCGATTCACGATCTGCGGATCTCCATTACCGACCGCTGTAACTACCGGTGTGTCTACTGCCGCACAGGAACGAATGGCGCGGCGTACTCAGAGCTGCCCTTTGCGGATTACTTGCGCATGGCGCGCGTGCTGGTCGGGCTTGGAATTACCAAGATCCGGCTAACCGGGGGCGAGCCGCTCTTGCGCAAAGGAATCGTCGATTTTGTGCGTGAGCTGGCAGCGCTGCGGACGGTAGATGGTGGGAAGCCTGAAATCGCCCTCACGACCAATGGCCACTTGCTGGCTGAGATTGCCGGGCCGCTGCGCGATGCGGGTCTCGATCGCGTGACCGTGAGCATGGACGCCGTGGATCCGGAGCGGTTCGCGCGCATCACGCGCGTGCCGAATGGATATGACAGCGTGCTGGCGGGAGTGCGGGCGTCCCGGCGGGTGGGGCTTGATCCTGTCAAAGTAAACTGCGTTTTGTTGCGCGGATTCAACGAAGATCAGATCATTCCTTTTGGCATGTTCGCCCGCGAAGAGGACGTGGTGGTGCGGTTCATCGAGTTCATGCCACTCGAAGAAGACCGCGTATGGACGCCGCAGGTGGTGATCACGCTCGACGAAGTTGTCGCCCGCATGCGGGAGTACCGGCCGCTGGTCGAGATCGAGCACGGACGAAGCGAGACGGCGCGGCGCTACCGGTTTGATGATGGCATAGGCGAGATTGGGATTATCGCACCCGTCTCGCATCCATTTTGCGGACATTGCAGCCGTATCCGGATTACGTCGGATGGAAAGCTGCGGACCTGTTTGTTTTCAGCCTGGGACCACGATCTGCACGAGCTGATGCGGCGCGGCGCTTCGGATGAGAAGCTGGCGGAGTTCATCGTTCGCGTCGTCGATCAGAAAGAAGAGCGGCACCACATTGGCGAGCCGGGATTCGTGCCCGCCTCGCGGACCATGGTGCATATCGGAGGGTAGGGCGACTTGGGCTTGGTTTTTCCGCGCTTGAGATCAACTTCCTTTCCACTGATGGACACAGATTTGACGGATAGGTCAAAAAGGAAAAACATCCGTGTGTATCTGTGTCGATCCGTGGAGAAGAAGTTGACCTAGCCGTGGCCCGCTAGTTCACTAGGCGGCTGTCGGGTGAGGTGCGGTCAGTGGTTGCTTCGAGGGACGACGATAGATCGTCGGCGCAGAGGCGGGCGGCGATTATCTGAAGCAGAGCGTCGACGGGCACGCCGGCGTTGAGAAGCCGGATCAGCTGTTCGACTGTAAATCCAGCTCGCTTGCCTGCGATAGCCAGCTTGTCGATTGCCGACAATAAGGAGGGATCATCCATCCCGGTACCGCCTTTGGGTAGAGATTTCCATGCTTCGATCGGAGAGTATGTGATGTGGATCACGGGTTTATGGTTGGAATCGCCGGGAAGCGGCCAGAACGGTTCAAAATGGGAACGCGCCACAGCTGTTGGCAAAGTAAGCTGCAAAATTGAAAAAATTGAATAAAGGGGGAGAGGAAGAGCTGGAAGGGAAAATAAGAAGGGCGGCCTTTACGGCCGCCCTGTCCATTGAATTGTGAAGCGGTTTTAGACGCCTTTGACGTTTTCTGCCTGCCAGCCCTTCGGGCCTTTGACTACGTCGAACTGAACTTGTTGTCCTTCTTGCAGGCTTCGGAAACCGTTCGCCTGAATGGCGGAGAAGTGCACGAATACGTCCTCGCCGTTCTGGCGGCTGATGAAACCATAGCCTTTAGCGTCGTTAAACCACTTTACTGTTCCTGTTTCCATGGTGATACTGTGTTCCTTTGGTGTTGAAATATGCGCTGAAGCTCGCAGGGTAGTGCAGGCAGGTCACGCCGTAGAGCGGGGTACTGCTTACAACCGCAGAAGATCAAACGCGCCCCCAATATATCAAAATAACCCTGTAAATCTCCAGCGGATTGTTACCGTCCGTAGGGTAGGCAAGAGACCGTTGGTAATGACGCGCCACCCCATCGGCAAGGCGTTCCCGGTAGGACAGAATTGCTGCCGGACCGGGAAAATTGGCGCTTCCGCAGGCATAGCCGCTCGATTGTTCCGTCGTATCTCTCTGAAAAATAAGGCTTGGTCTCCTTTGGCGCGCGGGTTGCTATCCACATGGAGACAACATGCGGAGGATGCCATGCTGACCATAGGTCTGGAGAAGTTCACGGAGATGACGGTGGTCGAGTGTCGAGGCAGGATTACGCGAAGCGACGCAGTCTTCAAGTTGCGGGATACAGTGCAGGCGCAGGATGACGCTCGGGTGATCGCACTTGATCTATCGGAAGTGGAGGCGATCGGCGGCGGCGGGCTCGGCATGCTGGTGTACCTGCAGCATTGGGCCCAGCAAAATGATATTCAGCTCAAGCTCTTCTGCCCTTCAGCGCAGGTGATGGAAGCGCTCGCCCAATATCGCTCGGTAGAGAATTTTGAGATCGCCAATATCCAGCAGATGATCGGGTTGCTGGCACAGTACGACTATCCGGCGGGAATGGCAGCATAGGGGGCCGCGCATAGGGAGCTGCGCAACGCTCGGGCTATCCCCGTAGGGCTACGTCTTCAGTCTCCGGTCGAGCCTGCGCAAAACAACGCTCAAGAATCTCCGCAACTTCCGCCAGCGCGCGATTTTTGTACTGACTCGTCCTGGCGCGAAACTCCTGGAACGCGCCCGGCTCAATCAATCTCTTTACGGCGGGCGCAATCTCCCGGAAACTCCGCACCACGATCCCGTACCCCATCTCTGCGACCCACTCCGCGTTGTAGCGCTCCTGCGGCAGCGTCTTGTTATTGCATTCGACGATCACCGGCAGATGAAATTGCAGCGCCTCGCTGATCGATCCCGGCCCCGGTTTCCCGATAAAAAAATCGGCCAATACCATATAGCGTTCAACATTCTGCGTAAATCCCAATACCAGTTTCGGCTTGCGCGTCGGCAGCGCCCGAATCGTCTCTTCCAGTTTCGTGTTGTGCCCGCAAATCAAAATCAGCTGCACGCCCGCGCCGCTCTCGTCCAGCCGCTTCACGATGTCGATCATCACCCTCGACCCGTGTCCCCCAAATAACACGATGCCCGTCGGGCAATCGGCTTCCAGTCCAAGCCTCTTCCTCTCCTTAATGCGTTCCTCGCGCGCCATCGTAAGGCATTGCTGTTCGTAGAATTTCGGTTTCAAAACCATGCCCGAGGTTCTAAAAACATGATCATCCGCTAGCCCCATAGCAAGCGCCTGTTGCCTGGCCTTTTCTGTCCCGGCAATCACGTACTCCGAATCCCGCTCCACCCAGAAGTTCGGCGGATAATCGGCAAGATCGGTAATCAACGTCACGAAGTCCGGCCGCTTTGCCTCGCCATAAACCTTCAGGCTCTCCGCCAGTTCGTGGTTGAAGTGCGGAATCACAGAAAGAACAACGTCCGTGGGATGCTCTGCCCAATACGCCGCGAACGCCTTCGTGATCGGACGGTGATAAAGCCATATTGTCCCCTGCAAAATCCGCAGTAGCTGCGGCGTGAAGCGCGTCCAGCCCCGCCGCAGAATCTGGTTGTAAGTTTCCTGAATGCGAATGCCGGTGAGCCGCCGCAACACATCCAGCGGATCGAGCAGCTCCTGGGTGTCGAGCAGCGTCACATCCCACGGATCGCTCTGCGTCGTGAGCTGGTTCCGCACCGCCTCCGCGGCATTACGGTGCCCGCCGCCCGCATGGTGAAAGACGATCGTCAGTTTTCGCAAAAACGATAATGACAAAGACTTATCCAGTCCGTCGCCGGGCTCTCACGTCAGCGGCCGACGCTCTGATATTCGCCATCCTCGGCAAAATCCCGATTCTCGACATCGCCATCGGCCACGAGGTCCGCATCCTTTGATTGGCACTGCAAAGATTGGCACTGAAAAGATTGGCACGATCCGGGTGAAGATTCGCACTGCGAAGCCTTGTACTCGTGAGCCGCGTTTCGCTCACCGGCGCCGTGTTCGTGCTCGCCCACCAGCTCCCCACTCCAGCCCGGCTCCGCGTCATGCGCGGTGTCATCTTCCTCTGCGGCTTCAGCCCGAGCGGCGTCCATCGGAGGCGCGTATTCGTGAATCCGCACGCCCTCCTCGCCCACCGTAATGTAGGTCAGTTTCTCGTCGATCCATGCCCCGCAGTTGTAGTAATCGCATCCGTCGCGGCGCTTGTGGAGCGCGGCATGGGTGTGCCCGCAGAACACCCGCGCTGCGCCAATTCGCGCCGCATGCGCCAGCGCTCCGTCCGCCACTTTCTCCGAGAGCCGCTGCCAGCGTGTCCCCAGCCGGTCCAGCAGCCTCGTCAGCGCTTTATTTTTCGTGTCCCACTTTTGCAGTTGCAGATACAGCAGCGTTCCAAACCAATAATTCAGCCGAACATTTTTCACGACAAAGGTGTCGAACTGGTGCCCATGCACGGCCGCGTGCCGCAGCCCGCGATAATTCCACTGATATTCCTGGTACACCTGCACACCCACCAGGTGCGACATGATGTCGGTCAGCCCATGGTCGTGATTGCCCTCCACCCAAACCACCTCGACGCGCCGCTTGGGATTCGAGAGCTTGCGGATGAAGCCGAGAAATTTCCAGTGCTCTTTCTTGAGCCGCCCGAAATTGAGGTCCGCAAAGATGTCGCCGAGCAGAATCAGCCGCCGGTAGCGCGTCTCCCGCAGCACGCGCAGCGCCTCGCGCGCATGGCTCATGTCGGCTCCCAGGTGTAAGTCCGACAGAATCAGCGTGTCGTATCCCGGACTAGCGACGGGTACACCCACGCTATCGATTGTTTCTAAAAATTGTTAAGAGGTGATGAATTGGGAACTAGCACGCGGTAAGGGGTAACCGCAAAGTAATCAGCATTGGATGCCTGGAAGTTGGCAACCGCCGCTTCGGTCTTAACCGCTTGCGGAACCACTCGATTGTTGCTCTTGGGTGGCGCAGCCGGTCACCGCTGCGATAACTGCATTCTTCTGAGGGCTGCTTCAGCCGCTGATGAGCGGAGAGACCATTTTTTCCAGTCGCCCCTTCCAACCCAGCGACGACAAAAACTCAATGCTCCGGGGGCACGTATTCCTTCGGACGATCCGCTCCTTCGCCAAAGAAAAACTGCTCCATCTGATGAACGATTACCTCCTGATCCTGTTTACGCGCAGGATTCAGGCGGTATTCGTTGAGCAGCATCTTGCAGTGCTCGGTCCACTGCCCCCAAGCCTGTTGCGAGACGCTCTCATAAATTTTGTTTCCAAGTTCGCTGTCGAAAGGTGGCTCCGGCAGCCCGGGCAGTTGCTGTTTCAATTTCACGCAGAAGACAGTATGTTCAGCCATAGTTTTTCAGATTATCGCATATACGATTCCGATTCATTGCCCGCGGCAAACAGTCCGCGTGGCAGCCATCCGCGCGAAAACCTCCCGTGCTCCAGAGCTCTCCACCACCTCCAACATCCTTTTGCCCGTTAGCAAATAACTCGCCATCCTCAACTTTTATATTGACAAATTACAGACCAGTGGCAATATCTTGTAGTAGGACAGCTGCTCATACCACAAGTTGGGTAGCACGGGCATCAAGGTGCCCTGTCGAACCTTGGGAGAACAAATAAACGTTCAAACGGAGGGAAACTTCATGGCAACCAAGAAGAAGGCCGCCAAGAAAAAGAAACACTAAGCGGAATGCTCGTCCAGAAATTCCCCAAAGCCTCTCGCGAGAAGCACCTTTCGAGAGGCTTTTCCATTCCTTCCCATCTCCCTCTACCGTCTTAGAATCGCCTGCGGGATGATCCCGTGGAACCTCGATCAGGCCCTGACGGATCGCTTCCAGACTCATCACCTCAATAAAGACGCACAAGCGCAATCCCTCCACGCGCCTCTGTGTACCCTGTGGTTTCCGCCTTGAGCCACTCTCTGATCGATAGCCTGACCGGCTTGATACCATGAACTCATCTTGCCGCCATCGAGCTCCCAAAATCTCGCGGCCACGCTGCACCCCCGAGCCGCCGCGCGCCACATCGCTCTTTGGCTCTTCGCGACCTTTCAGTTTTTTTATCTCGCAACCTCCACAGGACGCGTCCGCACCGCCGACGAATACAACACTCTCTACACCACCGAAAGCCTCGTCCTCCACGGCACCACTGCCGTCCCGCAAGCCGTCGCCCTCCACAATTTCTACGGGCGCTACGACGTCCACGGACAGCCACGCGCTGCCTACCCTCCCGGCCAAGCCATCGCCTGTGCGCCCTGGTACGCGCTCGGGCAATATGTCATCGCCCGCCTGCCCGGCGTCCCCGGCGATGACACCGACCTCATCGTGGCCTTCACCTCCACGCTCAGCAGCGCCACCTTCGCCGCGCTGACCGTGACTTTTTTCTTTCTACTGCTCGAAGCCATTGCCGTCCCCAGACCGGCGGCGCTGATGGCGACCGCCATGCTCGGTCTCGCCACGCCAATCTTCGCTTACTCGGCGTGGCTTTTCTCCGAGCCGCTCTCCGCCGTCATCTTCACCATCTCCGCCTGGATCCTCTTCGCACCGCCGCGGACCGCCCCGCTGCGCACAACGCTCGCTCTATCCCGCGCCGCCTCAGCCGGGGTGCTTCTAGGTTTAGCCACGCTGGTTCGCCCGACTAACATTCTCGCCGTAGCCATCTTCGCGGTCGCCATCCTGGCCAGCCACGGAAAAGCCGCGTTCCGTGCCGTCATGATCTTCGGCGCCTGCGCGGCCATCGGCGTAGCCGTCCTTCTTGCTCACAACACCATCCTCTTCGGAAGCCCGCTCGCCTTCGGCTATCCCACAAGCGCCGAGGGCGCCAAGCAACTCAACCATTTCGATACCCCGCTACTCACCGGCCTCTACGGATTCCTCTTTTCTCCCGGCAAATCGCTCTTCATCTTCGCGCCACCCGCCGTCCTCGCCATCTTCGGCATCCCCGCTCTTTGGCGTGTCAGCCGGGGCCTGGCAACCCTCGCGATCTTGTTACCTCTAGTCGATCTGTTCTTCTTCGCCAAATATTCGCAGTGGGAAGGCGGCTACTGTGTGGGCCCGCGCTATCTTGTCCCGGCCCTGGTATTCCTCTGCCTGGGGTTAGGGCCGGCCCTCCTACAAAATCAGGCGGAATCGCGAATCCGGCTCAAGACGATCGCCGCCGTCTTGCTCGGGCTCGGCTTCCTCGTTCAGGCTGTGTCCCTCGCCACCAGCTTCATGGAGGACCAGGTCCCCCGCGGCCGCTACTACGGCGCCAACTGGACCTACCGTCTCGACTACTCACTCAGCGGCCCGATTCATCTCTTCTGGAAATATCTCACCAGCTCGCAACCCGCACGTCTCGGTCTAGGCTGGGACCGCTGGTTCGTTTTCCTGGCCAAAGCGGGCGTCAGCCGCGCCACCTTGGCAGTTTTTGGCGCAGTCATCGTAGTCGGGCTGGCGATAAGCTTAGTGGGATTATCCAAAAGTGTGGCGCTGGCTCACGGGGAATCCAGCTTCCAAAATCAAGCTTGAGGGAGTCTAAGGCAAAAATCAGGCCTCACAAAAGACTGACCTGGCAATGCTCAAGCCCGACCCTCCCAGATGTATCGAAAGGTCCCTGCGTACTTTTGGGGATTGTCCGAACGCCGCGTCCCGTGCTAGAAACGGCTATACAGCTATATGGAACTTGCTCCATGACGATTCGCAAGAGGGGAACGAAGAAGTCGGCGCGCGGAGCCGAAATCATTATCCCGGACAAGCTCTACTTCCGCATCGGTGAAGTGGCCGAACTCTGCCGCCTGCCCGCCTATGTTCTGCGCTTCTGGGAGACGGAATTTCCCCAGCTCAAGCCGGTTAAGAGCAGCACCGGCCAGCGCATGTACCGTAAGCGCGACGTCGAGTCGGTCGTGCGCATCAAGAAACTTCTCTACGAGGATGGTTTCACCATCGCCGGCGCGCGCGCCCAGTTGCGCGAAGAGACCAAGCCCGAGCGCAATCAATCCGCCCTCCCATTCCCCGTCGCCACCTCCAACGTGGCTTATCTGCGCAGCGAGCTTCAGCAAATCCTCCACATCCTGCAAGCCCGCCACTAAACAATTCAATCTTCCGTGCAAGAAAAAACGCGGACCAAATTGTTGATCCGCGTTCTCCACACTTATCTGCGCCGAAATCCGGTGACCGGTAACCCGATACCTCAAAGGCTAAGCCGACCGCTTCACTGCCTCGCCCTCACTATCAGCCTCCACCAGCGGCTCGTTGACCAGGTGCTCGCTCACGAACCACACCTGCAGTTCATTCGTCCGCAGTACATCGCTTACCACCATGTCGTTCGTGCCCGCGTCGCCCAGCTTATCGGCCCGATCCGCCAGTTCGCGGACATTCTCAATAATGATCTGGTGTGCGTCCAGCAGCCGCGAAAGCTGCACCGGCACCTCCTCACGTCCCTTGGGAGGCCGCGGAATCCGGGTCGTCTCGGCTACGTCCGCCGCCATGGCGATGGAGATTCCGCCGAGCAGCTGAATCCGCTCCGCGATCGTGTCCACCAGTTCGCTTTGCTCTTCGTAGTGCTTGTCGAAAAGCAAGTGCAGTTGATAAAACGTAGGTCCCGCCACCTGCCAGTGCGATTTCTTGTAGAGATCGCGCAACGTCATCGTGTCGGCGAGCAGCAGATTGAGTTGTTCGGTCATCTCCAGCCGCACCGGCTCATCGAGCTGCAGCGGCTGCATGCTGGTAACGGTCCCAAAAGGCTGAATCTCGCGCGCACTCTGATGAAAGCGCGGCTGCGCTGAAACCCGATTGTGATTCTTGACGGAATTATTCGACGAACTTGCGGACGTGTTGCTGGAATTTTTTTTGGCCATACGATGCTCCTCGATACACCTGAATTTTTTGCCGCGGAAGACGAACCCCGAAAGTCGCCAGGCAGCGAAACAAACAACCTGGTAATAAGCCAGTCGAGCAGGCAGGGGCCCGCTCCTAAGGCTGCCTACGTAACTTTTGGATGCAGGCCAGCCGAAAAGGATTGCGGAAGAGATAATTAGATTGATAATTAAAGACAGGCAGAATCGGGCCTGCTCAAGCCCATTTTGGGCCTGAGCGGGACAGTCGACCGGTGAGCCAGCCCTAGTCGGCCGCGCTGCGCCGCACGCTGAACATCTCCGTCAGATACTCGACCCGCGGCGTCGACTTCACTCCCGCCGTCGCCATCCGCGTCTTCAATTCGTCGGAGCCGATAAAGGCGTGCGCCTTCTCGAAACTATCCCACTCAAACATCAGCGTGAGTTCGTTCGGATTCTGTACCCCGCGAAAAATGCGGCAATTTCGCTCGCCGTGCTTGGAGCGCCAGTCAAGCGCGGAATCAAAGGCCGCCTTCCAGGCGGGATAGTCGGCAACTTCGTGGTGGACGAGCAGATAGATCATGGCGGCGAGCGCTCCTTACGCAACACAAAACCCTAGCCCCAAAGCCGCCAAAAACGCAAGTGCGGCAATCACCGAAAAACGCGATTCGGCCCGCCCGCCGGGAAAGTGTTCTCGGTAACCTTCCCGAAAACTCCGCGCCTCTAAGACTTAGGGTCCACCGCGTGTTGTACATATACGTAATACATACACAGCGTCCCCTCCTCAATCACGCCGCCGGTGCCGGCGCCGCCGCCTCCCGCGCACCGGGCTTCTTGCGCAGCACCGCCGCCGAAATCACCGTTATCAGCAGCCCCACCGGAAACGGCTCCAGAAACGTCATCGCCGCATTGATCACCGGATTGTTATACATCTCCTTAGCTTTCTTCATCTCCTGCCCCTTCGCCAGCACCGCCGCATCGCTCGCTCCCGACGCCCTCATCTTCTCCACCACGTGCGCGCCATACTTATCCATGAAGTCAGGCATAAACTTGAAGTACACAACCTCCCACGTCGCCACATAAAACAGACACGAAATCAGCGTAATCGAGATCCCCACCGCAAACGCCTTGCCGAACGTAATCGCGCCGCTCGTCACCTCATCCCGGTACGACCGGATCCCGAAGTACACCAGCAGGAACGACAGCACGAGGATCGTGTAGCCAAGATAGTAGCTATGGTCGAAGCCAATCTTGTCCTGGAACAGCACCGACAGGATCATCAGCAACGACGAAATCGCCCCCGAAATCAAGCCAAACGTCACGATGGTCTTTTTCATTCATTTCTCCTGTGTTCGAAACCGCCAACCCCCGCACCATACCGCCCGGGCGCAATTTCTGTCGTCATTCTTTCGGGTGATTTTAGGCGCAGCAAGCCAAAAATCATTCTTTCGGATGAAATTGAAACGCATGCACCAACGTGGAAGAGCGGCCCTTGAGGGCCGCGTAGCCTGACACCGAATTGAAGGGGCTTCAGCCCCCGCGGGTCGTACGTCCTCGACCACAAGCGCGCTCTCCGGCGACTTTACGGCAGCAGCCCGCTTTCTTTGCCCAACTGCACCGCCTGCGTCCGCCGCTTGGCCCCCAGCTTGTCAAACACGCGGCTGGAATGTGTCTTCACCGTGTTCTCGCTCACAAAGAGCTTCTCCGCAATCTCGCGATTGCTCAAGCCCCGCGCAATCAGCTCCAGAATGTCCAGTTCCCGGGGAGTAATCCCAAGCTCCTCCCGCCGCCGGTCATTTCGAGTGAACGGCTCCGGTCGAACGAACGACCCCGGCACAAGCGGCCCGTCCGCCATCAACACCGGAACTTCCTTGATCACCTCAACTTCCCGAACCACAATCTCCTTCTTCCCCCGAGTCAACTTCAACCCCAGCCAGATCCCCAGCCCTGCAAAGGTAGCCGCAATCAGCCCGCCATAAATCTCAACCGAATGTTCAATCACCACAAAGCGGTATTCCGTCCATTGCATCAAGGCAATCAGCACCCCGCCGATAGCCCCATAAATCAACACATGACGGACCAACCCATGCCCCTTCATCTGCCCGCGACTCCTATCAACGGTAGTAGAATGGCCCTGTGCAAAATACAAATATGAGCCAGCCCTGCAACTCTACCCGTCACGGGCCGTTGTTGGGAACGACCATCACAATCAACGCGTCAAGGAGGACACAAAGCATGACTCGAAAACTCGTCATTGTAGTTCTGTTCGTCGGCCTCAGCACAGCGTTGTTATTCGCCGCTCCGCAAATGGGAGACGATAAAGCCTCAGCCACGCAAACCATAACCGGATGTCTGCAAAAGGGGACTGAATCCGGTGGCTTCTTTCTCATCAGCTCCGAAAACAAACATTGGGAACTCTATTCCGACGCCGGAGTCGATCTAGCCAAGCACGTCGGCCACACCGTTAGCGTAACCGGCACGGTGGCCCATCGCACCTCAGCGCAAGAGGAAAAAAGTCAACCCAGCGAAAAGAAAGAAATGGGCAAGATGGAACATGCCGACCTGAAGGTTTCCAGCGTGAAACACATCAGCGCGACCTGCAGCAAGTAGGCTCAGGCAAATAGAAAACCAATCCTCCTCCCGGTGAGAGTTTTGCTTCCGCCGGGAAAGAGATTTGACTTCGCTCGCGAAGGGTGCCAAAACATCAAGCCGCGTCCTCGCGCCGACTGTACCCCTGTGAACTATCTACGGAACGACGGGTCCGCGTTTCATTTGCAGAAGGTGGTGGGGCATTCGTCGCTTGGGATGACGCGTCGCTATGCGAACTTGGTAACTAAGGACTTCCAGGCCATCCATGAGCGGGTTAGACTACTATCTTTCCGAGCGTAGATGAGAGGAACCGAGCTATGCGCCAATTGACGCTGTTGACGCTTGTCGCTGCGGTCGTTTTGTCATCCACCGCACCAGCTCAAGACGCCGTGCCAACGGAGATGTTGAACCGAACCATCTTCATCAAATACGGAAGCGAGTCAGGAACCGCTTTTACCGTCGATTTCAAAGGTAAATTGTATCTTGTCACAGCTAAGCACGTTGTTGCCGGTGCCCCTGCGCAAAACGCGACCATTCAAGTCTATCAACAGGATGAGTGGAAAGATTACCACACGGTTAAGACAATCTACCCATCTTCCGGAGACGTAGACATCGCCATTTTCGAGACGGGAGAGAAAGTTTCTACCCCATATCTGACTACGACCGGCGAAGAGAAAACGGGGCCACGTATGGGTCAGCAAATTTGGTTTTTAGGCTACCCTTTCGGTCTGGGCAGTCGCTTCACGAATGCAAGGTTTCCCTTCATAAAAAGAGGCACAATGTCCGCCGTTGACGCCACTAAGCCGGATGCCGTCGTTATTTACATTGATGGCTTCAACAACCCAGGATTTTCCGGCGGCCCGATCATCTTCTGGGATTTTGGGTCACAGGCGTACAAAATCCTCGGCGTAGTGCAGGGTTATAAGGAAGACTCCGCCAAAGTCATTATCAATGGGCAGCACGTAGATACTCAACTCTTGGTGAATACAGGAATCCTAGTCGGGTACAACATCGTGCACGCGATGAAGGCCATTGAGGAAAGCGAAAAGCAACCTGAAACTACCAAATAGCGCCGCCATTACGTGAAATGGGTCAAGGGGCGGCAAGATCGGCTTGACGCACTCGTCACGGTGACGTGGGAATCTCGTGAGGGCAAACTAAGCAACGGACATCCCCATCGAGGCGGAATGCTATGGTACGAACTCGCATTTTTCCAATCCTTATATCCTTGATCTGAGCGCGGCGAAGGGTTCAGAGCGGAGGAGGATTTTGGTCGGGACGGCGAGATTTGAACTCGCGACCCCTTGCACCCCAAGCAAGTGCGCTACCAGGCTGCGCTACGTCCCGACATGATTTCGCTGCGGAGAACAGCGTGGGGTTCTACTTGACCGACTCAAGAATTCTACACCAGCGCAGTCTTCAAGACCCGGTGACCAGTGACCGGAAACCCGTGACCGATCCTACGCCTCTTTCTGCGATGGCTCCGTCTCCGGATCGTCCGCATGCCCCAGGCCAAATTTCTTCAGCTTGTAGCGCAGCGCATCCCGAGAAATATCCAGCAGCTTAGCGGCGTGCGTCTGATTATTACTCGATTGCTTCATCGCCAGCTCGACCATCGCCCGCTCCACTTCTTCCAGCGAGGTCCCGCCCTCTGGAATATAAAGTCGCGGCAGGAAGCGTCCATTCGGCAGGCTCTGCCCATTGTCGTGAGTCGCGCTGTGCTCGAATGCCGTCAACCCCGCTCCCGCCTGGTTCACGGCAAACGGCAAATACGCCGGTCGCAGCAGCGCTTCGTCCTCAAGAATCATCGCCCGCTCGATCGAGTTGCGCAGCTCGCGGATGTTCCCCGGCCAGTTGCTTTGCAGCAGCAGCCGCTTGGTCTCATCGGTGATCCCGCGAATCGACTTCCGAAACCGCTGGTTATACCGTTCGATGAAAAAATCAACCAGCGGCAAAATATCTTCTTTATGTTCGCGCAGAGGCGGAATAAAAATCGCGATGATCGCCAGCCGGTAATAAAGATCCTGCCGGAAATTTCCCTCGCGCACCTCTTTTTCCAGATCGCGATTCGACGCGGCAATCACGCGCACATTCACCTGCATGTCGCGCACTCCGCCAATCCGCCGAATCACCTGGTCTTCCAGCACGCGCAGCAGCTTTGCCTGCAATAGCGGAGAAAGCTCTCCGATCTCATCCAGGAAAAGCGTTCCGCCATCGGCCACTTCAAACAGGCCCTTCTTCAACGCCTTGGCATCGGTGAACGCGCCCTTCTCGTGCCCGAATAGTTCCGCTTCCATCAGCTGTTCGGGAATCGCTGAACAATTGATGGCCACGAAAGCGCGCTCCTGGCGCGAGCTTTCGTAGTGAATGGCTTTGGCAATCAGGTCCTTGCCGGTTCCGCTCTCGCCCTGGATCAGAATCGTCGTCGCTTCACTGGCTGCAACTTTGCGCACGAAGTTCAGCAGCTCGGTCATCTTCGGAGAGTCCGCGACGATCTCGTGATAGCCAGCGCGCCGCTTCATCTCGCCGCGCAGTGACTGCACCTCCGAGCGCAGCCGCGTTGCCTCCAGCGCGTTCTTGATGGTCACATGCAGCTCGTCGAAATCGAGCGGCTTGCCGATAAAGTCGTAAGCTCCCAGCTTGATCGCTATCTTCACATCGTCAAGCTGCGGATCGGCCGTAATCATAATGACCGCAGGCGCGCCTTCGCTCTTCTTCAGTTGCTCTAGAACCTGAATCCCGTTAATGTCCGGCAAACGCACGTCCAGCAGCACCAGATCTGGCGACTCGTGCTGCGCCAGCTTCAGCCCAGGCTCGCCGGCATCGGCTTCAACGACCTGATAACCCCACTCTTCACACTTCTGGCGCAGCGACCAGCGCACCAACCGCTCGTCGTCCACCACCAGGATTTTCTCGCTTGGCATCTCGGAAACCCGGTCTATTCTAGCCTACGCCCGCGCAAATAGCCCTTCGGCGCGGCGCCAGCCTGAGCCCGCTCATTCTACATAAGATGCGAGGCCGCGGCCGCAGGAATCACGCTGCCTTCGCATGGCGAGCCATGTGATCTCCATCACTATCGCCTGTGATCGTATCGGTTGTTGCCCGGCACACGGGAAAGTAAGGTAATGTCAGTCAGGATCGAGAGAGAATCTCGCGGGGTGAAATAGCCAGATAGATGCAACCAGCAACCAGGGCAATTGCCCGCGATTGAGGAAGGCAACAGGAGTGAACCATGGCGAATGAAACAGCATCACCCGAAGCGGCAGCGCTCGGCTGGAAGGCCTCCCAGGTTTATGCGCTGGCCGTAGTTTGCCTCGTGATCGGCCTCGCGGTCGGCTACTTGTTCCGCGGATCGCGCTCCCCGGCGCAGCCCTCGCCCAGTTCCGCCCAAGCCGCCGTTCCGCAGGGGATGCCCCCTGGGATGGGCGCAAATCCCCAAGGCATGGGCAACCAGCCTCCTACGCTCGACCAGATGAAGCAGATGGCCGACAAGAAAGCCGAGCCTCTCCTGGCCCAACTGAAGAATGATCCGAAGAACGCCGATCTCCTCGTTCACATCGCCAGCATCTATCTCGCAACCCATCAGTTCCCGGAAGCTCAGAGCTACTTCTCGAGGGCGGTTGAGATCAAGCCGAAAGATGTTCCGATCCGCACCAGCCTCGCTTCCGTTCTCTACTACCAGGGCGATGTCGATGGCGCGATCAAGCAGCTCACCCAGGCGACCACCGACAATCCGAAAGACGCAAACTCACTCTTCAATCTCGGCATGGTTCGCTGGAAAGGCAAGAACGATTCCAAGGGCGCGCTCGCTGCGTGGGCGCAACTGCTTAAGACGAATCCTCAACTCGAGCCCGCCAAAAAGGCTCAGGTCGAGAAGCTGATGGCCCAGGTCCGGCAAGGAAAAGGAAATAGCGCAAACTAGAATTCTGCAACCGACTTACATAATGAGCTTACGCAATCGCGACAAGGAGCATGGCAATGTCAGACAAAAACAATAATTCAGTAACTTGGACCGGCGTTCAAGCCTACACCCTCGCAGTGATCTGCCTCCTGCTGGGCATGGCTGGCGGATGGCTGATTCGCGGCTCGCAATCGCCCGCCGCGCCCGTCGAAGCAGCCAGCGCGAGCGCGCCCGCCCGCGCCCGCCGCAATGGGCGCAGCGCCCAACGCCCAACCGACTCCCGAGCAGATGAAGAAGATGGCCGACACCCAAGCCGCTCCGCTGCTGGAGCAACTCAAGGCCGACCCCAACAATCCACAATTGCTCGCCAGCATCGGGAACGTTTACTACGATGTCCAGCAGTTCGCCATCGCGGTCGACTACTACAGCCGCTCGCTCAAGGCCAAGCCCTCCGACGCCGCAGTCCGCACCGATATGGCAACCGCCTACTGGTACATGGGAAATGCCGATGGCGCCATCGCGGAGTTCAACAAGGCGCTCACCTATGAGCCCAACAAGCCCAATACCCTCTTTAACCTCGGCCTCGTGAAGTGGCAGGGCAAAATGGATATCAACGGTGCCGTCGCCGATTGGCAGAAGTTGCTGGCCACCAATCCCAACTACGAAGGCAAAGACAAAGTCGAGCAGATGATCGCCGAAGCCAAGAAGCACTCCGATGTGAAGCCGGGAACCAAGGCCCCGCCGCTGCCCCAATAACTCACCGCAGCAAGGGCCGCGAATCGAATCAGCCGCCCCTGAAGAAAAGAAGAAAAGCGGAAAAGCGAGCGGGAAGTTCCAACTTCCCGCTCGTTGTATTTTTGCTCGCTAAAGCGACCGCAGAAAGTTCAGCAGATCCTGAACCTGCGACGGCTGTAACTGCTGGAAGTTATGAATCACGCCATCCGCTTCCGACGCGCAACTGCGCGACCGGCAGTTCTTTGTGCCGTGATCCAGGATCGCCTGCAGGATATCCGAGGTTCTTCCGTCATGCAGAAAGAACAGCCGTTGTCCAACGCCCCAAAGCGGTGCGGTCCGGAACTGATCCATACCCGCCGCGCCTTGCTCAATTCCATCGGCTAGACCGCTGCCCATGTGATGCAAGGCAAAGTCAGAGTAGGGATGGTAAGTCACCGCGCCCATTCCCGTGTAAGGCGATGGTCCTGTCGTAAGTGACTCGCTGTGGCAAAGGTTGCAACCCACATTCTGAAACATCACCTGGCCGTTCTGCGTGGACTGCGTCGGCGGCGCTGGCATTGGCGGAGCTGAGAGCCTCGAGAATGCGGCAAAGTTCACCACATCGGATGACATCTCGGAAACCGTTCCTATGGTTGTGTTGTAGTTTGGACTGTTTGAATTCCCATTCAGCAGATTGCTCGTGTCTTCGGGCGTGCTATTGAAAACGCAGCCCGAGACCGCGTTTCGCTCGTTCGGGAATGTCTCGTTTGAGACGCCGATCTCCACGTTATAAGCTTCGCCGCTAAAGATGAGCAGCGACTTGTTCTGTGCTTTCCATCCGAAGCGGGTAATCGTTCCGTCGTTTCCGCTGGTATTGAATGAGCCCCCGATTCCCAGTTGTGCTCGCGTCTGAGCCGTCGCTGCCAGATTGCTCTGCAATGTGCTGTCCGGCGTGCTCTCGATCAGCCCCAATCCGAATAACGGCGTCGGAATGCGAAAGATCACATTATTCTCCGCAAGTTCCTGCGCGAAGTTAGGCTGCGCCAGTGTGCATCCTGGAGCATCGCTGCGCCCCGCGATCGAGTACAGATCGTGCACGCCGCCATCGAGCGATCCATGGCTTCCATATATGAAGCGCGCCTCTCGTATCGGCCCCGTCAGGGCGATGAAAGACGGTACAGCGTTGGTCGCCCCATCAAGCGTGGCCAGCGCGACCTGCGGATTCGATGTCGGATTCTGCGGGCTCGCCGTTCCCGAACTGCTCCCGCCCATCGCGGGTTGCGCATGGCACATCGCGCAACTGTTGCCGTTGAATCCCGGCCCCAAGCCTTTTCCCGGCTCGATCGTCCCCTGTACCGAGTCGACCTCCGCAAAGCGAGCTGCCGCTTGCGTAAAGAACTGCACCTCGTTCGCGTTTAGTGTCGGATACGCACCGCCGGCTCCCGCCGTGCCGCTGCGTGGTCCCGGATCCTGCTGCGCGCCGCACACCATCGAAACGGTTGCGAGCAGAGCTACGCTACATGCACTCCATCTGATCATCGTTTCTCTCCTTGGGCCAGACACACTAAGGGCTTGGGCCGCTTAGGTCGCGAGACGGATGGCGTGAGAGCAGTCGGCGGTCTTTTGCCGTCGTCTTGCCCGTTCGATCAAATTGATCCTTGGGTCTTAGGGCCCCGAGGAGTGGATTCTTCGCCGGAAAGGCGAAGCTCTGGAAAAGTTGACTAGCAATTTATTTCCGAATGACGGAAGTGTCAATCTGCCATTAGTTCATGATTAGAGATGAGGAATCGCCATGGACAAATTAGCTGGAGATGAAAGGCGGAATGCACAGATTCCTGTGCCAAAGCGGGCGAAGCCCACGCCAAAGTGAGCCCGAGACACGATAGGAACGCAAGAAAATGACGAGGGTAATGTGTTCACATGGCAGCGGCCCTAATGTTCCGCACGTAGGGCCGATGGATAAGCTGTGCGCAGAAACTCCATCCTCAAGTTCCTCCGCTTCACGCTTTCGGTCATACTGCCGATTGCAATTCTGAGCCCAGTCTCCGCCCAAATCGCCGATCAGCCCCCCTCCGCCACCTTTCGTTCTGAGGTAACCGAGGTTCGGGTGACCTTTTCTACAACCGACCAGAAAAACCGCGTCGTCTCCACCATTCAACCCACGGACTTCGCTATCGTCGACCAGGGTCGTGTAATCCGCGAGTTTCGCAGCTTTACCCGCTCCGGTTACACACGCCTGCAAGTGACCATACTGGTCGATGGCAGTGACTCTCTCAAGCCGCGGCTTCAGCAGGAGCTTTCGAGCGTCACCGAACTCCTCGGCCCAGACAGCGGCCTACCCGAAGATGCTCTTTCCGTCGTCTCCTTTCACGGTGTCAAGCCAATCACGTTGTGCCAGGGAAACTGCCGCGCCCTCGACTTGGGTGCGCAGTTCTCCTCGGTCGCGAACGAATCGGAGACGCCGCTTTACGACAGCATGGTTTTCGCATCGCAACAGCTCGGACAAACCACCGATGTCCACGCCCGCAAAATTCTCGTTGTTTTCTCCGATGGAGAGGACACGATCAGCATTCAATCCCTGAGCGACGTCATCAATTCAGCACTCGAAGGCGACGTCGCCATTTACAGCATCGACCTGAGCGCAGCCCCGCAAATGCGGTCGGGTTCGGCCGTGTTACGTTGGCTCGCGGCGAATTCCGGGGGACGTTACTTCACCGCCGGGGTCGCAACCGATAAAGTTCTCAACGCCATTCTCGAAGATTTCCACGCCACTTATACCGTAGCTTATAAATTGCCAAACCCGGCGGAGGGGTTTCATCTCCTCCGCATTCTTCCTACTCATGACTTAGGCCTGCAGTTCCATTGCCGGCTTGGATATTACTATCCCAACAAATTTTAGAAGTGAGGGTTTCAAAAGTATGAAGCGATCACTCCTGCTCGTTGTAGTCCTGTGCGCAATGTCGGCTCTTTCTTTCGCCGAGAATCGTCCCCGGCAAGAAGGAACGATTGTGCGCATGCGTATGGCTGATTGTCTTGGCCCGCAACACGCCTTCATGAGCACCATGTCGGGTGCGGCCGCGGCGGTCGGCGAGTCGTGTCCGGAGTATGTGCTGGTCACAAAGTCGGTCGTGTATGTGATCATCGGCAAGAGTTCGGACCAACTGGTGCCGCTCGCGGAAAACACCCTTTTCCGCATGCAGAATAACGAAGTGCTCATTCGCGTGGACGACGCGCGCAAGGAATCGCGCTTTCACGTGAAAGAGATGGTGCTGCGTCCCGAGTGGGACCGCAATCAGCAGATCATGGATGCCGCAGCCGTCGCCGCGATGCGTCACCACGTGGATGGCGCGGTGCTGGTCGACGCTCGCCAGTAGCACCCAACCCCATCGACTCTGAGAAAGTGCTCAAAAGGGAATATCGCCACTGCAAATCCCGGCCAGCAAAACTCCGGAGGAACGATTCGGGAGGGACGATTCGGGAGGGACGACTAGGGAGGGACGGCGCCGGAAGGGCGACGGCGGGAGGATGATTGAACTTCGAAGCACACTATCAGCTCGCGGGAAAACGTCGCGTCGCGCTAGATTTTGGGTGGCGCAGCGCTTTTTAGCGCTGCGATAACCGCATTGCTTTGACTACGGCTTTAGCCGCTGAGGAGACAACGCTCGCCCAATACCGACTTTTTTCCGCGGCCTGCCAGATGTCCTTTCAAATCGGAGGCGCCGGTTCCTGCCGCCCAAACATGCGGAGGCCCAGGCGCCTCTCTTTTTGTTTCTGTTTTTGTACAATTCTGAAATAGAAATCAGTGGTAGAAGAGGACAAATGGCGACGAAGAAGAGGTTAAAGGCCGGGAAGCAGGTCGCGAAAAAGACTCGTCCGAAAAAGCCCGCTCCGACTAGGACAAAAGCCGATCATCCGGCCGGTTTGGCCCACCAATCTCTGCGCGAACATCTCCTCAAACTGCTCAATGGCAGCGAAGCGCACGCCGATTTCGAGGCGGCCATCGGCGACTGGCCCGTGCAACTCGCGGGCGTGAAGGTCGCGAACTTCCCGCACACCGCCTGGATGCTCCTCGAACACATGCGGATCGCGCAGTGGGACATTCTCGAATTCAGCCGTAATCCAAAGCACAAGTCGCCCGCATGGCCCGAGGGCTATTGGCCCAAATCGGAGTCGCCCGCCAGCGAAAAAGAATGGACGAACTCGATCGCCGAGTTCAAACGCGATCTGAAGGCGATGGAAAAGTTGGTCTCGGAAAGCAAAAACAATCTGTTCGCAAAACTCCCCTGGGGAGACGGCCAGACGCTATTGCGCGAAGCGCTGCTCCTCGCCGACCACAATGCCTATCACTTGGGCCAGATCGTAATGCTGCGCAAGTGCATGGGAATTTAGGCCCCGCGATTCCAATAGATCAATGGACGGGGGTGTCCAGTACTAACCAGTTAATACCAAAGCTCAGCTCACGCGCTTTTACGACCCGCAACCTGACCCCGCAGATCGCTCGCCCGCTTCCGGAACACGACCCGCACTTCTTCCCGCCAATGTTCATCGATCCCCAATAACTCCCACTCAATTTCCGGCGCAAAATAGCGGAGGATCGTGTCGGTCGAAGGATGCACGTGCAGCGCGGGCGCGACTAGCATCAGCAACGGCTTCTCCGTGGAGACTTCGCGGCCCGGAAAGTATGCGAATCGACTGAACTCACCTCGGCTGTGATGCCATGCCACGCGCGACCAGTAGTCCAGGCCTTGCATCGGCAGGTGAATGTCTTCGTCGGCCTTCAGTTCGATCACCGCGAGTCGTCCCTCGTTCGTCGCGGCAAGGATGTCAATCATGGCGCGGTCGGCCGCCGAAAACGCTGGCACTTGGCGATAAACGTAGTCGCTGCGAAGGCGACTATCAAGCGCGGCAATGTTAGTTGCAGCCAGCGATTCGAGCCAGCGTTCAGGGTGCATGCGCCAGAGCGGGTGGTTCTTCGGCCCATCCTTGTGGCGCACCGCAGCCGCCAGCCGGATGAGGTCCCCAAACTGCGCTTCGTTGCCCGCGTCCAGAGTGCGCTCTTCCGCGCCTGTGCCAAAGACGATTTCCTCGCCGAGCTGGAAGTTTCTCGGGTCGTGCGCGATGCGGGCTTGGGCAAACTCGAGTCCGCAACGCTGGAACGAGACTGAAGCGGGCGAGCGCACCACCACTTCCACCTGCGGCAGGATGCCGCGAATCCGCTCGATCGACGCCGCAAAGCGCGCGAGCGTCTGCGCCTCGTCAAGCGGGTGCAGCAGCCGCGTTTCCAGGTTTCCGCGGTCGCCGAGTTCCAGTCGAACCAGCGTATCCTCGCGCTGGTCGAACTCATTCAAGTGCCATTTCGCGGCGCTCGCGTGCAGATGTGCCATGCGCTGCGCGGTGAGCATCGACGCGCCTTTCGGCACGACCAGCACCAGCCCTTCAATAACGCGGCGTTCGCGCTGCGCCAGTCGGCACTCTTCGAGCCAGAGCAGGCCGCAGGTCAGCGCGCCATCAACCGTCGCCTGCGTCTCCTGATCGTTCACGCCCACGATGGCGAGAGCGCGCTGGCCTTGTCGCATCCAGCCGCGCAGATATGCGGGGCCAAACGAGCGCTCGAGATCCATGCTCGTCGTGAGCCGGACGACCGTCCAGCCGGGAAAGTTGCGCTCCAGCGCCCGGCGCAGGTGTGGTTCGTAGGCGGTGCGCGCTGCGCGTCGCGCTCCAGGACTGCGCTGATCGCGGTCGCGGCAAATGTCGAGCCGCGTGGGCCGAGCGTGGCCCAGGCGCTGCACCTGCAGCCTCAACGTAGCGCCTTTCACCTCGGCGTCAAGCACGCGTCGAACGATGTTGCGCTCGCTCGACCAGAGTTGCAGCAGGCATTTGTTGTATTCGCCGGAAATCGAGTACTTGGAGTGAGCAAGATCGAAGACGATTGTGCCATCCTCAACCACGACAGCAGCGCGCGAGCCTTCGAGAAAGTCAGCCAGTTCCTTGCCCAGAGATTCCGGAGTCATAGCCTGGATTGTCTGCTGATCCGGAAACTTCGGATGTGACCGGCGCACGGCGAATTTGTGTCGTATCCGCAGTACAAAAAGGGTGATCTCAAAGGGCGACCGTCGGGAGGGGTCTACAGACTTCGTCGTATGACTCCGGTGATGGGCGGGTTACGTTGCGCCAGTTTCACTCGTGGGATAATGCAGGAGCGCCTCCGAGTCATTTTGCACCGCAAAGGCATCGAATCATCGTGAGCACACAAGAGCGTTTCTTCTTCGAGCATTACGGCCTTACACACAAAGACCTTGAGCAGTACCTCGCGGCCGCGCTTTCCGCCGGCGGCGATTATGCCGACCTCTATTTCGAGTATCTGACCTCGACCTCACTGATGGTCGATGAGTCCATGGTGAAGTCGGCATCGCAGGGGATCTCCGCCGGCTGTGGAGTGCGCGTGGTTTCAGGCGAGCGCACCGGTTATGCCTATACCGACGATCTTTCTCCGGCGCGCATTCTGCATGCCGCCCGCACTGCGGCGCTGATCGCCAGCGCGCCCGCCAAGACGTCAGTGGCGGGCTTCCAGGAGCGCCCTGCGCGCAGCCTCTATCCAGTGCCTTTGCCGTCCGTGGACGCCGAGATCACCTCCAAGGTCGATCTGCTGATGCGTGGCGATCATACGGCGCGCGCCTTCGATCCGCGCATCAAGGAAGTGCGTGCCAGCTACGCCGACGAACTGCGCAATATCCTGGTGGTCGGTTCCGATGGAACGTTTGCGGAAGACTCCCAGCCGCTGGCTCGCATGAATGTCTCGTGCATCGCCAAGACCGAAGCCGCGTCTGGACGGGGCACATCAGGAGGCGGCGGCCGCGTCGCGCTCGATTTCTTTTTCGGTGAGAAGACGCCCGAGTTCTTTGCCAGGGAAGCGGCTCGCCAAGCCATTTTGCAGCTCGATGCGCGCGAGGCTCCAGCGGGCGACATGGAAGTCGTGCTCGGTCCGGGTTGGCCCGGAGTCTTGCTGCACGAAGCGGTCGGGCATGGGTTGGAAGCAGACTTCAACCGCAAGAAGACATCGGCATTCGCCGGACTGATTGGCAAGCGGGTAGCGAGCGAGAAGTGCACGGTGGTCGACAACGGCACCATGCCGTGGCGGCGAGGCTCGCTCAATGTGGACGACGAAGGGCAGCCCACCCAGGAGACGGTCCTCATCGAGAACGGAATCCTCAAAGGCTATTTGAGCGACAAGCTCTCCTCGAAGCTCATGGGACTTGCCGATACGGGCAATGGACGGCGCGAGAGCTACGAGCATATTCCGATGCCGCGCATGACGAACACTTATATGCTGGCGGGGCACGACGATCCACAAGACATCATTCGCTCCGTGAAGAACGGCGTGTATGCGGTCAACTTCGGCGGCGGGCAGGTCGATATTACGAACGGCAAGTTCGTGTTCTCGGCATCCGAAGCGTACCTGATCGAAGATGGCCAGATCACCGCGCCGATCAAGGGCGCTACGCTCATCGGCAACGGTCCCGATGTGCTGACGCGAGTTTCGATGGTCGGCAACGACCTCAAGCTCGACGAGGGGGTGGGCACCTGTGGCAAAGATGGACAGGCAGTCCCCGTCGGCGTCGGCATTCCGACAATCAAGATCGATCGGATGACGGTTGGCGGAACGGCGCGAAAGGATCCCGGCGGGTTCATGCAGTAGGATTGTAGGGGAAGACGAAACTGTGGACTCCCCCTGCGCTCGGAATGACAATCACTATCGATGACTACAGCTCTCGAAACCAATACGCAAGCAACGACTGATCTCAAATCCCTCGCCGCCGACGTAGTCCGCCGCGCCATGCAATCGGGCGCTTCCGCCGCCGAGTGTGTGGTGCGCGAGGGCGACGAATTTTCTACCGTCGTTCGCCTCGGCCAAGTCGAAACTCTTAAAGAATCGGGCTCCCGTTCAATCGGCGTGCGCGTTTTCTTTGGACAGCGCGCGGCTTCCACTTACTCCAGCGACTTCTCGGCGGCCGGCATCGATCGCATGCTCTCCTCCGCGCTCGAGCTGGCGAAGATTACCTCCGAAGATCCGTTTGCCGGAATTCCGGATGCCGCGAAGTTAGGCTCGCTTTCCGGGCCGCTCGATCTTTACCACGAAGACGTTTACTCGCTTCCCGGTCCCGAGCGCATCGATTACGCACGGCGAGCCGAAAAAGCGGCGCTCGATACCGATCCGCGGCTCAAGAATTCCGATGGCGGATCGTTCGATGCCGCCACCGGACGCAAAATTCTCGCGAACTCGCACGGCTTTGTCGGCGAGTATCGCCGCTCGTACTGCTCCGTCGCCGCGGTGCCGATCGCGCAGGACGAGCAGGGCAACATGCAGCGCGATTACTGGTATTCGGTGGCGCGCAGCCTGGCGAAACTCGAATCCGCAGAATCGGTTGGCAAAGAGGCCGCCCGGCGCACGCTTCGGCGTCTGGGAGCGCGCAAGGTCAAGACAGCCCATGTTCCGGTCGTGCTCGATCCCATGGTTGCCGCATCGATGCTGGAACATATTTTTGAAGGCATCAACGGCGACTCCGTTTATCGTGGCGCGTCGTTTCTCGCCGGCAAACTTGGCGAGCACATTGCCGGATCGAACGTCACCGTCATCGATGACGGCACCATGCCCGGCGGATTTGGCACGTCTCCGTTCGACGGCGAAGGAATTCCGACCCGGCGCACGGTCGTGATCGAGAACGGAATTCTCAAGTCGTACCTTCTCAATACCTACACGGCAAAAAAACTTAAGCTTGAAACCACCGCCAACGCTTCACGCGGACTAGCCGGCACCCCCGGCATCTCTCCCGGGAATTATTTCCTGCAGCCGGGAAAGAAAACTCCGCAGCAGATCATCGGCGAGATCAAAGACGGCCTCTACGTCACCGAATTCCTGGGCCACGGCGCAAACCTCGTCACCGGCGATTATTCGCGCGGAGCGTCGGGACTTTGGATCGTCAATGGCGAACTGGCCTACCCGGTCGAAGAAATTACGGTCGCAGGCAATCTGAAGGAGATGTTCAAGAACATCTCGGAGATTGGTACGGATCTCGAATTCCGCGGCAGCATGGCCTCCCCGACAATCCGGATCGACGGATTAACGGTCGGCGGCGAATAGTCTGGACCCAGCCACAGAATTCACACGGTTTTAATGATGGCGGAGTCATTGGCCGTTAACATTGCGTTCATGTCTGATCAGCCGTTGGTGATTGAAGAAAGTGCCGGGTCGCGAGACGGGATTTGTATTTTCCGGTTGGCGGGGCCGCTTACCCTGGCGAATGTCTTTGGATTCCAGGCGAAAGTGCGCGCGGATCAATCGCGCGCTCTCATACTCGATTTTTCATCGGTCCCACTGGCGGATTCGGCTGGGATCGGGGCGCTGGTGGGAGCGTATGTAAGCCGCCAGAAAGATGGGCGCAGCCTGGGGTTGGTGGGGGTGAACCAGCGTATCCATCAAGCGCTCGAAGTGACGCGGGTGGAGAGTTTCTTCCGTTTCTTCGACAATGTGGCGGATGCCGAAAAGGCTGCGTAGAGGACACCGGGCTACCGGCCCAGATGCGTCCCAGTAGCGCAAGGACGGTTCTGCACGTTCGTTTGCCAAAGTTGTTCTCTCCTTCGCCGACTTTTATCCCCGATGGGCGCGCCGGGGGCGAGTGGCGGGGCCTCACGCGCCTGCAAGATCGAATCGAGTGACGATACCAGTGGAGTTCCCATGATAGTCGAGATGCGCACCTACAAGACCAAGCCCGGAACGCGCGCGCGTTTTTTGGAGATTTTCCGCACGAAGTCGATGCCGGCGCATGCCGAGATCGGGATGAAGATCCTGGGCCCGTTTCTCTCCCTCGACGATGAAGACACCTTCTTCTTTATGCGTGGATTTCCCGATCTCAAGTCGCGCGAGCCAATGAAAGCCAGGTTCTATGAAGGCGACCTCTGGAAGAGCGAACTTGAGAATCTTCTGATGCCCATGCTCGAGAAGTATGACGTGGTACTGGTGGAGGACGAGGGACGGATTCAGTGGTAGCGGAGTCGCCGGTGATCCTCATTCGTCGTGGTGGGCAGTGGGTTACTTTCCAGAGCGCAGAACAGAGTGCAAAACATAGACGACCCAGGGCGCGATGCGCGTCTCGCTGACCCAGCGGTACGGCTCGTCTCCGGTGGCGAGCGGCTGGCGCATTTCGACAATCTCCAGACCGGCTTGAGCATAGGTTTCGACGTAGGATTCATGCGGCCAGAGGATGTCGAGCGCGGGAGAGCGGTCGTCGAAATCGGTGGTGATGATCTTGACCTGATCGCCGGCGCGGGCTTGGCGGTTTTCCGGAAAGTCCTTTGTGGAAAAAGACGCCCACTCGTTGAGGTAAATCTCGGGCGCAGAAACGATGTTGACGAGAATTCCGCCGGGCGCGAGCAGGGTGCGCAGGTCGCGAAAGAGGCGGGCTTTAGTTTCAGCGCCGGGAATGTTGTCAAAGGTGAAGGCGGATTGAATCAGAGAAAAACTGGCGGGCGGTAGAGCGCTCATGTCGTCGCCCGGGATTAGCCGGTAATCGCCCTCGGGATCGGACTGGCGGGCGCGGGCCAGCATCTCGTCTGAGATATCCACGCCGATGACGTCAAAGCCAAGACCGCGGAGGAAGCGGGTGGAGCGGCCAGTCCCGCAACCGAAGTCGAGCGCTCGCGCACCCTTGACGTGGTCGCGATAGAGATCGGGCAGATCGCGGAAGGCCAAGTGATAAGTGTTGGCGAATTCGAGCTTCGAGTAGGAATCGGCGCGGGTGCTGTTGTCGTAGACGTTGACGAAGTTCATGGCGAGTTACTCATCCTCACCCCCTTATCACTGGCCAGGTCGAGTCAGAGGGGCAAGCTAGAGTGCGACAGGGATTGATCTTCCAATCCATTTTATAGCGTTGTTGTTTGTAGCCTTGTTATTTATAGCCTTGTTGTCGCGAGTCGTGGTCGCCCGGCTCCCGCATCCGTGCGAACAAGAGTGTCCGCGCAACACCTGCTTTCGCTTACAATTCCTCTTCCTGCAATTCCTGATTTTATGACGATTGCGGTGCGGTCGTTTGCCAAGATCAATCTCGGGCTGTATATCGGGGCGCGGCGCGCGGATGGGTTTCATGATCTGCGCACCGTGTATCAGACGATTGCCCTGCACGACGTGATTCGGGTGAGAGTGGGACGAGGTCGCGGAATCGAAATCGTCTGCGACGATGCACGCGTGCCGCTGGATTCTTCCAACACTTGCCACCGGATTGCCGAGCGGGTGATGAAGGCGCTTGGCGCCCGCAAAAAAGTTACGGTCGAAATTGGAAAACGTCTGCCGGTGCAGGGCGGGTTGGGTGCGGCCTCATCGAACGCCGTGGCGACCATGGTCGGGTTGGAGCGGGCGCTGCGAAAACAGCTGGGCGGAGCCGAACGGCTGCAGATCGCGGCGGAGGTGGGGTCGGATTTGCCGCTATTTCTGATCGGCGGGACCGTTCTCGGTATAGGGCGCGGTGAAGAGGTTTATCCCTTGCCGGATTTCGCTTCGACGGCATTGGTGGTGGTCACACCGGAGGTGGGCGTGTCTACGCCTCGGGCATTTGCGGAGTGGGATGCGTTGGTTGAGGGGGACGCTGCCCCCGCGCGAACTCGTAAGGGGCCCAGCCGCAGAGATGAATTGACGCCGTCCGGCGCGTCCGATAGACTGTTTGAGGTTGGCCGCGTTCTGTCGGCGTGGCTTAGTGGCAATAGCAACATTGGTTTACCTGAAGCTGGTGCTCCCGCCGAAAGAAAAAAGAAGAGCGGGGGCCGGGCCGGAAGCCTGCTATCCGACCTTGTCCGAGCCGGGATTGAAAACGACTTCGAAAAGGTCGTCTTTCCGCAACTTCCCGAACTGCGAGACATAAAGCGTGCGCTGGTGCGCGCGGGGTCGAAGTATGCGTCCGTGTCCGGATCCGGGTCGACGTTGTATGGACTGTTCGACTCGGAAAAGGCAGCGGTCAAAGCGGCCCGCGAGCTGCGCAAGCAGGGGCTGAAAGCGACTGCGACCAGGACGTTGACGCGGCGGGAATGCAGGAAGTGGTCACTGCTGGCAACTCGTTAGCCGCTGAGGGCAATGTTCGATTCGCGAGTTTTGTTGTTTGCGGGAAGATCGGATTTAGGCATACTAGTCACCACCGATCAAAAAAAGGATTGGGCCGTCGACTAATGGTAGGTCAAGTGCCTTTGGAGCACTTTGTCTAGGTTCGAATCCTAGCGGCCCAGCCAGTAAAGCCAGTTCTCAGTTCCCGGCTCTCAGTTCTCAGCGAGAGCCGAGCCAAAACTGAGGGCTGAGAACCGAACACTGAGAACCAACCATGGCCACTGCGACTACGACTGCGGAGAAGTTGGAAAAAAAGCCCACTCCGGACGAGAAGATGGAACGCAAGCCCCAGCGTGCCCGAGTGGACGATAAGTTCAAAATTTTCAGTGGCACGGCGAACGAGCCATTGGCGGACGAGGTTTGCCAGTTCCTGGGGATGGCACGCGGACAGGCCCAGGTAACACGCTTCGCCGATGGCGAGTGTTACGTACAGATTCAAGAGAATGTGCGCGGCGCCGACGTTTTCGTGATGCAGCCGACGTGCCGGTGCGTGCAAGCGAACGGGCGGGTTACGACGGTCGACGAGCACCTGATGGAATTGCTGCTGATGATCGATGCTCTTAAGCGCGCTTCGGCGCGGCGCATCACGGCGGTAATCCCGTATTTTGGTTATGCGCGGCAGGATCGCAAGGACAAGCCACGTAGCCCGATTTCTTCCAAGCTGGTGGCCGACCTGCTGACCGCGGCGGGCGCGCATCGGGCGCTGATCGTGGATTTGCATACGCCGCAGTTACAGGGTTTTTTCAACATTCCGGTGGATCACCTGTTTGCATCGCCGGTACTGGTGGATCACTTCCGGAAGCTGAGCCTGCCCAAGCTGACGGTAGTGTCCCCGGATGCCGGAGGCGTGGAACGCGCGCGCTTCTTCGCCAAGAAAGTGGATGCCGCGCTGGCCATCGTCGATAAGCGGCGCGTGGAAATGAACGTGGCCGAAGTGATGAACGTGATCGGCGACGTGCACGGGCGCACTTGCCTGATCATTGACGATTTGATCGATACGGCAGGCACGCTGGTGAAGACGGCCATAGCGCTGCTGGACAATGGCGCCGACGACGTTTATGCGTGCTGCTCGCATCCGGTACTATCCGGGCCGGCAGTGGAAAATATTTCGAAGTCCGCGATCCGGGAAGTGGTGGTGACCAACACCATTCCGCTGAGCCAGGCGGCGAGACAGGAACCAAAGATCCGCGTGCTTTCGATCGCGGGCCTGATTGGCCGAGCCATTCAGGCGAATCATGAAGAGACTTCAGTCAGCAGACTATTTATCTGACCTGAATAAAGGAAGACAGGAAACGAGATTATGGCGACAGCAACGGAAGTGAGCATTCTGGAAGCGCAGACGCGCGAAGCAGGAAACAAAAACGCGGCCCGGCGGGTACGGGTGGGCGGCAAGATTCCGGCGGTGGTGTATGGTGCGGGCAAGGACACGACGACGGTCGCAGTGGATCCGCGGCAGGTGCTGCGCATTCTCCATTCGGAGAGCGGCCACAACACGATTTTCGATCTCGCGCTGGACAGCGATCGCGTCAAGGCGATGATCGTGGACTGGCAGTTCGAGCCGATCAAAGGCCGCTTGCTGCATGTCGACCTCCAGCGCATCGCGATGGACAAGAAGCTGACCGTCACGGTGCCGATCGTGCTGAAGGGCGAAGCGGCGGGCGTGAAGCAGGAGGGCGGCATTCTCGAGCAGATCCTGCGCGAAATCGAGATTGAATGTTTGCCGGCGGACATTCCGAAGTCGATCGAGGTCGACATTTCGCATCTGACATTCGGCGTGGAAGTGCGCGTGAAGGATCTGGCGCAAAACGAAAAACTTAAATTCCTGACCGATCCGAACCAGATGATCGCGCACGTCACTTCGGTGAAGGAAGAAGTGGTGGCGACACCTGAAGCAGTTGCGGCGGACGCGGCGGCAACTCCGGCTGAGCCCGAAGTTATCAAGAAAGGCAAGCAGGAAGTTGAGGGTGAAGAGGGAGCCGAAGAGGGCAAGGGCAAGGGCGAGCCCAAGGCTGAGAAGAAGGAGAAGAAGTAGCTGCGGGCTTCGGGCCGCGAGCTTCAAGCTAACCCAGGGTTCGTTTGCGAATTATCGAGCGAGCATGGTCGAGGCTTTTAGCGGATGGCCGATGGCTGACGGCTGAAAGCTGAGTCGTGAAACTGATCGTCGGTTTGGGCAATCCTGGAATCGAGTACCAGTTCACGCCGCATAATCTCGGCTTCCTGACCATTGACCGGGTCGCGACGGATCGCGGGATCGAAGTTCGGAACCGCCAGTGCCGCGCGTTGACCGCACGGGCTGAGATCGCCGGTCAGACGGTGATTTTGGCTAAGCCGGAAACCTACATGAACTTGAGTGGGCTTTCGGTGCGCGAGTTGGTGGCAGAACATCAGGTCGAAGTGAAGTCGGACTTGGTCGTGATTTACGACGAGTTGGACCTGCCGTTCGGAACCATGCGAATCAGGCAGCGGGGCGGGACGGCGGGGCACAACGGGATGGAATCGATTCTGGGCGCGCTCGGGACCGATGAGTTCCTGAGGATTCGGCTGGGAATCGCGCCCGAGCGAAAGGTAGGCGACGGCGCGAGATATGTGCTCACGCCGTTCCGCAAGGCGCAGGAAAAAGTCGTGGATGAAATGCTCGACACGGCGGCGCAAGCGGTGGAAACGATTTTGAAAGACGGCGTGGCGGCGGCGATGAATAAGTTCAACCGCAAGAACGAACCGGACGCCGAGCCGCCGGCAAACAAGGATTTGCAGTAGAGAGCTCTTGGAGAAAAACGAATGAACCGCAGCTATGAAGTGATGTTTATCGTTCGGCCGGATACGGTTGACGAAGATTTGAACAAACTGATTTCGACCTTGGAGTCCTCGGTGACCTCGTCGGGCGGGACGGCCAAGAGCGAAGTTTGGGGCAAACGCCGGCTCGCATACAAAGTCGCCAAGTTCAACGACGGCATTTTTGTGCTGTTCATGATCGAGGGCCCGGACGGGCAGATCGTGCACGAAGTGGAACGGCGTCTGCGAGTGACCGAGCAGGTGATCAAGTTCATCACGGTGCGTACCGATGAAGAGCTGAAGCGGCTCGACAAAGTGAAAAAGTTGCGCGACGCAAAGAAGAAAGTGAGCGCGATGCCGGCGGCGGCGCCAGCACCAGCACCGGTGACGCCCGAAGCAAGCGCAGAACCGGCGCCTGCGCCGAGCCCAGCCTAATTGGCGCGGCTTTGACTCGCATCGATACACGAAATTCGACATTTCTATAAGAGTTAAGGAGCACTATGGCAGAAGAAACGAAAACACACAGCGCGCCCGAAGGCGGCGGCAGCAGCGGTGGCTCGAGCCGGCCCGAGGGCCGGTCAGATCGGGGCGGCGGCGATCGTGGAGGGCCTCGTGGCCCTCGTCCGGGCGGCGGCCCGGGCGGCCCGCGTGAAGGCGGACGCAAATATTTCCGGCGCAAGAAGGTTTGCAAGTTCTGCGTCGAAAAAATCGAAGCGGTTAATTACAAGGACGTGCGGCTGCTCGCTCAATTTGTGGCGGAGAGCGGCAAGATCACGCCCCGGCGGCTGACGGGCGTGTGCACGCCGCATCAACGGCGCCTGTCCCGGGCAATCAAGCAGGCGCGCAACATCGCGCTGCTGCCGTTCGCGGGACGCGCACAGTAGTTCAGAAGCGGTCGTTCGTCGTTGGTCCTTAGTCGTTCGGGGTTAGCGCGCGGACGACGGGGCCGACTCATTGCGGCCCTGCGAACGACTGCCGACTAGCGATAAACGACCAGATCAAGGAGTCATCGACCATGGAAGTCATTCTCAAAGAAGATGTGCCGAAGCTGGGCAACCGCGGCGAGGTAGTCAAGGTCGCGGAAGGATATGGGCGGAATTTTCTGCTGCCCCACAAACTTGCGATCGAAGCGACGGTCGCCAACAAGACCGTGATCGAGCAGATGAAGGCGGCGGCGGTGCGACGATCGGCGAAAGAAAAATCGGAAGCTGAGGCGCTGTCAAAACAGTTTGACGGGCTGGAAGTCTCATTTACGCGCAAGTCGGGCGAAAACGATCAGCTCTTCGGGTCAGTCACGGCGAGCGACATCGCCGAGGCGCTCGAGAAAAAGAGCTTCCACATCGACAAGCGCAAGATTCAGCTGCACGAATCGCTCAAGACGGTGGGCGAGTTCATCATCCCGATTAAGCTGCACAAGGATGTGACCACGCACCTGAAAGTGCTGGTCGCAAAGGAAGCGGCAGAGGAATAAGTCTACGAGGATGGGTTCGCCCTCCCAAAGGGCGAGTCCGTCCTCCGAAATTCTCCGTCACAATCTGATTCCGAATTCCGCCAACAACTCCTCCAGTTCGCGCCTTGAAGCTCGCACCAGTGCGCCTCCAGTGAAGCGAGGGTCGTCGGTCACCTCGCGAACGATAAACGGCGAAGGCGATAGGTAAGAGGCCTCCTCGGCGGAATCGAACTCCGATTCGGCCAGGACGAGGCCGGCCAACGCGTCTTCGAAGACATCAATTCCAAACGGCGGCACACTATAGCGGGCTTTCGTGAGCAGGTTTGCCGGCAATTTCGCGAGCAATTGAAACTCGTCTCCCGTGAGATAGATGGTTGTGATCAAATCCCTGCCGCGCCCCCGTCGCATCGATGGGGAGCTTTTGGGTGAGCTTGAAGATGGCGCCGTTCGCTTCGTCAGATTGCTGACGCAAGCGTAAGTTAGTGCCAGCGATGTAACGGTCGACGATTCGCCGCACTCGCGTGACGTTCACTTCGAGCGGCAGGCGCTCGAGAAGAAATCGACACTCCCATTCAACCCTCGCGTATTTGTGTCGATCACGCATGATGGTCTTCAAGAATCAATTTGAGTAACCGACACTGCCGCAATTTCGCGGGGGCTCGGTCCAGGATTGCTACGAGCCGGCTCCGAAGAACTGCCTCCACTTTCCGTAGGTCCGTCGTCTTCGTGTAATTCGGCAAGCTCTCCACAAAAACTCTTCCGTATGATTTCTTCAGAATGCGATTGTCAAGCAACGCGAGCAGCCCGCGATCATGGAGCGAGCGAATCAGCCGTCCAAAGCCTTGTTTGAGTGTGATGACGGCGCTCGGCACCTGGTAGTCGCTGAAGGCGTTGCCGCCGGTGCGGTCGATCGCCTTGACGCGCGCGGCCACAATCGGGTCGCTGGGCACCGCGAAGGGCAGGCGATCGATGATCACGCAGCTTAGTTGTTCGCCTTGCACGTCCACGCCTTGCCAGAACGAACTTGTGCCAAACAGGACGGCGTGGGGCGTGAGGCGGAACTCTTCGAGCAGCGCGGACTTTGGCGCATCGCCCTGCTTGAGCATGGGAAAGTCGATGAGGCCGAGAAGCCGGTCGTAGATTTCGTTCATCTGCGCGTAGCTGGTGAAGAGAACGAAAGCGCGGCCGCGAGTGATTTCGAGCAAGCGGCGAATGACGTCGGTGGCTTCGGCAGCAAATTGCGGCGTGCGCGGATCGGGCAGAGCGGGTGGGACATAAAGAATGGCCTGGCTCTCGTAATCGAAGTGCGAGGGGACGACGAGTTCGTGTGCGTGCTCAAGGCCGAGGCGCTGCCGGATGTAATTGAAGCCGCCGCCGACGGCGAGGGTGGCCGAGGTTAGGACCGCGGTTTCGAGTTTGGACCAGAGGCACTCGCGCAGGATTTGGCCGACTTCGATGGGCGTGGCTTGCAGGTAGACGTTGGTGCGCCGGCCTTCAGGGGCAGAAACCCCTTTCGTCGCGCTGGCATTATCAGCGCGGCTAAAGCCCCGCCCTTTCGAAGCCGCTCCTCCGCGAAATCCGCGGCGCTCGATCCAGAAGACCGTATTGGGGTCTTCGTTTTCCATCACGAAGCTGAGCTGCACCTGCAATTGCTGAGCCCGGCGACCGAGGGAGAAAACCTCGTCGGGCTTTTGCGGAAGTTGCTCAAATTCGGCGACGAGGCGGACCAGCGCTTGATTCAGCGCGATGAATTCTTCTCCGTTTTCTTCGAGAAATTCGCGCCGGCCATCGAAGGCGAAGCGGCCCTCCTGCGCGGGCAGGAGCGAGAAAAATAATTGCGAACGTTCGCGCAGTGCCTGGATCGCGCCCGACATCTGCGGGGTGTAGATCTTCTCGCGCTGGAGAAGATTTTCCGTGTCGCGCGCCAGTTCATCCATGCGGAAATTGCTGACCGAGATGCCGAAGTAGTTGCCGGCGACCTCTTCAAGTTCGTGCGCCTCGTCAAAAATAACCGCGCCTGCATCGGGAAGAACGCCGGCATCGGGCGCCCCGTCGGCCTCGAGCTTGATGGAGAGGTCCGCGAAAAAGAGATGGTGATTCACGATGATGATGTCGCTCTCAGCGGCGCGCCGTCGCATCTCGGTGATGAAGCAGCGGTCGTACTCTTTGCATTTCTGGCCGAGGCAAGTGTCGGCGCGGGCATCGAGTTTGTGCCAAAGCGCGCTTGCCTCGGGCAGTTCGGCGAGTTCTGCGCGGTCGCCGGAGTGCGTGGTCTTTTCCCAGGCGGCGATCGCCTGATAGTGTTCGATCTCTTCGAGACCGCTGAGGACAGGTTGGTCGGTAAGCTCGTAGAGCTTTTTGCGGCAAAGATAATTGTTGCGGCCCTTCATGTAGCAGACGGAGAGTTTTCGCTCGCCGTCGGGCGAGAGCGCGCGCTCCAGAAACGGCACGTCTTTGAAGTAAAGCTGCTCCTGCAGATTTTTTGTGCCGGTCGAAATGATGACGCGTTTGCCGGAGCGAATGACGGGCAGCAGATAGGCGAGCGTTTTGCCGGTCCCGGTGCCGGCTTCGGCGATCAGATGGCGCTTTTCTTCCAGCGCCTCCTCCACCGCCTGGGCCATCTGGAGCTGTCCGCGGCGGAATTCATAGGCGGGATGACACTTCGCCAAAACTCCGCCAGGCGAGAAGAACTGGTAGAGCGAGATTCCGGCGGCGGAGGCGGTATGGGTGGGAGAAGGCACAGAGTCTCTATAATAGCTAACCAGTTGCCAGCCGCCAGTTGCCGGTGAAACAAACCTCATCAAATTCGAATGCTTTGCCGCTTCTCGCCATCGTTGGGCGCCCCAACGTTGGCAAATCCACGCTGTTCAACAAGCTGACCCATTCGCGGCGCGCCATCGTCGGCGACGAGCCCGGCATCACGCGCGACCGCCTCTATGGCGAGGCGGAGTGGCGCGGCCATGCGTTTCGAGTAGTCGATACGGGCGGCATCGTTCCGGAGGATAAAGAATTCATTCCGGCGGAAATTTTCCGGCAGGCAAAGGTTGCGCTCAAGGAAGCGGTCGGAATCATCATGGTCGTGGATGCACGCACCGAACTCGCGGGGCCCGATCGCGAACTGATACGGCAACTTCAGCGCATGGGGAAGCCGCTGTTTCTCGCCGTGAACAAGGTTGACAGCGACAAGCAGGAATCGCTGGTGGGCGAATTTCATGAACTGGGGATTCGCGAGGTGTTCGGGATTTCGGCGGAGCATGGGCGCGGGATTGATGATCTGCTGGACGCGGTGCTGCCTTTGCTGCCGGCCGTGGAGAAGCTCGACCCAAAACCTTTAGCCACAGCGGTCACTGAAGAGGGCGGTGCCTCTGCGCACGATGAAGGACAAATCGCGAACGGCGAACAGCGAACAGCGAACAGCAAAGCGCGAACAGCGCACGGCAAAGGACGAACGACTGACGACGAACGACCAGCGACTGAAGACGACGCTCCTCCCCACGAAATCAAAGTTGCCATCATCGGACATCCCAACGTCGGCAAATCGACGCTGCTGAATCAGCTGACTGGCGTCGATCGCGCCATCGTCTCGCCTATCGCCGGCACTACCCGCGATTCGATCGATGAGGTCATCGAGTACAAGGGCCGCGCGATTCGTTTCATTGACACGGCCGGGATTCGGCGCAAGGGCAAGACCGAGTTGATGGCGGAGAAGCTTTCGGTGGTCATGGCGCGCAAGAATATCGAAAGCGCCGACATCGTGCTCTTCATGGTCGATGCCACCGAAGGTGCCAGCGGCCTCGACGCGAACATTGCCGGCTACGCGCATGAGAGCGGGCGCTCAGTCATCATTCTCGTCAACAAATGGGACCTCATCATGAGCGGCGAGAAGCGCGCCATCAGCCAGTCAAAGACGGCTCGCATTCAGGACGCGAAGCGCCCGCAGGATCGCAAGCTTTATGAAGAGCGGCTGCGCTATGGACTGAAATTTCTGAGCTATGCGCCCGTGCTGTTCATCTCCGCGCACACCGGCAAAGGAACGGAGAAGATTCTGCCGCTGATTGAGAAGGTCGCGGCGGAGCGGCGCAAGCGCATTTCGACCAGCGAGATGAACCGCTTCGTGAAGAAGATCGATTTCGATCGCGCGTCGGTGCCGGTAAGCAAGCGCGTCCGAATTTATTACATGACACAGGCGTCGGTGGCTCCCCCGACGTTTGTGCTGTTCACGGACCGGAAGGTGAAGCTGCATTTCTCCTACGAGCGGTTTCTTGAGAACCAGATTCGCGCGGAGTTTGGATTTTTGGGGACGCCGATTTGGATTAAGAGCCGCGCGAGCTGAGGTTCTACGGCTTGATCGTGATGCGTAAGCGATTGCTCGCTAGTACAGGGTGGTCTCTCGTCCAGATTGGTAGTTCGGCAATCCTCTTTCCACCATATTTCGATATCCAATCCCCCGACAAAGAGGGCTCGTAATGAACAACGATGTCGTACTCACCCGGACCTGGTACAAGCTCGCTGACGGTAAACTTCTCTATTATCCCGTAGAAAGACTGTGGCTCCAATTTAAAGAAGCTAGACGTGTCATTGCGGCGTGGCGGAGGCGGAAGGCAATCTCGAAGATAGTCAAGCTTGCCAGAAACCTCTTTGCCATCGGGTGTAAACACGTCGATTGTAAGAAAGTTTCCTGGGTTCCAGCAGACGTCATCGAACAGGTAGAGCGTGCCAGGTCCTGGGTTCGTTAACTGGACCTCTAGCGGCACCGAGTCGACGACCTGATAGCTTTGCCGCTCCGCTCTAATCGTGAGCGTCAATCTTAGGGAACTTTGAGAATCCGCGTGTGGGGTGGCGTTCTGTTTGCTAGCTCGTGGCTGTGCTGAGCACGGGGCTACAACCACTAGGGCGATCCAGAGGCCCAATCGCAGTTTCATGGTTCGAGACCTCTAATACATTTTGACACCACTAACGGCAATTATGCCGTCGCGGCCAAGCATCCCATCTTTGTCCAATGAGTCCTACGAGCGGTTTATTGAGAACCAGATTCGAGCGGAGTTTGAATTTTCGGGGACACCGATTTGGACTAAGAGCAGAGCAAGCTATTAAATAGTTACTTATCAATGGGTTGGATATATCAAGATTTATATTGATCCGTCAAAACTACCTGGGTATGATTTGAAGAGGAGAAAGGGATGTGGAGCCCTTAGGTAGCCCTGATGCAATGACCAAAAAATTCACTCCTGAAATCGACGCGCAGCTCTACGATGAATTTGTTGCGGTTGCCGAGCAGAATGGGCAAACGAAGCGGCATGTTCTGGAGCAGGCGCTCCGGTTCTACCTGCACAACGTGGTTCCTTCCCAGCACCTGGTTCGCTCCGAGGTCATGGATGCATTCGAGCAATCGGTTGCTCGTAACCGTGACCTGTTGCAGCGTCTCGCCAAGTAGGTGTCCGATTACCTCACGGTCGCGGAAGTTTACCGAATGCAGCATCGGTTGATCGAGCTATTCGGCGGCCGTCATGGTGTGCGCGACAAGGGAGCGGTTGAGGCTGCCGTCTTTCGTCCGCAGATCGGCTATTACAACTCCATCGAGGAAGAGGCGGCGGCGTTGATGGAGTCGCTCGCAAACAACCACGGCTTCCTCGACGGCAATAAGCGGATCGCCTTTGCCGCCGCCGATGTCTTCCTGCGGCGCAACCGTGCTTGCATTGAGGTCGAAGCCGTCGAGGGGTATGCGTTCATCACGGGCTCGATGGAGCGGCAGGAATTTCGCTTTGGACAAATCCTGGAGCGGATGCGGCAGCACGTCAAGCCACTGGTCTAAGGGTCGGGCGAGCGAGTCGAGAGCGTACGAAAAACGAGGAACAGAAATCCGGCCACTCTGCCGAGCGAACCGTAAACTGCTGCATTAATTAATAGGAGCGACAAGCAACAAAACAGTCCCAACCGAAAGATCAGTCGCAAGCAACAGCGCACAAGCGGGGCAGATGGAAAACACGAAGCTCTTATCCCGTCATCGCCCCATGCTTTCCATCCTCCGTCAGCAGTCCCACGCGATCCACTCCCGCGACGCGCGCGATCGCGATCACATCCGCCACATCCTGAAAGTCGATGTCGTCATCGGCCTCAATGAAGGCGATGCGCTCCACGCGAATGGCGAAGATGTCGGCCAGGCGCTGGCGCAGGTGATCCCACGCGACGACTTCTTCATTGATCTTCACCTCGGGATGATCAACTCCTGGCTTCGCGTGTTTTACCATGATCACAATTGTGCGTTGCGGCGGCGGAATATTATTCGCCACTTGCGGCGCCGGTTGCGGAAGTTCAGCCTTCAGCCCCGTCGGCCTCTGCTCGATGACCACCACCATGAAGATGATGATCAGCACGAGGAGAACGTCAATCAGCGGAGTGACGTTCATCTGCGGAGAATCTGGGTTGCTGCCTGAGAATGCCATTGCCGCTCTCCTGTCGTTCTTGGCTATCGTGATCGGAGTTCGGCACGCGCGTGTCTTGTGGTATTGGACACGCGGAAGGCGCGGGTTGTTCCCGGAGGAAGACTTTCCAAACACTTTTAGCCGACTGATTTCGGGCCGGGCAGCAGTGGTGGCGTTTCGGATGATGACGCCCCGGCAGATGACGGGTTGGGCCCAGGTGATGACGGCGGTTCCGTAGCCTCAGATTCGGTCGGTGTCGTAGGTTCCGGAAGCGGCGCCTCGGTTGCGGGCGCTGGGCTAGCGGGTGACGCCGGATGCAGAATGGCATCCAGCTTGGGATACCGCGAGGCAAAAAAGTAAATGGCGAAAGCGGGGAAGAAAACCGTTGCCGGCACGCTGACCAAAGCGATCACATAAATTAGAAGAACGATCAGAAACGCCCCACAAATCACGGCCAGGCTGATGGTGGCGACCGTCCACGTCATGCCTGCGCTATGCGCCGCGACCGCCACAAGCACCGCGGGTAGAACAATGACGAGTGCTGGGATAATGGCGAGAATGCCAAACAGGATCGCGGCCGCGATTCCCAGCGCGAATTTCAGGAGCAGGTAAATTGCGAACTTTCCCGGCTCGGGGCGGATCAGCGCCAGTAGGCGGCTCCAGCCCTCCGCGAAGTCGACATCGTCGAGCGCCATGATGGGAACAAGAAAATCCGAGGCGATTTGCTGGACGGTAAGGGTCGCGAGGAGCCAGAAGAGAAATATAAAGATCAGGAGCGCAACCCCGAGGACCGTCCGCGCCATGTGCTGTTCGACGTTGTTGAACCACCCCAGAGCCGCGGCGATCGCGAGCGGTACCGCAACCAGCACGCCCAGGAATAGTCCCTGCGCGATCAGTAACACAATCTGCCAGAGAAAATATCTGCGCCCGGCGCGATGCCAGCGATGCCAGCCTTCGCGAATGGCGCAGCGCTTGGAAAGAACAGAGTCGAACAGGATGAAACGGAAGACGCTGTTGATGTAAAGGAAAATAAGTCCGAGCACGATGGCGAGCACAACGACGGCGATAATGAGGCCGGCAAATTCGGCGATGCGCGAGGGATCGAATTTTTCGAGACCCGGAAAGGGCGTGGCGGCAAACTCCTGCGCGCGGCGGGGATGCGGCCAATTGAAATTGGTTGGAAAGTTGCAACTCGCGGTCCGCATCTGCGCGGCAAGAATTCCAACCAGCGCCAGGCGCGACCACTGGCCGAACCGAAATGGCCGGAAGAGTTGTTCGCGAGTGTGCTGAATAGCAGGCTGAACGCAATCGACGGCGGAGACGGGCACGGAAAATACCTCGCGCCGCAAAGGTATCGTCTCGGGAAGCGGGGCGTCAACGGTTACTCGTACCGCAGCGCCTCCACGGGATCGAGATTGGCGGCACGCGCCGCGGGAAGAACCGCGCTCAGTACTCCGACTAGCAGCAGGACGACCGTCGACACCATCACCGTGAACATCGAAATTTTCAGATGAATATCTGCTTTGCCGGAAGTGTCTTCAAAAAGTGGGCCCATGAGCGGGAGAGTGCCGACCGCCAAGGCAACGAGGTAAGAAACGACGATGCCGAAAAGGCCGCCAAACAGCATGATAAGAAGAGTCTCGGCGAGAAATTGCATTTTGATTTGCCATTTTTTTGCGCCCAGCGCGCGCCGCAGGCCAATCTCGCGCACGCGCTCCTCAACCGACACCAGCATGATGTTCATCACCCCCACGCCGCCGATGCCGAGCGTCAGGATGCCGATAAAGATGAGCAGCACTTGCAGGCCGATGGTGATGCCATTGATGACTGGGCGAAATTCCTCGCGGCCGAACATCTGTACAGCCTTCTTGTCGGTCGGGGAAAAGTTCTGCCGCGTGGCAATCGCGGCCAGCACCTGCGCCTCGGCGCGCGCCTCGAACTGCGGCGCGATCGGCTCGAAGACCAGCACATCGCCGTACTTTGTGTTCCAGAGATCGCCGGCGGTGGAGTAGGGAATCCAGGTCGATTCGTCGTCGCTCGAAAAATAATTACTGAGCTGGATCTTGCGATCCATGGTGCCGATGACGGTGAAGTGGACGCCGGCGATGACAACGGTCTCGCCGACGGCAGGGCGTCCGCCAAACAACTGCTCGCGCACGCGCGCGCCGAGAAAGACAACGCGGCGGCGTTCGAGCGCGTCCAGCGAGTTGATCCATCGCCCTTCGGATGGCACCTCATTGCGCATCTCGCCATATTCAGGGCATACGCCGCGCACCGGCGCGGTACCCACCATGCGATCGCCGTATGCGATGCCGGGGCGCCGCACCGTTTCAAGGCACGCGTGGCGAACGTAGGTCGCCGTCTCCTTGATCATGTCGAGGTCGGCCTGCTCAAGAACAACTTTCTTGCCGGCACGCTGGCCGCCCGGTTGCTCGCTGGTTTGCTGTGGCCAGCAGATCACCGCCCCCTTCCCGAAGGCGTTGAATCCGGATACGAGAATCTGCCGGAAGCTGCCGCCATAGGCAATCAGCAGCGTGACGGTGGCGATGCCCCACACGATGCCGAGCATGGTGAGTGCGCTGCGCGTGCGATTGCGCCGGAGCGCGGCCCAGGCTTCGCCAAGAATTTGCAGGAGCACGTCAGCCTCCCGCCTCATTGCGCAAAGCCTCGATAGGATCAACCGCCGCGGCGCGGCGCGCAGGATAGAGCGCGGACAGAATCGCGATCATGCCGAGAACGGCGAGAGCAAGCGTGCCAGTCTGCCATGTCGGCAGCAATCCGGCAAAGAAATCGGGCATCGGCAAAAGATCGACCAGCGCGCAGAGGCCGAAAGCCACAGCCAGCCCGATTCCGCCGCTGATGGCGGCGATGAGAAGCGCCTCGAGAAAAAATTGCCGCAAAATGCTGTTGGACGGCGCGCCGATCGCTTTGCGTACGCCGATCTCTCGCGTGCGTTCGCGGACCGCGACCAGCATCACATTCATTACGCCGAGGCCGCCGAGAAGCAGCGTTACGATCCCGACCGCGCCCAGAAAATATTTCATGCCATCGGTCATGGTGCGGAATGCTTTGGCCTCCTGTACGGTGTCCCAGATCGGGCAAGCCTCCTTGTCGCTCGGATCGAATCCGTGCAGCCGGCCCAGCACGCGCCGGATTTCACCTTTGCAGGCTTCGTGATGTTCGACGTCGCGCGGCACGACCAGCAGTTGATCGAAGGTGTAGGGCGTGCCCGGAGGCCGGTCGGGAAAGTCACGCCGCATTACGGAAAACGGGATGAAGATTTTATTGACATCCCAGCCGTCATAGCTTGAATCCTGCTTCTTCGATGACATCACGCCGACCACTGTGAACGGCACGTCATTGAGATAAACCAACTGCCCGACCGCGGGACGGCTGGCGAATAACTGCTTCTTCGCGTCCGAGCCGAGGAAAGCGACGCGGCGGGCTTCGCGAAGATCGTCCTCATCGTAGAAGCGGCCTTCACTGACTCCGAGGCTGCGAATCTCGGCGAACTCGGGCGTCGAACCAGTCACGGTGAAGGCGGCCGCATTGAACGCGGTGTGTGAGCGCACGGTGTTCTGCTCAAGCTCGGGAATGGCGTACTGGCAATCGGTGGCTTCTTCCTGAATGTAGGGAAGGTCGGAGTCGACCCAGTGCACCAGACGGCCCGAACGCAAGCCTCCGGCCTGAAGACTGGTGCGGCCGTGGAAGACGATCATGAGATCCCGGCCGAGAGTCTCCGCCTGTTTCTGCTGACCCACGCGCAAGCCCTCGCCCGCCGCCGTCATCAGGACGATCGAAACCACTCCCCAGGCGATGCCAAACATGGTGAGGAAGGTGCGAACCCGATGTGCCCAGAGCGTTCGAAAGACGTCACGAATGAGATCCCAAAATGCCATCTGACCGTTCGACGCGGTTGCCGGGCAAATGAAAGCGCCCGCCGCTGCATTGAAATACGGAAACCCGCTGCTGCATTGAAATACGGAAATGAGTCAGGCTTGGTTCCGCCTACGAGAAACTAAATTCCGTGGACGACTGTTCTCAATGCTACCGTTGCGTGCTGCCAAAGGGCTGGGGCGACAGGCGCTCGAACGATGCAGGTTCAGATGTTGTCTGTTCAATCCACGATTGAAATTCGCGAAGCGCGAGTTCGCATTGCAGCCGATGGCGCTCCTTGCGGTCACGAACACGAGTTTCGAGCGCGGGCAAAAGATCGAATGTAATATTCGCCGGCTGGAAATTCTTGCTGTCCGCCTGCGTGACGTAATGAACGAGCGACCCGAAGGCGGAGGCGCGCCGCGGCGGTACGGGCTCGGCGTTAGTGGCGAGCGCGGCCGCATTCATGCCCGCGAGCAGGCCGGTGGCGATCGATTCGACGTAGCCTTCAACTCCGCAGATTTGGCCGGCAAAAAGAACTTTTGGGTGCGCCTTCATTTGCAGAGTTGTCGTAAGGAGCGCGGGCGCATTGATGTAGGTGTTGCGGTGAATCTGGCCGTAGCGCAAAAAGCGGGCATGCTCAAGGCCGGGGATCATGCTCAGTACTCGCGCCTGCTCGCCAAATTTCAGATGATTCTGAAAGCCGACCAGATTGTAGGAGTCGGCGCGCAGATTTTCCTGCCGCAATTGCACGACGGCGTAGGGCCTTTTGCCAGAGCGGGGATCGATCAGCCCCACCGGCTTCATGGGGCCAAAGCGCAGAGTGTCGCGGCCGCGGCGCGCGATCTCCTCGATGGGCAGGCAGCTTTCGAAGTAGTTAAGGTTCTCCCAATCCTTCTGCTCGACCGATTGCGCCGCGATGAGCGCGTCGTAAAACGCGTCGTACTCCTCCTTCGACATCGGGCAATTGATGTAGTCGGCGGAGCCCTTGTCGTAGCGCGCAGCCATGTAGACCTTGCTCATGTCGATGGAATCGGCTTCAACGATCGGGCTGATCGAATCGTAGAAATAAAGTTGGGCCGTGTTGCCGCCGCCGGCGCTCAGCTTCGCAATCTCTTGTGCCAGCGCGTCCGAGGTCAGGGGTCCGGTCGCGATCACAGTAATTTCGTGACTGCCGACTTGCGTGCCCTCTTCGCGGCGGACGCTGATTAGCGGTTCGGCTGCCATTGTCTCGGTCACGCGGCGGGAAAATTCCGCGCGATCCACGGCCAGGGCATGTCCCGCCGGAACGGCCGTGGCGCGAGCGATTTCGAGGAGCAGCGAACCCGCCCGGCGCATCTCTTCTTTCAGCAACCAGGGCGCGGTGTTCTCGCTGTCGGACTTGAGCGAGTTGGAGCAGACCAGTTCGGCGAAGCCGGCAGTCTGATGCGCAGGGGTCGCGCGGACGGGACGCATCTCGACGAGTTCGACCGGAACTCCGCGCCGCGCACACTGCCACGCGGCCTCGGACCCGGCCAATCCCGCGCCAATAATGCGGACTTTGATCATGTTTCTTGTTCGCGCCAACAGATATGAAGTTGGAATTGATTTTACTTCTTTGATTTGTTTTCCGGCTTCTAACGGCGCTACAGAATCACTCGCTCATCGCCGACGCGGCGGGTTACGCGTTCGCGATCGAGATATTCGAGCAGCGGAATCGCGTATTTACGGCTGACGCCAGTCAGGTCTTTGAATCGAGCCACATCGATCTTTGGCGTTGTGTTCTTGAGTCCCGCGACCTTTTGCCGCAAGCCGGCCAGCACGCTTTGATGGAAGACGAGATCGTCGGAAAGTTTGATGAGCACGCGGTCGCGCAGCAGCAGAGTCATAATTTTTTGGGCGCGAACCTTGTCAACTTTCAGGCCGGCGAGCACGTCTTTCAGGAGCGGAACTTTCAGACCCGCCGATTCAAACGCCTGTTCGATGATCTTCTTGGACTCGGCCTCTTCGTCTTTCATGCTCACGCCGCGGCCGGGCAGGTGCGCAAGATCGCCCGAGATTTGCAGCTTTTTCTCGGCGGCGAGTTTGTCGAGCACACTATAGAAGACTTCCGGCCCAAGATTGACGCGCTCGCGCAGCTCTTCTTTGCTCATGCCAGCGACAAGCGGATTCGCGTCGTGAAACTTCTTTATCGCCGCGAGCACGTCTTCCCTGGACTCGGCGAACGCGGCTGGCGCAACCAAAACCTGGTTGCACCATACGAGCCCAGCCTGTTCCGCTAATTTTGCGACCGCGGCGCGGGGCAGGTTCATCTCGCCGGGCACCTGATCTACCCGCAAGCCAATCGCCCCTCGCCGCGCCGCTCGCGCCCGCAATGCGTCTGCCGGCGAGCCATCCCGCAAGACTCTAAGAAAGCTCATCACGTCCGCCGACCGGGACTTCTTCAAGGCCGCCGGCGACGCGTCAAGCACGATGCCGCCGCCAATCGTGACCACTGGAGAAAACTGCCGGATGATGAAACGATCTCCGGGCAAGAGAAGCGCAGGCTCAGCGAGTTTCAGTTGGGCAAACGCCTCCCCTCCTGGTTTGAGCAGGTTGGCCGCGTACAGCCGAACCTCCGCGATCGTCTCCTGCGTGAAGGCGTGGAAGTGAACCCGGGCGCCGTCTTTGAGCGGCTTGGCGGAGTTGAGCAGAGAGACCTGCGCATCGATTTTCGAGGTCGCGGAAAACGTCCCGGCGATGGACAGCGTCATGCCGCGCGCCAGCTCTTCCGTCGAAACGCCGGCGAGATTGAGCGCGGTGCGTTGTCCGGCGATAGCGGCATCGGCGGGTGAGCCGTGTACCTGCACGCCGCGCACACGCACGCGCTTGCCAGCCGGGAAAAGTTCCATCTCTTGCTCTTTGCGAATCGTTCCCGCCACCAAAGTTCCGGTGACGACCGTGCCAAAGCCTTTCATGGTGAAGACGCGGTCGATGGGCAGGCGGGCCAGCGCCGCCGAATCTTTCGCGGTCGTCTCGCAGGCAAGCTTGGCGAGCTCGGCCTTCACCTCATCAATTCCCGCGCCCGTCAGCGAACTCGCCGCGACCAGCGGGGCATGCGCGGGATCGAGAAACGAGCCGCGCAGAAAGTCGCTCACCTCCATGCGCACAACCGCGAGCGTCTCCGCGTCAACCGCATCCGATTTGTTGAGCACGGTGAGGCCGCGCCGCACCGCGAGCAGCCGGCAGATGTCAAAATGCTCGCGCGTCTGCGGCATGATGCCTTCGTCGGCGGCAATCACCAGCATCACGAGATCGATGCCCCCAATGCCCGCCAGCATGTTACGGACGAAGCGCTCATGTCCCGGCACGTCGACGAAACCGAGGCGTAACCTTTCACCGCTTGTAGCGGGCAGTTCGAGGTGAGCGAAGCCAATGTCAATGGTGATGCCGCGCCGTTTTTCTTCTTCTAGGCGGTCGGCGTCGGTGCCGGTCAGGGCTTTGACCAGCGCGGTTTTGCCGTGGTCGATGTGGCCGGCCGTGCCGACGATGACGGACTTCATCGCGAACAGTATAGTCGTGTAGCGCGGGCGCAATGTCCGCCAACTCCCGGGAACGAGTAGCGCGAACACTCCTGTCCGCGCAGGCCTCTGATCGGCCGATTGTTTCGCCCCGCTACCGCCAATGCTTGAGATTCGGCCAGAGGTCGGCAAGCGTGCCGAACTTTGCGCCATGGCAAATGTTGACCGAGATTTCCGTCTCTAGCGCATAGGGGTTCGGAGCCGAGTTGCCCATATACTGCACGTGCTCGAAAAGCTCTTCGAGCCGCGCGCGTCGATCGCCGAGCACAATAAGACAATTTCCCGAATATCCGCGCGGTCCCCATATCCAGTAGGTGCGATCGCCGCTGAGAGCATTCGGCAGGCCAAATTTCTGACCGAGAAAATCGATTGCTCCCGCCTGGCCATAGTCCTGCGCGAAAATGGCGCAATCTCCTCGGTCGGACGCTGGGATCGTGTTCCATGCTTCGGCGGTTTTTGCCACGATCTCATTCCAGCCAAACTGATCGGCGTAATGCTGAGGGACCGCTATGCGCTCGTGTTCGTATTCGCTGCGCGGCACCTTGATGGGCAGGTGGTTCATGTACGAAACGAACCGGTCGATGGGCAGGATGGGCATGGCCAGAGGGGCAGCGATCGCGCCCGTGATGAGTAGGAGCACTGCGATGGCGGGCTTGAGCGAAGATCGCAGCCAGCCTTGTCGAATGCGATCGATGGCATCGTCGATCGTCACCGCTCCGGCCGCGAGATAAACGGGATAGATCGGCGCGAGATAGTAGTTCTTTCCCTTGAGAGCGACAAAAACGGCGAAGCTGATCAGGTAGGCCCATCCAAGAAAGCGGAGCGGGCCCCAGCGGCGCGCGAAAAGAAATGCGATGATGCCGATAATCCAGATGGGCGCGCAGAAGAAGTGGGTGAGCATCGTCTGCTGCGAGAAGTATTGCCAGGGTGAGAGCACTACGTCGCGCCCCTCGGCTTTGATGTTGTGCATCAATTCGACGAAGGGCCAGTGGTAGTGGATATTCCAAAGCAGGTTCGGAAGAAAAATCACGAAAGCAGCCAGGCCGCCCACCCACATCCATTTGTTCAAGAGGAGCCCGCGCTGGCTGGTGAGCAGAAGTCCGGCGACGATCGCGAAACCGAGCACGAGAATCGAATACTTTTCTTCCAGGCCAATGCCGGCAATTACCCCAAACCACAGCCAATACTTCGGTTGATTGCGTAGGATCGCGCGGATCGCGAAGTAAACGCAGCCCATCCAGAGCAGGACTTCAAGATCGCAATTGGTGGTGAGCAGGCTTCCGCCCGAGATGTAGATCGGCCCCACCAGCACGGCAATGGCACTGAGCGCGACGGCGTATCGTTTGCCGCCTAATTCGCGAGCCAGCATTCCCGTCAGCACAATAAGGGCCGCCGATGACAGCGCGGGCAGCAGACGTACGCTGCGCAGCGAATCGCCGAAGATCGTGAGGCAGATGCGGGTCAGAACAGGTAGCAGTGGAGGCTGATCGACGTAGCCCCAGCCCAGGTGGCGGGCGCAGGCAATGTAGTCGAATTCGTCGCGGAAATAGCCGTAGCGGTTGTTGCAGAAAACGTGGAGCACGAACGCAGCAACAGCGATGCCCCAGACCGCTGCCATGCCGTCCGCTGAGCGCCGGCTTCCAGGTGACGCGTTTGCCTTCGGGTTAAGGGCTGCCCACGTCGCCATTTCGTGGTCCTTGGAAACTCCAATTATTTTCCGTAAAGACTCCCGCAAAGACCAGTAGCCAGGAAACCCTGGCCGGCGATCATTGACTGAAGAGGCCCCAGTGCCCCACGCACGGAGAGTAACCTTAACATACGTGCGACGTCCGACGAAGGTTCCGCATGTAAAAAGTCGGTCAAAATGCGACAATAGTACTTCCCGACATGCCCACCGCCACGATTGCTGCCATTACACCCGAAGTGATCCGGGAACACGGGCTCACGCCGGACGAATTCGAAAAAATCAAACAACTGCTGGGTGGCCGCGAGCCGACGATTACCGAGCTCGGCATCTTCAGCGTGATGTGGAGCGAGCACTGCTCGTATAAGTCATCGCGCGTGCATCTCAAACGGCTGCCGACGCGCAGCAAGCTGGTGTTGCAGGGGCCGGGTGAGAATGCCGGTATTGTCGACATCGGTGATGGTTGGGCCTGTGCCTTCAAGATTGAGTCGCACAATCATCCTTCCTTCATCGAGCCCTTTCAGGGCGCGGCGACAGGCGTGGGCGGAATTCTGCGCGACATTTTTACCATGGGCGCGCGGCCGGTCGCGGTGATGGACTCACTGCGCTTTGGGCCGATTGCCGCCGGGTTTCGCGCTGCTGGACAGCCGGCGGCGGCCGCCCCTATGCAAGCGGAGATTCACAAGAATCATTCCGTCATGGAAGGTGTGGTCAGCGGCGTCGCCTCCTATGGAAATTGCTTTGGCGTGCCTAACCTTGGCGGCGAAGTGAAGTTCGAGCCTTGCTACTCGGGCAATCCCCTGGTGAACGCATTTGCTCTGGGGTTGGTTCGTAAAGACCAGATCTTTTATGCGCGCGCCGCCGGCGAAGGCAATCCGGTTATTTATGTGGGATCGAAGACCGGGCGGGACGGCATTCACGGCGCGACCATGGCGAGCGAAGAGTTCAGCGAAGGCTCGGAAGCGAAGCGCCCGAATGTGCAGGTCGGCGATCCATTCCTCGAAAAACTTTTGCTCGAAGCCTGCCTCGAAGCCATGCAGACCGGGGCCATCGTCGGCATTCAGGACATGGGCGCGGCCGGACTGACCTGCTCGACCTGCGAGATGGGCGCGCGCGGGGGCACCGGCATCGAAATCGAACTGGATCGCGTTCCGCAGCGGGAGACTGGCATGACTCCCTACGAGATCATGCTGAGCGAATCGCAGGAGCGCATGCTGCTGGTCGCGCAAAAGGGCCGCGAAGATGAGGTCTTCCGCGTCTTTGAAAAGTGGGGACTCGACGCGGTCGAAGTCGGCCGAGTGACGCGGGATGCGAAGATGCGGGTGTTGCAGCACGGCGAGGTGGTTGCAGAAATTCCGAACGCCGCCCTCACCGACGATGCGCCGGTTTACAAGCGTCCGTTGGCGCGCTGGGAACCACCAGTCGATCGTGAAAAGCCAGAGCACATCGAGCTTGCCGCCAGCGGTGATTTCACCGCCACAACTCAAGGAACTGCTCGCCAGTCCGAACATCTGCTCGAAGCGCTGGGTGTGGCAGCAATACGATCACATGGTGCAGACCAATACGGTCGATGCGCCGGGCGGGGGCGATGCCGGCGTGATTCGCATCAAGGGATCGCAGCGCGGGCTCGCGATGGCGCTCGACGGCAACGGCCGCTGGTGCTATCTCGATCCACGCCTCGGTGCCATGCACGCGGTCGCGGAAGCGGCGCGAAAAGTGGCATGCGCGGGCGCGACCCCGATCGGTGCAACCAACTGCCTGAACTTCGGCAATCCGGAAAAGCCCCACATCATGTGGCAGTTCTCGCAGGTGATCGACGGCATGACCAAGGCCTGCGAGGAACTGGACACGCCGATCACCGGCGGGAATGTGAGCTTTTATAACGAGACGCTGGGCGAGGGAATTTATCCGACGCCAGTCATCGGCGTGGTTGGCATTCTCGAGGACGTGCACAAAGCGGCGAAGATGCACTTCTCTCAACCCGGCCGCACGATTGTTTTGCTGCGCGCGAATAATCCGGGCGACGCGGTGGATGCCGAGTCCGAGTTCGGCTCGTCCGAATACGCCAAGGAGGTCCTCGGCGCGATGTGGGGCTATCCGCCGGAACTCGACATCGAGAAAGAAGCCACGCTGCAACGCGCGTTGATTGCGATGATTCAAGCCGGCCTGGTCGAATCCGCGCACGACTGCGCCGATGGCGGTTTGGCCGTCGCGTTGGTAGAGTGCGCTCTGCCTGCCGGCATAGGTCTACACGTCAATCTGGCCGGGCGGCGGCTCCCTCCAGAGTTCCGGCTGTTTGGGGAAGATGCCAGCCGCGTGGTATTAAGCTGCGACCCTGCGCATCTGGCGCGAATCAAACAGGTAGCGGATGATTTCGGCGTTTCGGCGGACCTGCTCGGAGAAACCGTCCTGGGAGAAACTGCGCTCGGGAAAACTGGCGGCGAACGGGTTGAGATCACGATCGACAATCAGCCAGCGATCCTGGCCGGAATTGAAGAATTACGCGCTGCTTACGAAGGCGCGCTGGAAAAAGCGTTGCGAACCGAAGTGGGTGCCGTTGTAGAACACTGACCGGCATGCTGATTCTGACGCATAGCCGCAGACTTATGAGAAGCCATCGTCGATTGATCGCTGTAGGGGCTTCGGTAGCGCTAGTGGCTTCGGCCGGAGGAGCGTTGATTTATGAACGTCTTCAGGCTGGCATCGTAGAGGCGGTCAGCCATAAGTCGGCAAGGAGCACGACGGGAACGGTGGTCAGTGTATCGAGGTCGGCGGCACCAAAAACCTCCTCTGGGCCGGATACCGATAGCGAACAACTTTTTCGAGTTTGTTTTACGCTTGACGATCTCAGCCAGATAGAACGGGGCATGCGCGCAGGATTTGAAGCAGGCGAAGCCCGGAGACTAGCGAAAGATGGCCCTCGATGTATGACAGTTTATAAACCGGGGCTGGCAGCCGAACTGCATAACGGCGACAAGATTGGAATTACTTACCTGTTGGAAAACGAATATCAGATAAGCATTGTAAGAATGAGGACACCCGGTGGGGAAGATGTTGACTTCCGATAAATTTCGCGATGAGTGCGGCGTAGTCGCCATTCATGCCCACCCCGAGGCGGAGAAGCTCGCCTACCTGGGCTTGCACGCTCTCCAGCACCGCGGCCAGGAATCGGCGGGCATCGTGACCTCGGACGGTGAGCGCCTCCGGCAACACAAGTCCATGGGTTTGGTCGCCGACATTTTTAACGAGGACGTGCTCGCCTCGCTCCGCGGCATTCTCGCCATCGGACACACCCGCTATTCAACGGCCGGTGACTCTGCATTGCTTAACGCCCAGCCGATCATGGTGCAGTCGAACAAAGGCACCATCGGCATCGCGCACAATGGCAACCTCGTCAATGCCCTCGAAATTCGCCGCAAGCTCGAAGGCCAAGGCTCGATTTTCCAGACCAATAGTGATACCGAGGTGCTGGTTCACCTGATTGCGTTGTCGCGCGAGCAGACCCTGCCGGACGCGATCGCCGATGCCTTGCGCCGGGTGGAGGGCGCGTTTTCGCTGGTCATAATCAGCCGGGACCGCGTCTTTGCGGCGCGCGATCCGCGCGGCTTCAGGCCTCTGGCCATGGGCCGGATTCCAGCCCTGACCGGCGAAAAGAAAGACACGGTCGTTTTTGCTTCCGAGACTTGCGCTTTTGATCTGATCGGCGCCATCTACGAGCGCGATGTCAAGCCGGGTGAGCTTGTCATCGTTGGGCCGGAGGGCATCAGCTCGCGCTTCTACGCCCCTTCCCCCGGACTCGCCAGCTGCATTTTTGAGCACGTTTACTTCGCCCGGCCTGACAGTCTTATCTTTGGCCGATCGGTGGATCAAAGCCGCGACCACATGGGGCGGCAGCTCGCCCGTGAAGCTCCAGTCGACGCCGATATTGTCGTTCCCGTGCCAGATTCCGGGAATACCGCGGCAATCGGATATGCCGCCGAGAGCGGTATTCCGTTTCGCCTTGGCCTCATCCGTAATCACTACGTCGGCCGCACCTTCATCGAGCCGCAGCAATCGGTCCGCGACTTCGGCGTCAAGCTCAAGCTCAACCCCGTGCACAGCATGCTCGAAGGGAAGCGCGTCATTCTGGTTGACGATTCGATTGTGCGCGGCACTACCAGCCGCAAAATCGTCCGCATGATTCGCAATTCCGGCGCCAAGGAAGTGCACATGCGTATCTCGTGTCCCCCGACGATTTCGCCTTGTTTCTACGGCGTGGACACGCCCTCGAAGCGCGAGTTGATTGCGGCCAACAAGTCGGTCGAGGAGATCCGCAAATTTATCGATGCTGACTCGCTCGCTTATCTTTCCCTCGAAGGGCTCAAGAAGGCCGCTGCCGATGGCGAAAAGACCACCTATTGTTCGGCCTGTTACAGTGGCATCTACCCAACCAAGATCGATGTGGAAGAGATCTTGCCAGCGGAAGCCGCGACCTAGCGAGTTAAAGAGCGCAGCACTTCATCCCAGAAAGTGCAAACTCTTGCGTCCGTCGTTCGGCGGGGAGCACAAAATTGCCCTGCGTCTCATGATTGGGCTGTGCGTGACGTTGTGGCAATGGTATAGTCTCCACTTGGGACGTACCCTGCGTCCTGCTGGCAGGCGCAACCTGCTCTGTTTTTGTGATGACCAGGAAATTCTCCATCTTCGGATTTGGTTCCACACCGCTACTTGGCCCGTTTGAGCAGCAGTTGCTGCGCGAATTGTGGTCGCGCGGCTCGGCTACCGTACGCGAGATGGTCGACGAAACTGGCATCAAACAGGCTTACACGACGGTCATGACTACCATGGACCGCCTCTACAAAAAGGGTCTGCTCGACCGCACGGCCGAGGGTCGGGCCTTCCGCTATACCCCCCGCCTCAGTTCCGAAGAACTGCAGCGTGGAGTGGCCCTGGACGGCATCCGCCAGTTGCTCGGCTCCAACGACACAAGCGCGCTGCCGCTCTCCTATCTGGTGGAGGCAATCAGTGCGCACGACGCCCAGTTGCTCGATGAGCTTCAGCTCTTGATCGAACGCAAACGGCAGGAGATGAAGAGCGGCGGCACCCGGCCGCGGGAAGCAAGGGCCAAGGAGCAGCGCTGATGTTTACGCTGCGAGGCATTGCGGTTTCGCTCACCTTTTTTGTTCTGCTTTATTGTCTGCTCTCCGCATTAGTCGTCGTATCATGGCGCGCGCTTCGGCTGCTCCACGCGGCGGAGCAAAGTCTGGCCGATCTGCTCTTCGCCCTCCGGGTATTGCCTCTGTTCGCATCCATCCTGATCACTGCCGCGTTTGTCGTTCCGTCCTTTGATATTCTCGAGCCGCGTTCCGCCGACGAAGGCATGGGCAGGATGACGCTTGCCCTGGGCATCGCGGCATTGCTTCTGATTGCCTACGGTTCCTATCGCGTCATTGCCGCCCAGCGGCGCACCTCCCGCACGGTCGCCCGTTGGCTGGAAGGCGCCAGCCCCCTGGAGACGGGTGGCCTCACAGCAACCCTGCGGTCGCGACCTGAAACACCACCTCTCACCCTCGTCGGCATGCGGGAGCCGCGGGTGCTGGTCTCCGAGTCGGCCGTTGCCGTGCTTGGAAGAGACGAACTCCGGGTCGCGCTCAAGCATGAGCTTGCCCACATTCGCTCTTGGGACAATCTCAAGAAGCTCGTCTTTCGTTTTGCGCCGTTTCCGGGCCTATCCAAACTGGAGGCCGCATGGTCGCAGACGGCGGAGCTCGCAGCGGATGACGCCGCAGTCTCCGATGTGAATGATGCGCTTGACCTGGCCGCTGCTCTGGTGAAGCTTTCACGCCTCGTTCCGGTTGAGTCTGCCCCCGCATGTACCGTAGGATTTGTCACCGGATCCATCCGTGCCCGCATCGCCCGGCTTCTGGCCTGGGAGGAAGGCAGTCACGTGCGCCAGCGTCGCATTCCGCGTTGGCTTCCGATTCCTCCCATGCTCCTGGCAGTCTTCTTTGCTTTTTTTGCCTACGGTCCGGTTCTGGCTTTTACCCACGAATTGACGGAGTGGCTGGTCCGTTAGGTGCCTTCCTTGACGCGAAAGCCCATTGTGGTTTCGCGTGTTGTCGTGCTGTTTTGTCCCACTATCGACTATTACTGGTAGTAGGTCTTTGAGTCCCTCTATCCTGAACCCGAGCCAGTCTGCTCACCCGACTGCGTGATCTACCCCCTCGTCGCACCGGAATCCTGATTCGCCAGGTGATTGATTCATGAAATTTTCATGCCAAAAGGGCTTCTTCCGCTCGCTCGCCCCAGCGGTTGCGCTACTAGTGTTCCTATCGCCATCTTTCAAGTTACAGGCACAAAATCCGAAAGGCGCGGTGCGCGGCGAGGTACAGGACGCGAGCGAGGCCCGTGTAGCCGGAGCTCGTATCACCGTGGAATCCGCAGGGTCTTCGATCAGCCGCGAAGCCATAGCGAATTATGCAGGCGAATTCCGGATCGAGGGTCTTTTACCGGGCCGCTATCACATGGTGGTCAGCGCGAAAGGCTTTGCCGATGCATCGGCTGACGTTGATGTCGAGGTCAGCGTGGTTCGGGATGTCTCGATTACGCTTCAGCTCAAGAGCGCCGCGGAAACCGTGAACGTGCAGGGACAATCTTCTTCGATCACGACGGAGATAGTCGATACTTCGACCGCCACGCGTGGCGGCGTGGTTGGCAAACAGGATCTGGAGACCTTGCCGCTGCCTGCCCGCAGCTTCGCGAACATTGCCTATCTGGTTCCCGGAACTGAGCCCGTGGAGCCGTCCGATCCAACCAAGGCGCGTATCACCGCCGTCTCAACCGGCGGAAGCTCGGGCTTGAATAACGAGTTGTCGGTCGATGGCGCCGACAATTCCGACGACTGGATCGGTGGATTCCTACAGAATTTTTCTCCGGACGCACTCCAAGAATTTGCCGTCCGCACGTCGAACGAAGACGCCGACACCGGCTGGACCACCGCCGGATCGGTCGTGATTACCACCAAGACCGGAACCAACGACTGGCACGGGAGCGCTTCCTTCTTCGAGCGCGCCGCCGATCTCAATGCGCGTTTTCCAATAGAAAACCCCGCTGAGACCTGCAACGACGGCACCTGCGTGGACAATCCCAAGCAGCCCTTCTCTCGCCAGAACTACGTTGGGACCATTGGCGGACCCATCGCAAAGAACAAAGCTTGGGTTTTTGCCGCGTTCGAAAATGTCCATGAGAACGCGAGTATCGCCTACAGCCCGGCCAGCATCGCGCAATTTGATGCCCTCTCTGATCTTGCGTCCGACGGACTTCTTCCCGGCACTCCATCCATCGCCGTTCCTGCCACGGTGCCGATTCCCTTACGCGACTACATCGGCGATGTGCGTTTTGATTGGGCGCAGTCTCCGAAATCGAACTGGTTTCTGCGCACCTCGATGGATACTTACCTGACTCACAACGCGCTCGTCCAGCAGGCCACGCTGCCTTCGACCGGGCTGATTACGCATAACAATTACTGGAACGTGGCCCTCAGCAATACCTATACTTTCAGTCCGACGTGGGTCGGCACGCTCGTGCTAGACGCGAGCCTGCTGCATCTGACCCAGACGCGCAACTCCGATCTCGGCTTCGCCATTCAATTCCCATTCAGCGTGACGGCCCTCACTGTGTCGGGTTTCGAAACGTATGGCGACAATCAATTCGCCACGCCGATTACGCTGTTTCCTGATTTGCGCAATCAGGACAAATATCAATTCCGCTACGACCTGAGCCACGTTGTCGGCAAACACGCGCTCAAGTTCGGCGTCGACTTCATCCACGAACCGGTGCTCGGCGGCGCCTTCGCGGCAACCGCGGAACAGTTCATTACATATCCAAACAATCCCGACTACTACGTCGCCAATCCGTCGCAGTTTTACTTCGTGCCTCCGACCGCCCAGTGCAACCCCGCCCCAGACCCGATTCTGAATCCAGGGATCGGTTGCTCCTACACGCCCGCTGGCAACGGCGCTTTTTCGCAGAACGTCCAGCGCCTTGCGCTGTACGCCGAGGACTCCTGGCGCGTCTCGCATCGTCTGACCGTTAATTACGGCTTCCGCTGGCAAACAACATTCGGCCTGTTCAACGCCTCGGGTGTAAGCCAGGAGGCCAATCCTTCCTTCCCCCTGCTGCCATCATTGGGATATCCCGAGGCCGCGCCGGATGACTATCGCAAGCAGCTCGCACCGCGCCTTGGTATCGCGTATTCTCCTGGCGATAGTGAGAAGACTGTGCTCCGCGCCGGTTTCGGCCTCTACTTCGACGATCTCGCCCAGAATGGCTGGGCCTCCGCATTTCAGTCAGTCAATCCCAATTCGGTCGCTCCGCCGTCTTTGATCGATCCTCGCTACAAGACTCCATATTCCATCCACACCACCGCTGGCGTTCAGCACGCTTTCAACCAGCACTGGACGGCGAGTGCCGACTACGTGCATGAGCAGGGAAACCACGGCTACCGCGGCTTCCCCTACGCGGCAGCTACCGTCTTCGAATCCAACAACCGCTCCAGCTACAACGCGCTCATGCTGCACGCGCAGGGCAATATGCATCGCTTCAGCGTGGTCGCTAACTATACGCTTTCCAAGGCGCAAACTTGGGGATGCCTGCTTGGTGAACTGTTCGACTACGTCGATGGCGTCTGCCCGGTCCCATACGGATATCCCAACGCCGGAACTCTGAATGCCTTCGGACCCGGCGACTACGGTCCCTCAGGCGAAGATGTGCGGCACCGCTTCGTTTTCGCTGGAACCTTCCACATTCCGGGCGGGATTGAATTGAGCACGGTGAATCAGGTGGAGAGCGCGCGCCCCATCACGATTACCGATGAAGCCAACGTCAGCCGCATCTGGGTTTCATTGAATGGTGGCAACAATCCCGTCTACACCAGTCTCGATGAATTCCGCGGAACGCCCTACATTCAGTCCGACCTGCGCGTCGCGCGTCCCATCAAGGTCAACGAGCGCTGGCAGATTTATCCCTTCGCCGAGTTCTTCAATCTCTTCAACCGCAATAATCCCGGCGCCAATTTCGCCGTGAACGTCGCGCAGCTCCCCATTCCGATGGGTCAAATGGTGCCCGATCAATACGGGCGCACCATCGTCAGCACGATATGCACTGTACCCGATTGTTCGGCAACGGTTCCTCTCACCAGCCTGAAGCAACTCGAAATACCCGAAGGCGGGCTGGGAGATTTCTTCGGGCCCGGCACGACCGTGGGAATTCCATTCGCCGCCCAGTTGGGAGTGCGCGTCAGCTTCTAGTCGTGTGGGGCGGACACTCCTGTCCGCCCCGCTGATTCCTGGCGACGCGAACTTTGAAGGCCTGCCGTCCGCGAGGTTAGTGCGTAGCCGATTTCCGCGCCATCACCACCCGCGCGATCCCTTGCAGATCATTCTTGATCGCAATTCCGGTCCACCCCGCAAGCAACCCGCGCACGCTATCGGCAATCGTTCCGCTGATTTCGAAGACAAGCCAGCCTCCGGGACGCAGCGCGGCATGGGCCTGGGGGATAAGGCGTTCAATCACTTCGAGCCCGGTCGGCCCGGCAAACACGGCCCCGCGCGGCTCGAATTTCCGCACCTCAAGCTGAACCGAATCCTCCTCCGACTCGCCAACATAAGGCGGATTCGAGACGACGAAATCGAACGCTCCAACCGTCACGCCCGATAGCAAGTCGGTCCGCTGAAAGGCAATTCGTGAACCCAACTCATGCCGCGCCGCATTGGCGCGTGCGATCTCAAGCGCATCCTCGGAAATGTCAGTCGCGGTAATCTCAGCGGAAGGTAGTTCCCGGGCCAAAGCCAGCGCAATGGCCCCCGACCCCGTTCCAACATCAACAATGCGCAACCCCTGTGGCGCGGACACTCCTGTCCGCGGCCGTTGATCTTGCAGTTGGTTTTGATTTTGATCCTGTTTTTGATATTGATCTTGGTTTTGACTTTGATCCTGGTTTTGACTTCGATCTTGGTTTTGCCTCTGATCCTGGTTTTGACTTCGATCTTGGTCCTGCTTCGCTTCAATCGAAGAGACAAGTTCCAGCACCGCCTCGACCACATGCTCCGTCTCCGGCCGAGGAATCAGCACAGCTGACGAGACAATCAGATCCATGCCCCAGAACTCCTGATGCCCGGTAATATACTGCGCCGGAACCCCGGTTGCCCGCCGCGCCAGCGCCGCATCGTAGCGCGCGATCTCGTCCACCGTGAGTTCTCGCTCCGGATGAGCATACAGATAAGCCCGGTCGCAACCCGAGCGTAAACATGATGAGCAATTCGGCATTCATACTAGGAGAGGGAACACTCGCGGAAGTGAAGCGTTCAATAGCTGAGTTAAGGGCGGGTCGAAGTTGCACGAGTCTATTTCACCACGATCCGAGTGACGGACGGCTTGGAATTCTGGTTCCAGAGCAGAAATCAGCGGACAATTTCAAACGCATACCGATGTTTGGGTCCATAGCGGAAAACGGCAAAATGACTGTCGAAAGAGGCGGCCCGCTCGATTCCCAGTCGACGCATCACGGCGAAGCTGGTGCGGTCCACGAAAGAAAAATCCTGGTCCGGGAAGGTGAGGCCGATCTGCCAGGCAGATTCGAGGTCGGCCAGGCCAACGGGTTCGATGACTGCCACCCCGCTGCGCAACCCTTCCCAGAAGCGCTCGGCGGCCTTGCGATGAAGGTGATTGCGAATCAGGAACCAGGTTTCCAGCAACACGTGATCGGTGGTGGCAAGAGACTCACCGCCTGCCAGAATCGCTTTCGCGCGGACATGATCCACATCCGCCCGATCGACGGCCGCATACCAGACCGAGGAATCGACAAACAAACTCATAAGAAAGCTAGCGCCGCCGCCTGCTTCGTTCAAACTCCGCTTCAAAAGCGGCCGCGATCATGCGGTCCTTGTTCCGGGCAATATTTGAACGCCCGCTGGATCGGCCGAGATCGAATATGCAACTCACGTCGGCTTTCTTTGGAGGGATAGCGAGATGGCTCGGTCCACCAGAGTCCGCAGGTACTCGGCCAGAGACACGCCCAGTTCGCCGGCGCGCTGGCGGGTCACGTTGTGTGTTTCGGGCTCCAGGGTGATTTGCGTGCGTGCCATCATGATGGCACCATCATACCATGATTTCAGATGGCAAGGCCGAATGGTCATTGTTCCTGCGATCTACTTCTGCAATCGCCTACACCACGCTCGCCGTTTCCTGCTTCAACTTCTCAGCCTCAAAGTGCGTAGTCAGGGCCTCGATCAGCGGCTGAATCTTCCCGTCCATCACCTGCTCCAGCTGATGGATCGTGAAGCCGATGCGATGGTCCGTGAGCCGGTTCTGCGGAAAGTTATAGGTGCGAATCTTTTCCGAGCGGTCGCCCGACCCCACCATCTGCTTGCGTTCTTTAGCCAGAGCCTGCTGCTGCTTTTGCATTTCGAGTTCGTAAAGCCGCGAACGCAAAACGCGCATGCCCTTCTCGCGATTCTTGATCTGCGATTTTTCGTCCTGGCAGCTGACCACCGTATTCGTCGGGATATGCGTGATGCGCACCGCCGAATACGTCGTATTCACCGACTGGCCGCCGGGTCCGGAAGAACAAAATGTGTCGATCCGCAAATCCTTCGCTTCGATCTTGATATCAACGTCTTCCGCCTCGGGCAGCACCGCCACCGTAATCGCCGAGGTGTGCACGCGTCCCTGCTGCTCGGTCGCGGGCACGCGCTGCACGCGGTGCACGCCGCTTTCATACTTCAGGCGCGAATACACGCGGTCGCCCTCGATCAGCGCGATCACTTCTTTCAGGCCGCCCACGCCCGACTCCGAACTCGACAGCACCTCGACCTTCCACTTCTGGCTCTCCGCATAGCGGTTGTACATGCGAAATACCTCCGCGGCGAAGAGCGTCGCCTCATCCCCGCCCGTGCCGGCGCGGATTTCCAGAATGACGTTCTTCTCGTCATTCGGGTCCTTGGGCAGCAATAACACCTTCAACTCTTCTTCCACGCCGCCAACGCGCGCTTCGAGCTTAGCCAACTCCTCCGCGGCGTAGGCGCGCATGTCGGCGTCGGTCTCGTTGGCGAGCAGCGATTTGCTCTCGGCGATGCCGCGCGTCAGGTCCTTATACTCGCGATATTTTTCGACCACCGGCACGATTTCGCTGTGCGCCTTGGCCGTCTTCTGGTATCTCGCCGAATCGTTGACGATTTCCGGCGAGGCGAGAGCATTCGTCAGCTCATCGTAGCGGGCTTCGATTTGTTCTAATCTCTCAAACATGTTTCTCCGTAGAGACGGCGATTGCCCCGTCTTGCTCTGCATCTGAAGACGCGGCCGACCAAGATTAAACCCTCAATCCCGTGGCCTTAATTCTAGGGGTTTTACTGAGAACTGAGAACTGAGAACTAGATTCGCGGCGGGCGCCGCTACGCAATCACCAGTTCGCCGCCATGCTGCTTTTCGAGCGCCATCGCCTCGTTCAGCGCGATGATCGCGCATTCCACCTGGCGATTATCCGGAGGCTGCGTCGTGATCCGCTGCAGCCACAGCCCCGGCGCCGTCATCAGCGAAAACAGAGACGTGCCTTTGTGCTCCGCGAAGCGCTTGCCCGCGTAGCGAATGATCTCATACGAAACCCCTGCAATTACCGGCAGCAGCGCAATGCGTATCCCGAATCTCGCCCAGAACGTCTGGACCGGAATCGCCATGTAAACGAACATGGAAATGATCATGACGGTCATCAGGAAACTCGTCCCGCAGCGCGGATGATAGGTCGAATATTTCTGCACCGCTGTAGTCTCCAGCGGGCCGCCGTTCTCAAAGGCGAAGACCGTTTTGTGCTCCGCGCCGTGGTATTCGTAGACGCGCCGAATATCCTTCCACAGTGACACGCCCCACACAAACAACAGAAACATGGCAATGCGGATCAGCCCATCGATCAGATTAAACAGGAACTGGTTACCGAACACGGGATCCACCCGCTTCAACTCGGTCGTAGCCAGCAGTGGCAGGTACTTGTACATGAAGATGAAAAACAGAATGGAGAAGGCCATATTCAAGCCGGCCATCCAACCCGTGATCTCCCACTTCTTTCCTTGCTCTTTGCCGGTCGACTCCTGAGTGTTCGATTCTTGATCCGCGTTCTCGCCCGAAAGCTCTTCGAGTGCAGCGTTCGCCGAAAACTTCAGCGCCCGGAACCCCAATGTCATCGCGTGTCCAAGCGTCATCACGCCGCGCACCACCGGCCAGCCCATCCACTTATGTTGCTCCGAAGGCTTTTCCAGCGGTTCGCTATGGGTCACGATCTCGCCCGACGGCTTGCGCACAGCAATTCCCCACGCATGTGGCGAACGCATCATAACGCCCTCAAGCACTGCTTGGCCGCCCACCAGAGTGGTTTCTTCGCCACTTTCCAGTGCCGGGAGCAGCTGAACGGCTGCCAGGAAACGCAGAGTTTGACGCCAACTTGACATAGAAAACCAGTACAACGATTGGATGTCGCTGCGGGGTGGGACGACTCCTGAGCTTAGGGTACCACAGCCGCCAAAATCCGCGCCCCGCCTAAAGCAAGTCTTTACGAGGCAAGCGGTTACGCGCCAGGCTACCTAGCTGCCCGTCCCTCTAAAACGCCACCCAGCTGAATCGCAGCTTAGAGCCCCGCGAAATACTTCCGCATCCGCTCCAGTGCCTTGTTCAGATTTTCCGTGGAGGTCGCATAGGAGAACCGTACGTGCTCGGTCGTTCCAAAGCCTTCGCCCGCCACTGTCGCTACGTGCGCCTTGTGCAGCAATCCATGCGCAACATCAGCCCCGCACTTGATCCCATTTTTTCCGAAGAAAGCCGACACATTGGGATACGCGTAAAACGCACCCTCTGGCATCTGACACTTGATCCCCGGAATCGCCTGCAACCCGCCCACGATGTGATCGCGCAGCCGGATGTATTCCGCTCGCATGTCAGCCACGCATCGCTGCGAGCCATTCAGCGCCGCCACCGCCGCCTTCTGCACAATAGAAGCCGGATTCGAGGTCTGCTGGCTCTGCAACTTCTGCATCGCTCCAATCACTGCCGCCGGCCCGAGCGTATATCCCAACCGCCATCCCGTCATCGCGTACGTCTTAGACAGAGACCCCACCACCAGAAACTGGTCGCGAAATTCGTTCAGCGATCCCACTGAAAAATTTCTGTCCGTGTAATTGAGATACACGTAGCACTCATCCGAAATCACCCAGATGCCGCGCTCGTGCGCCAGTCGCACGACTTCCGTCATATCCTCCGGGCTCATGACCGCGCCCGAAGGGTTCGACGGCGAATTCAAAATGATCAGCTTCGTCTTCGGCGTCACCAGCCGCGCCACCATCGGCGCCGTAACGCGGAACCCATGCGCCTCGTCGGCCTTCAGCAGCACGCATCTTCCGCCCGCGTAATTCACCATGTCTTTGAACGAAACCCAGTACGGCACCGGCAAAATCACCTCGTCGCCATGATCCACCAGTACCGAAATCGCATTAAACAGCGCGTGCTTGCCGCCCACCGACGCACAGGTCTCTTCGCGCTTATAGGCCGAACCGAAATCCGCCCCATGCCGCTGCATGATCGCGTCTTTGAGTTCGGTCGTTCCGCCCACCGCCGTGTAGCGCGAAAAATTACCGCGGATCGCCGCGATCGCCGCCTCTTTGATGTGCTCGGGCGTAGTAAAGTGCGGCTCGCCCGCGGTCGCATCCACCACGTCGATTCCCTGCTGCCGCAGCTTCTCCGCTTCCGCCACCGCCGCCATCGTCGCCGAAGGTTCAATCCGGTTGATGCGCGCCGCCAGTTGTACCGGGCGGCTCATGACGCTCAATACGCTGCTCATGCTTTCTTTTTCCTCGCTCTTGATTTCCCTTGTGTGCGTTCCACGGACATTTCGCGCCCACCTGCATCGTTAAACTTGTGCGCTACGTCTATTTTCTCACGCACCTTCTGCGCCACCAGCTCCGGTACCAGGCAATCGATCGAGCCTCCCAGTTGCGCTACCTCCCGCACCAACCGCGAACTCAGGTACGAATATTTTTCCGCCGGCATCATGAAGACCGTCTCCAGCCCCGGCTGCAATTTACGATTCATAAGCGCCATCTGCAATTCGTACTCATAGTCGCTGATGGCGCGAATCCCGCGCAGAATCGCCTGTGCCTCCACCCGCAACGCGTAGTCCACAGTCAGTCCATTGAACGTGTCGACCGAAACATTCTCGAAACCTGCAGTCATCGATTCCAGCATCTGCCGCCGCTCGTTCACGCTGAAGAGCGGATCTTTTTCCGGATTGCGCAGGATGGCAACGATCAGTTCGTCAAAAATCTTGCTGCCGCGCTCAATGAGATCGAGATGCCCGTTGGTGGGAGGATCGAACGACCCGGGATACACAGCTTTCACGCGCTTCAAGCGGCCCTCGACGTGGAAAGCCTAGATTGTATGCGGTTAAAGCAGCCGATGGCAACGGAACATTGCAGCGAAAAAAGGCGAACCCCTCCAGCACTCACATCCAAGCGGTAAGCGGAAAGCGGTCACCCGTGACCGCCAAGAGGCCGGAGCCGCAACAAAAAGAATTCACTGAGAACTGAGAACCAGGAACTGGGAACTGGCAACCAGCAACTGGTTCATGGTGCGGATAAGAGGACTCGAACCTCCACGGCCTTGCGGCCACTAGGACCTGAACCTAGCGCGTCTGCCAGTTCCGCCATATCCGCAGGTGAGAAAATATCGGCAGGGTCCCTTTTTTATGAGGACATCATCTAATATCTACTGGCTGCTGCCCGCCTGTCAATGAAGCCAGAAGCGCGTGCCAGGCTGCCTCCAGTTCGCACGGGCCATGCCAAAGTAGGAGCAATAAAGGACGAACCACCAGCGAATCGCCGATGCCACCTGACGACAAAATCCCGGCCGAAGTCGCACGCGAACTTCGTAGTCTCGCGCACGACCTCAGCAACTCGCTCGAAACCATCATCCAGGCGACCTACCTGATCGCCCAATCCGGGCCGCCCGAGAACCAGCGCCGCTGGGTCGAGCTGATCGATCAGGCCTCGCAGGATGCGGTTAAAATCAACAACAAGCTCCGCGAAATCATGCGCGCAAAAAGCTAAAAAACGACCTGTGACCGATCACCCCAAACGTCCCACTCAGAACCTGAGTCCTTAAGCCAGCTTCGCATCCATCGAAATCTTGGCGTTCAAGACCTTCGACACCGGGCAACCCGCCTTGGCATCCCCAGCCGCCTTGTTAAATGCCTCGGCCGATGCCCCCGGCACCTTCGCGACCACATCCAGATGCACCGCCGTAATCGTCCATCCCGCGTCCAGCTTTTCCATCGTTAGGGTAGCCGAAGTATGAATACTCTCCGGCTTCAAATTCGCGCCGCCCAGCTGCGCCGAAAGCGCCATCGAAAAGCACGCCGCATGCGCTGCCGCAATCAACTCCTCCGGATTTGTCCCCGGCGTTCCTTCAAATCGTGTCGTGAAAGAATAAGGCGTATTCGACAAAACTCCGCTCGTCGACGAAATCGTTCCTTTTCCGTCCTTCAATCCGCCATTCCAAACCGCACTCGCCTTCCGTTCCATAACTATCTCCTCGCTTCAAACAAATGAATAGAAATCAAAACTCAAGCCCTACTATTGTACCGAGACGGCCTTCGGAAAGCGTGGCGGCAGGACGGCAAATCGGAATGCAAGTCGAGTCCAGGGCCGGCGCAGTTCTGACCTACTGCGGATTCGCCTCGCCAATGCTGGCTAGCGCCATCCGATGTGCACCAGGACTAAGAGACACACATCAGAGCTGGCTTTTGGAACGGTAAAAGACGCAGTCGCAAGGAGACGAGCACCGTAGCCCCGCCCTTGAGTGCGGAGCTAGATGCAAAGCAAATTCAAGTCCCGGCGGGACAGCCCCAAAAAAGCCCAGCGCTTCCGAGCCGCCCTTACCAGTTAAACTTCAGCGCAAACTGAAACTGCCGTGGATCATACGCCGCGGTCGCCTGTCCCGCCGGCGACTGGGTCGTGCTCGATCCCACCGCGCTACAGCACAACGGATTCACCGCCGCTACGTTATAAACGTTCGCGAGATTAAACATGTCGGCAATCAGATCCATGCTGTAATGCTCTCCAAATCCAACCCGCCGCGCGATTCGCAAATCGTTGAATACCGTCCACGGCGAGACTCCGGCATTGCGCCCCAGATTGCCGTCCAGCGATCCCAGCGTCCCATCGAAGTCCAGGAAGCACGGCTCCTGAAAGCCGCCCTGCCGTGAGTATTTTGAAGTGTAGGTCGAGTATCCGCAGGCATTGGGCGCTGTGTTCGCAGGCACCACATTCGGTCGTCCCGTCAACGACGAAAGCTGGAAGTTATCGTCGTTGCCGGTAATGATGTTGAACGGGCGTCCCGAGCCTAGCTCGATCAGCGGGGCAACCGTCCAGTCGCTGAACAGCTTGCCCGCAAATCCTGGGCCGCGCTTTCCGCTCTGGTAAACCCCGTTAAATACGAACCGGTGGCGCTCGTCAAACAGAGAAGTCGACCGGTCCTGGCCGGGATAGAAACTATCCTGCGGTGTCGTCGTCGATTGCAAATCCGTCGAGTCGTCGATCGCGTGCGACCATGTATACGACGCCGTGAATTCATAGTGGCTGCTGAAGCGCTTCCGCAAATTTGCCGTCAGCCCGTGATACACCGAACTGCCATTCGAGTAGTTCGCATCCATATCGCCGAACGGCACGCAGCCCGTAAATGTGCTCGCATCGCAATTGGTATTAAATCCGGGCAGGCTCGCCAGAATTTCCTGCGCCAGCGCGATGCACGACGCTCCTCCACCCGCCAGAACCGCTCCGGCGATAGAGGGGTTCAGGCCTCCCGGACGGAAAAAGTTCATCAGCGGTGCGCTGATCCAGGGCCCACCCGAGCCCGAACCGCAGGGTGTCAATCCGGTTCCGACCGTGAACGGGCTCGAAGGATTCTGTCCCGCTGCCGAAGCGGCAAAGAAGTTTTGCACCAGCAAATCGCCCCGAATCGGATTGGCATTGATTGGCCGGTTCAAATGCCGTCCTCCGTTGAAGTTGTAAGCCATGCTCATCGCATATCCCCCGCCCAAGTCGTGCTCGTACGTCAGGTTCACCTGCTGCGAATAGGCATAAACAAAGCCCTTCGCCTGCGGATATCCAAACGGCTGGAATCCCAGCGGCAGGAATGACGACGGATTCAGGTAATTCTGATTGAGGAAGAGCGAATTCGCCGGCGAAGTCACGCCGCACGTCGGATCTCCCGTCGCGCACGCGAAGCGCTGTTGGTTCGGGTTGTAATTCAGCAGCCCGAGAACCGCCGGGTTGGTCGTCGGCGAGCAAGGGGAAGCGACCGAACCCCCCGCCGGCGGAATCAGCCCCTGAAAAATTGGCCATGCGCTCAAGTTGCTTGGCTGTCCGGGCCCATTGCACAAGCCCGCCCCGGCAAATGCCAACTGTCCGCTGCTCGATCCATCCGACGCGTCGCCCAAAAAATACAGTCCCAGCAGCGGATGGTCATAAAAAATTCCATACGAGGCTCGCCAAACCGTCTTCCCATCGCCCTTCGGATCCCACGCGATTCCAATTCTCGGCTGGATATTGTTCTTGTCCGTCTGAATCCCCTTCTGCAGTCCCAGAATGTTGTACGCCGGCAGCGCCAGCCCTTGCGGCGGCGCGAACTTCGGCGCCGGCTCCACGTCATATCGCACGCCATAATTCAGCGTCAGGTTGTGCCGCGCGCGCCAGCTGTCCTCCCAGAAGGCTCCAATCGAAATATTGTGGAATGAGTCGCTTGGGCTTCCCAGTCCCTGAATGTAATCGCTCGGCAATCCCGCCCCATAAGCCTGCACCGGCGAGAGACCGGGGAAATCCGGCAACACCCCGGGCGCTGGATTGATGAATCCAAAGTCCGCCACCTCCGACGCCGGAATATTCGCGATGTCGTACACGCCGCCGTAATTTACAGTGAACGTCGCGCTCAACGGCAGGTAGTTGAAGTCGCCGCCGAACTTCGTGTCATGCCGCCCGAGTGTCCAGGCAAAGTTGTCTTTGAACTGATATCTCTGCTCGACGCGCTTGATATACGAGTAAGGCTCGCGTCCGAAGTACGCATACCCCGGAATGTTCACCGCCGGGTCCGATCCTCCCGGGATCTGCGTGTTGTAGAAGTATTCATACCCGCGCCGCGCGTACTGAAAAAGAAATTCATTCACCCGGTTGTTGCCGATCGTCCAAGTATCCTCTGCGATCCCGGCCACGTCACGATAAGTCGTTTGCGAGGTTCGCGAATACGCATTCTGTCCAAACGGCTGATCCTGCCCGCTCACCTCAATGCCCGTAACCGTGCTCGGACTGGCATGCACCTCCAGGCTCAGGCGATTGGCGCTGCTGATATTGTGGTCGAGCCGCAGCGAGTACAAGCTTGTCCCCTCAAATACCGGAAAGTTCCCCTCCTGCGATGTCAGCGTTTGATACGACCCCGGCACAAAGCACGTGCCCGGCACGGTACACGAAGTCGGAAACCCTCCGATCCCCGCGTAGCCTCCGGTGAATGCCAGCGGCCATGCACCGTTGATAGCCTGTCCCGACGAGGCTCCTGACAAGAACAGATACTGCTCCAGTTCCTGCAAATACGCGCTATTGCCCTCCGCCGTCTCCAGCACCAGTGGGTTCGTGATGAACCCAATCTGGTCCGGCGTCAGTTGCAGCGTCCCGAGCGGCAATCCGAGCTGGCCGGTGTCAAACGCATCCAGACCAAAGCAAACCTGTCCGCCGGATTGCTGGCAGTCATTGCCAATACTCGAGAATCCCGTCTCGTGCCGCCGGGTGACTTCATATCCAAAATAAAAATAGGTCTTATCTTTCTTGATCGGTCCGCCAAACGCCGCTCCCGCCTGCACCCGCGTGTACGCCGGATTCGACGTCGTCGAAAATGGATTCACCGCCTGAAAATTCCGGTTCCGCAAATACCCGAACAGGTCTCCATGAAAATCGTTCGTCCCCGATTTCGTGATGATATTGACCACGCCGCCCGACGCCCGCCCATACTCTGCCGCGTAGCTGTTCGTAATAATCTGGAACTCCTGCACCGCCTCCTGCGACAAAGTCGACCGCACTCCGTTCACGGAGTTGTCCGTCGCATCCGCTCCGTCCACGTTCACCAGGTTCGACCGTGCCCGCTGCCCGCTCATATTCAAGCCTGAAGTCGGAGCCGCGCCGCCCAGACTCGGCGCGTTGTCGCGCACCACCTGCGAATCCGTCAGCGTGAACTGAATGTAGTTCCGTCCATTGATCGGCAGGTCCTCGATTCTCCGCTCCCCGATCGTGTCCGTCGTCGAGCTCCGCGAAGTCTCTACCAGCTCCGCCTCCGACGTCACCTCCACAATCTCCTTGCCAGACGCCACCGTCAGCCCGATCGGCAACTCAGCCACCTGCCCGACCGTGATATTCACGCCGGTTGCTTCTGCCGTCGCAAAGCCCGCCGACGCCACGGACACCGTATAATTCCCCGGCGCCAGTTGCCGCACGCTATACCCGCCCTGCCCGTCGCCGCTTCCCGCGCGTTCCAGCCCCTTCGCCACATCCTTCACGGTGACCGTCGCGTTCGTGACCACATTTCCCTTTGGATCTTTCACCGTAACGTGCAGATCGCCCGTTGCCGCGCCCTGTCCCAGCGCGAATTGTGAAATCAGCAACGCGACTCCCACCAGCAAACACGAACGCAGCATAGTTCTCATAAGGCTCCTGGACGCTTCCATAAACTGTGGACGCAAACCATCCCTCGGAAGGCCGAAGTCTCCAGCCCCGAGGGTAGCAACGCAGACAAATTCTTTGGACGACGCAATCCCCGATCGGATCGCCACCCGTCATTAGACAAACTTCAGCAAAGTTGTTTGTCGAAAATACCGCAGATATGTATACCAGAGGTGCCTATTTAAGCAAGCATTAACATAGATTCCGCCAGTCCCAACACCAGTCAACTGTAAGTTTTCTAAACACTGCTCCAGCCGATCAAGTCGATCCAAGGCGCCTTTCGCAGTAAACCCCTGCAATCTGACCTCGAACCTCTGCCATAATCCCTAGCGAGCCCTCAGGCAATGCCATCGAATTCCACTCACTCCCAGTCGAGCCAATCGACGTCGATCCAATCAGCGTCCATCCAATCTATGTCCATCCACCCAATGTCCATCCAGAGCATGATCGCGTCGCTCCGCCAGGTCCTCGTCTGTCCGCCGAGCCATGCGGGCTGGAATGACCCCAGGAAATCCGCTGCCTGGCAAGACCTGGGCTTCCACCACCCGCCAGACTTCGCCGCCGCGCAATCGGCCCATGAGCAACTCTGCGAACTCCTGACCCAATCCGGAGCCGAAGTCCTAATCCTCCCCGCCGCTCCCGCCCTAACCCTGGACGCCGTCTACACCCACGACGCCAGTCTCCCCGCCAACCATGGCCTGATCCGAATGCGTCCCGGCAAAACCAACCGCATTCCCGAAGCCCAGGCCCAAGCCGAATTTCTGTCGCAGGTATCGCCACCGCCCTCTCGTAGAGACGCGGCTGGCCGCGTCTCGGCAGCCATTCCGATCCTCGCGGAAATAACAGTCCCCGCCACCACCGAAGCCGGCGACATCCTTTGGCTAGACTCCAACACGCTCTTAGTAGGCCAAGGCTACCGCACCAACCAGCTGGGCATCGACCAACTCCGCGCCATCCTCGCCCCGCACCAGGTCGATGTTATCGCCGCCCCGCTCCCCTACGCCCAAGGCCCCACCGCCTGCCTCCACTTGATGTCCCTGATTAGTCTGCTCGATGAACACACAGCCCTGGTCGATCTCCCATGGCTCTCAGTGCAAACCGTAGAATTCCTGAAATCGCGCAACGTCCGCCTGATCGAAATCGACTACTCCGAGCGGGAAACGCAAGCCTGCAACGTCCTCGCGCTCGGCAACAATCGACTGATCGCCATCGAAGAAAACGTCAAAACCAACGCCCGCCTCCGCCAAGCCGGTTTCGACCTCCAAACCTTCCCCGGCAAAGAACTCTGCCTCAACGGCAATGGAGGCCCCACCTGCCTGACGCGCCCTCTCTTAAGGAAGTAGCGCGCGGCGTCCCGCCCGCCCCACCCGAAGTACTTAGATCACAGCGCGCAGTGCAGCCGCAGTGGTAGCATCCGCACATCTGCGAGAACGCTCTTCGAGAGAAACGCTCAAAAAGGGGAGGTTCACATGAGACGATTCGCAATTCTGGCTCTGATGCTGACAATGGTCGCCGGGCCTTCATTCGCCAAGACTCACAAAGAGGTATATCCCGTCAACTGTGCCGTGCTGTGGCCTGCTGTGAAGGATGCCCTCCGCAACTCCGGAAAATATGGAATCCTCGGCATCGACGGCACCGAGATGACCGCCTCATTCGTCATCGGCGGCTCGCTCGGCGGAAAACGCATCAACTCTGTCGTCCTCAATGCAAAAGGGGACGCCAGCTGCGAGATGCAGGTGCAGACCGCCTTTAGCGGACTTGCTCACAACGACGAGGGCGACTTCAAGAAGCGCGTCGATGCATCTCTGGCCGAGCAGCAAAAGGCGCAGCCGCAGTCTCCGCCCACGAAAACCGATAGCCCAAGCAAATGACGCCGTTTCCCAACATAACGCTCGGCTAAGGGCGGGCATCGTCACCCGCCCACCGTTGCGACTTTCTCTGTGTACTCTGCGCGTTCCTCGGCGAACTCCGCCGTCAAGCTTTTCGCCAGCAGCACCAGGCATCAACTTCAAGCAAGGGCACGATTGGTCACCGGAGACCGCTAACCGGTGACCGGTGACCCGACAATCCCCCTGCATCCCTCTACCCTTGATAGAATCGAAGCAGCATGCTCCTGCCGTTCGTCCGCGAAATTTTCGCGGAGGTGGAACAACTTCCAGCCTTCCGGCGTGCGACCTCCCATCTCCGGGAGAGCACGGGGCGGATCAGTGTCTCCGGCCTCAACCCCGCAGCTAAAGCCCTCATCACCGTTCTCCTCCAGCGCCACTCCGAGCGCCCGTTCATCGTCGTCGTGCCCGATAACCGCGCCGCCGAGGACCTTGCGCCTGTCCTCGCTGCCTTTGCCGAACTGACGGGCGCCACCGACCCGGATCAAATCGTCACCCTCCCCGCCCGCGACGTTCTGCCGTTCCAGAATCTCTCGCCGCATCCTGAAATCCAGGAGGAGCGCGCCACCGCGCTCTGGAAGGTCGCCACCGGCCGCGCCACCATCGTCATCTCTCCCGTAAGCGCGACGACCATCCTCCTCCGCGCGCCCGATTATTACGCCGACCTCGCCCGCATCCTCCGTCGCGGCGAAACCTTCGACCTCGAAAAACTTTTGCAGCACCTCAACACCGTCGGCTACACCTCGACCGACGTCGTCGAAATGCCCGGCCAGTACGCCACCCGCGGCGGACTGCTCGACGTCTACTCCCCCGAATCCGACCGCCCCGTGCGCATAGAGTTTTTCGGCGATGAGATCGAATCGATGCGCAAGTTCGATCCCGCCAGCCAGCGCTCTTCCAACCCGGTCGATGAAGTTGTCCTGCTCCCGCTAACCGAAACGCCCGTCAACGAAGAATTGCTGGGCGCCATCAACGCCAGACTGAGTGGCAAGAGAATCGAGGGCACAACCGAAGCCATCGAGCAGGCCGCGCGCGACTCGGGTGCCGGAGTCTTTCCGGGCTGGGAGTTCTACGCCCCGATCGCCGGAGCCGATCGCACCATCTTCGCCATGCTCCCTGAAGCCAGAGTGATCCTCGACGAGCCCGAGGCGCTCACCAAAGAACTGGAAAAAACCTGGAGCCGCATCGAAGAAGCCCACGAGCGCAGCGGAGTCGGCAACCTGGTCCGTCCCACTGATCTTTATCTGACGCCCCAAAAGTGGCATGAAACAGTCCGATCCCTACCCGGTGCCGATCTCGAATACTTAGCCATCGCCCGCGCTCCTTCAAACTCTGATTCTTCTTCAAACTCCGACTCTTCTTCAAACTCTGTCATCCTGAGCGAAGCGAAGGACCCATGCATTTTGCCCGCAGCGGATAACACGTTGGGCGGCATATCCTCTGGGAGAAGAGACGAAGCTGCTTTCCTCACCCAGCCGGCCCCGCGCTTCCACGGCGCCATGAACGCCATGACCGAGGAAGTGACCAAGCTAACGAAGGCCGGCACCCGCGTAATCCTGGCCGCTCCCAACACCGGAGAGGTCGAGCGCCTCGCCGACATCTTCACCGAATACAACGCCAGCTTCCGCCTCGGCAGCCGCACCCGCGGCGGCGAGAGCTACGCCGATGAGACCGCTTACTTCGCCGGAGAAATCTTCACCACCACGCTCCTCAAGGCCTACATCCCCGACGGCTTTATCCTCCCCGAAGCCCACGTAGCCGTCTTCGGAGCCCGCGATCTTTTCGACGAATCCGACCTCGTTGCAAGCCGCCCCGGCCGCCAGAAATCCAAAGTAAGCGCGTTTCTCTCCGACTTCCGCGACCTGCAAGTCGGAGACTATGTAGTCCACGTAGAACACGGCATCGGCCAATATCAGGGCCTGAAAGAAATCAATCAGGGCGACGGCACCGCCGAGTTCATGCTCCTCGAATACGCCGAAGCCGCCCGCCTCTACGTCCCGCTGACACGCCTCGATCTCGTCCAGAAATATCGCTCGCAGGAAGGCGCGAAGCCAACCCTAAATCGCCTCGGCACCGGCCAGTGGGAGAAGACCAAGGCCCGCGTCAAGAAGGCCATGAAAGACATGACCGACGAACTGCTCAAGCTCTACGCGCAGCGTCAGTCGGCACAAGGCCACGTCTTCCCCGCCGACACCGAATGGATGAAAGAATTCGAAGACGCCTTCGAGTACAACGAGACCGAAGACCAGGCCCAGGCCATCGCCGACGTGAAACGCGACATGGAGGGCCAGCTTCCCATGGATCGCCTGCTCTGCGGCGACGTGGGCTACGGCAAAACTGAAGTAGCCATGCGCGCCGCCTTCAAAGCTCTTAGCGACAACAAGCAGGTCGCGGTCCTCGCACCCACCACGGTCCTCGCCTTCCAGCACTACGAAACCTTCAAGCAGCGCTTCGCCGCATTCCCAGTCAAAGTAGAAATGATCAGCCGCTTCCGCACTCCGAAGCAGGTCAAAGAAATTCTCGAGCGAGTCGCGGTTGGGAAAGTCGACATCCTCATCGGCACCCACCGCCTTCTTTCGAAAGACGTAAAGTTTTCCGACCTCGGTCTCCTCGTAGTCGATGAAGAGCAGCGCTTCGGCGTTCGCCACAAAGAACGCATTAAACAGATCCGCACGCAGGTAGACGTATTAACCATGTCCGCCACGCCCATTCCGCGAACGCTCCACATGAGCCTGGTAGGCCTGCGCGACATGAGCGTGATCGAAACGCCGCCCAAGGATCGCATGGCGATCCAAACCGTGGTAGCGAGCTGGGATGAAAAACTAATTCAGTCTGCCATCGAGCAGGAACTCGACCGCGGTGGCCAGGTCTATTTCGTTCATAACCGCATCGAGACAATCTGGGAGATCGCCGCCAAACTCCAGGCCCTCGCCCCAACCGCGAAAGTCATCATAGGTCACGGCCAGATGGGTGAAGGCGAACTCGAAAAAGTGATGCTCAAATTCATGCATCACGAAGCCGACATTCTCGTCTCAACGACAATTATCGAAAACGGCCTCGACATTCCGCTCTGCAACACCATCATCATCAATCGCGCCGACCGCTTCGGACTCTCCGAGCTCTACCAACTGAGAGGCCGCGTGGGCCGCAGCAATCGTCGTGCCTACGCCTACCTACTCTTGCCCGCCGAAATCGAATTAACGCCCATTGCCCGCCGCCGTCTCGCCGCGCTAAAAGAATTCTCCGACTTAGGCGCGGGCTTCAAAATCGCAGCCCTCGATCTCGAACTACGAGGCGCAGGCAATCTATTAGGCGGAGAGCAAAGCGGCCACATCGAAGCCATCGGTTTCGAGCTTTACACGCAGATGCTCGAACGAGCCGTAAGAGAGATGAAGGGCGAGCAAGGCGTCGAAGTCACCGAGATCCAGCTCAACCTCGGCCTCAACATCCGCATCCCCAGCGACTACATAAAAGAAGAAAACCAGCGCCTCCGCATGTACAAGCGCATCGCCGGCGTAGAAACCGAATCCCAACTAAGAGACGTAAGCGCTGAACTGACCGACCGCTACGGCCCGCCCCCCAGCGCGGTGAGAAACCTGCTGGCCTATGCCGCCCTGAAGCTCCAATCCATGCGAGCTGGCGCGACGGCTATCGAGCGCAAGCGCGAAATCGTAAACATAAAATTCGCCCCCACCGCGACCATCGACCCCGGCAAACTAGCCAGGTTCGTGGCCAGCCAACCTAAAGCTCAATTCACCCCCGATGGTACCCTGAAATTCACCATCAAAATAGCCAGCGCCGAAAGCATCCTCGAAACCCTTCGCGACCTGTTGGAAGAGCTGCAAGCCCAGGAAAGCCCCGCTCCCGCTCCAACCGCCTAGAGCTTCCAGCCGCCCAGGTCTTACGTAAATCATTCAAAATTCCGCGTTGTCATCCTGAGCGAAGCGAAGGACCTATGCGTTTGTCGGCGGTGAGGAACGCAGGCGATTGCTCACGAACCGGGACGGAGACGTCGATCAGACTTCCCGGAAATTCCTACAGCATCTACCCGGCTACCTCCTCCCAACCCAACCGTTTACAATTGACCCGCCATGATGCCTGCTACTGAGCGCCGCCGCGGCGGAGATCGCCGCCAGGTCCGCACCGTCCGCAAAGCCGTCTTCCCCGCCGCCGGCCTCGGTACCCGTTTCCTTCCCGCCACCAAGGCCCAGCCCAAGGAGATGCTGCCCCTCGTCGACAAGCCCATCATCCAGTACGGTGTTGAGGAAGCCGTCGCCGCCGGCTGCGACCAGATCATCATCATCACTGGCCGCGGCAAGAGCGCCATCGAAGACCACTTCGATACCAGCTACGAGCTCGAGAAGATGCTGGAGGAAAAAGGCAAGACCGACCTGCTCAAGGTGGTGCGCCAGATCTCCGACATGATCTATGTCTCCTACGTCCGTCAGAAGGAGGCGCTCGGCCTGGGCCATGCCATCCTCACTGCGCGCGAGCTTGTCGGCAACGAGCCCTTCGCCGCGCTGCTCGCCGATGACGTCATCGACGCGAAGGTACCTGTGCTCAGGCAGCTCATCGACGTCTTTAACGAGAAGCAACAATCGGTCATCGCCATTCAGCCCATCGAGGGCGCGGCAATTTCTTCTTATGGCGTGATCAAGGGAAAAGAAGTCGCGGGCTCGGGCGGGAAACTTTTTGAGGTGCTCGACCTGGTCGAGAAGCCGAAGCTCCAAGACGCGCCGTCGAACCTCGCCGTGATTGGACGATACATTTTGACGCCGACAGTTTTTGAAACCCTCTCCAACATCACGCCCGGCGCGGGAGGAGAGCTGCAGCTCACCGACGGGCTGCGTGCGCTCCTTAAGCGCGAGAAGATGTATGCGTGCGTCTATGAAGGACGGCGCCACGACACCGGGGACAAGCTAGGGTTCCTGAAGGCGACCGTCGAGTTCGCGCTGAAACGGGACGATTTGGGCGGCGCCTTCCGGGAATACTTGAAGACGCTGAAATTCTAGCTGCGCGCGCCAGACACCGTTCGCTCCAAACTCCGCACTGGCCTGGCAATTTGGGACAGCCGGCGAGACGCCGGCGCTACACACGTAACGACGCTTGCAGCTTCTTCGATTTTTCTTCCACGCCCTTGGCTAATTTCTCTTTGTGCGCGTCCAGTTTCTTCGCGATCGCCGAGTCACCCACACCGATGATCTGCGCCGCAAGAATTCCCGCGTTGGTCGCGCCGGGCTTGCCAATCGCTACCGTCGCCACCGGAATTCCCGCGGGCATTTGCACGGTCGCCAGCAGCGAGTCCATGCCTTGCAAAGACGTTGACGGAATCGGGACGCCGATGACCGGAAGCGTGGTGTGAGCGGCGATGACCCCGGCGAGATGGGCCGCTCCGCCGGCTCCGGCGATGATCACGCGAATGCCCCGGCTGGCGGCCTTTCTGGCATATTCAGCGGTGCGGTCGGGCGACCGGTGCGCGGACGTGACATCAATTTCATAGACAATTCCGAATTCGTCGAGCGCCTTGCCGGCCTCGCGCATGATCTCCAGATCGGAGTCGCTCCCCATTACGATGGAAACTGCTGGATTCGTTGGCATTGTTTTTTCCTTACAGGTGGAATGCGGGTGACCGGTCACCGGTGACCGCTTTTACTCGCCTAGGTTTTCTTCAGCGCTCTCGCGCCAATATCTCTTCTATAGTGCGCGCCTTCGAATTGAATTTTCTCACAAGCCTGGTAGGCGCGATCAACCGCGGTTTGCAGCTCATCGGCTCTAGCCGTTACTCCCAACACTCGGCCGCCGGCAGTATAAAAGTCCCCGTCTCTTTTGGTAGTGCCCGCGTGAAAAATCTTCACGCCTTCAACTCCTCCGGCCTCATCCAGCCCCGTTATTCTTTTCCCCGACTCGTACGCGCCCGGGTATCCGCCCGATGCCATCACCACGCACACAGCCGCGTCGTTTGACCATTTGAAATCGCCGTCGCTGGTGCGCCCGTCGATGCTGGCTTCCATGGCCTCGACCAGATCGTTCTCCATCCGCATCAAAATCGGTTGCGTCTCCGGATCGCCGAAGCGGCAATTAAATTCCAGTACCATCGGCCCGCGCGCGGTCATCATCAGGCCACAATAGAGGACGCCTTTATATTCGGCGCCTTCTTCTTTCATGCCGGCTACCACCGGGCGCGCGATGTGATTGATCAGCCAGTCGCGCATCTTCTCGTCGATGATAGTTTTTGTGGTGTAGGCGCCCATGCCTCCGGTGTTCGAGCCGATGTCGCCGTCTCCCACGCGCTTATGATCCTGTGCGGCTACAAGCGGCGCTACGCGCTCTCCGTCGCTGACCACCAGAAAAGACAGTTCATCGCCTTCCAGAAATTCTTCGAATACTACGCGCGCGCCGGCTTCGCCGAGCATGCGTCCGCTCAGCATGTCAGCGGCGACGGTCGCGGCTTCGTCTTTGGTCTCCGCGATCACCACGCCCTTGCCCGCCGCCAGGCCATCGGCCTTTACGACGATGGGCGGGTGGAAGTGTACCAGGGCATCGCGCACCTCGTCGGCCGAATTGCAGATCGCGTAATGCGCGGTCGGAATGTGATGGCGCTGGAGAAACTCCTTCGCGAAGCTCTTACTCGTTTCAAGTTGCGCCGCCGCCTGCGTGGGTCCAAAGGTGCGCCAGCCGCGACGCGTGAACTCATCGACCACGCCGAGCATCAGCGGCAACTCGGGGCCGATGACGGTGAGATCGGGCTGGAGCCGGTTCGCCAGCGCGACCATGGAGTCGAGGCTTTTGACATCGACGGGCAGACACTCGGCCTCTTCGGCAATGCCGCCATTACCGGGCGCGCAGTAAATCTGTCCCGCGCGCGCAGACTGGCGAAGCTTCCAGACGAGAGCGTGCTCGCGGCCTCCGCTGCCGATGACGAGGATTTTGGTGGCGCCGGGCATTTTGGGAACTTTTAAGGGTAGGGGCGCGGAGTGGGGATGTCAAACGGGGGGTTGGTAAGGCCCGTGTTTTTGCTGAAGGCGATGACGATTGTAATCCCCATATACAAAAATGACTGCGCCAGGCTAATGCTCGGCCAGAGCGTTGCCGATATGTTGATGGCGGCCTGATGGGGGGAATGTGTCGATCTTAAAGGAGGTAGTTGCGGATGCGCGGACCGCAGTTGACCCTTCGGAGGTAAACCACGGGGAGATGGCCGCGATCATTCAAACCGCGATGGATGCGATCATTACGGTGGATGAAGGCCAGCGGATCGTGATTTTCAACGCGGCGGCGGAGAGGATGTTTTGCTGTCCGGCCGCCCAGGCTCTGGGAGGGTCGTTGACGCGATTTATCCCGCACCGATTTCGCAAGGGGCACGCCGAGCAGGTAAGCTTCTTTGCCGCGACCGGCGGAACCAGCCGCAAAATGAAAAACATGGGGATCGTTTGGGGGGCGCGGGCGGATGGCAAGGAGATTCCCCTTGAGGTTTCGATTTCCCGGGCGGAGAGCGGCGGCAGAAAGCTGCTCACGGCAATCCTCCGCGACCTTTCGGAGCGGGCACAGGCAGAGGTGGAAACTGCACTCTCCCATTCCAGATCTCCATCGAGTCCGCTTGCCTTCGAAAACCCTGATTGACGGCTTATCAGCGCGGATCGGCAGCCAGACCGCGCATGGATCGTGCGCGGCCACGATAGGATCAATGGCCAACCTGCTGAAAATGAATCAGGAGCGCATTGTTATCTCGCATTGTCATCTAAAATTGTTCTCTAAAGAGGACGATACTCTTTGGGTACAAGGGTACAAACGGGTCCAATTTCCACGTTCTAAGCGGCTACAATCCAAGCCACGAGCGGAAACGGACTTACCTCTTGACCCCTGCGACTCTCGCCGAAGCTACCCATCAGTTGCTGAGCGAATGCATCTCGCATTCGCAATCGCGATTCGACTTCTGGATCAACTTCATTCGCAGCGCGGGCATCGAAAAAATGGTCGAGGTCGGAGTCTACCAGGGGGATTTTGCGGCCGCGGTGCTGGCCGGTTGCGAGCGCGTCTCGACCTACTACATGCTCGACCCATGGCGGCATCTGGATGACTGGAACAAGCCCGCGAATCAGGATAATTCCGTGTTCGAGAGTTTTTTCCAGGCCGCCAAAGCAAAGACCGAATTTGCTGCCGCCCGCCGCACGATTCTGCGCGGAAAAACTACCGAGGTGATCGACCAGATTGCGGACGGCGAGCTGGACTTCGCCTACATCGACGGCGATCACACGCTGAAGGGGATTACGATCGACCTGGTTCGCGTCTACCCCAAGGTGAAAGTGGGCGGCTTTATTGGCGGCGATGACTTCAGCAAAACCATCTGGATGCACAAGACCAGTTTCGAGCCGACCTTGGTTTTTCCGTATGCCGTTTATTTCGCGGAGGCGGTGGGAGCGACGATCTACGCGCTGCCGAATATCCAGTTCTGTTTGCAAAAAATGGAGACTCCGCAGTTTCGCTTTGTCGACTTGACTCACCAGTATGGCGAACTCGGCCTGCGCGATCAGCTTGTGCCGGAGAAGCTGATCAAGATGTCGCTCCGCGAGCGTTATCCCCGCGCGGCGCGGGTGGTCACAGAAACGAAGAGAATGCTCTCGCGCTAATCGCTTCCTTGGGCCCGTACTTCCTTGCGCCCGTCGGCTTGACCACGCTCCAATCTCGCTACTAGACTTCGCGGGTGGGGGTCTTCCTATGTCCAAGTCAGTTTTATTGGCTCGCCTGATTTGTTGCCTGGCAGTGTGCTTCACCGCCCTTTCTGTTCCCGCTTTGGCGGACGAGGGCCACGATCATCACGACATGATGGAGTCAAAACTCGGGACCGTGCATTTTCCGATATCGTGCAACGCCGAGGCGCAGAAGACTTTTGAGAAGGGCGTGGCGCTGCTGCACTCGTTCTGGTACGAGGAGGCGGAGAAGACATTTAATGAAGCGGCGAAGGAAGATCCGAAGTGCGCCATGGCGCATTGGGGCGTCGCCATGAGCCTGTGGCACCAACTGTGGGACTGGCCGAATGACGCGACGCTCAAACGCGGCGCCGAGGAGCTGAAGACGGCGGAGAGACTGAAGCCTAAGACGGAGCGCGAGCGAGATTACATCAGCGCGGCGATGGCGTTTTATACCCACAGCGGAAAAGGCGGCGTCAAAGCGGAAGACGACCATGAGGCGCGGGCACGTGCTTACTCGGCGGCGATGGAGAAGGTCTATACACGTTATGGCATGGACGGATCAGCGCAGGATCATTCGGCGGCAGATCATGAGGCGGCCGCTTTTTATGCGCTGTCGCTGCTGGCTTCCGAGCCTGACAACGACACAACTTTCGCCAATCGCAAAAAGGCGGGCGCGATTCTGGAAAAGCTGTTCGAGATCGAACCGGATCATCCCGGCATCGCCCACTATCTGATTCACACCTACGACAAGCCGCAGCTGGCGCAACTGGGATTGCCGGCGGCGCGGCGCTACGCCGCCATCGCGCCCTCTTCTCCGCATGCGCTGCACATGCCGTCGCATATTTTTGAGCGTGTCGGCGACTGGCAGGATGACATCACGTCAAACCTGGCGTCCATCGCAGCGACTCGCAAGACGGCGGCGATGCACATGGGCGGAGAGGCGCACCAGTTTCACGCCATGGATTTTCTGATCTACGCCTACCTGCAGAGCGGGCGCGAGGATGAGGCTGCGAAGTGGATCGAAGAAGTGAAGACGATGCCCTCGATGAAAATGGGCGACACGGATATGCACGCCTTTGCGATGGCGAAGTTTCCAGCCATGTACGCGCTGGAGATGCATCGCTGGGCGGACGCGGCGAAACTGGAGATCGTGGCGGAGTCAGGAAAGGGCGATAAGGCTTACAGCGTACTGGGCTCGGGCCATCGGCGCGGTGCGCAGCGGAGACGTGGCCGGCGCCAAGAAAGATGTGGCGGAGCTCGACTCCATCCGCAAGGATCAGTTGGCGCGCAATAAGAAATATTCGGCCGAGTCCACCGAGATGGTGGAGAACGAAGCTTCGGCATGGGTGATGCACGCCGAGGGGCACGACGACGAAGCGGTCGCTCTGATGAGGAAAGTTGCTGACCATGAGGACGCGGTGGGCGAGGAGCAGACCTCGATTCCCGCGCGCGAGATGCTGGCGGATATCCTGCTGGAGATGCACAAGCCGGAGCTGGCGCTCGTGGAATATCGCGGAGATTTGAAGTTCAATCCGAAGCGCTTTAACGGACTCTACGGCGCGGCGCAGGCGGCGGAAATGGCGGGGAAGGCCTCCGACGCCAGCGAATATTATGCCCTGCTGGTGAGATCGTGCGAGGGCGGACACTCGGATCGTCCCGAGCTGACCAAGGCGCGGTCGGTGGTGGTAGCGAAGGAATAGGGCGTCAGATCGGCGTAGTCACCCGCGCAGATGAGGTTCGCGATCCTTCGGCGGACAGCTTTACTTTTCGGCCAGGCAGTATTCACCCAGCTTCTTGCCAGGCTCCAGGCCGGCGGGGTCCCCATACACCTCGACATCGTGGCAATCGTACATGCCATGGTTGGGAGGCAACTCGACGAGTTCATACTTCCCGCCCTTGAGCGTAGCGCAACCAGATGCTCCATGGTTGCAGCTTAGTTCAAAGCTCTTGCCGTCTTTCACCACGTCGACCAGGACCACGCCATTGTTCAGTTCGCTTCCTTTGACCGTGATCACGGACTTGGTCTGCGCAATAGCCAGGCCGAGCAAGAGGGCGAGGGCAAGCACAGAAAACACGAATGCTTTCTTCATAGGCACTCCAACGCGCGGGGCCCGATTCGCTGGAGGCTCCGCGCCACTATAGCTATGTTGGGCTGGCATGGGTCGGCCTGTCTGTGACGCAAGGCCGAAAGCTCGGTGACGCATGAGCATGGCTCTGGTTACTTCGGAGAAGCCCGTCGCGTGATACTGTCGCGTGATACTATCGAGCCGTTTTCCCGTGACTCGCCTCTCTCGCTCCGTCGCTTCTCCTCGCGTGGTTTGTATCGCCGATCTGCGCACCATTGCGCGGGCGCGCCTTCCCCGTGCGGTTTTCGACTATCTCGATGGCGGCGCTGAAGGCGAGGTCACGCTGCGCGAGAATTGCCGTGTCTTTGACGACGTCACTTTCCGTCCCCGGCAGGCTGTCGAGGTGGAAAAGTGCTCGCTTGGCGTGCGCGTTCTTGGGCACGACCTCGCGCTGCCCTTCCTGCTGGCGCCGGTCGGCTACAGCCGAATGATGCATCCCGGCGGAGAGGTTTCGGCCGCGCGCGCCGCTGGCGACGCGGGCACTGCGTACATGCTTTCGACCATCTCGGGCTATAAGCTCGAGGACGTCAAAGCCGCGTCGAGGGGTCCGGTCTTCTTCCAGCTTTATTTTATTGGCGGCCGTGCGGCCGCAGAAGCCGGTCTCGAGCGGGCCCGCATCGCCGGTTTTGCAGCTCTCGTCGTCACCATTGACACGCCGGTCGCGGGCAGTCGCGAGCGCGATGTGCGCAACGGCATGAAGGAACTCGTCTGCGGCAGCCTCTTCGAGAAGCTGCCCTTCGTCCCAAATATTCTGTCGCATCCGGGCTGGCTGTTCGACTATTTGCGCGACGGTGGATTGATGGCATTGCCTAATGTGGTCGTGCCCGGCAAGGGCCGAATGCCGTTAATCGATGTTGCCGCTGCCCTGGCGGAGTCGGTGGTCACGTGGGCTGACTTGAAATGGATTCGCGAGCACTGGCGAGGACCGATCATTGTGAAGGGTGTGCTGACCGGCGACGATGCTCGCCGTGCGGTGGACGAAGGCGCGGCCGCGATTTCCGTCTCCAACCATGGGGGCCGCCAGCTCGATTGCGTTCCCGCCGCGTTGCGCGCTCTGCCCGAAGTGGTGAGCGCCGTCGGCGGCCAAACTGAAATTCTGATGGATGGCGGCATACGCCGTGGCGCCGACATCGTAAAGGCATTGTGCCTCGGCGCCCGAGCCGTGCTCTGCGGGCGCGCCTATGCCTACGGTCTCGCGGCGGCGGGCGAAGCCGGCGTGAACCGCGCGATCGAGATCCTCCGAACCGACCTCGACCGCACCCTGCGCCTGCTGGGCTGCTCTTCGGTGGCCGAACTGGATCGCTCCTATATCAACGTGCCGCGCGCCTGGGAAACGGAGTGAGATCGAACAGCCCGCTGGGAGCAAGATTTAAGTCGTCACAGCGGCCGTCGAGCTAACCGCGGCCAGCCGCCACGCGATCAGCCGAATCTCATGCCGAGCTTCCACCCCTTGTTACAATCAATAAAAGCAGCACACCCGCGCGGAACGGGGCCGCGCCTTGCCAAATGCATTTCGATGAACATTTCGACGTGGTCGTGGTCGGCGCCGGCCACGCCGGATGCGAGGCCGCCATGGCCGCCGCCCGCATGGGCCTGAAGACCGGGCTTTACACCCTCAATGTCGATCTGATCGCGCAGATGTCCTGCAACCCAGCCATCGGTGGAATCGCAAAGGGTCACTTGGTTCGCGAAGTGGACGCGCTCGGCGGCATCATGGGCGAAATCACCGATGCGGTAGGCATCCAGTTCCGCCTGCTCAATACCTCGCGAGGTCCAGCCGTCTGGTCTCCGCGGGCCCAGTGCGATAAGCAGGCCTACCGCTTGAAAATGCGCGAGGTGCTGGAGTCGCAGCCGAATCTAAGAATCAAGCAAGCTGAAGTAGCTGATGTAATCGTGGAGAAGTTCGAAGTTCCCAGCCCTCAGTTCTCAGAAAGTCCCGAGCCAACTGAGAACCGGGAACTGAGAACTGAGAACTGCATTCAAGGCATCCTCCTCCGCGACGGCCGCCGAGTCTCCGCTCGCGCCGTCGTCATCACCACCGGCACATTCCTCAATGGACTTATCCACTGCGGCGAGCAGCAATATCCCGCTGGACGGTCCGGCGAGCCGGCGGCCGTTCTCCTCGGCGAATCGCTGAAAAAGCTGGGCTTGCGCGGATGCCGCCTGAAAACTGGTACACCTCCGCGCCTCGACGGCCGCACCATTGACTGGTCAAAATTCGAGCTTCAGCCCGGTGATGCCGACCCCACTCCCTTCAGCTTTCGCACGCGCCAGGTCGCGCATCACGATAAACAAGTGCCCTGCTACATCGCCTTCACGACCGAAGAGACGCACCGCATCATCCGCGAAAACGTCCACCGCTCGCCCATGTACAGCGGTCAGATCCAATCCATCGGACCGCGCTATTGCCCGTCGATCGAAGATAAGATCGTCAAGTTTCCCGACAAGCTCACGCACCAGCTCTTCCTCGAACCCGAAGGCCTGAACACGCACGAGATCTACGTCAACGGCATGAGCACCAGCCTGCCTATCGATGTTCAGCTGGCGATTCTCAAGTCAATCCCGGGCCTCGAAAGCGCGGAGATGATGCGGCCAGGCTACGCCATCGAATACGATTCCATCGATCCGACCGAACTCAATCGCACGCTCGAGACCAAAAAAATCGCTGGCCTTTTTCTGGCCGGCCAAATCAACGGAACCTCCGGCTATGAAGAAGCCGCCTGCCAGGGCATCATGGCGGGAATCAACGCCGCGCTGAGTATAAAGAACGAGCTGCCCTTGATCCTCGATCGCACCGAAGCCTATACCGCGATCCTGATCGACGACCTGATTTCAAAGGGGACAAACGAGCCGTACCGCATGTTTACCTCACGCGCCGAGTTCCGCCTGCATCTGCGCATCGATAACGCCGACCGCCGTCTGACCCCGCACGGCCGCCGCGTAGGCCTGATCGACGATCAAGCCTGGCGGGATTTTCAAGCCAAACAAGCGCGCGTAGAAGAGATGAAGAATCTGCTGGACCGCACCAAGTTGACCGGCGCGATGGTGGATGAGTTGAATCAGACCTCCGCCGAATTTCCTAACGACCAACGACCGACGACCAGCGACCTGGCCTCCGCACTCGGCCAACCGTTGTCCCAACTCCTGAAGCGGCCCGAGATTGCGATAGAGCACTTGACCTCAGTACTAAAAAATCTGTCCCCCGAATTCTTTGCCCGGAATTCCTCTGTGACCTCTGTGCCCTCCGTGGTAGAGATCTCCTCTGCGGTTCGCAACGAACTCAAGTCCATCGAAACGGAGATCAAATATGCCGGCTATCTCGATCAGCAGCAACGCGCCATCGATCGCCTGAAAAAGGCCGAGCAGCGCCACATCCCTGACTGGTTCGATTACCACTCCGTCAGCGGCCTCTCGCGCGAGATGCAGGAAAAACTGCGCAAGATCCAGCCGCAAACCCTGGGGCAGGCCTCACGCATTCCAGGAGTGACGCCCGCCGCGGTCTCGCTGGTCAACGTCTACATAGAAATCCAGGCGCGCCGGCGCGAGCAAGCTGCGGCACTATAATCCGCGAACTCTGGATTTGTTTTTAGATTTTGGGCGTCGCACACGCTTCAGCGTTGCGCTAACTCCTTACCTCCGGCCCGCGGCTTCAACGGTGGCGATTGATCCGTCCACCGCCGCCTGCGCTCGCCCGGCCGCCTTGCTTTGATACATCAACTGATCCGCCCGATTGATCAGCGAATCCGCCGTATCGTCCTTATGCGCCACCGCTGCCCCCACGGATACTGACAAGGCCACGCGCTCGCCTCCGCTGATAACCGAGGTCTGAGCCACCAGCGCGCAGCAGCGATTCGCCAACCGCTTCAGGATGTCGGCGTCCATGTGCCGAACCACCGCCAGAAATTCGTCGCCGCCCCATCGCCCCACGATGTCCGAGGTGCGCAGTGCGCCCACCAGTGTTGTCGCCGCCTCTTGCAGCGCTTGGTCTCCCGCCGCATGGCCAAAGCGGTCGTTGATTGACTTGAACCAGTCCAGGTCGATCACCAGCACGCCAAACGCATCCCCGTGAACCTGGTACTCGGTCAACGCCGTTTTTACCGACATCTCCAGATAACGCCGGTTTGGCAATTGGGTGAGTTGATCGAGGAAGGCCAACCGCTCCATCTCCTCCGTTTTGCGGGCTGCCGCCAGCCGAGCCGTTTCGTCCGTAAAAATCTCAACCGCGCCCACCACCGAACCATCATCTCCATGGATAGGTTGCACGCGCACCATCACTGGAACGCGCCGCCCCTGCTTGTGTCGCAGAAAAATCTGTGCCTCCCGTGCCTCGCCGTCCGCCATGGCGGCCATTAGCGGACAGCCGTCCTGACATAGCCTTTTTCCCTTACCGTCGACGTGGCACAAAATGTCGTCCTGGCACGATCTCCCGGTCACCTCGTCCGGTTTGTAGCCCGTCAGGCGAAACGCGCGGTCATTCCAATACAAGATCCGCCGGGAGCGGTCCACAAAGTAGACGCCGTCGCTCATGTGATCGAGTAGTTCTTTGTAAAAGTTAGGATCGGAGGGCACACTACCAATGGTGAGGGAACGGCTGGCGCTCGGCTTACTCAATGAAGTCATAGTTGGTAGTTTCGACTTAGCGAGAATCCGACGCAGGCAAGGCTCAGTGCCACGAGGCGCTCACTTCGGCTGGCGCCTTTAACAAAAAACTAATTCTGCGCCAAGCCCGCCATTTACAATGTTTTGCCGTTATGTCTCCCGCTCAGCATAGCTTCCAAGGTTGCGGCCCATTGGACAAATTACCAAGGTCATGACGCGGCTGGCAGGGGATTCAAAGACCGAGACGAAGAGACCTGGATCGTCCGGCAAACTGCGGGGTTGTTCTGTAATCCGCAAGCTAAAATCCGCGATTATAAAGCCTTCTCAATCGCCGCTCGTAATTCCTCATAGGTCATGGCGCCCGGGTGGTACATGGCCACTTGGCCCGCCCGATTGATTACCACCAGCGTCGGCGTCGTACTTGCCCCGTAGGTTTTGAAGTTATGCTGGCTCAAGGGCACCGGCATATCCAATAAACTCGAATAGTATCTTTGTCGAACCGACTCGATGTAACTCCGCTCCGCTGCGGGATCAGCATTCTCTCCCTGCGCCGCATATCCATAAAGCTGGGTCGGCCCGATCACGGCCAGTCCCTTAGGGCCGAACTCTTGCCGCAAGCGCGCAATGATCGGAACCTCGGCTTTGCAGTCCACGCACCAGTGCGCCCAGAAAAACAAAAGCACGGGAGACCCTTTCAGCGAAGCCAATGCCGGCGGCTTCGGTCCCAGAAATTGCGTCTCCTCGATCGGCGGCGCAGCCCGTCCCACCAGGGCGATCAGATTCAAATTTTTCTGCAGCCGCGGTCCGATTGAAGTGGTTCCATATTTTGTGAGCGCCGTCCGCAGCAGCCGAATCGCTGCGTCCTTCTGACCTTTTTCCGCCATCGCCTCCGCCTGGACCTCGTAAGCCGCTCCCAGTGCGATGGGGAGGTGAGGCTCCGCATCCAGCTTGCGTTTCGCGAGTTGCTGTTCGCACAAAGTGCGAGTTTCGTTTGCATGGGAGGCAGCCTGATCCCAGCGTCCAGCCGCCGCCTCGCCGCGCGCCATCCAGGAAAGCGCCTCCAGGTACTCCGGCGTCGTACCATTCCGCGTCTTGTAGTCTGCAAGCTCCGCCTCTGCGGCGCCAAAAGAGTTCTGCGCCAGCTGTACCCGGATATCCATAACCAGATCAGCCCACGCGGTTTGCCCGGCAACAAGAAAGAGAAAGAAAAGCAGGCAAACTGCAACCCACATTCGCGAAATTCTCATGAATTTGATAATCGCTGACCTGCGCTAAAAAGAAAAGCGGACGGCTAGCGCCGAGGCAGACACCTCTCTACCCACGTACATGCTTTGGTACCACGGGGTCAGGTTCGTCAACCGGAGCATTGGGATTGTTTGGATCCTCGGGCGGGGGCTCCTTCACTGGCGGAGGACCGGGTTCCGGGCCTGGAACGGGACTGGGCGGATTCGGCGACGATATTGTTTTCAAAATGATGCGTCCCTTCACGAGCGAAAGCCCGTTAGCGCGATGAGATTCGGGCGGCGCGTTTCCAAATAAGCTATTAAAAATAGGCTATTAGAAGTGGATGGCAATTCCGGTCGAGAAACGGACTGCGTTTTGCGTATTGCTGTAAAAGCGCGTTTCGATCCAGTCGAGCTGGCCGCGGAGAGAAACCGGCCCGGCGATGCGATAGTCGAGGCCTCCGCCGACGGCATTAGCAAATGACGTATCGGAATCGGAGATGCCATTGCTGCGGCTGATGTGGCCGGCGCCGATCAGGAATTCGGCAAAGGGGCGAAATCTGCTTACTTGAAAAGAGGCGCGTGGCCCGAGCAAGACATTGTGCTCCGCGACGTCCGCGCCGACGGAGCTACAGGTCAGCCCACACACGCCAGCGAAAGTTCCACTGCCGTAGTGGCCATCAACATCGACAACCAGGCCGAGGAACGGGAGCACTTTCCCCTCCAGGGAGGCATCCCATCCGTTGGTATTGATGGTGTCATTCGAGACCACCGGCGTGCGCTCATAGGAATAGCCGAAGAACACATTGCCTTTTGGAACCTGCGCACTAGCGCTAGCGCACACCAACCATGAAGCCAACACAACTACCGATACTCGTAGAATTACTCGCTGCATTCTGATCTTCTATCTCCTCGTAGCGATCTGGTTGCGAAATAGATGCGCCAGACAGACGCGACTTTGCCTCGAATATCTACGCGCGTGCAAAAACGATCATGGGAGGCACGTCCCTCCATCTTTACAAAAGTTGACACGAAAGTGACAGTTTCTTGACAAATGAACCCGGCAGCCAAGCTAAAGTTTCGACGGGTATCTGGAAGTTCCTTTTTGAGGAACGCCGAGGAACGACCGGGAATGGCGAACGAATAACAGGCCGCTCGCCGAAGCGAGTTTTCAACGGGCTCGACGTGCTAAACCATGGCAAAGTTCGTGGGGGACTACACGGGACTGAGCTTACGTAAAAGCAAATCGAGTTCGTGAAACAAACAGGGACCGGCCCCACACCCGGTCCCTGTATTGTTTGTGTTCAAAAGAGATTTGTCTTGAAGAGATGTGTGGAAGAGATTCGTGCTGAAAAGAAAAGCGGCGAATCGAGCCCGCGCACCGCTAAGAGCGCCGGCGACTACGAGCTTCACGATCACGCCACGGCGTAAGAGCGCGATAACGCGGAATGGCGGTAACGGTCTTCTTCGTGCAATCCAGCAACTCTCTTTTGATTAGCCAACCTACCGCGGCTTGCGCCGAGCTCTTGGAAATACCGATGGATTCGGCGATCTGCTGATAGCTTGCCTGCACCATCCCGTTGCTCCGGCGCTGCTCGGCGGCGATCCACAAATAGACCAGGAAGCTGGCGGGACGCCGGTCGTGGCCAACCAGGTCGCGCATCAGGACGTCGGTGACATAATCGTCGAGCGAAATCATACTATATTGACAGTTAATATAGCATCAACTGGCTGATTGCGTCGAAAGCGACCTTTTTCTTATTCTCGAACGAGTTTTCGCGGACACCAGGTTTGCGATTACGAATTCACTCGATGAAGGGGAACAAGAATCATGATTCGTGGCATCAAGTTTGCCTGCGTTCCAGTGCGCGATCAGGAGCAATCGTTGAAATTTTTTACCGAGAAGCTCGGTTTTCGCGTGATGACCGACCAGCCCTTTGGAAAGCAACGCTGGATCGAACTCGGCATTCCAGGCGCGGATTCCCAGATTGTGCTATTCACGCCGGAGGGGCATGAGAATCGCATTGGAGGATTTCAGCCGATCGCCTTCTGGACAGATGACGTGTTCGCGACCGCCAAGATTTTGAAGTCCAAGGGAGTGGAGTTCGCGGTCGAACCGAAGAAAGAGCCGTGGGGAACGACTTCAATTTTCAAGGATGTGGACGGGAACCAGTTTGTGCTTTCCAGCAAGTGAAAGCCCCGCAGATTCGATGCTCGCGAGGAATCGCTATTGAGCTGACCCGCGGCGGCGGTAATAGATGTTGAACTCGAACCCCGGATTCGGCGGGAAGATTTCCGCCACTTTGCGCAGGCGCTCGGCCATGGGAGCCGGCGCAAGCAGCGGGTAATCACGTTCGCGCAGGTCGTGATAGTCCACGTCCAGATAGATCGACAGCAGGTAGATCGAAATAGCGTCGGCGAAACTCGCCGCGAGGTATTCGTTTTTATACTTTTCCGCATCGGGGCCGTTGCCGGTCGCCAGTTTCCGGGCTTCCCAGGCGTCGAGCGAGGTTTCGCCGCGGGCTCCGGCTTCGACCTGCTGCCAGGCTAGATCGGCGAACGCCGCAGCCACGCCCGCGCGCTCGACCAGCGCGTGCCCGACGTTGATATAGAACTCGAAGGCGATGGAGAAAGTGTCATCCATCAGCCGCGTTGAGATGAAGACGCACTGGGCATCGCCGATATTGAGATTGCGATGGCAGACGGCGTTGTCGCTGAGGGCCACGTCGTAGCGGTCGGCGATGACGGTGTCGTCATTCTGATTCACCGTGAGCGGAACGAAATAGTAGGCCTTGCGGGTTAGAGCAGCGGCGATCGGCACGGGCACGGCAGTGATCAGGCGGTCAAGATCGTTGTCGGACAAGTTGACTTCGCCCGCGCGGGCGTAGCAGATGCCATTCGCGGCCTGCGATACCGGGCTCGATTGGACGATTTCCGCGGGGCTGCGGGTGATCGCGGATGCGGCTTGCGACATGAGTCGTATTGTAGCGTATGGCAAGAGCGAGGTCAGTGGCTCGACCCCAGGTTGCAGAGCTTGGGCGCTCGTTGGCTGGGGTAGTGGCCTGGCGCAGAGCGATTGTTACTAGAGCGAGTATCGGTTTACCTGCTTTGGGAAGGGCATGGCTTCAGTCGTGCCGCCCAGAGCCGTAATGACGCGGGCTTCAGCCCCTGAGGGATTCCACGGGCCGGTAACGAACTCACCGCGGCAGGACACTATTCCGGCTCTGAATAAAGGCGTGACAGGTTGTGAGCCAGCATCTAACATAGAGAGTGGCGTGGGGAGGCTTTTGTCTGGTCCCGCCTTCCAGAGCACCTTCCAATTTCTAGGGCTTACCGTTTTTAATGACTTATCGTTTCTGATGACTTATCGATCGAATGCTGCTGAGGCCTGGTACCCGGGCCCGCAATCTGGCGCGGCGACGGCGGAGATTCCGCTCGACTTGCTGCCCCCAGCTAGCCTGACTCAGCCGCTCTGGCGGTCGCTGGTGGGGAATCTGCGCGACACGTTCACGCCAGAGAAGTTGCCGCCCTTGCATCTGACTTCCCGTCCATTGAACATCGGATTGCTGCTGGGTGATCGCCTCAGCATGCCGTGGTTTCGGACGGTGTTCACCAATATTGGCGACGTGATTTCGCCCGAGACTCTGCCGCCGCTGGAACTGGAGTCGCAGCCGGTGGATGTCGGCGAGTTGATTACCGACCAACTCAGTCACTGGTGGATGGGTTCGCTGCTGAGGAATCTGGCAGACCGCATTTCTCCCGAGCGGCTGCCCGCAATGCAGCTCACCGCCAAGCCGATCGTCGACATCATTCCCAAGGCCTGGATGCTGTTGCCAATGTGGTCCGAGGTGATTGATGGGCCCAAAGTGTTTTATCCGGACAAACCGAAAGTCGTGGAAGCCCCGCGGCCCGCGGCGAAACACGTGCCGACGCCCGAGGAAGTGCAGCAGATGGAGGTTGCGGAACTGACTACCTCCGATCTGCTCCGGGATATACGGCGGTCTCGCATTCGGCAGCGCATCTGGATCACGCTGGCGGCCGCGCAGGTTGCGTATCTGGTCGCTGCCGTGTTCTGGCTGCACTAAGACTTTTCCACCGCCGCCTCACGCGAATTTTCGCCGATCCCCCAAAAGCGCCGATTCCCCAAAAAATAAGAAACGATCCGTGCGAATCCGCGTTCATCCGCGGAGAGAATGAAGTCTACCTACTGGCGCAGACCAACCCAGCCTTCTGAGATCACCATGGAATTGCCAGGATTGCGGGAGTCGTATTTTACCGAGGTCGGAACTCCCAGGCGGCAGGAGTGCAGGTTGATCCACTGCCGGAGGTAGGTAACATCCTGCGAGGCTTCGTAGGAAACCCCGGCCACGTCGTATTGGTAAATCAGCATGGTGGCCGCGCGGTTGCCGTTCGATTCAAGCTCCTGCACGTCGATTACAGTGCCATCAGTGATGCGGCCGACGGTGTTGAGCCAGACGCGGCGTTCGTGCTCGATGTCCTCGGGCGTTTTAGGTTTGCGGCGCAGCAGCGCGTATCCGGCAAAGGCCAAGCCAATGGCCGCCACGGAGAGCGTATAAAGACGAAGGGAAATCATTTCTTGCAGACCTGGGCTTTCGAGACTGATTCAGGATAAGCCCGAACCGGGGTGTGCGCCAATGGTACGAAGGTAGGAGAATCGCAATAGCCTGTCGCGTGCGTTGAGCAGCACGGCATATTTCCCACGCCCGAAAGCGTTGACTCTCTGATGAGAATTTCTAATTAAGAGAAGCAGCTTACTTGCCAGCCAGCTTGCGGGCGATTTCCTCAACAATTCTTGGACGAAGATCGGCCATGACTTTGTCGACGATGCTGGCGATTTCGATTTCGTCGGCTGCCGGCGTGCTGTGGCCATTAGGGGCGATGGCGGCCATGGCTTTGGGCGCGGATTCGCCGGCGGATTCGGCGGCAGCAACTTCTTCGGCAATGCGCTTTTCGACCGCAGTCTGGATAGCGCGCACCGGATCTTCGACCGGTATGGACTCGATTTTTTCCACATTCGCTGCGAAGGCGCGAAACATTTCCGCTTCGAGCGACAGCGCGGCTTCTTCGGGAGTCAATTCAAGCGCTTCGGCGACCCACCGTCTGCCGGCCGGGAGTTCCATGGTCTCTTCATCGGCGCTCGCTTGATCAGACCAGTGACCGTTGGTGGGCGCAGTTTCGACCGGCGTTTCGGAGGAGATTGGCGACGATTGCGCCGGGGCGACGGCCGGCGTCAGAAGACGGAGAGCTTCCGCCAACTCCGCGTCGCTTGGCATCGGCGCTTCGGGCTCCGAGAAAGCGCCATTGCTTCCCGCGGCTGAGGCGAATGCTTCCGCGGAAATTGAGTGGGAAGTCGACCCTTCCACCGCACAAAACTCGGCCGCGCCGGACTCGAAAAATTCCCCGGCGTGCGCGGCAACTCCCTCAGCGGAAGGCTGCGCGAAGGAGGAGTCGATGGACGGGTATTCTTCCGTGGTTGCGTCCTTCTTCGTGGCGTCCGGGTGATTCGTTTCCGCGTCGTTTGTTTTGACTTCTTGCGCCGCTGCGGTTACTTCTTCGGCGCGATGCTCTTCGGCGAGGTCCTCGCCCAGCGGCTGAGGTGCAAATGACTGCGCTGCAGACGACTGGGGTGAAGATGACTGGGGTGCAATTGAAAGTTCGGCGAAGATCGGCTCGTCCCGCTGATCGACGGGTGCAGGCTCTTCCGCGAAAGATGCGGCGCTGACGGGCTCGGGGAACGGAACTTCGGATTCCTGGTGCTGATCCAGCTGAGAATTCTCTGGCGCGGCAAATTCGGGCGCGGGCTCGACTTGAGCAACCGGAATTTCGATTTCGCTCTGCGCAACCGCGGAGATGGTGGCAGGCTCGGAGGGCGACGACGCAACTTCGGCTTGTTCCGCCGATTCTGACGTCGTTGTCGCAGCCGCCATGGTTCCGGACGGAGTCGTTTCCGTCTGCCCTGTCTCGACCTGCATCTGTCTCGGCCACTGCTGTCTCTGCAGGCGCCGTTTGGTGGACCGGCGAAGACGCAGATTCCTGCTCGGCTTGAGACACGACACTCGCCTCTACGGATGCGACCGGAGCGGGTGCGGAGCTTTCGGCTATCGAAACTGAACTTGCTTCTTCTTGAGGCTGAGGCTGAGTGCGCGGTTGTTTCGGGGGGCGTCGCGGGCGGGACTTCATTAAGCTTGGCGGCGACTTCGCTCAGAGCGCTCAACTCTTCCGGGGTAATGTCGCGGGGAAGCTTGGAAAGCGTTGCAGTCTCTTGCGCGACGGCCTCGGCGACGGGTTCGACTTCGGGAGCGCTAGCCTGCGCTTTCTTGCGGAAATCACGGAAGCTCGCGGCCTGCGGGGATAGTCCGGAAGAGGAGTCGGCAGCATCTTTTTTGCGGGCGCCGGAGAACCTGGCGCCGCGACCGGGGATTCGGTCTTCGGGCCTCGCGAAGGGTTCATCAGATGTGCCCGCGCTGGCAAACCGGCTGGCGGCCTTATGGGGCTGCGGAACCATCGCATCTTCAAGGCGGGCGATGGCAGTCAGCAACTGGCTGGCCTCAAACGGCTTCACAATGTGAGAGTCGGCGCGCACGCGGCGCGCCTCTTGCGGTTTGAAAGGCTCCAGCTTGCCAACCGAAAGAAGGATCGGAATGTGCGCGGTCTCTTCGGCTTCTTTCAGGCGCTGGCAAACTTCCAGCCCGCTGTAACCGGGCATGTAAACGTCGAGAATGATGAGATCCGGAGTGGACTCGGCGATGCGCTTGAGCGCGGCCGAACCGTTATTGACCGTGACCACGTCGTAGCCCGCGTCGGTCAGGATCTTTCGCCCCATGTTCTGGGCGGTCACACTATCATCGGCCAGCAGTATTTTGCGCGCCAAGCGTTGTCCTTCGACACAAAAAGGAAGATAACGCGAAGCTATCCTGTCCTTATGTACAAGTCAATAATTCGTAAGCCCATGTCCGACCGAGAGTAAGCAGAACACCAAAGTGCATGGACGATCGGCGGTCGCGACGAACGCCGCCGTCTCTTCTTCGCAAATGCTCTTTGGCTCGGAAGTCGGAACGATTGTCAGAACGGATTGAGCTTGGCGATTCCTTTTTTCTTTTTCTTCTTGCTGGAAGAAATGTCGGCCAGTTCTTCTTTCGAGTTGGAAGAAGATGAAACGGCCGGCTTGCCGGCACCGGCTGCGATTCCATTGGCCAGTTCATTGTTCTGTTGCAAGGGCGGCAGCGAGGCGGCGTCCTGATCGACGTTGGGCTTGAGTTCGTTGGCGTCTGAGACATTCGGCGTCAACTCGTTCGCGGCCGCGGGTGGCGCCGTTCCGGCGGTGGACGCGGTTTGGCCCGGCGCGGTGGTCGCATCGGTGGTAGCGTTCGAATTGTCGGAGCGCGGGGTTTCCTGGTTGGGTGCGACTGTGCCACTGATGACGGTGGCATTCAATTTTCCATCGCCGCCGCCCAGTCCGGCGGCCGATATAGAGGAAGCGAAACTGGTCGCGGTGGCTGGCTCAGGATCGACCAGGGTCGGCTCGCCCACGTGAGCGGATTTGCTGACGTCAGGTCCACGCTGGAAATTGCCCAGGCTCTTGGCCATCAGGCCGGACTCCAGGCGGCTGGCCTCTTCTCTCTTGTTCTGCTCGAGCATGCGTCTGGTAGGCCGCGGGACGGGCTGTTTCAAAGCTTCCAGCCGCTCCTTGGCGTCGACCGCGCGATCCATCGCGGGATAACGCGTGATGATACGGCCGTAGGCGTCGGCCGCGTCTTTGGTGAGCGCCTCGATCATGCGACCCTTGACGACCTCGTTCGCACGAGGATTCTTGCGGATAAGCTCGATCTCTCCCTCGTAGCTCTTGCCCAGCATGAAGAGCGCCTGATCGGCGCCGCTATAGAGCGGATAGCGATCGACCAGCGTCTTCAGACGCGCGATCGCGGCCGGGTACGCGAGCCGCAGGTAGTAGAACTGGCCGACGTTGAACTCGCGTTGCGCGAGCACTTCCTGCACTTCGCGCAGACGCTGCTTGGCCTTCGGCACGAGTTTGCTGTCGGGATACTCCTGAATCAAAGCCCGGTATTCCTCTTCGGCCCGCTCGGCGTGCGTGAAGTCGCGATCCGGCTTCTCCATTTCCTGATAGTGAATGTCGGCAACCTTGAGCTGCGCCTCGGCGGCCTCGGGCATGTTGGGAAAGAAGGTCTTGAAATCCTTGTATTCGATCTCGGCCTGCTGGAGAGCGGTGGTGCCACCTTCGGCGTACCAGGAGTCGGCGACCGCGAGCTTCGCGCGGGCGATGTATTCGGAGTCCGGATAGGTGTTGATCAGAGTCTGGAGGGTCATGCGCGCGACGTCAAAGTGATTGTGCTTCATCGCGTCCATGGAGCGATCGAACAGGACCTTATCAGGCTGCTTGGAGCCGACGTTCTGCAGCGGGTTGGTCGACTTCTTGTTCGTGCAGCCGACAGCGACTGCCATGGCTACCAGGATCAGGGAGAGAATGAGCTTGCGACGCATAGACCCTCAAATCTTTCACGAGCAAAATCTTTTTTCACCATTGAGACAAAGAGTCACGGATAAAACCTGAAAGAGAATTTCTCCGCGTCTCCGTGCCTCCGTGGTGGATTGACGCTAAACTTTTTGCAAACTCGCGCTTCTTGCCGCTTCCAGCAAGGCGGATGCATTCTGCGTGGCATCGCCTTTGCCGAACACGGCGTTGCCGGCCACCAGAATCTCGGCGCCGGCCCGGACAATGTCGGTCACCGTATCGAGCGAGACGCCGCCGTCGATCTCGATCCGGTAAGCATACCCGCGATGGCTGCGAAGGTCAGCAAGTTTCCTAACCTTGTGCAACGTCTCGGGAATAAATTTCTGCGCGCCAAAGCCCGGATTCACGCTCATGACCAAAACATAGTCGACCATACTCAGAACTTCACTGAGAGTTTCGACCGGAGTCGCCGGATTGATGACGACGCCTGCCCGGCAGCCGTGGCTCTTGATCAGATTCAGCGTGCGATTCAGGTGGCGGCAGGCCTCCTGATGCACCGAGATCCAGTCCGCTCCCGCTTCCGCGAAGTCCCCAATATATTGATCCGGATTCTCTATCATCAGATGGCAGTCGAGCGGGAGCCGGGTTGCCTTCCGCAGCGATCTCACGACCACCGGACCAATCGTAATGTTCGGGACGAAATGGCCGTCCATGATATCGACGTGGATGACGTGGGCGCCGCCGGCGCTGGCGCGGTCAACCTGCTCCGCCAGATGGGCGAAGTCGGCGGAGAGAATCGAGGGTGCAAGTTCGATCAAAATGGGTCCAGATACACCGGGAGATGCTTGTGGAAATTCTAGCACGGCAGGATGGGTCAATAACCTCCGGATTGGCCCGCCACCGCGCTGAATGCTGCCGCTGTGGAAAGTTTGTCATTGTGAACATGGTCATGTGATTTCGGTCCTAATTGGGATCGGGCGAGTTGCCGATAATGAAAATGGAAGTTCCCGCACGAGGAGCCATCTTGACCGGCGGGCAGGGATCAATTCATGAGTTTGACCGCCAATCCGCATGTGACTCCGCTCGAAGCCCACAGCGAGAGGCGCGCCAACCCTCGCTTTACCGTGCAGGTGCAGATTGAATTGCATGAAGGAGATAGCGACGTTCCGATCCGCACCGAAACCTCCGACCTGAGCCGGGGTGGCTGCTATGTGCAGTTGAATTCGACGCTTACACCCGGAAACTATGTGAGCGGAAAGCTCTGGCTTGACGACGCACCCGTACTATTTCGCGGACGCGTGGTGACCTGCCATCCCCAGTTCGGAAATGGAATCATGTTTCTTGAGTTCGAGGCGAACGGAGAGCATGTTTTGAATCGCTACCTGGATATGATTCAGGTTGACCACTAAGACCCGCCGCACCGCCATATTTCCCACTTTTGCCTCTCCACCAGCCGAACAATGGGTTTCTTCAGCCGCCCCAATCCAAAAACAGAACGAAAAATTCCCACTTTAGCCGATTGACTTCACTGAGATCGAGCCCTAGTTTCACTGGATGGTGGGGTGGGGAGACTTGATGGATGCGCACTCGGGGCAGGGGCAGACTTCTCTCAAATAGGCCCAGGAGTAGATTCCGAGATCGTGATTGTCGTTCCAGGAGAATTTCAGGGCATACTTGCCGACCGCTTCGGCGCCGAGCGCCTTAACGGCGGCCTTGAACATCGGAAGCGTTCCGGGGGCCGGCTTTTCCGGTTCGCCCGCCTTGCGACCAGCTTTTGTGCGCTCGTCTTCGCACAGCGCGCAGGGGCAAGCGTCGCGCAGGAATCTAAAGGAATAGCTCGAGTGGTGGCCGTCCTTCCAGTCGATTTCCAAACCTGCTCCGGAGGTCAAATGAACCTTAACACCCTTGGGGTCATTGGCGAGGCGGGGAGTAGGGTCGACGATGGCCATGAGAAGAGTATAGACGCGCGGGCCGAGGCAGCGCGCGCACGTGAGCTTGCTGTGAGTGTGACTCGCTTGTAGTGAGACTCGCTTACTGCCGTGCGCTGCGAGTGCGCGTCAGGAATGCGGCTCCGGCGGCGCGGAAGTTTGTGCGCTTGACAGTCGCGAGATCGTGGCAACCATCATCCCCGACAGAAATTGCATGGTGGCGACGTCATTGTGGTCGAAGGCCTGCGGAGTGGACGAGAGGACTTCGAAGACGCCGAGCGAGCGCCGGAAGTGGCGCAACGGCGCGACCAGGATCGATCGCACGCCCAGTCGTCGGCAGGTGGCGGCGTCGACCCGCGGATTTGTTTCGGCATCGTTGCAGAGCAGAACTTCACCGGTGCGAACGCAGTCAGCCGAGAGGCCGCGGTCGGTCTGAAGACGCACGCCGAGATCGGGAGCGGTCCGGCCCGTGCGGGCGCGGCAAATGATTTCGTCCCCTTTGCGAAGGGCGATGGCGGCTCCGGTCGCGCCGGTTAAGGCTTGCGCTTTTTCAGCGATGATGCTGATGCCGGGTTCGAGATCGAGTTCACCCGGATTCGGATTTACGAACACAGGGCGCACTCCGCCGGAACCGTGGTGACGAACACGCAGATGATGGCGCCCGGAAAAATTTTGCGCAGCGAACGCCGGGATCGCGGATTCGTCTTCGAGTTGCACTTCCTGCGGAACCGTGTGCAAGAGAGAGCGCACCAGACGATCGAGTTCGGCGTCGTTGATGAGCCGGGCATTTTGCTCGCCGCGGATGGAGCCGCCCAGCACGCGCGAAAGACTTATGACCGCCAGACTCCCGCAGGCCAGACAACGAGTGGTGTTGTTAGAACTGATCAATTCACACTGCACGCAGAACACCGCGGTGGGGAGGGACAGAAAGCTCACGTCAGACGCTCTGAACGTACCCTGCATGTGATTGAGTCCTTCGGACAGATCGGCGAACTTGAGAGTAAAGTCTGTCGTCCGCCCGACCAAGTGACAGGGCTGGTTCGGGGTGTGGATAAAGCGGCTCCCAGAGCGGACTCTCAACCAAAACAAAATTCAGTAGCCGAAAGCCGAAGCCAAAAAGCGAGGCAGTGACCGGACAGCAGTGAAGCCAAAGGCGGTGACCGGTCACCGGTGACCGGAAAGCCGGGAGGAGGCTCTGAGCGGCGCGCGGCAAAGCTCGTAGCTCAAAGCTCATAGCTCAAAGCTCAGTAGCTCAGTAGCTAGTGACTATAATCTCCGCATGTCATTTCTGCGTTTTCTTATGCTGCTGGCGCTGGTCATTTGGATCGGCGGAATTATTTTTCTGGCCTTCGTCGAAGCGCCCACTGCGTTTTCTCCCGGACTGTTGCCGACGCGGCACATGGCCGGGTCGATCGTCGGGCACTCGCTTGATCTGCTGCACAAGATGGGAATTGTTTCGGGGATCGTTTTTCTGTTCGCGTCGATGGCCTATTGCCGAATGACCGCCGGTCGCGCGCGTCCGCTCGCGCTCAGACATTTGTTGATTGTGCTGATGTTGATCCTGACTTCGATTTCGCAGTTCGCCATCTCGCCGAAGATGCACGCGCTGCGGGCGCAGGCGGTCGTCATCGACAACCTGGCCCTGAACGACCCGGTGCGCGCCGAGTTCGACCGGCTGCATGTCTGGTCGGAGGATTTCGAGTCGGCCGTGCTGCTGCTGGGCTTGATTGCGATCTTCCGGACGGCGCAAGAACTGAAGTGATCCCGCAGTACTCCCGAACCTTGTCACCACGGAGTCACAGAGGCACCGAGAAGAGCCTGAAAGAATTTCTCCGTGTCTCTTTGTCTCCGTGGTGGAATCTAGCGAATGATTTATTCTGACTAGTCCGGTTTTGATTTCACTAAGAACTGAGAACTGAGATCTAGCAACTGAGAGCTCCTCATGAAAACTGGCATTATTGGCCTGCCGCAGGTAGGCAAGACGTCGTTGTTTGGAATGCTCACGAAGGCGCGTCTCTCCGAGCACGCGTTCGCGAATCCGCGCGAAGCGCACATCGGAGTCGCAAAAGTTCCCGACGAACGCCTCGACAAACTGGCCGCGCTCTATAACCCGAAGAAGCTCACACACGCCTCAGTCGACTACGTTGACGTCGGCGCCATCGGCCAGGAAGCGTTAAAAGAGACAGCCTACATCGGCCATCTGCGCCAGGTCGACGCGCTCATTCACGTCCTCCGCGCCTTCGAAAACGACGCCATTCCGCACGTTGGCTCCATCGATCCGCTGCGCGACATCAAGAATGTCGAGTTCGACCTCATGGTGAGCGACCTCGGCCAGATCGAAAAACGTCTCGAGCGCCTCGAAAAAGATCTGAAGAAGATGAAGACGCCCGAACTCGAAAAAGAAAACGAGCTTCTCATCAAGGCGAAAGCTCATCTCGAAACCGAAAAGCCTCTGCGCGAAATGCAGATGACGCCCGAGGACAAGAAACGCATTCGCGGCTTCATGTTCCTAAGCGAGAAGCCGATGCTCTACGTCGTAAACATTGGCGAGAGCACGGAACTCGGCAAGGATCTGGAAGAAGCCGTTGCGAAGTACAAACTGACCGAAGTGGCGGCCCGCCCGAATGCGGGAGCCAGCGCGATCTGCGGCAAAGTAGAAGCCGAACTCGCCGAGATGAGTGACGAGGACGCGGCGGAGTTTTTGTCGAGTTACGGGCTGAAAGATAGCGGCCTCTCGCGTCTGATTCGCAGCAGCTACTACCTGTTCGGATTGATTTCATTTTTCACGGCAGGCGAAGACGAGTGTCGCGCCTGGACAATTCCCGCGAACACGCGTGCCCAGAACGCCGCGGGGGCAATTCACTCCGACCTCGAACACCATTTCATTCGCGCCGAGACGATTCGCTGGGATCAGCTGCTGGAAGCCGGTTCCGAAGCCAACGCCCGCGCCAAGGGCACCCTCCGCCTCGAAGGCAAAGACTACATCGTGCAAGACGGAGACGTAATGCACATCCGCCATTCGGGATGATTGCCAGTGAATCCTTCCACAAAATATCGGGAATGTCATCCTGACCGGAGCATGATCATCGCGAAGCGATGATCACGCGCAGTGGAAGGATCCCTACAAGCTCATATGTAGCCTCGGTCGCCGCAAGGCGTCCTCCCGATGCAAACTGGCTCACCTACCCTCTCACGAGGAAGAACCGTTCCCTGAACTCTCCCTCGAAATAAGCTAGCCTTCCCGGAACACACGAGATCACTGTGCCCGTTCCATATCCGACGATCTCCTTCAGGGCCTCGAGTAATTCCATATCCTCGCCGTCGTGCAAGCCGCCGATAACGTGGCAGGTTTCCGGAGCGCCCATCCTTCTAAGAATCTGCGCAATGTTCGGTGAGTGTTGATCCCGCGGCTCTATCGAGCGAATGCGCTCGGGGATGAGATAATTGCGCCCGTGGTGGTCAAACTTGCTGGTGAATTTGTGACGATTCTTGGAACTGGCTAACAGTTCCAGCGCTCGCTCGCGCCGCACTTTCAATATGAAGGATTCGATAAAAGTCGATTCGTGCGGATCCATGCCTGACTCTAACACCGGGCCTGATGCGACCTGTCTGATCTTTTTGTTTACCGCTTCTTACCCTAGGTTCTTTCTAATCGTGCGATCCAATTAACCTGCCCCGAGGTCTTCACCGTTTCCGCCGCCTCGCTCCCGCCCGCTCCTCTTCAATCAACGCAAACTGAATCTTCTTCTCCACCGGATCGATGCGATCCACCAGCACGCGCACACGGTCGCCAAGGCTGTAGGTCTTGCCCGAACGCTGGCCGATAATCTGGCGCGTGTTTTCGTGGTAGGTGTAACGGTCGTCGTCAAGATCGGCCAGCGTTTGCAGCGGCACGAGACCCTCGACAAACAAATCGGTAAGTTCCACAAAAAGTCCAAACTTGGTCACGCTGATAACCAGCCCGTCGAAGTCTTCTCCAACCCGCCGCTCCATGAATTTCACTTTTTTCCATTCCATCAGCTCGCGCTCGGCATCATCGGCCCGTCGTTCCGACTGGCTCGACTCTTCGGCAATGGCATGAAGTTCTTCAAGCGAAATCGGTCCGCCCAAAGGCGAGTGCGATTCGCGGTGCGCCTCATGATCGCGGCGCTTCGACCACGGCGACGGCGTCTCCTGTAGCGCGGACACTCCTGTCCGCGGAGTCCCGTCTCCCGACCGTAGGGCAGGCGACTCGCCAGGGCCGATACCAGCCGCAGGCGCGTCCCTCTTCGTGGAAGAGCGGCCCTTCAGGGCCGCGTTACTCGGCCTCTCACCCGGGGCTTTAGCCCCTGAGGGCGTTCTCTTGCTGCGAATGGCCTGCCGCGCCGGAAACTCCCACCGGAACCTCCCCCTCCATCTTCTCCGCCGACTCCCGCAGCACCTCCTTCAAAATCCGGTGCACAATCAAATCCGGATACCTTCTGATCGGCGAAGTAAAGTGCGTATAAGTGGTCGCGGCCAGCGCGAAGTGTCCGGCATTCTCTTCCGAATACCGCGCTTGCTTCAGCGAGCGCAGCATCAGAAAACTCAAAATTCTCTCTTCCGGCTTCCCCGCAATCTTCGCGGTCAGCTTCTGATACATGCGCGGCGTGATGTGCACTTCCTTCGGCACTTCAATATCGCGCACTCGTTTGCCCGTGCCACGCGCATCGCGGCGGTCAGCCTTTCATCTGCATGCGCTCGATCGGCAGCGCGCCCACGCCCAGCGAATACCCGAACGTCGCCGCGATCACTTCGAAGTCGTACACGCGCTTCGCGTCAGGCTTTTCGTGAATTCTGTATAGCGATGCGATGCGCTTGTTTTCCAGATAGTGGGCCACGCATTCGTTGGCCGAGAGCATGAATTCTTCAATCAGCCGATGCGCAATGTTGCGTTCGGAGCGCGTGATGCTCTTCATCAAACCGAATTCATCGAACTCGATGACCGCTTCGGGCAGATCGAAATCAATCGAGCCCCGCCGCTCGCGCTTGCGATTCAGGATCTGCGCCAGATCGCGCATCCGCTCAAAGTGCTCGACCTGCGCGGCATAGCGGGCGCGGGCTTCGGCGTCGCCTTCAAGGACCGCGTTCACCAAGGTGTAGGTCATGCGCTCGGCGGAGCGAATCACGCCCTCGTTGATTTCGTAGCCAACAATTTCGCCGCGATGGTCGATCTCCATGGTGCACGACAAGACGAGTCGATCGACTTGCGGGCGCAGGCTGCACAGGTCGGTGGAGAGTTCGAGCGGCAGCATGGGCACGGCGCGGTCAGGAAAGTAAACGCTGGTGCCGCGCAGCCGCGCTTCTTCGTCAAGCGCGGAGCTCGGCGTGACGTAGTGCGCGACGTCGGCGATGTGCACCTGCAATTCGTAATTGCCGCTCGCGAGTTTGCGGACGTGGACGGCATCATCAAAGTCGCGGGCGGTTTCGCCGTCGATAGTGACAATGGGCAGATCGCGATAGTCGCGGCGATGGCGTAGATCCTGGGCCGAGATGATGGGTTCGAAAGCCTGCGCTTCTTCGATGGCCTCGGGCGGGAAGTGGTGGGGCAAATGAAATTTACGGATCATGATTTCGACGTCGACGCCGAAATCGTTCTCTTCACCCAGGATCTCTACGACTCGCCCGCGTGGATTTTGCGTGGCGCTAGGCCAGTCGGTGATTTCGACGTCGACGACTACGCCTTCGAGATCCTGCCAGTCGTTTCCCTGAAAATCGGTGTGCCGCGCGGCCTGATCGCCGATCACGCGGTCCCGCCCGGGCGCCTTTGCCGACTGACGAGGTGAATCCTGAGCCGCCGGCGTCGCAGGGCCCGCCGAGGACGTCGTTTTATTTTTTCCCGCGCCGCCTCCGTTCTCCGCTGCCGGAGATGTCGGATACTCCATCCCCGGCGGAATCACAATTTCCTGACTTACTTTTTCGTCGATCGGCTTGACGTAATTATGGCGGCGATCGTAGTGGAAGATGCCGACCACCGTGGGATGAGCGCGCGCAATCGAGCGCAGGATGCGCCCTTCGGCGCGGCCGTCAGGGCGAAAGCTGGTTACTTCGACCAGCACGCGGTCCCCGTGCATGGACGAGCCGACGGCGGGCGGCGGAATGAAAACGTCGCCCGCGAGGCGGGACTTCAGCTTCGGGTCGAGCGTCGCGGCATCCGGAATTACGAAGCCATAGCCGTCGCGATGCATGCTGAGCCGCCCCACCAGCGTATTACCGCGCGGCTTGGTCTCCGTTTGCGGGATCGCGTAGTGCGCGCCATCGACCTGACGCAACTCACCCTTCTTTACTAAAGCGTGAAGGCGGTCGGCGAGTTCGCGGCGGGCATTGCCCTTCGCGCCAAGCTCGTGCAGCAACTGCTTGTGGCTGGCCATTTTTTTGGGCTGGCGGGCAATGTGGCCGAGGATGGTGGAGTCAGAAAAAGGCATTTGCTTATTTGCGATTTGTAATTGGTAACTGAGAACTCCCTTGGACACTGCCTGCGTTGAGGACGATTTCAGTCCAGAGATTACTTGATCACAAATCACAGAAAATTCTATTTCAGATATTTTTCCTGCAAAATCTTCCGATGATGCAGTTCGTGTCCGGCGATTACATAGACCATGGCGCGGGCGCTGATCGGCTTGTTATTGGCGGTGCCGCGGCGTTCGGAGGTTTCGGCGTCGAGGTGACGGATCAGCTCAATGGTGGCGTTGCGAATCGTTAGAAATTCTTGCAGCAGATCACCGACAGTGCGTTGGCCGAATTTCCCGCTGGCGATGTAGTCATCCTGCTCAAAGCCTTCGATGGGAGTCTGGTCGCCGCGCGCGATGCGCAACACGCGATAGCTCATGATGCGCTCGGTGTCGTTGATATGGCCGAGTACCTCTTTTACGCTCCACTTGTCTGGAGCGTAACGGAATTCGGCTTTTTCCGCGCTCACTTTACCGAGAAGATCGCGCGTTTCTTGGGCCTGCTTTTGGAGGCTGCCGACGATGTCGTCGGTTTTGACGAGCGAGATGTATTGCTCGTAGTACGGATTGTATTCGTCGGTCTGGGGTCGGTGAATGGCGGCGGCCAGTGTGGTCATAGCATGCTCTCCAAAGAGTTTGATTCCGAACGGCGCGCAAGGTCGCGCGTTTATACGCCCGGGTTTCATATTATCGCGGGATGGCATTGCGGGATGGCATTGTGTGATGGCATCGCGTGACGGCATTGTGTGACGGCATTTTTGATCATGTGTGACGGCACCGCGTGACGGCATTGCATGGTTACTTTGTCGCCCAGGCGGAGCCCTCGTCGATCGCAATGGGTGTGCTCCCCGCGCGGACAGGCGTGTCCGCGCCCCACTACACCCTTTTGTGCTACGAAAAAAAGGCAGTGCGCTGGAAACGATTACTCGCTGTCCGGTGTTGTTCAGCGGACACAAGAATCGCCGAAGTCACGAGAAACCCTACAAAAAGCTGGATTTCCACAGCCCGTCATTAGACACTCGGGAGTAGAATCGATTTGGCCACCGAAATGCGGCGTGGTCGTCAATCCCTTATCAGGAAAGGATTTCGAGCAAATGTGGAAGCCCACGAATCAACCTGCGACACCCGGACGGCCAGCGGAGCCGGAGCGCCCGTCGACGACGTCCATGCCGATCACGGCACCCATGGCGAGTGAGCCTGCGGCTGGGCCGCGCCCCGCCGTCAGCACGACCTCCGACCAGGCTACCATCGGCAAGTCTCTGGTCATCAAAGGCGAAGTCACGGGATCGGAATCCTTGTATATTGACGGGCGCGTGGAGGGTTCGATCAACCTGTCTGGGAATCGCGTCACCGTCGGCCGGAATGGCGTGGTCGCGGCGAATATCAACGCGCGTGAGATCGTGGTGCTGGGCAAGGTGCGCGGCAATCTGACCGCCAGTGATCGCGTGGATATTCGCAGCGATGGCTCGCTGACCGGCGACGTGGTGGCGGCGCGCATTTCGATCGAAGACGGCGCGTTCTTCAAGGGCGGCATCGACATCCGCAAGGCGGGTGGAAAGCCGGAAGACGCGAAGGCGGCAGCGGCCTCAGTTGCTGCTGAGCCGGCGATAGCTGCCAGAGCATAGGAACCTGTTATTCGCTGTTCGTCGTTCGCCGTCGTTCGAATGTTCGCCGTGGAAATATTCGCCGTAGAAATATTCGCCGTAGAAAAGATCAGGGCATCTCTTATAGGGATGCCCTTTGTCTTTGCTCTAGTGGCTGTCGCAGAACCATGGTTACTAGAGCGAGTATCGGTTTACTTGCCTTGGGAAGGGCACGACTTCAGTCGTGCCGCCCAGAGCTGTAATGACGCGGGCTTCAGCCCCTGAGGGATTCCGCAGACCGGTAACGAACTCACCGCGATAGGCCAGTAGTATTCGACGTGTTTCTACGGTTCCGTTCCGGCGGACATCGTCTCCGCCGTCTGGCCTTCGGCTACCATCGGAAAAGTTGTGGGCTTTCTGCGCCGAAGATCGGCCGGCAATTCCGAACGCAGCAGCCACAATCCAGCGGCAACCGCCGCGGCCCAGGTTAGGCTGCCAAGCGCCAGGGCTTCCACATCGGCGACGCGGCTGCCGCTGAGCTGCACCATACGCATCACTTCATAGCTCAGGCCTGCCGATACGGTGGCCACGATTGCGGATTTTCCTAATTCCTTCCAGTTCAGTCCCCCCAGCGGAACCATTCCCCGAATGTGCAGAAGCAATGCGGTGACGACCGTGTTGGTAGTGATGCCGAGATCGGATGCGATCGCCAGCCCTGTGACCGAAAGAGTGCGGAACAGGAACGAGTAGACGGGCAGGGATGCAACCGTGATGAGGGTGGTCGCGATCATCGGCGTGAGCGTGTTGCCGGAGGCGTAGAAGGCGCGCGCGTAAAGGTTTTGGCTGGTCCATAGAGCGAGCGAGAGCGAGAACCAGAAAAAATAGATCCCGGTTGATTGGGAATCGGCGAAGGTGAAATGACCGCGGCGGTAGACCAGATCGATGAGCGGGACGGCGATGGCCATCATCCATCCGGTGAAAAGCAGCGAGGCGGCGATGATGCGATAGACCGATGCGTTAACGATAGCGGCGAATTCGTCAAATTTCTTTTCCCCGTAGAGGCGGGAGAAAAAAGGCAGCGAAGCCTGGCCGACAGCTTGACCAAGAATCGCGATGGGAACCGCGAAGAGCCGCTTGGCATAGTTAAGGCGGGCGATGTCTCCGATACCGCTCGAGGCGAAGTAGCGCAGGATCCAGTCGTCGGCGGCGACCAGCGAGACCCCGAGCATGAGTGGAATGGAGAGATGGACCCATTCGCGGAAGGCCGGATTCTTGATGTCGAATGAGATGCGATAGCCGGTTCCGATTTTCGCGGCGCCGATGGCGTTAATCAGAAATGGGCCGACGACGCTGCCCACCAGGGCTCCATAGGCGAGCGAGGCGATGCCAAATTGACGCCCGCCGATGACGCCTCCAACAATGATGAAGACGTTGTAAATAAGCGGGCCGAAGGCGGGAAGCAGGAACAGGCGGTGCGAGAGCAGCACGGCGGAGACGACGCCGCCGACGTAGAAGAAAATCTGCGCGGGAAGCAGGATGCGCGTGAGGTGCACGCAGAGATGCTGTTGCTCGGGCGTAAAGCCGTGGAACATCCAGCCGCAAAATTGCGGCGTGAAGATTTCGGCGAAAATTGTACCGACGATGAGCACGGTGGTCATCACGGTGATGATGATGGAGAAGGTCGTCTGCGCGTCGCGCTCGCGCTTCTCCGCCATGAAGCGCGTGTAGATGGAGATGAAAGTGATCGCGGCGGAGCCGCCGGCGACCATGTAGTTGAGCCAGTCGGGCAGTGTAAAGGCGGCGACGTAGGCGTCGGTTTGTTGGCCCGCCCCGAAGGCGTATGCGATGTAGGCCTCGCGGACGTAGCCGATCACGCGCGAGAGCGTGATGGCGGTCATCATCAACAGCGTGGCCGAGAACGCCGTGTGCTGGTGAGAGGGCCGGAGAAATCGCGAGAGGCGCATCACTGGCAGAGTAACGCATTCGGCGCGCGGAAACAGCGTGGATGGGCGAACCGAACCGCGAAGGTAATCGCGGATTCATCACTATTTTGGTGTTAGCGCGGTCACAGGCAAAGACGCCGGCGAAAGCTAGTCTGAGCGTCATGGCCTTCGCTGACGCGGTCAAGACCGTCATCAACCGCAAGAGCCTTCAACCGCTCGCTCTGCCGCTCGTGAATGGCCTGCTGCGCGCGCAGCGCCGCAGCGTAGAGCGCATTTTCCTTGACGATGGCCTCTGGATTCATCAGACCTCGCGCGGGTACTTTGCTTATCATCAGCCTTATCTGCGGCTGGATCTGCGGCGCTTCGACGAATCGGCGCGTCGCAATTTCCTCTGGGGATACGAACCGGGCCCAGGCGACATCATCATGGACATCGGCGCCGGTGTGGGCGAGGAGACGCTCACCTTCTCACGCGCGGTGGGCGACCGCGGCCAGGTGATCTGCATCGAAGCGCATCCGCGGACATTCCGCTGCCTGCAGGCGATGGTGCGATACAACGGCCTGAAAAATGTGATTCCCATTCACGCCGCCATCGCCGAACCCGGCCGCGCGACCGTGAGCATCGAGAACGGAAATGAGTATCTGGCGAACCGCATCGGCCGTGCTGGCGTCAGGGTTCCGGCGATGACGATCGACGAGATCTGCTCGCGGCTGAATCTTGACCGCATTCACTTTCTGAAAATGAACATCGAGGGCGCGGAAAGGCTGGCGATTCAAGGCATGTCCGGCGCGCTCGGACGGATCAACGTTTTGTGTATCTCCTGCCATGACTTCCTGGCGAAGAGCAATTCCGATAGCATCAAAAGCCGCACCGAGAACACCGAAAGCGCCTACCGCACAAAAGATCTCGTGCGAGAATTTCTTCAGCGAAGCGGCCTCGAAATAGTCGAGCGCCCTGATCCTGCGCTTCCTCCGTATATCCGAGACCAACTCTGGGGCTACAACCGCCGCCCGGCCTGATGATGAACGGCGGAAGTCAGATTACCGCTTATTTTATGTATTACAGATTACCGCGTGTTTTATCTATTACATATATGTACAGCACACTGTGTCATAAATCAGGCTCGGGGAAGGGCACGACTTTTAGTCGTGCCGTCCGTGGCCAATAAACACACGGGCTTTAGCCCCTGAGGGCCCAGCCGGTCTGAGGTGCATTGATGAAACACCTGCTGTTACAGCAGAACAGCCGGTGCCCGGCAGATCACAAGAATTAGGACGCTGGCGAATCCCAAGCCCTGGCAGGCTGCGGAAAAGTCGCGTCGCGCTCGATTTTGGGTGGTGCGGCGCTTTTAGCGCTGCGATAACTGCATTGCTTTGACTGCGGCTTTAGCCGCTGAGGCGACAACGCTCGCCCGCCTACCGACCTTTGCCGCAGCCTGCCAGATCACGGCTTCCCCAACTCCGACTCACCAACAGCGCAATCAGCTTCTGGCCAGTTCCTGGCTGAGGACGGTCGCGTTCGTGGCAAAGCAGAGGGCGGTTTCTGCGTCGACCTCTCCCGAGCGAACGAGCTTCGCGATCTCGGCGTCAAAGTGCTGCATACCTTCATTTTCCCCGGCCTTGATGCAATCGAGCAATGTGCGCCCCGGCCGTTCGCCCTGCTCGATGCAGTCGCGCGTGCGCGAGGTGGATTTCAGGATTTCCACCACCGGAACCCGCTCACCGGCATCGGCGCGTGGGATAAGGCGTTGCGCGATGATGTAGCGGAAAGTTTTAGCGAAGCGCTCGCGGGCCGACTGTTGTTCAGCGGCTGGAAATGAGCTGACCACACGTTCGACCGTCTTGAGACTATCGACCGTATTCATGCTGGAAAGAACCAGGTGGCCGTTTTCGGCGGCCTCGAGCAGAATCTCCAGGGTCTCGCGGTCGCGGATTTCTCCGATCATGATGACGCGCGGCGCCTGCCGGAGAGCGGCCTTTAAGGCGAGCGTAAAATTCGGCGCGTCGCTGCCCAGCTCGCGCTGGTGAACAGTTGATTTCTTGTGACGGTGAAGGAACTCGATGGGATCCTCGACGGTGAGGATGTGGTAACAATGCTGGTCGTTGATACGGTCGATCACCGCAGCCAGCGTAGAGGATTTGCCCGAGCCGCTGCCTCCGGTGACGAGAATGATCCCGTTGCGTACATTTGCCGCCTCTTCGAGCTGTACAGGCAGGTGCAGCGACTTGAAGGTCGGCACCACGGTCGGAATCACGCGCATCACGATGGCGCAGCTTCCGCGCTGAATGAATACGTTGACGCGAAAGCGCGCCGTACCGGGCAGTCCATAGGAGACGTCGCAGGAGCCCTGCTCGCGCAGAGTGTTAAGAGCCTGTTTGTTGGCGCCGATGATGTCGGACGCGATGCGCCGCGTGTCATCTGCGCTTAGTGTGGCGACTCCGGGCAGGTCGACCATAGTGAGCTGACCATGCAGTTCCACCTGCGGCGGACGGTTAGGCGAAAAAATCAGGTCGCTGACTTTGTGGGACGTGCGCAGCATGGCGGCGAGCAGGACGGAGGTCGGAACCGTGCCCCGGCCGGTGACGCCTTCGAAGGGAATTGAAATCGTCGAATTCCCCGTTGCCGCCATGAGCGATCTCCAAAATAAATCTGAGCCGATGCCACCGGAGGGAGTGCAGTGGACGAACGCCTACCTATTGAATTTAGCGCGAAGGCGGGTGGGAGCGAAGAACAAGAGGACCATAGACCTAGGTAATCGGAAAAATAAAGGCGCGACCGGGGCCGCGCCTGAGTGTTGAATTCGTGCTCGTTACTTCTTCGTGGTCTTTTTCTTGGTGCCGAAGGTGGTTTCAATCGGCGCCCCGATGTGGTCAAGCATGGCCTTGGCGGTCGCTGCCTGCGAGCCATTGGGTTCGAGTTCGAGATATTTCTGGAAGGCTTCAGCGGTGCCTGGCGGCTCGATCGGCTTGTTATCCTTGCCCAGCGTTTCCTTGCCGATCAGGTTGATGCCCTTGTAGTAGTAAGCGAGCGCCTTGTTGGGATCGGCGGCGATGACCTTGTCGAAGGCGGCAACGGCCTCATCAACTTTGCCGGCGTTGGTGAGAACCGCACCCTCGTTGAAATAGTAAGTCGCTGCGCCTTCTGGATTCAGGGTTGCGGCCTGATTATAGGCAGCCATGGCATCGTCGAGTTTGCCCATCTTGGCGTCGGCTTCCCCCATATTGTTGTAATAGCCGGCGAGCTTCTTGTTGTTGTCCGGGTCTTTCGCGGCGGCTTCGGAAGCTTTTCGGAGGTCGATGGCTTTCTGATAGTCGTCAACCGACGATTGGAAGCGCTTCTTCTTTTCGTCGAGGTCGGTTTGCTTGGCGGCCGACTGGCGATAGGCATCGCCCAGGCGCGCCCAGATCAGGTCGCGGGTGGGGTCGATCGTGTTGGCTTCGGTAAGCGTTTGGATCGCCTTGTCGAAGTCGCCGGCTGTCATGGCGGCGTTGGCGTCGCTGATCTTGGCGTTGAGTTGGCCGACTGTATTGTTTTCCTTCAAGGCTTTTTGGCGCTGTTCCTCCTCGGCCTTGAGCTGTTCGGGCGACTTGCCCTGCGCCTGCGCGGCGTTGGCTTGTTCCTTTTTCAGATCGATGTCATTGGCTGGGTTATCGCCGGATGCGATCACCACGCCATTGATGTGAAAAAGCTCTTTGCCGTCCTTGCTGAGCTTGATGTTGTATTTGCCGGGGGTAAATCCCAGCGAAAAATAGTCGCCCTTTTTGTCGGTTTTGAGTACGGACTTTCGGCCGGTATCAACGCTGTCCCACTCAACTTCGGCTCCGGCGATTGGTTTTCCATCCAGGTCTTTGCAGGTTCCGCGCACACTCGCAGTCTGAGAATGCGCGAGCGGGGCTGCGAGTGCAATGGCGAGGACGGCGAGAAGGGGAAGGATGAAATACTTACTCATGATGTGCCTCCCGGCGAGAACGTAAATTTTGCGTAACCAGATTGCTCAAAACTCATGATGGTTGCCGCGCTAACCAGTGCGGGTGGCGGGCTCGGCGTACGGAATCGGATCTTCGGCGCCGACCTCGCGAAAGGCGCGCAGGCGCAGCACACAACTGTCGCACACGCCGCAGGCACGGTCCTCGCGCTGATAGCATGACCACGTTAAATCGAAGGGCGCGTTTAATTCAAGGCCAAGCCTCACAATCTCGGCCTTGCGCATGGCGATAAGGGGCGTAACGACGCGGATTTTGCCGTCTTTGGTGCCCGCCCGGACAACCTCGTTGAAGGCCCGATAATACTCGGGACGGCAATCGGGATAACCAGAACTGTCCGGCTCGACCGCGCCAATGTAGACCTGTTCCGCGCCCAGAACCTCGGCCCAACTGACCGCGACGGAAAGGAAGTGCGCGTTGCGGAACGGAACGTAGGTGACGGGGACGCCTGCGCCCATGCTGTGCAACTCGATGTTGTGCGATTCCGTGTTGTGCAGTTCAGCTTTGTGCGATTCCGTGCCGTGCGATTCGGGGACGGCGATCGTGCTATCGGTGAGAGCCGAGCCTCCGATGGCGCGGAGAGCTTCGTTACGGACGACCAGTCGATTGCGGATGGCAAGACGGTCGCAGATAGCTTCAAAGGCGCGACGTTCGCGGAGTTCAGTACGCTGGCCGTAACTGACGTGAACGGCGGCGGTGTTATGGTCGCGCACGGCAAGGGCAGCGCAGACGGCGGAATCCATGCCGCCACTAAGAAGAACGACGGCGCGGATCGGGTAATCGGGAGATCGGGTCATCGGGCCATCGGGAGATCGGGTCATCTAAAACCGTACTTGATTTTACGCTGGGCAGGTTCAGACCGGCAGCAGGGTCGCGGCAACAATAGCGCCCGCGATAACGAAAGGTTTTCAATCACCCGATCACTCGATCGGTTCAGACTCCCTTCGCCGCGGGGTCCCAGATGAATTTGTGAAGTTGGAGGCTTAGCCGGGCTGGGACGTGATCGGCGAGGATCCATTCCGCAAGTTGTTCGGGATCGAGGAGGCAGTGCGAGGCGTCGCGCGTGCCGGTCGCATCTTTCTTGAAAGCCGGAGAAAACAGGATGGCATGGACACGGCTTGCGAGGTTGTGCTCGCGGACGAAGTCGCGGGCGAATTCGTAGTCGACGCGGTCGGCAAGAACAAACTTCAATTCGTCGTGCGGACGAAGCGCCTTCAAATTTTCAATCGCAAACGTGTCAGGCTCGCCGGAGTGCGGACACTTCACATCGACGATTTTGATGACTTGTTTCGGCACTCGCGCGAGTGGACGTTCGCCGCTGGTTTCGAGCAGCACCGGATAGTCAGCGTCCAGAAGTTGCTCCATGAGCGGGATCAACTCGCGCTCCTGCAGCATCGGTTCGCCGCCGGTTATCTCCACCAGTCCGCCGTCTGGGCTCAGACGGGCAACTTCGCGGAGCACCTCATCCAGGGACATCTTCTTTCCGCCATAGAAGCTGAACTCGCTGTCGCACCATGTACAGCGCAGATTGCAGCCGGTCATGCGGACGAATACGCATGGCAGACCCGCATGAGTCGATTCGCCTTGCAGTGACTTGTAGATTTCCGTTACTTGCATAAAACGGTCACCAGTTGCCAGCTCCCAGCTCCCAGTTGCCAGTCGCCAGTCGCTCTTTCTACTCCGCCTCGTCGGGCGGCTTACAAATGGATGTCAGCAGCCCGTTCAAAATTCTGCCTACTTCGGCGCACGCTTTCAGTAATGCGCTGGTTTTTTCTGAATCCAGATATCCCAGATTCTGCCCAATTTGTAGTTGGGTTTCTACCTCCATCAGCGATCCACGGGACTGTCCCAAAAAATAGCGAAACTCTTTTTCTGACAGTCGGCCCTGTCCCTCAGCGATGTTACTCGGAATCGAAACTGCAGCCCTTCGAAGTTGCGAGGTAAGCCCGAATTGCTCTTCCCGAGGAAAATCTCCGGTGTCGCGGTAGATGGCAGTCACAAGATCCATCGACTTCTGCCAAGCGATCAGGTCTTTGTAGGATCGCCCCATACTTGCCTCCAGTTCTGGCAACTGGCAACTGGCTACTGGCAACTGGTAATGCATTCCGAGTAGGTGGCTGTCGTTGTGTCGGTCTCGAATACCGTCACGTCCTTTACTCGCACTCGGCCGTTGGTGACGCTCTTGAGGCGCGTGTTGGTCTCGTCGTAGAAATATTTCGACAGATTTTCGGCGGAGGGATTGAGGACCGTGAAGGGCTCGATGTCGTTGATCATCTGGTGATCGAGGCGGTCGATGACGTGCTTCATGACTTCTTTCAAATCCTTGAAATCAAGGAGCAGGCCGGCCTTGTCGAGTTCGGCGCCGGCCAGCGTCACGCGAATCTTGTAGTTGTGGCCATGCGGATTCTCACACTTCCCCTTGTAATTGCGGAGGTAGTGTCCGGCGGCGAATGCTGTCTTCTACGGTGACTTCGTACATGAAACCCCAATCGGTATCGACTGCATTTATTGTACCTTTTGAGGACTGGAGAGACACGTCATTCAAATCCCCTGTCGCCGTTCGGCATCCTGGGACTTGGCTCTCATCTGTAATGGGGAATTCTTCGCCAGCCAGGAGAGGTTGACGGGGACTAAAGTTTCTCTGACTAGAGTTTCTCTTCCGTGACTGCTCCCACAATTCGGGCGGTCATTCGTGCGTTTCGTAGCAATCGTGCGCCTCGAAGTCCGCGCGCATTCTCAGCAGAACGTCGTCCATCCGTTCCGCGGGCTTGGATTCCGCGACAAAGAGCCTGCTGCAGGCGCTGCATACTCCCTTGACCGGGTTCCCTTGCTCGATCTTTTCAAAAAACTGAAACGTTCGAGTAGATTTGCTCATGGGTTTCGACCGTGGTAGGGCAACCAAGCTGTCACTCATCCTTTCGAGGATCGATTCCGCGATGCTCGTTTTCTTCTAGCAGGCTGGCTATCTCCCTCGTTCTTTTCAGCTTCCATGAATAGAGAGACATTTCCCAGCTTCAAGCGGATAGTAGCAGGCAATCGACTACTAGGTCTGCGCGCGCGAGGCGTTACGATACGCCAAATTGCGCCATGCACGATTCTTGTGCAAACGGGGACGCGCGACCACACGGTGCGGGGAGTTCACCACGCGCTATTCTGGAATTGGGAATTGATGGATAAAACAGGAATCACAATCCGCGAGGCAACTGGGGCTGACCTTGAGATCATCATGCATCATCGACGCTCGATGTTCCGCGACATGGCCGAGGGCACGGTTGAACAGTTGGATCGCATGGTTGAAGTAGCGCGGCCCTGGCTGGCGAAGGCGCTGGCGGATGGCTCGTATCGGCATTGGCTGGCACTTGACTCCGCCGCACGCGTGGCTGGCGGAGGCGGGGTGCTGCTCTCGCCGTGGCCGGCGAATCCTTTTGATCCGTGCGTTGAGCGAGCGGTGATTCTGAACGTCTACACCGAACTGGAGTTTCGGAGACGCGGAATTGCGCGGCTCGTGATGGAGACGATCCTCGCGTGGATCCGAGATTACGGATTGAAGAGCGTCAACCTCCACTCCAGCGCGGAGGGTCGGGCGCTCTACGAAAAGCTCGGATTTACGCCGACAAATGAGATGCGTTTATGGCTTAAGTAATGCCCTCTTACGATTACGCGGCCGCAATGTCCGCTGTGTCCGATCTTGGACAAGCACTGTTTTGAAGGTGTTAAGCAACCCAAGGGCCATTCCCTGGATTCGTGCTAACGTTCTAGTTCCGGTTCCGTCTATATCTGTGCAAGGCGAGGTTAGATCGCTTGTAGAGGACAGAGACGGAACATGCCGGCCGATTCGTTCGTAGTATCCATTCCGGTTGGCGACAGAGCCCGGAGCATCCGGGTACAAGAGGAAAGCCAAAACCAGACCGCCACCTTGAGGGGCGCATTGGCAGCGCAGGGCAACCGCATCGACGACACCAGTCTGATCCGCGAGGCGCAGCAGGGAAACCGCGCCGCCTTCGAGGTGCTCGTGCGTCACTACGATCACTCGGTGCTGCGGCTGGCGCTGCACCTGACCGGGTCGGAGAGCGACGCGCAGGACGTTTATCAGGAAGCCTTCCTCAAGGCCTATAAGAACCTCGGCAGCTTCCGGTTTGAGTGTTCCTTCTATACCTGGATTTACCGGATCGTTACCAACCTCTGCCTTGATCATCTGCGAAAACGGAATGTGCGCAAGGAAGATTCGCCGGTCGCAACCGACAGTTCCGGTGAAGAGTACAGCGTGCTCGAGCAGTTTGCCGACGTGCGTGCGGGGGCGAATCCGGAACGCGATTTGATGCGGCGGGAGTTGGGAAAGAAGATTGGGGCCGCGCTCTCAAAGCTGACCCCGCGCGAGCGCATGGTTTTTGAGTTGAAGCATTATCAGGGTCTGAAGCTTCGTACCGTCGGCGAGATGCTGAACACGACGGAAGAGACCGCAAAGAATACGTTATTCCGCGCGACGCAGAAGCTGCGCAGCGCGCTGGCGGAGATGAGATGAAAAGAGCAAGATGAAACCGAGCTTTGAGCTACGAGCTTCGAGCTGTGAGCAGTCGGGTTCGGTTTTAGCTCATGGCTCATGGCTCAGAAGCTCAGGGCTGAAGAAGGTACGCACATGAAATGTGAATGGGTACGGCAAAACATTCTTTTTTACATTTATAACGAGCTCGAAGACGACGCGCGCTATGAAGTGGAGCAGCATCTGGCACGCTGTCCGGAGTGCGCGAGCGAACTGAAGGCCGCGCGGGCGTTTCACACGACCATGTCGCAGGATCGGGTGAGCGATCCGTCGCCCAACTTGCTGGCCGCGTCGCGGATGCGTTTGCAAGAGGCGCTCGAAACGACCACCCAGGGGGGATTTCTGCACCGGCTGATTTTCGAGCCCCGGATCTGGCTGCGGCAGATTCGCATGGCTCCGGCAATGGCGGCGGTGATCTTCATCGTAGGATTCGGCGGCGGCATTGGCGCGACTTACAACTTCATGGCGAATCGGCAGGCGGGCAATGGCCTCTCTCTGGTTGAGCCGGGCACGACCGCGGCGGCTCCCGTCGATGCCTCGGCGATCACCGGTATCCGATCCGTGACGCAGGATCCGGGCACGAACCAGGTCAGCATCAAGTACGACACGATTTCCACGCAGGAGGCGCAGGGCTCGATGAACGACCAGCGCATCCAGCAACTGCTGCTGTTTGCGGCGCGCAACAACTACAATTCCGGCGTTCGTATGGATTCCGTCGATGTGTTGACGCAGGCGCCGAATGATACGCGGGTGCGCGAGGTGCTGATGTACTCGCTCCAGAACGATACTAACCCGGGCGTGCGCATGAAGGCGCTCGATGGCTTGAGCGGCTTTGTGCGTCAGGATCCCCAGGTGCGCGATGCCGTTTTGCAGGCCTTGGTCACCGACGGGACGGACGCAGTGCGTCTCCAGGCCTTGCGCCTCGTGGAACCGATGAAGGCGGACAGCAAGGTGCGCGCGGTCTTGATCCGCTTAGCGAAGTCGGATCCGAACGCGTCAATCCGCACCCAGGCGCGAACCATGCTGGAGCAGACACCGGAATTGGATTGAAGGCGCTCACAGTACGGCAAGACATTAGCGAGCGGCAATGGCTAGCGAACGACCAACGACGGACGACCGACGACGAACAACGAATGACTAGTAGCTAAGGAGAACACTCATTTGAAATACGCAATCAAACTCGCTGGCGTGACCACCGCGGTGCTCGCGCTTGCATCCCTCGCTCTGGCCCAGGAGGGCCGGATTTACCGAGAGGGCGGCAATTGGGTCCAGGAAGTTAAAGGGGAACTGAGCGGAGCAAGGAATCTTCGGGTCAAGCTGGACGCTGGCTCCATCAAGGTGCAGGGCGGATCGCAATCCAGCATTACATACGTTCTTCATCGCCGGGCTTATACCTCCTCCGAACAGGGTGCCCGTCGCGAATTCGAATCGAACCGCATTACTGCGTCCGTCAAGGGCGACACGGCATGGCTGGTGGCCCAGGGCGGGAGCGAAAATCGCAAGTGCTCCGACGACCTCGTCGTTAGTGTTCCGCGGCAAATGGATTACTCGCGCGTCGAGACCGGCGGCGGAAGCGTAAACGCCACGTCGCTCGCCGGCCGCTTGGAGATTGAGACGGGCGGCGGGTCGATTCGCGTCGACGACATTGGAGGCGAAGTCAGGGCCGAGACGGGCGGTGGCGCAATCGACGTCGGAACCGTGGGCGGCGATGTAAATCTCCAGACCGGTGGAGGCAACGTCAAGATCAACGCCGCCAAGGGCAACATCAAGGCGGAAACCGGCGGAGGAAGCTTGGTGGTTCTTTCGGGCTTGCAGGGCGCCGTACTGGAAACGGGCGGCGGCAGCATCAAGCTCGAGAAGTGCATGGGGCGAGTGAAGGCGACCACCGGCGGCGGGAGCATCGACCTCGGCGAGGTCGGCGGCCCGGTGGATATTGAGTCGGGCGCGGGCAGCATTCGGCTGGCCTCTTCGAACGGGCGCGTGGAAGCGCAGACCGGCGGCGGCAGCATTCAACTCGATCGCGCGACCTCGGTGAGAGCGGAAACAGGCGCGGGCGGCATCATTGTGAAGCTGGTCTCTTCCTCCGACGTCCGCACCAATTCCACTCTGGAGACTTCGGCCGGCGATATCACCGTCTATCTTGCCAAAGACATTCCGATCACGGTTCGAGCGGCGATCGATATGGCCAGCGGCCACACGATCCGCAGCGAGTTCGGGGATATTCACGTGTCGAACCAGGGCAACTCGCCGTGGCCGCGCTCGGTGAGTGCGGAAGGAAATCTGAACGGCGGTGGACCGGTGTTGAAGGTTCGAACCAGTTCCGGAAACATCAGCTTCCTGCGATTGGCGCAGAAGTAGGAAGCCGGTGACCGGTCACCGGTCACCGCGGCGACGGACAAACAGCGAAAGACAAACAGCGAAGAACGAAGAACGCGAAACGGAAGTGAACGGGGAGAGAATCCTATGACGCAACGTTTCCTGCTCGGCATGTTGGTCTTGATGATGGTCATCAGTGCGCCCGCCGCTCAACGCGCGACCGACGGAGCCGCCGAAAACTGGATTTTCAGCTCGGACGAAGGCGGAGGCGGATCTTCATACCTCGGCGTGGATATTGCCGACGTGACGACGGAGCGTCTTTCGGAGTTGAAGCTGAAGGAAGAGCATGGAGCCGAGGTCACCATGGTGGATCAGGACGCTCCGGCAGGAAAGGCCGGACTCCACGAGCATGACGTGATCCTCAGCATGAATGGCACGGACGTCGAGAGCGCAGCGCAGCTCCGAAGGATGATCAAGGAAACTCCGCCGGGCCGCATCGTGACGCTCGGCATCAGCCGGGATGGGCAGCCGATGTCGATCAAAGTGCAGCTCGCGGATCGCAAGAAGTCGATTTCGTGGTCTCCGGAGCCTCATGAATTCAAATTCGAAATGCCTGAGATCAAGATCCCGGACATCGACATCCCGGTTTCCGTGGTGATTGCGCACTCGTCGTTGCGCAGCGGGTTGATGGTCGAAAACATTACGCCGCAGCTCGGCGACTATTTCGGGGTGAAGGGCGGAAAAGGCGTGCTGGTGCGCTCGGTCGAAAAAGGGAGCCGCGGCGAAAAGGCCGGGTTCCGGGCGGGCGATGTGGTGGTAAGGGTCAACGATCAGCAGGTGCATGACGCATCCGACTTTATGCATGCGCTGCGCGAAACGAAGGCCGACACAGCGGCGGTAACCGTTGTGCGCGACCGGAGAGAGCAGACTCTGACGATCACTTTGCCGCAGCGCAAGGATTCAGGCCGACTGCTCGAGAACGCGCTCGATGTCGGAGAACTGACTGCGCAACTCCGGAATGCCGAGAATCTCGCGCCGCATATTTCGACGGATGAGATGGAGAAGTCGCTCCAGGATGCGGCCCGCGCAGAGGAGCAGGCGCAGGACGCCTGCCGCGAAAAGCTGGAAGACGAGCAACAGGATCTGAAAGAGCACCAGAAACAGCTTGAAGAGCAGTTTCAGGAGCGGCAGGAGCAGTTTCGCGATCAGGAAAAGATGATGCAGAACCGCCAGAAGAAAATGCAGCACGAGATGGCGGGAGAATGGACCGAAATCTAATCTGGCCTTAATCGAGCAGGGCGTGCGGCTCGCTCTTGCGTGTTACTGAAGTACCCTCCTGGCCCTTAAGTGGCGTGTCCACATTCCACAACGGTGCATTAACTACGGTTACCTATCATCGCCCTGGAGCAGTCGTTAAGCTTGAGATGCGATGCCTTTGCGCGCCCTACTCTTCTCCAAAGATCCGGAGACGAATGCCGTTTTGACTGACGCCTGTCAGAACGCGGGCCTGCGCCTCGAGACCTGCGACGACATCTTTACGGCCATGGAGAAAGGCACGAAGCAAGGCTTTGCCATCATTCTGGTGGATTGGGCGAGCCAGCCCGAGGCTGGTTTCCTGGTGAAGCGGGCTCGCGAGTCCGGGCCGAATAAAGAGTTCGCCGCAGTGGCCATTGTGAATCGCGATCCCTCGGCAACGGAGATGCGCGAGAACCGGCTGCAATTCCTGATTCATCGTCCGGTAGCGGCCGAGGAAGTGCGCGATGTGATTGCGGGCGCGCTGCACAAGACGCAAGCGGGAGATGCGGCAAATGCGAGCCTTGCTGAGGCTGAGCCGGAACCGGCCGAAGCGGCAACCGCTGCCCCTTCGTCCAGTGCCGTTCAGAGCAATGAAGCCGAGGGACAGCAAGGGGACGGAAAATTCTCTTTTCAGTGGGCGGAAGACCGGCCTAATGAGGGAGAGAGCGCGAATCAGTCGCCCGATGTTCCTGCGCCCGACGTTTCCACACGCAATTACGGAGCAATTTTCCGGCAAGTTTTTACCGCCGCGCTGGTGCTGGCTGCGGCGTTACTGTTAATGAATGGACGCGATCTGATCGTCGGCTTTGTGAGATCCCCCGAAGGCAAAGGCCGAGTATTGCGGGAATCGGTGGCTGCGTATTTTCATCTGGAGCCGCCCGATGCGATTCCTGTCATCGGCGCCAAGCCCTACGCCGCGACCGCAACCGCAACCGACACCGCCGCCACTCCCGAAAGTTCATCTGTGTCAGCGCCACAGCTTCAGGTGGTGGAGGCCCAGCCGACCATCGACGATTCGCAAGCGCAGTTGAGAAAGGCCGCCGATTTTCCGCTGCCCAGCCCGCAGGTTGACGTTGCCCCACCCCCGCAGCCACGACGTGCCGCGATTCCTGACAGCATTCGCAGTTCGGCCCCAATTGCGCCTCCGGTGGTAGTCACGGTGAATCCGGCGCAGATGATGCCGGTATCATCGCCGTCCATCCCAGCGCCATCCTCGCAGACGTTTTCCGAGCCGGTGTCGGTCAGCGAAGAGACTGAACGGTCATTGCTGGTGCGAAGCGTAAATCCAGACTATCCGGCGGACGCGGTTCCCCAGAAGCTGCATGGGCCGGTTGTGCTGCAGGCCACGATTGGGCGCGACGGGAGCGTCGAAGACCTGAAGATCGTGCGCGGGTACTTCGTGCTCGGGAGGGCGGCGATTGCGGCGGTAAAGCAGTGGCAGTTCAAACCCTATACGCTGAATGGCAAGCCGGCGCGCACCCAGACACAGATCACCATCAATTTTGAGGTTCCCCAAAGCTAGTCCATCGCCGGTCGTGAGCTGCCAAGATCCAGGACCCTCCGCCCCTAACCTCTATTTTTATCCTTCCGATCACTTGTGATGGTCGTGCCGATCCTTTGACTCCGCCGGTGCTTCGGCCACTGGAACCGCTCCTCCCGCCGCTTTCTTCCAGTACTCCTGAACCGCCGGCGGAAGCTTGTCGACGCGAGACAAGAAGGCGGTGAGTTTCCAAATGTCGTCATCGGAAAGCGATTTGTCCCAGGCCGGCATTCCGGTGTAGCGCACGCCGTTCTTGATGATGAAGAAGATGTGCCATTCTGGATCGGTGTCCGGATCCGTGATCAGATTGGGCGGCTCGGGATAAAGCGAATGTTCGAGCTGCGACGCCTGGCGATCGATGCCGCCGTGGCAAAGCGCGCAATTCATGGTGTAAATCTTGAGGCCCTCGATGAGGTTGTCATCGGTGACGGGAACGGGATTGTTAGTGCGCGGCGCGTGGCGTTCGACCGAGCTGTCGAGCGCGCTCATGGCGATATGCGCTTCGGTCTGCGCCGGGGCGACATTGGCGCGGGTCGGCAGGAAGCCCAGCGTTACCAGCCCAACCGCAATCAGGATCAGAACAATCAGTGCGAAGATGATTCCGAGAATGAATTTGCCCATTGCAGCTTAGACTCTCTTCGACATTCCATACGCGAAAGCGCGCGCGGAACGAGATCTCTTGAGGGCAATATACATCACCGGAGTTTCGCGCGTCGTGCAGGGTGGTGTGAATCAGGGGTTCTGTGAATCAGTAGGCGTGCAGCTTGCGCGCCTCGCGCACGACATCGCTCACCTTCGGAAGAAAAAATTCTTCCTGCGGTGGCGAGAATGGAACGGGCGTGTCGAGCGAGGCAAGCCGCACAATTGGGCCGTCGAGCGAGTCGAAGGCTTCTTCGTTGATGATGGCGGAAATTTCGCCGGCAAGGCCTCCGGTGCGGGCGTGCTCGTGGAGGATGATGACCTTATTCGTCTTCCTTACAGTTGCGGCGATGGCTTCGCGATCGAGCGGCGAAACCGTGCGCAGGTCAAGGACTTCAATGTCGATTCCCTCTTTGCTCAGAATCTCCGCGGCTTCGAGCGCGACGTAGAGCATGGCGGCATAGGTGATCACGCTGAGATTGCGGCCTTCACGCGCGACTCGCGCCTTGCCGAGCGGCACAATGTAATCGCCCTCTGGAATGTCTTCCTTAATGCGTCGATAGAGATATTTGTGCTCGAAAAAAATTACCGGATTGTTGTCGCGGATCGCGGCCTTGATCAGACCCTTCGCGTCATACGCGGTCGCCGGGCAGACGACTTTCAGCCCCGGCGCATGTACGAACCACATCTCCGGATTCTGCGAATGAAACGGGCCTCCATGCACATTGCCGCCGCTTGGGCCCCGAATGACCATGGGCGCGGGCGCTCCCCATCGGTAGTGCGCTTTGGCAACCATATTGACAATCTGGTTGAAGGCGCAGCCGATGAAATCCATGAACTGAAATTCGGCGACCGGCCGCATACCGGTAAGCGACGCGCCAAAAGCCGCGCCCACAATAGCGGATTCGGCGATGGGTGTGTCGATAACGCGCTCCGGCCCGAAGCGATCGATGAAGCCGTCGGTGACCTTGAATGCGCCGCCGTAGATGCCGATATCCTCGCCGAGACAGAAGACGGAAGGATCGCGCTCCATCTCCTCCCAGATTCCCTGGCGGATCGCTTCGAGGTAGGTGACGTGGGGCATCAGCGGGAGTTTAGCAGAGCTCGCGCTGTGTTTGCGTGCGAGCTGCGAAGGCCGAGGCCGGGCTGCGCGGCTTAGTAAAACGAGTCGTATTTGGTGACCACGTAGCCGTCAGCCTTCTTCTCTTCGGTGACGGAGAACAGGTCTTTATAGGTAGCATCGTGCGCCGGCGTCGAGTAACGCTCGCCCTTGTAGTGCAGGATCACGAGCGGCGGCGCGTCTTCCCACTCGACAATGTTCCAGCCGATCAGCGGGTGCTGCGTTTCAGAGTCGCAGATAAACTGCGCGCGCTTGCGGCGGTAGTCTTTCTCCCAATCGGCGAGCAGCTGCCGGCAGTTGCCGTCATGCATCTCTTTGATGAAGGCGCTGGCGGTGCGCTCGATGGTGCGGTCGCGCAGCGGATTCATAGTGATGCTGATCGGCATGTTGGTGAGCGGATCGCGCTCGTCCGACCGCGAAAGAACCGGACCCTGATTGCTGAGCCAATTGAGATAGCCGAGAAAAACGGCGAGCAGCAGGCCTCCGGCGCAGAGCGCAATGGCGAGATGAGTTTTGGAAACCTGCATTCGAGAAGCTTGCGGCAAAGGTAATCGGGGTGCAAGGTTACGATGGGAATGTGGGGTAACGGGCTGGCCCCTCAGTTTGCCGAACGAGAGCCCAAGGGGCACTCCTACTTCTATGTCTATGTGGTCCGCTAAAACTGAGCCTTACCGCAATTTACGCCTTATGGCGACCATGAGTTCTTCGATGGTTGGCGCGCTCAATCCGTGGCGCTGAGCGGCCCGAACGATGGCTCCGCCGATCGCGTCGAGTTCGGGCGGCCGCCCGTGTTCCACGTCTTTTTGCATGGAACTGCGCATGGTGGATGGCCCGCTGCTCTTGAACCTCTCCAGAACCTCGGCGGCATCGACCTTTGCGCCTTCGGCTTGCGCGGCGGCGGCTGTCTCGCGCACCGCGCCCTCGAGTTGACGCCATGACGCGGGATCGGCAACCACCTCGCCCACCGTGCGATCGAACGCCGTCGTGGTCAGCGCGATGGGGCCGAGGAAGACGAGTTTGCTCCACATCAACGTCGCTTCGTCATCGATGAACTTGCAGCTCAGGCCAAGGGCGCGCAGGCGATCTGCAATCGGTTGCAGAAGTTCACGGCCCTGGCTGGAGAGGTTCAGCACACCGAACTTTGTGCGATGAACAAAGTGTCCAACGCTCACGCGTTCGAATTCACCCGCGATGGTTGCGGGGATTACGCGGTCGGCCCCGAATTTCGCGCGCAGTACTGGAAGATGATCGAGGCCGTTCAACAGCGGGACTACGTTGCGTATGGACTTCAACGTTCGTGATCGGCTGCAGTGCGCCTCTAATTGCGTGGCCTTCATCGTGAGCCAGAGAACGTCACATCCCGGCACAGATGCAGCCCAGGCGACGTCGGCCGTCCAGTTCCCGTAGGGGCTTTCCAGTTGAATTTTTGGCGGATGAGTGGCCAGCGTCTCAGGGCGTACGACTAAGGTGACATCTTCGCCGATGTGGGCCAGACATGCGGCCATGAAACCACCCACTCCTCCGGCGCCAAGGATGGCATGGTGCATAGAGGATAAGAATAACCCGTTCAGGTGGGATAGCGTTGTGTTACGAATCTCGATCTCTTGCCGGGCAGGCACGAAAACGAGGCACGTAGACCCGGAGAAAACCGAGAGCTTGCGAAAGACTTCGCTATCATCGGCCCCAGCCGTTTGAGATTTCTCCGTGACTCCGTGCCTCCGTGGTGAAACTGGCCGGCGTTCTCCGCCGTTTGTCTTTTCCCCAATCGGGGCGTATAGTTGGTTTTGGAAACTGTTGTGTAGTAGTGTCGGAATCGGCGAAGCACACCAGTGGGCGAAAGCCCACTTTTTAGTTGGGGACAGGTTCGGCGCGGCGGCTTTCGACTAAATTGCTGAAAACATGGCTTTTGATAAGGACAAGCTCCGGGAGATTGCGGAGCGTGTGGCGGGCTCGAGCGGGCTGGAGATTTGGGATCTCGAACTCCTCGGATCGGGCAAGCACCGGACGCTGCGCGTGTTCATTGATCGGCCGGGAGCAACGCCTTCGGCGAATCATCCCGATGGCGTGACGCACGAAGATTGTTCGGCGTTCAGCCGCGAGTTTGGCACGATCGTCGATGTGGAAGATGCGGTGCCCGGCGGATCGTATGTGCTGGAGGTTTCCTCTCCGGGCCTCGATCGCAAGTTGACCAAGGCCGCCGATTTTGAGCGCTTTCGCGGACAGCGCGTGAAGTTGATGACGCGCGAACCGGTGAATAACAACCGGCACTATGAAGGGCGCCTGGAGCGGGTGGAAGACGGAAAGCTGGTGCTCGATTTGAGCGCGGCCCGAAAGAAGATGCGGCCCAAGGACGGCGCGCCCTCGGTTGAGATCGAGTTGCAGAACGTGGAGAAGGCGAATCTGGTGCCAGAGATTTAGTCTGGGTCAGGCCGGGATAGAGGCCGGCTTTTACTGAGAACTGGCAACTGAGAACTGATTTTTTTATGAACTGGTTTTATGGCAAGTGAGCTTTACAACATCATCGAAGGCGTGAGCCGGGAGAAGGGCATCGATCCGCAGATCGTCGTGTCGGCGGTCGAGGATGCCATTGTTGTCGCCACGCGCAAGTATTACAAGACGCAGGAAAATCTGCGCGCCGTGCTCGACAAGGATAGCGGCAAGATCAACGCCTATGCGGTGAAGTCGATTGTCGAGACTCCCGAGCAGGTCGAGGATCCGAACCTCCAGGTGACAGTGGAACAGGCTCGCAAGCTCGATCCCAGCGCGGAGGCGGGTGGCGAACTCCTAATCCCCAAAGTGACGGAAGGAATTCTGGGGCGCATCGCCGCTCAGCTTGCCAAGCAGGTGATTTTCCAGAAGGTGCGCGAGGCCGAGCGCGACACGGTTTACAACGAGTACATCGGCCACGTTGGCGAGATCGTAAACGCGACCGTGAAGCGGATCGAAGGGCCGGACGTCGTGGTCGATATCGGCAAGGCCGAAGCGCGCATGGGGCGCAAGGAACAATCGCGGCTGGAGTCGTTCGCGGTCGGCGAACGCATTCGCGTTGTCATTTCGCGCGTGGAAAAAGCAGTCAAAGGTCCGGGCGTGGTGGTTTCGCGCGCCGCCCCGGAGCTGGTGCAGCATCTCTTCCAGACCGAAGTGCCTGAGATTTACGACGGAACCGTGGTGATTCGCGCGATCGCGCGCGAAGCGGGCGAGCGCACGAAGATTGCCGTCATGTCGAAAGACAAAGACGTGGATGCGGTGGGCGCGTGCGTGGGCATGAAAGGCATGCGCGTGCAGTCGATTATCCGCGAGCTGCGCGGAGAGAAAATCGACATCATCGAGTATCACGAAGATGCGGTGACCTTTGCCGAAAAAGCGCTGCAACCGGCTAAGGTCAGCCGAGTCACCATTGTCGACGCGGGTGAGAAGCATTTGGAAGTCGTCGTCGATGACACACAGCTCTCACTGGCCATCGGCAAGAAGGGCCAGAACGTGCGCCTGGCGGCCAAACTGCTCGGGTGGAAGATCGACATTAAGAGCGAAGAAGAGAAGCGGCAGGAAGTGGAACAGCAGATGTCGGCTTTGGTCACGCAGACGGTTACTCCGCTCGAGCTGGTTACCGGCCTCGGCGAAGGACTCGTCGAGAAGTTGAAAGCTGCGGGCGTGGGCACAGTCGAATCGCTGGCTGACATGACGCCGGAACAGCTCGAAGCGATCGAAGGCATCGGCCCGAAGACGGTGGAAAAAATCAGTCTCGCAGTCAATAATTATTTCGCCAGTCTGGACGGCGGAGAGCCTGTTGTCGCTGCCGAGGGCGAGCCGGAAGCCGTTGCGGAAGCGGCGGCGGAGACGTCGGCCGAGTCGGAGAACGCGGAAGGCGCGGCTGCGGCGTCTGCCGTAGAAGAAGTGGAAGCGGCGCCGGCTGAAACGGCGGAAGGTGTAGCTGCGGAAGCAGTAACTGCGCAAGTGGCCGTGCCCGAAGAAAACGAACCGGTCGCGACAGCAAGCGAAAGCGCAACCGAAGAAAACGAGCACCCGGCCGGTGAAGAAACTTCGGAAGAAAAGCAGAGTGAAAGAAAAGCAGAGTGAATGATCGGCGAATCCGGGCCAGCGCTCGGAGCGCGAGCGACATCTCTAAGTGGCCGATGTGAAATTAACGGTCGCAAGAGCGATCGGTAGACGATTCCGTGAGGTTGGATATGCGAACGTAGAGTTCGACTGGGCGGGACGAAAAGGATAGCGAGAGCGGATGAAGATTCGAATCAATGATCTGGCCCGTGAGCTGGAAGTCAAGAGCAAGGAAATTCTTGACGTCCTGACCGAGGTGGGCGTTACCGAAAAGAAAACGCACTCCAGTTCACTGGAAGAACACGAGGCGGAGCTGGTTCGCAAGCGTCTTCGCTCCCGTGGCGAGACCGGATCGAGCGCGTCCCGAACCCATGCCACCTCGCACGGCGAACCGGAAATCAAGACCAAGATCGATCTCTCCCATATCTCGCGGCCCGGCGACGTGCTGCGTGCGATTACGCAACAAAGGGAAGCGGGCGCGCATCCGGTCACGGGGCCCGTCGCTAGGCCTCCGCTTGCAAAGCCGCCGGCTCCGGCGTCTTCCATTGATGCCAGAAAAGAAGACGCGAAAAAAGAAGACTCGAGAAAAGAAGACGGGAAAGAAGAAGCGTCGGTTGCGACTGCGAAACCTGCGGCTCCGCCCAAGCCCGTTGAACCCCCCGCGCCCGCTCCTCGTTTTGTAACGCCCGCGTCAGTTGCCGCGATGCGGCCGCCCGCGGTGGTGGTGATTCCGCCGAAGGTGCCGCCGACCCCGCCGGCTATCGCAACACCGCCTGCCGCGTCCGCGACCTCTACCCCAGTTACGCCGTCCGCTCCAGCAGCGCCACCGGCGGTGGCAATTCCGCCGCGCGCGCCGATTGCTGCTTCGCCGACCGCCAGTGCCCCTCCGCCTGCTCAACCTCCCACCCAGCCGGGTGTCACTCTCCAGGGCGCAGCGCCATCCGCGCCGCCAAAGCCTCCAATGCCCGCGACCCCGCAGCCGCGCATGATCATGCCGCAGACCGGGCCGCGTCCGGTGTACAAGGCGCCCGTGCCTCCGCCGGGTGCGCCGATACGTCCCGCGCCCGGGCGGCCAGTTCCAGGGCAGCCAATCTTTCAGCGTACTCCGCGTCCGGCAGCGCCGGGATCGCGTCCGCCGCTCCGTCCGGGCGAGCGCCGGCCAATGCATCCAACCCGCGTTGCGCCTGCGGGAGCGCGTCCGCTGGGTGTTGGTCCGGGAGCGCCCATGGCGCCTCCAGGAGCACAGCGACCGGGAAGCAGACCGGGAGGTCCTTCGCGCAGGCCAGGACAGAGATACGTTCCGCGCGGGATAAAAGAAGGCCCGATGAAGGGCTACACTCCGCCGCCGCGGGTCATCATCAGCAATGAGCCGCAGCCCATCACGCGGAACATCACCATCACCGAAGGCATCTCGGTAAAGGATCTGGCGGAGAAGCTGGGCATTCGCGCCAAGGATCTGATTGCGCGTCTCGTGATGCGCGGCGTGTTTGCCACCATCAACCAGACGCTCGACGCGGAACTCGCCAGCGAGATGGCGCGCTTCTTCGGTGCCGACACGGAAGTCATCAGCTTCGAGGAGCAGGCTGCAAAAGACACCACCGAAGCTGCCGAGGCAAGTGAAGAGGGCGTGGAAGTTGTGTCGCGTCCGCCGGTGGTCACCATCATGGGCCACGTCGATCACGGCAAGACGACGCTCCTCGACTCGATCCGTTCGACCGACGTCGCGGGCGGCGAGGCGGGCGGAATTACGCAGCACATCGGCGCCTACAAGGTCAGGATCGCGGACGCATCTTCGCCTGCCTTCGGGCGCGAAATCGTGTTCCTCGATACGCCCGGTCACGAAGCGTTTACGCGCATGCGTTCACGCGGCGCCAAGGCGACCGACATCGTGGTGCTGGTCACCGCAGCCGACGACGGCGTGATGCCGCAGACGATTGAGGCGATCGATCACGCGCACGCCGCGGAAGTGCCCATCATTGTCGCGGTGAACAAGATCGACAAGCCGGATGCGATGCCGGAACGCGTGAAGAAGCAACTGGCCGATCGCGGACTGGTGCCGGAAGAGTGGGGCGGCAAGACGGTCTTCGTCGATGTTTCCGCGAAGAAAAAGACGAACCTGAATCTGCTCCTCGAAATGATCTGCCTGACCGCGGACCTCCAGGAGTTGAAAGCGACTCCCGCACGCGCGGCGAGCGGCGTCGTTCTGGAAGCGAAGCTCGATCGCGGACGCGGTCCAGTGGCGACCATTCTCGTACAGAACGGGACCTTGAAAGCGGGCGACAACTTTGTCGTCGGCAACGCTTACGGCAAAGTGCGCGCGATGTTTGACGATCGTGGACAGGTTTTGCAGGAAGCTCCACCCTCGACGCCGGTTGAAATTCTTGGCCTCGAAAGCCTGCCCCAGGCGGGCGATCAGATCACGGTTGTCACCGACCGCGAAAAGGCCCGCGACATTTCCGAGTACCGCGAGCAGAAAGCGCGCGAAGCCACACTGGCGAAGAGTTCACGCGTTTCGCTCGAAGGCCTGGCCGAACAACTCAAAACCGCTGGCATCAAGGAACTGAACATTATTTTGAAGGCCGACGTGCAGGGCTCGGTGGAAGTGCTGGGCGATCTGCTGGGGCGGCTCTCGAACGACAAGGTGCGCCTTAAACTGCTGCGATCGGGCATCGGCGCCATCACCGAAACCGACGTGCTGCTGGCCTCGGCCTCGAACGCCATCGTCATCGGCTTCAACGTGCGGCCGGAGCGCAAGGCCTCGGAACTGGCCGAACAGGAAAAAGTCGACATTCGTTTGCACTCGATCATTTACGAGTTGCAGGACGAGATCAAGCGCGCCATGACCGGCCTGCTCGAGCCGACGATCAAGGAAACTTATCAGGGCCGCGCCGAAGTGCTGGAGACCTTCCGCATTCCGAAAGTGGGCACGGTCGCCGGCTGCCGCGTGAGCGATGGGCACATCAAGCGCGACAACGAAGTGCGGTTGCTGCGCGACAACGTGGTCGTCTTCAAAGGCAAGATCGGATCGCTGCGCCGCTTCAAAGATGACGCTTCGGAAGTGCGCTCCGGCATGGAGTGCGGTATCTCGATAGCGAACTACGGCGACATCAAAGTCGGCGACGTGATCGAGGCATTCATCACCGAGAAGGTGGCGGCCGAGGGAATCGCCTAGCAGTTCTCAATTGTCCGTGTCCCGTTGAAACCTTTTGCCCGCCAGGAATTGCCGCCAGCAATTCGGGTGGGGCCGAATCCCCAGGTTTAATGCCTTTGGCAACTTTCCCCAAAACCGATGGGGCACCCCAAGCTTCGGGAAGGGCTCGGCAAGGGCACGAGTTCCACGCGTGCCGCAAATCCTGCTGACCTCCGACTCTGAATGAATGCAAAAAAATCCCCGCCCAAACTTTATGCTTGGGCGGGATAGCTTGCGTTCCAGGACTTGTCTTAACCTCGTCTCACTCCAATTACTTGCCTCGCTGCTTGACCGCCATGCGGGACTTATGGAATGGCCGAACCAGCGGATGTGATGCTGGCGGCGGCGCTTCCGGCGCGCGATGCCTTGGCCTGCTTCGATCACCGAAACTGCGGGAGGCTCTGAAGTGCCGAATACTCCTATGCCGGTCTGGATCGGTGTCGGTTTCGAGCACCAGGGCAGTCGAAAGTCTATCGACTAGTATAGAAGTTGCAGCCGTACCCACGAATATGCCGCTGGCAGAGGCGCTGATCGCCGCCTTCGCCCTTACAATGGGGAATCCGGTGTATGGGCGCCATTCAGGTACAGACTGGTGAGAGATGCACGGCTAAACCGTTTTCATCGCACGATGCCCGTCATGTTGCCGGTGGATGCGCTGTGGCATTGAACTGTCGCGAATTCGTCCATATCGCCATCATTCCAGCGGCTACCCATCGTAGCATTGAATCCGGTCAGGTTCAATCCGTAGCCTTGGGTATGAGAAGTGTCGCCCCGTCGTTTGAGAATAGGCGGCGCCTGGACGGAAGGTAACCAAACTATCCGATTCGAGCAGCAGCAGCCCCCGCTTGAGGGATACGCCGCGAAGGTGAGGTTGGTTTCGGTGCAGAAGCTGAAAGCGGTCAGGGTCCACTGCGACGGTCTCCTCCGAAGGGGCGGCCGATTCCAGCAGTAAACGGGAAACTGAGTCCGGAGCCGCGTCGTTGTAGTCCTCAAGGCCGCCGGAAAGTTGCCCGTGCCGTCTGTGGTCACGTCACCGCCGGCCTCCGTTGGCGACTCCGTCGTGCCGCTTGCGCCGCCCGACATTGTAAACGGCACCGTCCCCGATGAAGGAGGGCTAGTCTGGGTGAAAACATCACCGCCCAAGGGCGATGACCCGAAGTTGTCGGTTTCGACCACTTTAAAGTGGGTGGTGTCGATCGGGTAAAAGTCAAAGGAAAGTGGGTGGGGAAACCGCTGGCGGAGAGAGTCACAGTTCCATTGGTCCCCGAACTCAGAACGAAAAAGCGCACTACTAGATCGACAGATGGCTAGAGTAGGCGGAGAGCCGGAGTCGTTGAAATCCGCGAGGCCGACGGTCATCGTCCCGGCTGGCATTAAGGGTGAAAGCTCCCACTGATCGCAAGAGGGTTAGTGCGGTTCACGTCGGTGCCTGCCACCGTGAACGCGTACGGTCCAGCGATTGAACTCTGACCCTGGGAGGGCAGTCTGCAGGTCAAGCGTCCCGCTGCCGCTTCCATTCGGGTCGTACTCGGTGACCAGGCATGGGTGCTTACGGCACCCGCTCCCCCGGGTCCGGACGTAAGGACAAAATCCAGAACGAAAGTAGCGCTCAGCGAGGAGATGTTAAGTGTAGCCTGCCCTCGACCATCCGTCTGGAACCGGTGTAGGAACCGGAGGTGATTGTCTGGCGGTGGAAATGGAAACAGCCGGGTCGATGACATCTATATGCGCCGCCGGTGATGCCGCCGTATGCCCCCCGTGCCATCGGCAACGAAATCGCCCGCCATGGTTCAAAAGGGGTTTCCGCTGGCGTCGAAGCCTTGCGAGAAGAAGAACGTAGGTGCCGGTCAAGTTGCTGTTCGTGAAGCCTTCCGGGTTCGCTGGTGGGTTGTTGTTGCTGTTGCCGCAACCTGCGAGAAGCGCGAGGCTGAGGATCGCGAGAGGGAGGGTGAAGCGTTGCGCGAACGAGATCATAACGTCTCCTGGAAAAGAGCTGACGTAGATTTTGGGTGGCATGCTTACCTTAGCACGCATGTGTTACCGCCAGATGTTCGAAGGCACTCCTGTGTCCTTAGGATGCGTTGAACCCATATCTTACGAGAAAGTTTCTGTAAAGAAACGTAATTGGCGAGATTCGTATTGAATGGTTTGTGCCAGACATCTTTGCGCCAGAGCAACAGATTGTCGATTCCCCGCCCCCAGCAGCTAAGTCCCAGCAGGGACGACCCACCTTAGCCCCGCGCGTCAGCGCCCAGGAACGGTCCGATAAAGATTCGAAGTCCCGGAGGACGACCCCGCCAAACCGCCGCCTCAAAGTTGCTCCAGGCATTTGGGCGGCGCAGCGCTGCATCCTGTGCGCGAGAACTCCTCTCGAGCGAAGCGGCGAGACAAATAGAGCAAAACTCGCGTCCCGGAGGGACAAGCTAGCTTAGCCCCGCGCTTCAGCGCGGGGGGAACTAGAACAAAGGATTCAAGTCCCGGAGGGACGGCCCAGTTCTCAGGCTTCTTGTCTAATCGCGGGTGACTCTTATTTAAACGGACTACGCTGGTTTACCGGCGAGGGCTGAAACTTTATTCCGTTTGCGTTTTTCCAAAGCCCAGGCGACAACGCGATAGAGCAGCAGGATGCCCAGGATGGCGCCGTATTCGAGGGGCTTACGCTTGTCGGCTTTCACCAGCCACAGATAGTGGATGACTCCGAGGATGGCGGTCGCGTATATGAGCCGGTGCAAACGCTGCCAGTTCTTGCCTCCCATGCGCCGGATCGACCAGGCGTTTGAAGTGACAGCCAGCGGGATGAGGAGAACAAACGCCGTGAAACCTACCGTAATGAACTTGCGCTTGGCGATGTCTTTGAACATTTCGTGGAAGTCGAAGAATTTGTCCAGCCAGATGTAAGTCAGAAAATGCAGAAAGGCATAGAAGAAGGCGAACAAGCCGACCATCCGGCGGACGCCGATAAGCCAGTACTGGCGCGTAAGGCGGCGGAGGGGCGTGATGGCAAGGGTGACGAGGATGAGGATGAGGGTCCAGTCGCCGGTCGAGTGGGTGATAACCTCGATAGGATTGGCGCCCAGGCCGTCGTGGAGAGCCTTCCATCCGAGACGGGCCAGCGGAATCAGGGCGGCGGCGAAGACAACTGGTTTTAGGATGCGCAGCTTCATCTTATTTGTAATTTGCGATTGGTAATCTGCAAGTGCAAACCGCAAAACTCTGGTGCTGTCTTTATTTGTGCTGACTTCGGAGCAGGCGCGCGTGAAGCCCTTCAATTACAACTTACCAATCAGAAATTACAAATCCCTAGAAATTTTTCTTCAGGTCCATCCCGGAATACAGGCTGGCCACCTGATCGTAGCCGTTGAACATCAGCGTGGGGCGCTTGAAGAATTCTCCGAGGCGGCGCTCCTTGGCCTGGCTCCAGCGGGGATGGTCGACATTGGGATTGACGTTGGAATAGAAGCCGTACTCGTGCGGGTTGGCTTGCTGCCAGCTGTTGAGGGGCTGATCGCCGGTGAAGCTGATTTTCACGATCGACTTGGCGCTTTTGAAGCCGTACTTCCACGGGATGACCATGCGGAGGGGCGCGCCGTCCTGGTTGGGGAGCGTTTCGCCGTACATCCCAAAGCAGAGCAGGGCGAGCGGGTGCATGGCTTCGTCCATGCGTAGGCCTTCAACGTAGGGCCACTTCAGCACGTCAACGCGCTGGCCGGGCATCTGCTTGGGATCCCATAGAGTGGTGAATTCCACATATTTAGCTTTGCTGGTGGGCTGGGCGCGCTTGATCAGCTCATTAAACGAGAAGCCGATCCAGGGGACGACAATCGACCAGCCTTCAACGCAGCGATGGCGGTAGATGCGCTCTTCGGGCGGAGCCCACTTGATGATTTCATCGACGTCGAGTTCGAGCTTCTTGGCGACGTGGCCGTCGATGGTGACCCTCCAGGGATGGGTCTTGAAATTTTTGGCCAGCTCGGCGGGCTGGTATTTGTCGGTGGAGAATTCGTAGAAATTGTTGTAGTTGGTGACATCCTTGTAGGGCGTTTCTTTCTCGGTGGTGCTGAAGGAACTTTTTTGCAGATTGTTGATTTTGTCGTTGGCCTCGGCGATAAGGGTCGGGTCGGCGAGATTGAAGAAGGCCTTGCCCGTGAGGGCGGCCGCGCCGGTGAGCGCCGCTCCAGCCAGAAATTTGCGGCGATTGAGATAGGCCTCTTTCGGAGTGATTTCAGACGACGGTACGGCGGATTCCTTCTTGATCAGCATTCTCACCCCTGAGGAGTACGCGCAGCGGCAGGAACCAGATGTAATTGGTTCTACGGGACTTCTCTCTACCATATAGGACGCGGATCGGCAGGGAAAAGTTTCACCGGTGGGGAAGTCTTCAACCTTCACGGAATCTTCAACATAACCAAGTCTTCTAGTGGCCTGTCGCAGAATAATGGTCACTAGAGCGAGTATCGGTTTACCTGCTTTGGGAAGGGCACGACTTCAGTCGTGCCGTCCAGAGTTGTAATGACGCGGGCTTCAGCCCCTGAGGGATTCCGCAGACCGGTAACGAACTCACCGCGACAGGCCACTAGTTCCAAGATTTTCCTTCGTGCACCTTCGTGCCCTTGGTGGTTAAATCTCGGGATGCTTTAAAGCTTCGTGTCCTTCATGGTTGCCGGTTTTCCCGTTGCACCGCGAACCGAGCCCTGTCCATGCGGGCGAATTAGTCCGATGCGCTGGCGGACTTTGCCTGTGACTGGCCTTGCGGCTGGGAGCGCAAGACTTCGCGGACTTTTTTAGCGAGGTTCTGGAGGGTGAAGGGTTTTTGGAGGAAGGCAGTGCCCGGCGTCAGGGCACCCTGGGTGGAGATGGCGTCTTCGGTGTATCCAGAGAGATATAGGACTTTGATATTGGGGCGCTTGGCCTGAATTCTTTTGGCGAGTTCGCGGCCGCCGATCCCGGGCATGACTACGTCAGTGACAAGAATGTCGATGGTCCCATTGGTCTCTTCGGCGACGCGCAGGCCGGCTTCGCCGTGCTCGGCTTCGAGGACCTTGTAGCCGCGCGATGACAGCGTGACGCGAACCAGTTCGCGGACCGAATCCTCATCTTCGACGAGGAGAACGGTTTCGCAGCCGCCTTTTTCGTTGTCCTGGGTAGGAACAGGCCCGAGTTCGGTGGCGGCGTCTTCTACCCGCGGGAGATAGACATAAAAGGTCGTGCCGGAGCCGATCTGGCTTTCCGCGAAGACGTAGCCGTTGCTCTGCTTCACAATGCCGTAGACGGTCGACAGTCCAAGCCCGGTGCCTTTGCCCTTTTCCTTGGTGGTGAAGAAGGGCTCAAAGATGCGGGATTGGGTTTCGCGGTCCATGCCATGCCCGGTGTCGGCGACTGCGATTACGGCGTAGCGCCCGGGCTGGATGAAGCGATGCTCGCCAACGTTCTGGCGGACGGCGATGTTCATACTGCGAATGCTGATGCGGCCGCCCTCGGGCATGGAATCCTTGGCATTGACCACCAGGTTCATGATGACCTGCTCGAGCTGGCCGGCGTCGGCGCGGGTGCGGCCTGCGTCCGAGGAAAGGCGGGTCACAAGCTCGATGTTTTCGCCGATGAGCGGGCGCAGCAGACGCTCCATGTCGGCGATGACGGAGTTGACGTCGATTACTTTGAGTTCGAGGACCTGCTTGCGGCTGAAGGCGAGGAGTTGGCGGGTCAGGGTGGCGGCGCGATCCGCGGCCTGCTGAATGGCCTGTACTTTGGAATGCATGTCGCTGGAGACATCGAGTTGATCGAGCAAGACCTCGGTGTAGCCATTGATCACCATCAGCAGGTTGTTGAAGTCATGGGCGACGCCGCCGGCGAGGCGGCCGACAGCTTCCATTTTTTGGGCCTGGCGGAATTGCTCTTCGAGCTGGCGGCGCTCGGTAATGTCTTCCGCGATCAGCTCCAGAACCTCTTCCGGTTCCTCGGCGAGGCTGGCGGCGCGGCCGCTCAGCCGGACGATGATGATGTGTCCGTCTTTGTGCTTCCATTGCACTTCGACGCCATTCAGGTTGCCGGTGCGTTGGAACTCCTCCGTCAGCCGGTCGATCTCCTGCGGGTTGACGTAGACCTGGCGTCGCACGTCGAGCGCCAAGACCTCCTCGACCGAGCCGTAGCCGAGCATCGTAATGAGAGCCGGATTGACGTCGAGAAATCTTCCACTCAGAGTGCAGCGATAAATGCCGAAGACCGCGCTCAGGATGAGCGAGCGGTAGCGCGCTTCGGAACGGCGCAGAGCCTCTTCGTAGCGCTTGTGCTCGATCGCGGTGGCGAGCTGCTGCGAAACGAACTTGAGAATTTCCCGGTCGCGCTCACCGAAGCGAACATTGTTGGTGTAACTCTGAACGACCAGCGCGCCGAAGCAGTTGTTGGCGCTTTTCAGCGGAACGCCCAGCCAATCGACCGAGGGTGCGCCGATCAGTTCGACTTCGCCGCGCTCCACGAGATCATTGAAAACCTGCGGCGTGGCCAGGAGGGGCTCGCCGGTTCGGAGAAGGTATTCGGTGAGGCCGCGGCCGAGGCGCTTGGGGTCGGGAGTGAGATCGGCTTCGTCGACAAAATAAGGGAAGCTGAGAAGCTGCGATTGCGGATCGTAGATCGCAATATAGAAGTTGCGGGCATACATCATCTGGCCGACGATGTTGTGGATGGAGGCGTAGAACTGCTGAAGATCTTCGGCGGTCTGGCTGCGGGCGGCGATGGCGTAAAGAGCGGCGTTCAGTTCCTCGGCGCGCTTCTGATCGGAAATGTCCCGGTAGGACGCGTAGGCGCCGATTTGCTTGCCGTTAAGCATGATGGGCGCGCTTGAGAGCAGCACCTCGATGAGCGAGCCGTCTTTGCGCTGCCGCCGGGTTTCAAGCGACAGATTGCCGCCGGCGACTACGTTTTGAGAAATCCATGCAGTCTCCGCATAACGATCGGGCGGAACAATCAGCTTGTTCAGCGGCTGGCCCGCTGCCTCAGCCGAAGTGAAACCAAAGAGGCGCGTGAATTCGCGATTGACGCGGAGGATGCGGTGGGATTCATCGACAATGCTCACCGCTTCGGGAGCGTTTTCGATGATCTGTTCGAAGTAAGCCTTCTCGACAGGAAGAGGAATCGCTGAATCGGGGGCCGCGGAGAGCGGAGCGGAAGCGTGCGACGGCACGGTCGATGAGACCTGACCGAGCGCGTCCTGCGAGCCCGGGGCACGCAGGAGTTCCCCAGAATCTGCCGATGAGGCGGATTCCTCCCTCATGAATTTCCTTCCAACATCCGCATAGAGGCTTTGCTTCAAATGGTATGCGAGCCCGCGGGAGGCAGCTAATTACCGGGGTAATGGAGATCAAAGCTTCTCTTGATCACAATTGCGACCGCAACTCGTTGGGGATTTGCACGGCTGGCCGTCAACTGTTGTAATTATTGCGAATGTCTACCACCCTAAAACAACGGCCGCGTTGGGCCGGCCCCGCCGCGCGGGTTGTTGCCCTCACGTTTTTATCGACGCTCATCTCTTTCGCGGTGGCATTGTTCCTCAGCATTCTAGGGACAGTGATTTATGCAAGCATCGAGCGCGCTTCGCCCGATCTTGTCTTTGCCTACCGGCACATTGCCCTCCCGATCGCCATCACGGCGGGATCGCTGGCACTGATTGTCACGGTGTGGGTGGAAGTGCGAAATTACCGGCTGGGCAAAGTGCTGGCGGCGATCGAGCGAGCCGCCATGAATCATTGAGGCCGCTGAACTGCCCGACGCGGATTACCCGACGTGAATCAACCGGTGTGAATTAACCAGCGTGAGTTATACGGTGTGAATTAAAAAATGACCCGATCGTCCCACGAACCGCTTGTTCCCCAGGAGGCGATCGTGAAGCCGCGTATCGCCATTCCAATGCCGCACTCCGTCGACCGCGCCTATGCGGAACGCGCGGTGAAGCAGTATGAGGACGCGGTGCGGCTGGCGGGCGGCGAGCCGGTGCGGATCGAACTGGCGCTGACGCCGGACGAGATCAGAAAGCAGATTGAAAGCTGTGATGCCGTGCTGTTGCCGGGCAGCCGGGCGGATGTCGATCCGGAGAAGTATCACGAGGCGCGGCACGCGAAAACTGAGGAGATTGATGCGACGCGCGAGGCGGTCGACCATCTTTTGCTCGACGATGCATACCGTGCGCGCAAGCCCGTGCTCGGGATTTGCTATGGATTGCAGTCCTTGAACGTGTACCGCGCCGGATCGCTGGTGCAGCATATCGAGTCGCAGATCAATCACGGAGCGGGCCGGGCCGTGGCCAACGCGCATGCGGTGACGATTGACGCAGGGTCGCGGCTGGCGGAGATTGTGGGGGCGCGCGACGGGCAGCGGGTCGCGGTGAATTCTTCGCATCATCAGTCGGCGCGCGTGGCGGGGGAAGGGCTGCGGGTGGTTGCGATGTCGCCGACAGATGGAGTAATCGAGGCGCTGGAGGGAACTTTGCCGGATCATTTTGTGCTGGCCGTGCAATGGCATCCCGAGCGGTCGGTGCAGGATGGAGCAGAGGTGAGGGAGTCGGCGGAGAAGATCTTCCGCGCCTTTATCGGGGCCGCGCGGGCATGGGGCGATTCCTCTGGCGTCGACACGAGAGCTGACCGCCGAGGTCGTTGAGGACGCGTAGAAGGCGAACGCGTAGAATACGGCCTCTTCGGCTTTGAGTTTCTGCTCTAGTGGCCTGTCGCAGAACGATCATTACTAGAGAATCGGTTTACTTGACTAGAGAATCGGTCTACTTGCTTTGGGAAGGGCACGACTTCAGTCGTGCCGTCCAGAGCCGTAATGACGCGGGCTTCAGCCCCTGAGGGATCCCGCAGACCGGAAACGAAGTCAGCCGGGACAGGCCACTAGCAATACTGTTACGTGCGCAATCGCGGCGTCATCTGTCCCGGTGCCTTCCGGCGTCTTGGCCTTCAGGCCAACGCAATCTTCGGAAATGCCGCACAGTTCCGCGACTCGCTGGCGAATCGCGCTGGCGTGCGGGCCGATTTTGGGGGCGGCTAAAATCAACGTCGAATCGAGATTGACGAGCGCATAGCCTGCGCTCGCGACTCGCTTGAGAGCCTCGCGCTAGAAACATCGGCCGAGTCGGCTCCCTTCCACTGCGGATCGGACGGAGGAAAGAGCGAGCCAATGTCCGGGCCGGCGATGGCGCCGAGCAGCGCGTCGGTAATGGCATGCAACAGCACGTCTCCATCGGAGTGTCCGCCGAGTCCTTTGTCGTGCGCAAGTTTGACGCCTCCGATCACGAGCGGAATTCCGGGTTTGAACTCGTGCGAGTCGTATCCCTGGCCGATGCGCAATTGAGGTTTCAAAGAATGATCTCGTGATCCTGCATTCATCTCATGTGCAGGAAATCCAACAACGAACGACCAGCGACGAGCAACTAGCAACAAACGACCAACGACGAACGAGCCAGCGACGAACAACTAACGACTGCTGCTCAAATAAAATTCTGCTAACTCCATGTCGGCCGGGGTCGTGATCTTTATGTTTCTGGGCGAACCCATTACTACTGAAACCGGCATTCCGGAACGCTCGATCAGCGAGGCTTCGTCAGTTCCGACAAAGCCGTCAGCGGCTGCCTCGTCGAAAGCTTTTTTCAACAAATCATAGCGAAAGCCCTGCGGGGTTTGCGCCATGACCACACTCGCGCGCGGAATCGTCGCCTTGATGATCGCGCCATCGGCGGTGCGTTCGACCTGCTTTACCGTGTCGATGGCCGGCCAGCCCGCAATTGCCGCTTGATGCTTCTCCGCGGCCTGAATTACGTGCGCGATGATTTCGCTGGTAATAAAAGGCCGCACGGCGTCGTGGACCAACACGATGTCGTCGGGATTTGCAGCTAGAGATTTCAGCGCGTTGGCGACCGAATCCTGGCGATGCTCGCCGCCCTCCACCATCTCCAGCGGCTTTCTTAGAATTTCCGCATATTGCTTCTCGAGTTGCGCGCGGAAGCCGGCCATTTCGTCCTTGCGGAGTGCGACGACGATCTGGTGAACCTGCGGGCTGGCGGCGAAGACGCGCAGGGTATGGATCAGGATCGGAACGCCGCCGAGTTCCTTGAACTGCTTGGTGGGCGCTGTATGCGACGGCGGCGCCATACGCGTGCCCAGTCCGGCCGCGGGAATTATGACAAAAACCTTCATCGGGACGATTAGTATACGCCTCGTTGCGGCCGCGCCATAACCAGCCGGCGCTACTCGGCGGCGCGGTCGATAGGCAGCGGCTTCTTGGGAACGTCGGCTGAGATTCCGCCCGTTCCGGTCGCCGGCTGCGCGGAAACCGGGCTCGCTGACGAACTGCTCTTGGAATCGTGGCGGCTCACGCTGCGCTCGTCCCACTTGCCGAAGATCATCTTGCCCGCGGTCGTTTGCAGAACCGAGGTGACCGAAACGTCGATCGTCTTGCCGATCATCTTGCGCGCATTGTCCACGACCACCATGGTTCCATCGTCGAGATAGGCGACGCCCTGGTTGTATTCCTTGCCCTCTTTGAGGATAAACACGCGCATGATCTCGCCGGGCAGGACGATCGGCTTGAGCGAGTTGGCGAGTTCGTTGATGTTGAGGACGGCGACACCCTGGAGCTGCGCAACCTTATTAAGGTTGAAATCGTTGGTGATGATCTTGCCTTCATAAACCTTGGCAAGTTCGATCAGTTTCATGTCGACTTCGCGGACGGCGGGAAAATCATCTTCAACGATTTGGATCATGGGCGACGCGGTTTTTTGCAGGCGCTGGAGCACGTCAAGTCCGCGGCGCCCGCGATTGCGCTTAAGCGAATCAGCCGAGTCAGCCACCAGCTGGAGTTCGCGGAGCACGAACTGTGGGATCACCATCAGGCCGTCGAGGAATCCGGTTTCGGCGATGTCCGCGATCCGGCCGTCAATGATCACGCTGGTATCGAGAATTTTGTAGCTCTTCTTACCCTGTTTTTCGCCGCCGAAGATTCCGCCCAGCGCGGCCAGGTTGAGCAGGTCGCCTTTATTCGCCCCAACCGCCAGGCCGACATAGGCCATGATGAGCATGACCATAATCTGGAGGAAGCTTTGCGTCGCACCGGGAGGAATGCTGTTGCGAATCACCAGCGCGAACAGGTAAGCGCCGAAGATGCCGAGAACGCTGCCGATCGCGGAACCGATCAGGCGCTTCAGACTCATCACGCGCAGGCGCCACTCGAAGATCACGATGCCGGCGCCGATCGCTAACCCAACTACGGCGTCATAGTTCGAAGCCAAGCCGAACGGATGGATAACGAAGCAGATAACCCCGACAATGATGATAAAAACAAGGCGTATAAAAACCAGATCCACAGCAATACCTCCACCGGGGGCAGAGTGCTGCTCAACCTCGCGCCCGGCGCCGGATTCCAGGGCAGAGATGAGATGAATGCCCTGTGCCGGCGTTCTATTACGGAGCCGTATGAATATGGAAAATGCTCCGTGTCTATCTAAGCAACTGGAACCACGGCAATAGTACGCAGGCAGTATATAACGGCCTAGAAGGGCGAGCCAGTCCTTGAAGGCCGATAACCTTTGGTGCAGACGCGGTTTGCTTCACCCAACTTACATGCCGTCGTAATTCGGCCCGCCGCCACCCTCCGGCGGAACCCACGTGATGATCTGGTAGGGGTCTTCGATGTCGCAGGTCTTGCAGTGTACGCAGTTGGATGGGTTCAGGCTGATGCGCTTGCCGTTCGGAGCCGACGAGTCCTCAATCATTTCGTAAACATTGGCGGGGCAGAAGTTCTGGCAGGGGCTGCCAAATTCCTTCACGCACCGCTCGTTGCAGATATTGGTGTCATGGATGACGAGATGCGCGGGCTGGTCTTCTTCGTGCTTCGTGCCGGAGTGGTAGAGGTCGGTAAGCTTGTCGAAAGTCAGTTTGCCGTCGCCTTTGGCGGGCCCGATGAGGTTGGCCTCCTTGCCTCCGTCGCCGGGAAGCGTGCTGATGGGCTTGAGGTTTTTGTATCCGGCATGCGAAGCGACGCGCGTGAACGGTCCGCCTTTAAGAAGCGCCTGGAGTCCACCATTGATCACGCCGCCCAGCAGGCCGTGCTCGAACCCCTGATGGAAATTGCGGACCTGCCACAGCTCATCCTTAATCCAGCTCGATTCAACGCGGCTCTGGAACTGGGAGAGCGTGGCTTTGGACGAATCGTCTTTGGTGAGCGCCTCGAAAGCAGTTTCAGCCGCCAGCATTCCGCTCTTGATGGCGAGGTGAATGCCCTTCAGCCGCGCCGAATTCAGGAAGCCGGCGGAGTCGCCAATGATCATCCAGCCGTCTCCCGCCAGCGGCGGCAGCGACCACCAGCCGCCATAGGGCAGCGACTTCGCGCCGTACCGAATCATCTTCCCGCCCGCCAGAAGCTTGGCGACGAAGGGATGCTGCTTGAAGGTTTGCAGCACGTGCTGCGGGTCAAGGCGCGGGTCCTGGTAGTCAAGTCCGGTGACGAAGCCCAGCGAGACTATGTTGTCAGCCGCGCCGTAGATCCATGCGCCGCCGTATTCCTTCGTGGTCAGCGGATATCCCATGGTGTAGATGACTTCGCCCTTCTGAACGCTGCCCGACGGAACCTCCCACAGCTCCTTCACTCCGACGCCATAGGTCTGCGGGTTGCGGTCTTTCATCAGGTCGAATTTTTCGATGAGCTGCTTGGTGAGCGATCCGCGCGGGCCTTCGGCCAGAATGGTGACCTTGGCTTTGACGTCATAGCCCGGCTCGAAATTCGACTTCGGCTGATTCTGCTTGTCGACCCCTTTGTCGTCGGTGCGCACTCCGGCCACGCGACTACCGTCCGTGCTTCCGTCAAAGATGAGTTCGGAGCCGGCGAATCCCGTGAAGATCGTGATGCCAGCCTCCTCAACCTTGCCAGCCAGCCACTTCACGAACTTGTTGATCGAGATGACGTAGTTGCCATGGTCACGCAGCGGCGGCGGCGTAATAGGCAGCTTGTAATGGCCGGTGCGGGTTAGAAAGTAAACGCCTTCCTTGTGAACCTCGGCGTCGAGCGGCGCTTCTTTTTCGAATCCAGGCAGAAGTTCGCGCATCGATCGCGGATCAAGCAGCGCTCCAGAGAGGCAGTGCTGTCCGGCCTCACGCGACTTTTCGAGGACGTAGATATTTTCTTTCGAGAGCTGTGCGTCAGGATTCTTGGCGTTGTGCGCGTCGATCAGTTGCGACAGGCGCAGCGCGCAGGCCATTCCGGCAGGGCCGCCGCCCACAATGACGACATCGGCGGGCATCTCAGGGTGCTCGACGTTGGGGAGAGGTTTGCGGAAGATGAGGGTCATGGCTTGATGGTCGAAAGCGGCCGAATAAACAACAGGATCCGGCCAGGTTTATTGGTCAGTGTCTGGTCCGCGGTTATGAAGTCACCCCTTCGTTCCATGGCAAAAGCGCAGTATACCGCGTCGTAAACGGGGTGGCTGTGACTAACGGCTCCTTGAAATGCGGCGTGGGCGAGAGCGTTGTGAGCATAACTGATCAGCGCAGGTACGTCCCGGTGCCTCAGAATCGAAGTAGTAACAGATCTCCAGCTAGGACGGCCTCCAGTGAAGCAAATCACGACCGCGAAGAAGAAACCTGCCTTCAATGCCCACATCTTTCTTTCAACGACTGGAAAGGGGAGGATTATGGTGTCTTTTGAAAAGAAGCAAACAATCTTTTCTCAAGGGGATGCGACGGACGGGCTATTTTTTGTCCAGACGGGGAAGGTGCAGCTCAGCGTTGTATCGGAAGCGGGGAAAGAAGCAACGCTTGGCATTTTGAGCGAAGGCGATTTCTTTGGAGAAGGTGGTCTCGCCGGTCAGCTTCATCGCATGTCGTCTGCAGTCGCAAGGACGGACTGCGTCCTATTGCATGTTGAGAGGAAGGCGATGATGTCGGCCATGAGCCGTGAGCCGAAATTGTCAGCGATGTTTGTCAAGTACCTGCTGAAGCGCAACATCCGATATCAGGACGATCTGGTGGATCAACTTTTCAATTCCAGCGAAAAACGTCTGGCGCGCGTTCTTCTGCTGATGGCCCAGTTCGGCAAGGAAGGCGTGTCGGAAATGTCGGTCCCAAGATTGAGTCAGGAGACCCTGGCAGAGATGGTAGGGACGACACGTTCCCGGGTCAGCTTCTTCATGAACCGGTTCAGGAAACTCGGCTTTATCAACTATGACGTGGGAGACAACTTGCACGTCCACAGTTCGCTGCTTAACGTCGTGCTTCATGATGATGACAGAATAAGCCTGACGGCCGCAGGCAAGAACCCGACTCTGGGTCTCAGGAAGGGTTCAGAACCACCTCGGGAGCCCGGCGAGGCTCCTGATAAAGATCGTGCCCGGAGGCCGCCCCTCCCCAGCGTTCCAAGACGCCATTGCTGAACCAGCTGGATCGCGACCGGATAACTTCGCGATGTGTGGCTCTCAACGTCATGACCAGAGGCAGTCGCATTGTCGGCTCCGGAGGCACCATGACAAATCACCCTCAAGACCCTGTCACATTTGGTTGCAAGCGCGGCGATTTTTCTTGGCACATCCACCTCGAGTGCAGCTAATCCCCCGCTTCCATCAGCTCGGTCGGTTGGGCCCACAGAGCTCGAAATGCAAGTCCTGCTTCATCGAGCCAACTTCTCCTCGGGTGAGATCAATGGGAAGGGAAGACCAGCCGCGAGGCCCTGGCGTGGGAGGCCAGTGGGCGTTTCGGCTCCTTTCCGGGGTCGATGAGTGAAATTGATTCCATAACAATGTCGGCTCCGACGCCCGAGGAAGCTTTGGTGGTGCCAACCAACCAAGGCCCGGGGAGAAAGGAGCCGAACGATGATCATTATAGGAGCGGATTACCATCCGGGCTTCCAGCAAATTGCGTTTGTCGATACGGACACGGGTGAGTTGCAGGAACGGCGACTGGAGCATCGCGAGGACGCGGAAAAGTTCTATCGAGATCTGGCCGCGCAAGAACTCAAAGTGCGTGTGGGGATGGAGGCGAGTGGACACGCTCGCTGGTTTGAACGGCTGCTGGGAGAGTTGCAGTTTGAGTTGTGGATTGGGGATGCGGCCGAGATCCGCACGAAGCGAGTGCGGAAGCAGAAGACGGATCGCCAGGATGCGCAACTGATTCTGCAACTGCTGATCGAAAATCGGTTTCCGCGGATCTGGGTGCCGAGCTGGGAGAATCGCGATCTGCGGCAACTGCTGTGGCATCGTCACCTGATGGTGCAGGCACGTACGCGGATCATGAACCAACTGGAGGCCGTAGCGCTCAACGAAGGACTGCGTTGCAAAAAGAAGCTGTGGCGGGATGCGGGACGCGAGCAACTGGAGTCGTTTCGCTTAATGCCATGGGCGAGCCGGCGACGGCACGATCTGCTGGAGTTGCTGGACCGACTGACGCCGACGATTGCCGAGTTGACCCAGGCCATCGAGCAGGAGGCGGAGAAGTGTGCGGCGGCGCAACGCTTGCAGACCCATCCGGGAGTTGGGGCACTGACCGCGCTGGCCTTCGTGCTGATCATCGGCAGAGCGGATCGGTTTGGGTGTGGCAAGCAGATCGCCAGTTACCTGGGGCTGGTGCCATTAGAAGAGTCGAGTGGGAATCGGCGGCGCTTGGGACACATCACGAAACAAGGGAACGCGCTGCTGCGTTTTCTGCTCGTCGAAGCGGCCCAGGTCACGGTGCGCAGCGATCAGGAATGGCGCAACCGATATTTTCACCTGGTGCTGCGGCGAGGGCGGAAGATCGCCAAGGTCGCTATGGCACGACGGCTGGCGGTTCGCCTGTACTGGATGTGGCGCAAGGGATGGAACTACGGGCAGTTGAAAAGTTTCGGTTCGCACGCGGGAGAGCCCGGACATCGCGATGGTGTGCGGTAGAACACCGAGTAATTGATTGGGTATCCCGCTCCCCTTCAGGGGAGTTCGAAGTAGTAATCATGATCGAACGTGTGACCGAAGAGACGCATGGGTCGGACTGAGTTCCTGACCTGAAACTGATTACGAGCGAGCCTTGGTTGGAAAGGCAGAACCTTCAACGAGAGCGAAATGGCGCGCTTTTCGAAGTGCACGGGCTAGTGCGCCTCAAAAGTGCTTGACACCGCCGACATTGTTAGAGACGCGATGTTACGCCAACTATGCCGCCCTCAAAGGGGCAAGCAGCTAAAATCAAATCGTCTGCGATGAAAATGCTCTGGTGCTGGCGCTGCAAGATCGAAGTGCCGATGCTTGACGATGATGAGTACCGTCAAGTGATGTCCTTCCGTCCCACTACCGAGCGTAATCTTCAAACAAGATTCAAATCGATGCTTGCGGAGTACGAACGCATCACCGGATTCCGTGAGACAAATCCCAATGCCGTATTTCACCATCGTCTTTCAGACTATGGGCCTCCATGTCGGTACTGTGGGAAGCCCTTGAGAACACCGCAAGCGAAGCTCTGCGGCTCTTGCATGAAGCCCGTGTCGTGTCAGTGAGTGAAATCGCGATTTATCGCCAACTATGTCTGCATTCCTTCGCCGATCACTGAGCCCGAACTTTCCGACTGAGTAGACGACCCAACGAGACTGGAAACGATTCGTTTGCGCCACAACAAGAACGCGATCGCCCCCACTGGTACCGTTGTTAAGATCATGCACGGACCATACGGGGTGAATGTCGTATAGACAGGTGGCCCTTGAACAGCCAGGGGGGTGAACGACCATTGTCCGCTGGTCCAGTTCACGGTAAGTCGGAACACGCCGATGGCTATGGGCACGAACCAGATCAGCCTCTTCTTTCCCACTTTCATCCGAATGCACAGGACAAAGGCATAAAGAGTAAGCGCCGATGCTGCGATGGCAAGAAATAGCCCTCCGTATTGAGGGCTACCCTTGCCTGTCAAAGTGAACTCATTCGCTTCTTCAAAGGATTTGGAGGCCGGCATGACATAAAACCCCGTGATGGTTTTCACGCCTCCGCTCGTGTATATCGAAACTTGGGAGAGAATCCAACTTCCGGGTAGAAACTCCGTGCTGTTTGTGGATGACAATCTCGGAGCAAATTCGTATTCCAAAGTAAGGTTCGTCAAGGAGCTACCGTCACTTGAATAGAGTACCGAAGCTTCGACGGTCTTAATTGATGCAGGTTCACCACTGGGAATCATCTGATACATTCTCGTCAGTGTGTTGCGCGTCTCAGCATTCCGAATGCTTGGATCAAGATGCTCTTCAATTTGCCCGAACTGACTCTGTCGAAGCAGATCGGTGTAATGCACCGCCAACGACTGGTCATCTTGTGGCGTCCATTTCTTCAATAGGCTCGCCCGGTCATAACCAAAAAGCCTGAAATAGCTATCTCGATTGCAGCCCGCAAGAGGCAGCAGCAAGCACAAAAGGCAGCACGATCGTATTGAGACAATCCATCCTGTCTCTCTAACACGCTTCATGGCTGGTACATTACTCTGAAATGCCGGGAAGCTCCACATCGTTGTTGAAATCAAGGCCTTTGCGCAAGCGTGCGCTTTTGTTTTGCCTTTTTGAAGTCGATGAGTGAAATCGCGATTTTTCAAGCAGTTATGTGGGCGGGACGCATGGAACGGACGCTCTGGATGCCGACTTAGGCACAGTCAACCCTCGCCCGCGACTGTGAACTTTTGTGACCGAACTGCCGATAGTTTGGGCGAGGGGGCGGTAATGTGTCTAAATCCGGTCAGAAGCTAACTCTCGTAGAGAGCATCGGTCCTTCGCGATCGTCGCGCTCACGTGAAGATAATAAGGCTGCGGTAAGATTTGCCATCGATCCTGTTCGACGGCTTGTGACCGCGAGATTTTGTGAAACCTTAACTGCAACCGATATCGAGAGCTACGTGCAAGACCTGCTCGCTCATCCCAGTTTTGATCCGGCGTTTTCTGAAATTGCCGACATCAGCAAGGTTACGGAGCTTCCACTCGAAGGCCCCGATTTCCTGCAGCTCGCCGACCGCATCGATCCGTTTTCGGTCGCGTCCAAACGTGCCTTCGTCGCCCAAAGTTCTTTGCAAAAACATGCCGCCACCTTGCACCGAATTCTGCGCAACCACAGACATTTCGAGATCTTTGAGACCCTGGAAGAGGCGGAGCGCTGGATCGTCAGTTAACCAACCCGGCTGCTGCGCGGTTTGTTGCAGGCCGCTTGCAGAGCCGATCATCTCCATCAGGGAGAAGTGCAAGTTCGCGTTGAAAAGGCATTTACACCAAGTGTGCGCCTTCCGTTCGCCTTTTCCAGATTCAATGCGTGCAATGGCGATCTATCGTCCACATACCTCTGCCGATGGGCACGCAGCGTGTCGAGTACAAGTTCTATTTTTGCCCGCGCGGTATCGCTGGATTGGCCGACATTGGATTGGCCGATATTGGATTGGCCGACGCTGGGTTGGCAGACGCTGGATCGCCAGATCCTGAGGGCGTGGGCGAGGTCGGCGCGCCGCTCGTTCCATGCCCAGCCTTGGTCGGTAATTTTGCGGCTTCGCTCACGATGGCTGCGGCTCGGTCTTTGCTGGTCTGGCATGCGGGATCGGAGATGCGGCATTGCGCGAGCGTGTATTTGCATCCGCAATCGCAGGCTTCCGCATTGAGTTTGTGCAAGGCGGCCATGCGCTGTTCCTGGGTCAGTTTTGAGGTGTCGATTCCCGGCAGCATGGTTGCGCGGTCGGCGTGCTTCAGAGACACTTCACCGGTGTCTTCAAAAGTTTCTATTCTCGCCGGAATCGGCAGATTCAGCAGGGCGCGGGCTTCGATCTCGTACAGCGCCGGATCGAAGAGCCCCACATGCTTTTGCACCATCTTGCCTTCCTGATTGATCACAAAAAGCGTGGGCAGCGCGCTGATGCCTCCATAGGCAAGGCGCACCGACACGGGGGTCATGGCCACCGGATAGTTGATGCCCTTGTCTTTAACGAACGCGCTTAGCCGCTCGGCGTCGTTGTCATCGACATCCATGCCGATAATCTGCACGCGGTCTTTATAGGCCTCTTGAATTCGGATCAGGCCGGAAATTTCCGCGCGGCACGGCCCGCACCATGTGGCCCAGAAGTTGAGCAGCACCACTTTGCCTTTGAACGTCTGCAAGGTGAGTTCTCTTCCGTCGAGGTCTTTAACCTTGAGCTCGGGCGCAGGATCGGGATCGCGCACAAAGCGTATGACCGGCTGCGGTTGCTGCCGTTGCTGCTGCTGATCTGGTTGCAGAAGTTGCGCGCCCGCCTGGAGCGGAATCAGTGCCAGTGCCAAGCTCAGGCCTAGGGCCAGGCTCACCAGTTGGCACACCGCCAGCGCGATTTGGAGACTCTTCCCGCCTGTGCGCATCCTGATCGTCGTCCTGCTCATGCGTTCTTAGATCATAATCGAGAATGGGAGCCGACATTGTCATGGACTCAATGTCATGGAATGAATGTCGCCCGTTGCCGGGATGATGAGGTATGAGGTTATTGCTCATTGACCTGCCGCAACCAATTTCGAAGTTCTCAATTTTTCAGCCTCGCGGGGGGACTGCGGGAAAACTCCTCCGCTAAAATGCTACGTGATTCTAGGATCGACCAGCCTCGGGAGGAGACACTCACCTCGGCGGGGACACTAACCTACTCGTAACCGATGGACTAAGGAGATTCATGTCAAGAATCAGGAGATCACTGTTATTGGTGTTGGCTTCCACGGCGCTCTGGCTGTTGCCGACGATGGGGATCGCGGAGAAGAGCCCGGATCCGGCGGCCGGCCCGATACCGGCGCAGGTCGTTAGTGGGAAGAAAGTTTTCATCTCCTACAAAGAGAGCGATGCCGACCCTGGCCTGCCCAACCTGACCTACAACGAGTTTTATGCGCTGATGAAGAGTTGGGGGAAATATGAATTGACCGGAACGCCGGCGGACGCGGATTTGATTTTCGAAATCGCTTATGTCAGCGGCATCACGGATTCTCAGCTTCGCATGTCGATCGTCGATCCTAAAACACATGTTGTACTGTGGCCGTTCGTACAGCACGTGGAAGGCTCGGCCCGCGAAAAAGGCAGGCGGAAGAAGTTTGACTCGGCGATGAGCGATCTGGTGGACGATTTGAAAAAAGTCACGACGCCGGGGGCGCAATAAACCGGGACCCGAAAGCGTTCGCAAAGTACGCCGCGGGCCAACGAGTGAAATTGGGATTTTTCGCCAACTACGGACAGCTTGGTTCCACCATGTAGATGGAATCGCAGAATTTATGCCGCTTGTGTGAGTAGCTCGTGGGAAATTTGATCGCTGGTCGAGCGACGCCGTTTTTGAAAACGATAAAGGCAAGCTGATAGTCTCCGTCACGCTTGCCGTCGAAACAGAACCTCCTTTCCGTCGCAGGGCACGGGACTTTTGTCCCGACCTGCGTTGTGCATTCCCTCTCACGTTTCTCAACAACAACTTTCTTTGAGTCGAGGATTGTCGTGCCAGCCTTATTCCGCAGTTGCACGGTAATTTCATCGTCGAGGCCGTAGTCTGAGGGGCGACCGCAAATATCGCCTGAACAGGCCTGCACAGTTCCGCAGAGGCATGAAACCTTGTGGCGTAGGTATTTCAGAGTTGAACAATCTGAACCGTTGGACGGAGTCTGCGAGACCAGGGGAGAGATAACCAAGAGCAACACGGCTGTGATTGTTAGAGAGCGGTTCACGGTAAGCACTTTACGCCCAAAGATTGCATCACTCCACAATGACTGTCGTAAGCAGGCATTTACACCCTCCGGTGAGGCCAACGAGTGCTATGGCGATTTATCGACAACTGAGCCTCGTTCGAGTACCAACACCTGCTCGCTCGTTGACTTACCCCGTAGTCCGCCCTACCATGACTGCGCGCCGCTTCTCGAAAGATGCTCGACCAAACCATCTCCCATTACCGGATTGTCGAAAAGCTCGGTGGCGGCGGCATGGGAGTCGTCTTCAAGGCCGAAGATACCGACCTGCATCGCTTCGTCGCCCTGAAATTTCTTCCCGATGATGTTGCACAAGACACGCAGGCTCTCGCGCGCTTCCAGCGCGAAGCACAAGCTGCATCGGCGCTGAATCATCCGAACATCTGCACCATCCACGAGATCGGCAAACACGACGGCCGGTTGTTCATCGTCATGGAGTTCCTCGACGGCCTGACGCTGAAGCATCGCATCGGCGGCAAGTCGTTGGAGAACGATCCGCTTCTCTCCCTTGCCATCGAAATCGCTGACGCGCTCGACGCCTCGCATAGCGAAGGCATTGTTCATCGCGACATCAAGCCTGCCAACATCTTCGTCACCAAGCGCGGTCACGCCAAGGTTCTCGACTTCGGACTAGCAAAGGTCACGACCAAGAACAACTCGTCGACCGGAAACACCGCGACCATGCTCACATCCGACCAGTTGACGAGTGCGGGGGCGATGCTCGGCACAGTTGCCTACATGTCGCCCGAGCAGGTCAAAGCGAGAGAGCTCGACGCCCGCTCCGATTTGTTTTCGTTTGGAGCTGTGCTCTATGAAATGGCGACGGGTAAGTTGCCGTTCGAGGGTGAGAGTTCCGGCGACATTTGTGGTGCGATTGTCCATCAGGAACCAGCGGCAATCGCACAGTCCAATCCCAACGCTGCCGCCGGACTCGAAGCCATCATCCGCAAGGCACTGGAGAAAGATCGCGAGCTGCGCTACCAGCACGCCTCCGAAATCCGCACCGATCTGCAGCGCTTGAAGCGCGACACCGTAAGCGGACGTTTTACGGCGGTGAGTTCAGGATCGACGGGTGGCCCACTCAAGCCCTCTTTTGGCTTGAGTGGGGATGTCAAAAGCCCGAGTGGGGAAGTTGGAAACCGACTCGATGTGGGGACGACCATTGGCCGTGTGGGGCCGGACACTCCTATCCGGCCAGGGCGAGCGAAGCTCGCCGGCTACGCCGCCGGAGCCCTCATATTAGTAGCCCTGATTGCTGGCAGTCTCTACTACTACCACTACCACCGCCCCAAACCCCTCACCGACAAAGACACCATCGTCCTCGCCGACTTCGACAACACAACCGGAGACGCCGTTTTCGACGACACGCTCAAGACCGCGCTCACCGTTTCCCTGAACCAGTCGCCGTTTCTGAACGTGCTTTCCGACAACAAAGTTGTGGCAACGCTGAAGCAGATGACGAAGCCGCCAGATACAAAACTCGCGCCCGATGTGGCCCGCGAGCTTTGCCAGCGGGCGGGCAGCAAGGCTTACGTTGCTGGGGCGATCGGCAGGCTGGGCAACAAGTATGTACTGGAATTGAAGGCGGTGAATTGCCTGAGCGGGGACTCGCTCGGTGAGCAGCAGGTAACGGCGGAGTCCAAGGAGAAAGTGCTGGATACGCTGGGTCAGGCAGCATCGAAGCTGCGTACCGACTTGGGGGAATCGCTGACCACTGTACAAAAGTTTGATGTCCCTCTGGACCAAGCGACCACCCAGTCGCTGGAAGCGCTAAAGGCGTATTCGCTTGCGAGCAGAGCCAACCAAGAAAAGGGTGACAAAGCGAGCATGCCCTACTATCAGCGCGCAATCGAACTGGATCCAAATTTTGCCATGGCGTATTTCACGTTGGGCACCGATTACACCACTGTCGCGGAGGTAGGACGCTCCAGAGAGTACTACACCAGAGCATTCCAGTTGCAGGAACATGCCAGCGAACGGGAGAGGTTACAGATCCTCGGTGCATATTATGAATACACAACTGGAGAACTGGACAAGGGCGCGCAGACACTCGAGGAGGAGATTGCGATCTATCCGCGGGTGAGTCAACCCTACGACCAGCTATGCGTACTTTACGATGAGCTGGGACAGTATGAGAAAGCTTTGGACGTGTTGGAACAAAGAAAGCAGCTGTACCCAAAGTCGGTGTCGTACCAGAATGTTGCTAACAACCTTTTGGGTTTGCAGCGTTTCAACGAGGCCCGCCAGTTGTTGCACGAAGGGGTAACGCTAGAACCGAGCGATTTTATTCTCCACAATGCTCTCTACGGTCTGGCCTTCATTGAGTCGGACTCTGCCGCGATGGTGGAGCAGCAACAGTGGTACGTGGGCAAGCCCGGGTTCGAGAATATGGGGCTGGAGTTGGCAGCCGATACGGAGGCGTCTGTCGGCCATCAGGCCAAAGCGCGGGAGTTCACCAAGCGGGCCGTCGCCTCCGCCATCGGGGCTGACAGCAAGGAAAATGGAGCAGTATGGCAGGCGAATGCTGCCGTGCAACAAGCGGCCTACGGAAATATCACAGAAGCGCGACAGTCAGCCACAGCGGCTTTGCAGCTTGCTCCCACGAACGCGGGCGTGGAGAGCGAAGCCGCGCTTGCTTTTGCCATGACGGGTGATACAGCAAAAGCCGAGTCCCTGGCCCAGGACTTAGGAAAACACTATCCGCTGGATACCCAGATGCAGGCGCTCTGGCTGACCGCGATTCATGCGCAACTGGCGCTAGGCAGAAAGAATCCGGCCGCCGCTCTTAGTGCCTTGACCGCTGCTTCCCCCATCGAGTTCGCGTCGTTGCAGTTCGAGCTCTATGGGTCCTGCCTGTATCCGACGTATATTCGCGGCGAAGCGTATCTGGCGGCGGGGCAGGGCAAGGAAGCCGCCGCCGAGTTCCAGAAAATTCTCGACCACAGCGGCGTCGTCTGGAATTGCTGGACGGGAACGTTAGCGCATCTGGGTGTGGCGCGGGCGAACGCACTGCAATCGAAAACTCTTCAAGGACGAGGGCAAGACGCGGATGCCGATCTCGCGCGAAGTCGCGCCCTCGCCGCTTATAAAGATTTCTTCACCCTGTGGAAAGATGCCGACCCGGATATCCCGATTTACAAACAAGCGAAAGCCGAGTACGCGAAGCTGCAGTAGTCGAGTGTTGTTAACAGGCGATTTCACTCAGAACCCACCTTCTATCGCCAGTGATGAACGATAGCGAACCACAAGAACAACCCCAAGATCAACAGGAGCAACCCGCTACAGACAACCGAAACGATTGCAACGGCGGCTCTAGCCGGATGATCGCGTGAAGCTGTTTTGACGAGCAGGACAGAGCCGACTATCTCGGAGGCGAAGATTATGATCAGTCCGAACGTTGCGGCGACTTCACCCACCCCACCTGCGACGGCAGTCAATCCCGTAGCTTTTTCGCTCGAAATCTCGACAACGGCGCGAACGATTCCAATCGCGGATGGTACGACAAAAAACAACAGAGGGATCCAAGTAAGCAGGAGCCCGTAGCGAAACCTCTTGTTCCGCGTGATTTCTAGGCGCTCTTCCATCGTCGTAGAATTGAAGTGTACTCCCGCTCGGCGTCAACTGACGAAACCAGGCGATTTCACTTAGAACGCCAGTCATGAGTGAAATCGGGATTTATCGCCCACTGACTATCTGCTAGGCTGCTGTTGCCGAGGGTTTCCACCATACGATCACTGCTAAAGTTCGTGGTATTCGTGACCGCCCTTGATCTTCTGGCGGCCGCTCAGCAGAGTGTCACCTTCCGAATCGTTGACTACAGAACGGCGAAGCCAATCGCAAGGTTGCGGGTCGATACCGAAAGCTTCAACGGGGACTTGTCCAGAGGCATGGTATCGAAAGCCGCTATCGTCATGAGAGAATCAGCGACTACCGATAAGCATGGATCTTTTGTTGCGAGTATTCCAGCACCTCCGCCCGAACACATGCGAGTGTTTTCGTCCGATCTTTGGGATTCCACAGTAGATTTCTCTCCCGCCGAGGCGCTCAGTTCTGGCGTAGTTGTGCAATATTCACACGTCACCGAGGCGGAGAAGAAGAAAGTATTGCCGAAGCCCGGAGAGGTTGTGATTCTTGCTAAGCGGATTAGATGGTGGAATCGGATGCTTCAGGAAATCCCCTGAGCAAAAGGCAACTCTAGGCGAACTGTTTCCACAGTCGACGAGTGCTAACGAGATGTTTCGTCAACTGAAAAATCCGACCTCATTCAGGCGCGGAAAAGGACTAGAATCCACGGCGAGAGAACTTGTCTATGTCGCGGTTGCGTTCACCAGTAACGCTCTTCGGTTGCGCTGCAATCCTGATGGTTCTCGTCCGGCTGCTATACTCACCTGCTGATTTTCCCGACGCCCTTCAGGCACATTCTTACCTGTACTTTCTTGGTTTGCGGATGGACATGACCGGGTACGGATTCTTTGAGTTCGCAGCTTTGGTTTTTGCGCTTTCTGCTGTGGCCTATTACTTGACGGCGCGGCTTACAGGCCGTGAGCCGAAGGTTAACATCATCCAATTCCATTTCTTGCCTAGCCTTTTGTTTGCTCTGTTTTCAATCTTCATTACCCACTTGGTAAATCACATTCCAGCCGCTAGAGTCGACGATCCAGTAATTAGGGCGGAGCTTAACGACTGGTTGACATGGTTCAATTGGGCCTTCGTATCCTTCGTAGTTCTCCAACTGGTCTTCGCTATTGGCGCGATCCGAACTGTCTGGCTACACAGAAGGGGATCAGTTCAGCGACAAACAGACTGACGCGGTAATTGTTGAAATCAGGCGTGGCTGTTGAAAAACTCGATTTCTTGGAATTCACGAAAAACGCATCGCGTCAGGATGACTTATAAGCGACTTTCTCGATACGGGTAGACATTTTCTAGCCCTAAATCTGAGGCCGTTTTTATGGGGGAGGGACTTTTTCAACAGACACAGGCGATAGCACTCAAAACCCCCGTCCCGAGGTCAATGAGTTTAATTGGGATTTTGCGATATGCAACCCGATTTCGAACCGGCCACCAACCTTGCGGACTATCTTCCTAGAACCATTTTGTACAGACTGATGGCATAGGTAAGGAAGATGGCAATTAGAGGTAGAAAGCTCAGCGGAACAGCCCATTGTTGTAGCATCAGCAACCCGAAGCCCGTGACTGTGAAATACGCTGCAATCCATCGGAGAAAGCTGTAATCGGGGCCGTGATAGTACGTCCGGGAACGAAGATTCATAAAGTACAGCCCCCAGAACAAGACGGCGATGGCCAGGCCAAATGAGCCGCCGATACGCATCTCAGCTCTCTGACGAGGCGAGTTGCCCGCTTTACCCCAGAACATCTCCCAAATCTCCGTTTGAAAACGCGCCAGATTAACTCTGCATGTGCATTAGAGGATGAGGCAAGATTACTTCGGTGAACCGCGAGGACAAAGTCAATTGACGTAACCAGGCCATTTCACTCAGAACCCACCTTCTATCGCCAGTGATGAACGATAGCGAACCACAAGAACAACCCCAAGATCAACAGGAGCAACCCGCTACAGACAACCGAAACGATTGCAACGGCGGCTCTAGCCGGATGATCGCGTGAAGCTGTTTTGCCGAGCAGGACAGAGCCGACTATCTCGGAGGCGAAGATTATGATCAGTCCGAACGTTGCGGCGACTTCACCCACCCCACCTGCGACGGCAGCCAATCCCGCAGCTTTTTCGCTCGAAATCTCGACAACGGCGCGAATGATTCCAATCGCGGATGGTACGAGAAAAAACAACAGAGGGATCCAAGTAAGGAGCAGCCCGTAGCGAAACCTCTTGTTCCGCGTGATTTCTAGGCGCTCTTCCATCGTCGCAGAATTGAAGTGTACTCCCGCTCGGCGTCAACTGACGAAACCAGGCGATAACACTTAGAACGCCAGTCATGAGTGAAATGGGGATGTTACAACAACAATCGCCACCGAAACACTCTAGGTGAATGATGAAAAGCATTTCGCATTGACTCGACGAGCCACCGGGAGGACAATGATGCCGTTTCTTGGGCTGCCCTGACCGAAGCTCCAAGGAGAGAGTTCAGTGAAATTGAAAAGCTTGGCGGTAATCACTCTGGTGGTATTGGGCTTCAGCTTTGCTTCGGCACAAATCGGCACGTTCTCTTTCTGGAATGCCGCTCAAGACGAGGTCTATTGTGACTACCTTATCATCACCTATAACAGCGGCGGCGTGGTTGCGGGCTATGAAAACCTGACGGATCCGCAAGAAGCAGGAGGATGCGAACTAACGGAAAATGCCGCGGCCGTGGGCTTCGACGCCACCACTCCGAATGGCGGTCAGCCAGCTCACGGCAAGGGCATTGTCGTTGGCGCCGCCCTCTACGACGCCGAATACGATTCTTACACTGGCCTGCAGTGGACGCTGTGGCTAACTGGTAAGGCCAGCAAAGAGAACAAAAATGGAATCTTCATCGGACCATTCGGCTGGATGCGGGTTGCTGGAGCTTACACTGGAACTTACTTCGGTGACAACTATGGTTACTTGGCCGCTGGGCGTCCGGACAAGGCCAAGGTTGCAGGCCACCGGACCACTGCTGGCAAGCTGCCGAGCGAACTGAGAAAGTAACCAATCTCGATTGTCTGTTACCCACAGGCCGAGCGCCCGATGTCTGGGCGGCTACCTCTTGCCTCACGCGGACGTGGCTGCGCGTAACTTCCGTTAACAGGCCATTTCACTCGTTGACCATTCGGTCAGTCTTGAAGCCGGGGTTCTGAGTGTAATCGCGATTTTGCAACAGTTGAGGAAAGCCGCCCCAATAGGGGGCCAGCCACGCCGTGACGCTAGTGAGTTCTTCCGTGGGAAGGGTCGGTTGAAATTCCGACATCTAAGTCCACGTGCAATCGTTCAGCTTCAGCACCGGGAGGGTAACAGTTTCCATCTTTGCTGTAGTTCGCGGGACAGCCACTTGAGAACTCGACTCTGCGCGGCGACTGCGCAAACTGCCAGACATCCGCAAAGCGCACGCCGCTAGCAGCCGGGTTCGGGGGTTTGCTTGGTAACATACAACCCGGCGAGGGCGGACACGATGCGTTGGCCACCCAGTACGCCAACCTTCTTCCACCTGCGTTTTGTCGAATATCCTCAGCGGTGATAACTGTGGCACCCGAGCCTTCCTTGAAAGCGATGCCGGAACAATACACACCCGCTCTAAAACCTGCGGATTGCACCGCATCTGCCCAAGCGTGAAGATAGTCCCGCTGCTCTGGGAGCAGCCGCCCCCCTTCTTCTTGGTCGAGAAAGATAATCGTTCCTGCGGGGAATCCTTCGTGGCGTGCTGATGAGACTGCCATCACGCCATCCGAAGCGCCGAGCTTGGTCGCGTCGGCAGCTCCCTTAATCTGAGCGAACGTACGACCGTTGAAGACGACCAAGAAGCCGAAACCGAGTTCTTGAACCACGCGGCGTTTGCCTGTCCACGAATTGCTGTTCGCGCCCGGTGGGTTGTTGAGCCAGAAGCCCGCAAAAGAGAATTTGCCGCGAAGTAACTTCAAACTGCTGTCACCCGGATAATCATTGCGGTCGAAGCCCAGATACGCGACATGCGTAGTTGAGCCTGAATCGCCCGCTATGAACGAAGCGGACAATGCCAAGAGTCCAGTAGCAAGTGCAGCTTCGATGAAGCGTTTCACACCAACAATTTATCGCAAGCCGTTTAGTACCGCATGTCCGTAAGTGTTGTAACCAGGCGTGGCTGTTGAAAAACTCGATTTCTTGGAATTCACGAAAAACGCATCGCGTCAGGATGACTTATAAGCGACTTTCTCGATACGGGTAGACATTTTCTAGCCCTAAATCTGAGGCCGTTTTTATGGGGGAGGGACTTTTTCAACAGACACAGGCGATTACACATGATTATGCATTTGACGCAGCTTCCGGCTAAAATCAGTGAAGCCGTGACAGGGTTACTCGGTCAGGGGTAAAGTGAAGGCGCGGAGACGGTGGGAGTTGAACCCACAAAACTCGGTCAGGAGTTTGACGGTTTTTAAGACCGTTGAGCCTAGCGGTTTGCTCATCGTCTCCGCCATGGTGAACAGGGCAGCCATCTTGCCCTAAATGACCGCACTACGCATGGTGCATGTTGGGGAAAAGTCCTGTGGAGGAAAAGGCGAAAGAGATGGACAAGAGTAGCCAAAAACGTACCCCTAAAAGCGAAACTCGGCTCTCGACGAAGGGCTTGAAGGTAGACCGTGGAAAATTTGAGGAAATCGTGAAGACTCTGCTCAGGGCGGAACCGATGAAGCGCGAAGACGTGAAACCGGAGAAGAAAAAGCCGGAGAAGTTAATCCCGCCGCCGAAGTAAGGGATATGAGCTTGCGGCATCCTTGATGAGATCAAAGTGAAAAATAATAGGAGCGTTTGTACCACTCAGTAAGCGTGCCTCAATAGAATTCACTCCCTCGATCTGGTCGGTTCGCGGTTCAGGGAATCTAAAAGCCCGCCGCCCACTCCCTTCCCATCTCCAATCTATTTCTGGGCGAAGGTATTTCCCTTGGTCAATGAAAAGCAGAGCAAGCTCATGCACTACACCAGTCTCGAATTCAGTTTTTGTAGGATTTTTTGTGAGTGGGAACCATGTGCCGCGAGCTACATTCGCGATCTCGTTTCCGGTTGTGTCCTTGTAAATGAGTTGAGCCTGAAATTCCTGATCTTGCCCAAAGACGGAATCATTTCTGAAAGGAACCAACACCATAGGTGTCCCAGGGGCGAAGTTATAAAAGTCGTGTAGTTGAGCAATTCGCGAAGGAAAAGCTTTTACCTCTGGAGGTTGCGGCTTGAAGGGGGATGCTCTCAGTGGAACGGGGGCTGCCACTCGTTGGACGCCAGCCTGCATTTGCATTGGATTGCCGATGTTCTCTAGGCGATTTTCAATGTGGATTGGGGCCGTCGGATTTTGCTGCCGACCTTCTTTTCGCAGGGATATTAGTGCGAGAACGAAGCACACGACGATTGCCGCAAGCAGATAAGGCACAGCCCACTCATACTGTCCTAGGTGCGCGCCTTCTTTGGCGATTGCAATAGTGATAGCCAGAAGCATCGTGGCTGCCGTAAAGCCCGCCGTGCTGTATTTCATTCCGCTTTTTTCGCGGACCAACTCCTGTTATGCTTCTCTTGGAGTCGCCCAACGCCTCCAATTTTCTAGTTTCCTAAGCAAAGCCCTGATTCGCAGTCGGGGCTTTAATTTTTCCGCACGAACGGGGTGAACGCATTTTCCTCAACCAGCTTCGCATAGGGCATGTTTCCTGCCAGCGCCATGCGCCGCACGGTCATCCCAAACAGATCGGGACTCATCCGATTGTTAAACCGGAACGAGAACTCATCCAAGTACCGTTGAAGGTGTTTTAACGAGACCTTGTGAAATGCCCCTGTTAGGCCGCGCTTGAAAAGCGAGAACGCGGATTCCACAGTGTTCGTGTGTACATCGCCGCGAACGTAAATCTTGTCCCGATGGCGGATCGTGTTGTGTTTCTTGCCGTGGATGCCTGCCGCGATCATCGCAGAGGGATACGCCTGCCATTCGTCGGTCATGACTTTATCAACCTTCGGATCGACGTGCGCTTTGATCTGCTCGCCTAGCTTCTCCGCTGTCGGCGCTTCGATGTGAATCAGGCGCAGATCGCCGCCGCGCTTGCGAATGCCCATGACCACTTCTTTGTTGAGAAACTTCCCTTTATTTCCACGGTGCTTTCCGCCGATATACGTCTCATCCACTTCCACGATGCCCGTCAATTTCGGTTGATTTGCTTCCACCATCGCCTTACGGATGCGATGAGCGAGATACCATGCCGTGCGGTACTGGATGCGCAGAGCGCGGGAAAGCTGATTCGCGGAGATGCCTTTCTTTGATTCAGTAATCAGCGCGATGGCGAGAAACCACTTCGTAAGCGGGAGATGCGTGTCATGGTAGATCGTGCCAGTGGTCGCGCTGAATTGAAAGCGGCATTCGTTGCACTGGTAGAGATGGCGGTCAGGGCCGATGTTCCCTGTCTTTTTGTTCTTCTTGCCGGGAGCCGTAATCGAAGTGATCTTAGGCGAGTTGCAAGCTAGGCACTTGACACCATCGGGCCAGCGCATAGCCTCAAGGAATGCGAGGCACTTCTTTTCAGTGTTGAGTTCCTGATGAACGTCTAAGAGGTTCATGGATGCCCCCGATGACATTCATTCTCGCAAATCTACCTGTGCTGTGTCAAGTACATAATCATGCGATTACACAAGCGTGCGCCTTTCATTCGCCTCTTTGCAGGCGGATGAGGCTGTGCGTGATCCTGCACTTCAGTGCTACAGGGTTTCAGGGAGTGATCTCTGAAATCATTGGTGCTACTTTGGCTCTAATGTCAAAGCGGAGTTCAGAGTACACTCGAGCGATATTCCGAGGGTTGTGGTCCTTCGCCAACGGAGCGCCTTGCGCCTCTTATTATGTATGCGCCGGTGATGATAAAAGTGGGGCGGCATGCCTGGACTCTAAACCTGGAATTGAGGTCGCGGTTCGCAAGAGGAGTTCGAAGCTGGAATTCGGTACAAGCGCGCTCAACGCCGCTTATGAGACCTTTCTTGATGAAGGCGAAGGGTCGGACAATCTCGAATGGGTCACGCTGTCGGAAGTTTAGTGGCAGGACAATGAAGCTAAGGGTTCGGTCGCGAGCCGCTCTCGCGTCCCGGCTCCGCACCTCAAGATTTCACCAAAATCGTCGGTGTCAATGCATACCCTGTCAACTTGACAAAATCCGGCCGTAGAGACCCCTCGAACCTGCGAAAACCAAACCGACCGGAACCGGCAAGCCACTTATTATGAGATATTTAACCGTATCCCCCTGATTCTAAATCCGCCAGTCGCATATCCGCGTAACCCCAGCATTATCAGAGAATAAAATGAAGATCGACGAAGTCAGCCATAACCGGATGGTAAACATCATTTCCACGAAAAACCCCCATTCGCCCGCTTTTCGAATGAGCTGAAAATCAACTTTATTTTCGCCGATGCATGTTTCGTATTATGTTGGCCTCAATCGAACCCGAATGTAAGTACAATAATGTCAACCGTTCCACGCGGAACATTTCTCCAAAACACGCGGAACATTTCCCCCCAAAATAGGGGTCGCAAAGAAAACCGGTCGATTCAATCCCGAGTGACAGGGCGACCTTCGGTCCGGCCACCTACCTTTCAGTTGCAGGCCCATAGCCCTTGTGATACCTTAAATAATTGTCCCGGACAATCAGGAAGGGATCTGGGAAGTATTGTGCCTTGAAGGACTTGCTTCCACTGCTGGCGTAGCTCAGTCGGTAGAGCATCTGATTTGTAATCAGAGGGTCGGGGGTTCAAATCCCTTCGCCAGCTCCAAGGACTAAATTTCCGGAACTTGTTTTTGCGCGGAGAGCGCGCGCGAGGCGCAAACGGTTATAACGCACTTCATCAGGTAATTTTCCGGCGAGTGTAACTGTCAGGCGAGAAGTCCCCGCATTACGTTTCCCGAGCTGCGAAGTGCCGTACGACATGAGCTGCGACATGAGCTTTTTATATGAGCTTTGACGTAGGTGTGCTTTTTACACACCTCCCCATGTCGGGCAAATAAGTTTCGGATTTGCACAGGTGGGTGAGCGGTTAAAGCCAACAGACTGTAAATCTGTCCCTCTCAGGAGGTACGGAGGTTCGAATCCTCCCCTGTGCACCAGATGAAAGCTTCGGCGAAACAGAGCCGAGGCAGTGAGGCCGCGATCTGGTTGGCGATTGCGGGTAGAAGAAGTTGACGATCAAAAAGAAGTTCGTGGTGGCGCTGGCGGCGTATGCGGTACTAGGCGTTTTGGCCTGGACGACGCTGTCGGATGAAGCGGTTCCGATTTCAGGATGGAATCTGAAGCTGCGAACTGGAACACTGCTGATTCTGGGCTTGCTGGTCTTCAAGTCGGCGCTGTTTTATTGGCGTACGCGGATCGAGGAAGAGCAGGCGGAATCGAAAGCGGCGGAGTGATCGCTGAGGGCATGACAGGGCCGATGTTGAGGCGGTTTGCGGGCATAAGCGTAGTGGGAGCTCGCAGCCGAGATCCCGAAGCGCTTTTTGCGAGGGATCTTGGCTGGTGAATTAAGTGGGCCGATGTAGCTCAGTTGGTAGAGCACTCCCTTGGTAAGGGAGAGGTCACCAGTTCAATCCTGGTCATCGGCTCCAGATTTAAGGTTTTGGTTTTTGCTGAGAGCTGACAGCCGAGAGCTGACAGCTGGGTTTGGGCGGGAGTAACTCAGTGGTAGAGTCACAGCCTTCCAAGCTGTTGGTCGCGGGTTCGATTCCCGTCTCCCGCTCCAGAGATTGAGGCAATGGGTTTCGAGCAGGCAACGATCAAGGTTGTAAACGAGCGCGAGTTCGACGAGTTGAAGCGCTCCATCGAACAGGTCTTTGCGTCGGACCGGATTGCGAAGTTCTTGAAGACGCTTGCCGGACGCGGGATCCGGGCGCGCGATGTGGATGCGATTCTGACCGCGAACGTGATCGACTCGACGACTGGCGGCAAGGCGGGCGCGGCGCGGTCGTTGTATCAGTCGCTGCCGGTTTCGGATCAGGCGCAGTTGCGGGAGTTTTACCTGTCGAAGATCGAAGAGGTTGAGCCCGCGCTGCGGGCGAGGTTTCATAAGGTTTATCAGTATGCGTAGTTGATTTTTTGGCTGGTTGATTTGGGTTGCCGGCGAGGCCGGTGCTAGAAGGTAAAGAGACAGCCGGCGAAAGGCTGGCGCTACAAAGGAAAAACGAAACATGGCGAAAGAAAAATTTGATCGGACAAAGCCGCACTGCAACGTAGGGACGATCGGACACATCGATCACGGCAAGACGACGTTGACGGCGGCCATCACCAAGGTTCTGTCGAAGCATAACCCGAAGATCACGTTCCGGTCGTTCGATTCGATCGACAACGCACCGGAAGAGAAGGCGCGCGGCATCACCATTGCGACCGCGCACGTCGAGTATGAGACGGCAAACCGGCACTATGCGCACGTCGACTGCCCGGGCCACGCCGATTACATCAAGAACATGATCACGGGCGCGGCGCAGATGGATGGCGCGATCTTAGTCGTTGCGGCGACGGACGGTCCGATGCCGCAGACGCGCGAGCACGTGCTTTTGGCCCGTCAGGTCGGCGTGCCGTACATCGTTGTCGCGCTGAACAAGTGCGATGCAGTGGACGATCCTGAGTTACTGGATCTGGTTGAACTGGAAGTGCGCGAGCTGTTGAAGTCGTACAAGTTTCCGGGCGACGATGTGCCGGTGGTGCGCTTGTCGGCTCTGGGCGCGCTGAATGGTGAAGAAAAGTGGGAGAAGCAGGTGGACGCGCTGATGGAGGCGGTGGACAAGAGCGTGCCGCAACCGGCGCGTGAACTGGACAAGCCGTTCCTGATGCCGATCGAAGATATCTTTTCGATTCAGGGCCGTGGAACGGTGGTGACGGGACGAATCGAGCGCGGCAAGGTGAAGGTGGGCGAGGAAGTTGAGATTGTCGGCTTCCGCGACACGCGCAAGACGGTGGTAACGGGCGTGGAAATGTTCAAGAAGCAATTGGATGAAGGCATGGCGGGCGACAACGCCGGCCTCTTGTTGCGCGGCATTGCGAAAGAGGATGTGGAGCGCGGCATGGTGCTGGCGAAGCCGGGATCGATTACGCCGCACACCAAGTTCAAGGCCGAGGTTTACATTCTGACCAAAGAAGAAGGTGGACGGCATACGCCATTCTTCAAGGGATACCGGCCGCAATTTTATCTGCGCACGACGGACGTGACGGGCGTGGCGGAGTTGCCGGCGGGCACGGAGATGGTGATGCCGGGCGACAACGTCAGCCTGGTGATCGAACTGATCACGCCGGTGGCGATGGAGAAGGGCCTGCGGTTTGCGATTCGCGAAGGCGGCCACACGGTAGGCGCCGGAACCATCGCGGAGATTGTGCAGTAACAAGGAGCAGCGCGGACACTCCAGTCCGCGCCGCATGCAGCAGATGAGAACGCCGCGCGGGCAAGAGTGCCCGCGCTACACAAGGTTAGGAGCTGTTTGGTATGCCCCGAGAAATTATTACGTTGCAGTGCGGCGATTGCAAAGAGCGGAATTATTCGACGATGAAGAACCGCAAGACGACCCCGGATCGGATCGAGAAGAAGAAGTTCTGCGCCCGTTGCCGGAAGCACACGCCGCACAAGGAAGTGAAATAGATCGGGAGATCGGACGATGGGCCATCGGGTCATCTGAAAAATACCCGATCACCCGTTGAGGCGATTACCCGATAGGAAACAGGGGCGTAAGCTCAACGGTTAAACTGTCGGTCTCCAAAACCGAACTTGGGGGTTCGAATCCCTCCGCCCCTGCCAGAATTTTGAGGTTGGGTAGAACGGCAAAGTTGGACGACGAGAAGTTGGACGTTAAAGAAAAGGCCAGGTCCGTATGGGAGTAGAGACGAAGAAAATGGCGAACTCAATCGCAACCGCGAGCGGCGATTTCGGCGACCGGCTCAAATCGTGGCCGGAACGGATCAAGTCTTTTTACAGCGACGTCCGCACCGAGATGAAGAAGGTCACGTGGCCTTCGCTCAAGGAAGTGCAGGGCACGACGACGGTGGTGATTATCACCGTGTTTCTGTTCGCACTGTTCTTCTGGGTGGTAGATTTGGCGATCCAAAACTCGCTGGAACGAGCGTTACATTATCTTGCGCGCCACTAGGCAGCGAGTGAAAGAAGCGATTTTCATGGTAGATGAAGAAAAAGTGGATGCGGTGAAGGGCGAGGGTGCGGCGGCGAATTCCGAAGCGGCCGCCGCTGCCGAAACCGCGGTGGCGGGCGAAGCGCCGCAGAACCCGAATATGAAGTGGTACATCATCCACGCCTATTCGGGATTCGAGCGCAAGGTGAAAGAGTCGCTCGAATCGCGGGTGGTGGCTTTTGGGCTGCAAGGCAAGATTGGCCGCGTGCTGATCCCGACCGAATCTGTGACCGAGGTTCGCGGCGGCAAGAAGTATACTTCGGAGCGCATGTTCTATCCCGGCTACGTGCTGGTAGAAATGGACATGGACGACCAGGTGTGGCATGTGGTGAAGTCGACGCCGCGCGTGACTGGGTTTGTGGGCACGGGGCAACAGCCGACTCCGCTGTCCGAAGAAGAAGTGCAGCACATCGTTTATAAGGTTGCGGACAGCCGCGAGAAGCCGAAGCTCAAGGTCAAGTTCGAGAAGAACGAGACGGTGCGGATTTCGGAAGGACCGTTTGCGACGTTTACCGGCGTGGTGGACGAAGTCAATGAAGACCGCGAGACGTTGAAGGTGATGGTGACGATCTTCGGACGGTCAACGCCGGTGGAGTTGGAGTTTGGACAGGTGGAGAAAGTGGCATAGCGAAGAGGTAGAGTTTTAGAGACAGCAATGGCGTCTGAGCCGAAAATCCTAGACTCAGGGCCGGCATAGAAAGGCATCATGGCAAAAAAGGTAACGGGTTCAGTGAAGTTGCAAATTGCGGCCGGCAAGGCAACGCCGGCGCCGCCGGTTGGCCCAGCGCTCGGTCAGGCGCAGGTCAACATCATGGAGTTCTGCAAGCAGTTCAACGCGCGTACGAGCCAGAAGGAGCTCGAAGGGCTGATCGTGCCGGTCGTGATCACGGTATACAACGACCGCTCGTTCACCTTCATTACGAAGACGCCGCCGGCGTCGGTGCTGCTGAAGCGCGCAGCCGGGATTGCGAAGGGGTCGGGCACGCCGAACAAGGATAAGGTTGGCAAGGTGACGGCGAAGCAGGTTGAGGACATTGCCAAGCAGAAGATGCCGGATTTGAATGCGGCGTCGGTGGATGCGGCAATCAAGAGCGTGCGCGGCACGGCGCGCTCGATGGGTATTGAAGTGGTTGGATAGTCTGCCGACCCTTTGGGTCGACTGGACAGCGGAGGGCGGCTGTCCCCACATGAGTTTTTTAGTCAACAGCACCACGGCTCATCGGAAGAGCGATGCGCGGTGGGAGACGAGGTGAGCATGAAGAAGTCTGGCAAGAATATCGAGAAGGCGCGCAAGGCGGTTGAGGCGCGGCCTTACACGCTGCAGGAAGCGGTTCCACTTCTGCAGAAAGTGAAATTCGCAAAATTCGACGAGACGGTCGAGGTGACGTTGCGTTTGGGCGTCGATCCCAAGCACGCGGACCAGATGGTGCGCGGGACGGTCGTTTTGCCGCATGGACTAGGCAAGTCGAAGAAAGTTCTCGTCATCGCCACGGGCGAAAAAGTCCGCGAGGCGGAAGCGGCCGGAGCGGATTTTGTCGGCGGCGAGGACATGGTTGAGAAGATCACAAAAGAAAACTGGACCGACTTCGACGCCCTGATTGCCACGCCTGACATGATGAAGTCGGTAGGCCGGTTGGGTAAGGTGCTTGGACCGAAAGGGCTGATGCCGAATCCGAAGACTGGGACCGTCACTATGGACGTGGCGCGCGCGGTGCAGGAAGTGAAGGCCGGCAAGGTCGAGTTCCGCACTGACAAGACGGCGCTGGTGCATTGTCCGGTGGGAAAGATTTCGTTTACGGCCGACAAGCTGATCGACAATGCGACGACTTTGATTTCGAGCGTCATCAAGGCGAAGCCATCGGTCGCCAAGGGCAAGTACATCAAGGCTTGCTATTTGAGTTCGAGCATGGGGCCAGGGATCTCGCTGGACACGACTCCGATCGAGACGGCCGCGAAAGCGTAACTGCCGAGGGCGGCTTTCCCCACGTGAGCACAAAAATTCTGAAAGGGTTCGAATATGGCGGTTACCAGAGCGAAAAAAGTTGAGCAGGTGGAAAAACTTTCGGGCGATCTGAAGAACGTTTCGAGCGTGATCGTCGCCACTTACAGCAAGCTAACGGTCTCGAAGGACTTTGAGCTGCGCAAGGCGCTGCGGACAAGCGGCGCGAAGTATCGCGTGGTGAAGAACACGCTGGCGGAGCGGGCGGCGAAGGGCACGAAGATCGAGGAAGGACTGAAGAACCTTCAGGGCGTGACTTCGATTGCCTACACCGAGGGCGACCCGGTGGCGATGGCCAAGGCGCTGTCGAAGTACGCGAAGGACAATCCGGAGTTCACCTTCAAGGCGGGAGTGGTCGAAGGGCGCGTGATTACGGTCAAGGAGATCGAGGCGCTGGCGACCATGCCGTCCAAGGAAGAAATCTACGCGAAGCTTCTGTTCATGCTGAACTCCCCGGCGCAGCGTCTGGCAACGGCGATTGGCGCGGTGGGACGCAACCTGGCGGTGGTTGTGAACCAGGGCGTGCAGGAGAAGAAGTTTAAGGAGGCCTAGGCCTCCGGATTTGTAATTGGGAAATTCGTGATTGGCAATTGAAAACCGGAAGGCTTGCGGGCATTCAATTACAAATTACGAATCACTAATTGCAAATTCAAGCGGTTTTCTGAGCAGCGAGTCTGCTCGAAAAAAGATTTGGTTATCTTGACGCGGGGGTTGCGCGGCTTTGACTTGGCGTTGTCTGGCGCCGAGGATAGGGCCTGGACGCACTGGAAACCTGGCGCCGGGATGGCGAAATCGCAAATGACCTGGGCGGGCGCTTGCCGCTTGGCCGCAGGATTGGAGAAAAGCAAAATGGCGGATCTACAACAGATTGAAGACTCAATAGTTGGCCTGTCGCTCCTCGAAGCGTCGGAACTGGTGAAGAAACTGGAAGCCCGTTTGGGTGTTTCGGCGGCGGCAGCGGCTCCGGTGATGGTGGCTGGCGGCGGCGCGGCCGCTGGGTCGGCGGCTCCGGCGGAGGAGAAGACGGAATTCACCGTCGTCCTGAAGGAAGTCGGCGCCAACAAGATCAATGTAATCAAGGCGGTGCGCGAAGTTACCAGCCTGGGCCTGAAGGAAGCGAAGGACCTGGTTGATGGCGCGCCGAAGCCGATCAAGGAAGGCGTCTCGAAGGACGAAGCTGAGACGATCAAGAAGAAGTTCACCGAAGCTGGGGCTACGGTCGAAGTGAAGTAGGTGGGAGGGGAGCGAGGGGTTTCTTTCGCTTTCGCTCCGCTCAGGATGGTGACGGCGGGCTGGGACGCCCGCCGACCGCCGCCACTTGCAATTTTTTGACCGAAGACTAGCTGAATCCTAAGCGGGCGTGTTAACATCTTATAAATAACCCGCTTACTCTGGCCTCAATGAGGCGACAGCGAACCCGAATCCTCTGAATTAGACCCAGGGAAGCGGAAGAGGTTCGCTGGATTTAAGTTTGGCAGCCGGTCCCGCGGGCGGCGGGACGGAACAGGCCTTTTGAACTGGCGCGGAACTTTACAATTTATTTAAGATCAAGCGTCGAATGCGGCGCCTGCGGACAGTCATGTCCTTGCAGGTGCCCGCGTCTATTTTCCGCGTAATCCGCCCGTTGCACTCGGGGCACATTTGCGCCCCCTTTACGCTGTGCCGTTGTGCCCACATTCCGCGCTGTACTGGCAGCCCCAGGCTGCGTGAAAGCAGGTTCTTCGAATGGCAAAGAATAGCATCCATCGTAAACGTTTTGATTTTTCCAAAATTCCCGCAACCATCCAGATCCCGAACCTGATCGAGGTTCAGAAGCGCTCCTACGACCGCTTCCTGCAGATGGACAAGCTGCCGAGCGAACGCGAAGACGGCGGCCTGCAGGCGGTATTTCAGTCGGTATTTCCGATCACCGACTTCCGCAACGTATCACAACTTGAGTTTGTGGATTACTCCATTGGTAACTGGGAGTGCAAGTGTGGTCACCTCAAGGGGCTCCATCACCTGCGTACCACTTGTAAGAATTGCGGATCGACGGTGATCACCGACCCGTTCCATCCGGGCGAAGTGCTCTGCCACAAGTGTGGCACGTATAACGCGAACACTCCTGACTTCTGCAACAAGTGCGGCGATCCTGTTGGCCTACAACTGAAATATGACGTGGCTGAGTGCGAGGAGCGCGGCATGACCTACTCCGCTCCGCTGAAGGTCACGATGCGCTTGACCATCTGGGACAAGGATCCGGAGACGGGCAACCGCTCGATTCGCGACATTAAGGAACAGGAAGTATTCTTCGGCGACGTTCCACTGATGACGCAGAACGGCACGTTCATTATTAATGGCACCGAGCGCGTGATCGTCAGCCAGTTGCACCGCTCGCCCGGCGTGTTTTTTGAGACGGCGGCGAATCGCACCTATTTCCTCGGCAAGATCATTCCGTACCGCGGATCGTGGGTGGAGTTCGAGTACGATCAGAAGAACGTTCTTTATGTGCGTATCGACCGCAAGCGTAAATTCCTGGGCACGATCTTCTTGCGCGCGCTCGGTCTGCGGTCCGGCGAAGACATTCTGAAAACGTTCTATACGGCCGATCGCCTGGCGGTTCGGGATAACAAGCTGTTCTGGACGCTCGATCCGGCAAGCGACAAGCCGACAAACCTGCTCGGCATGAAGCTGGCGCACAGCGTGAAGTCGAAGTCGGGCGAGGAGGTTGCTCACTCGGGACGCAAGATTTCGACCGCGATTCTGAAGGAAATTCAGAAGGCCAAGATCAGCGAGATCGAAGTCGATATCACTGACCTTGAAGGCGCGTGGGCGGCGAGCGACATCGTCGACACGACCAGCGGCGAGGTTCTGCTGGAAGCGAATACCGAAATCACAGCCGACAAGGTCGCGAAGATCCTGGAATCCGGCGTGGTTGAGATGAACGTGTTCTTCCCTGAGCGTGACGACGTGGGAACGGTCATCAGCCAGACGCTGCGGCGCGATTCGGTGACGACTCCGTCGGAAGCGCTGATCGAGATCTATCGCAAGTTGCGACCGGGCGATCCGCCGACGCTGGATACGGCGACGGCTCTTTTCCAGGGCATGTTCTTCGACCCGCGCAAGTATGACTTCTCCCGCGTGGGACGTTTGAAGTTCAACATCAAGCTGTTCGAAAACCAGGAGGCGACGAGCCTGGAGCAGCGGACACTTGATCCGAACGACTTTTACGCGACGATCAAGTACCTCCTGAAGCTGCGTAAGAACATTGGCGCGGTGGACGACATCGATCACCTGGGCAACCGCCGCGTGCGCGCGGTCGGCGAACTGCTGGAAAACCAGTTCCGCATTGGCCTGGTCCGCATGGAGCGCGCGATCAAAGAAAAGATGAGCGTGTACCAGGAGATGTCGACGGCTATGCCGCATGACCTGGTCAACGCCAAGCCGGTGATGGCGGCAATCCGCGAATTTTTCGGATCGTCGCAGCTCTCGCAGTTCATGGATCAGACGAATCCGCTGTCGGAAATCACGCACAAGCGGCGTCTGTCGGCTCTTGGACCCGGTGGTTTGTCGCGTGAGCGCGCGGGATTCGAAGTGCGCGACGTGCATCCGACTCACTACGGACGTATCTGTCCGATTGAAACGCCGGAAGGTCCGAACATTGGACTGATCTCGTCGCTCAGCTGCTTTGCGCGTATCAACGACTACGGCTTCATCGAGTCGCCTTACCGCAAGGTCAAAGGCGCGCGCATCATTGATTATGTGCAGGTGGTGAACGCGGGCGACAGCGACTTCAAGGTCGGCGATCACGCGGAAAAGACCGAGATCGAGAAGCTCAACGGCGAGTTGAAGGAAAAACGCAAGAAGCCCATCGAAATCGATCCGTTCTCGTTCTACCTGTCGGCGTGGGAAGAAGATCGCCACGTCATCGCGCAGGCGAACGTGGAGCTTGACGAAAAGGGCCGCATCGCGACCGAACTGGTGAACGCCCGCAAGCAGGGCAACTTCGTGCTGGTGAATCGCGATGAGGTCGATTATGTCGACGTCAGCCCGAAACAGCTGGTATCGGTTGCCGCGTCTCTTGTGCCGTTCCTGGAGCACGACGACGCGAACCGCGCGTTGATGGGCGCGAACATGCAACGGCAGTCGGTGCCGCTGCTGCGCGCGCAGGCTCCGATTGTTGGAACCGGCATGGAAGGCGTGACGGCGCGCGACTCGGGCGCAGTCATTCTGGCCAAGCGCAACGGCATCATCGATTCGGTCGACTCCGAGCGCATCATCGTGCGCGTCGAAGGCGAACATCATCCGATGCAGCTGTCGCGTGAAGTCGGCAGCGACATTTATCAGCTGACGAAGTTCAAGCGCTCGAACCAGAACACCTGCATCAACCAGAAGCCGATCGTGAAGAAAGGCCAGCGAGTGGTAAAAGGCCAGGTCATCGCCGACGGTCCCTGCACGGACTTCGGCGAGCTGGCGCTTGGGCGCAACGTGCTCGTAGCCTTCATGCCATGGCGCGGCTACAACTTTGAGGACGCCATTCTTGTTTCGGAAAAGATGGTGAAGGAGGATTACTACACCTCCGTCCACATCGAGGAATTCGAACTGGAAGCGCGCGACACTAAGTTGGGGCCGGAAGAAGTGACGCGCGACATTCCGAACGTGAGCGAGTCGACGCTGCGCAACCTGGATGAGGCGGGCGTGATCCGTATCGGTGCCAGCATCAAGCAGGGCGACATCATCGTCGGCAAAGTGACGCCGAAGGGTGAGACGCAACTCACGCCGGAAGAAAAGTTGCTGCGCGCGATCTTCGGCGAAAAGGCCGGCGACGTTCGTGACGCTTCGCTCTACTGCCCGCCGGGAATTGAAGGCGTGGTGGTAGATGTGAAGATCTTCTCGCGCAAGGGCCAGGAGAAGGATGAGCGTGCGAAGGCAATCGAAGCGAACCAGGTTGCGAAACTCGAGAAGAACCTTTCGGACGAGATCCGAATTCTGACCGACGAGCGCCTAAAGCGCTTGGAAGCTCTGCTGGGCGGCAAGGAAGTGCAGGCTGACCTGCACGACGAACGCACCAACAAACGGCTTCTGACCAAGGACACGATTCTGGACCGCGACACGATCGAACGCATTTCGACGCGCAATTTGAAGCGCATCAAGTACGCCGACAAGGATCCGCGGGTGAACGAGCAGATCGATGAGATCGAGGAGATGACCTCGCGCCAGATCGACGTGCTTAAGAAGATCGTCAACGAGAAGAAAGACAAGCTGACCAAGGGCGATGAGCTACCGCCGGGCGTTATTAAGCTCGTCAAGGTTTACATCGCCATGAAGCGCAAGCTGAGCGTCGGCGACAAGATGGCCGGACGCCACGGGAACAAGGGCGTGATCGCGCGCATTCTGCCTGAGGAAGACATGCCGTACCTCGAGGATGGAACGCCAGTTGAGATCGTTCTGAACCCGCTCGGCGTGCCAAGCCGTATGAACGTCGGACAGATTCTGGAAACGCATCTTGGCTGGGCGGGCTTTGAGCTCGGCCAGAAGATCACCGAACTGCTGAAGCTGAACACGCGCTCGGAAGCGATTCGGCGCGAGCTGAAGGCGCTCTTCAAGGACACCGTGCTGGCCGAAACCATCGCCGATATGAGCGAGGACGAACTGGAAGCAGTCGCGCCCACGCTCACGAAAGGCGTGTTCATGGGCTCGGCTGTGTTTGACGGCGCTCGCGAGTCGGAGATCAAGGCGCTGCTGGAGCGTGCGGGGTTGCCCACTTCGGGTAAGACCACGCTGCGCGACGGTATGACCGGCGAGACCTTCGAACAGCCGATCACGGTGGGCTACATCTACATGCTGAAGCTGTCGCACCTGGTGGACGACAAGATTCACGCGCGTTCCATCGGACCGTACTCGCTCATCACCCAGCAGCCGCTGGGCGGCAAGGCGCAGTTCGGCGGGCAGCGCTTCGGCGAGATGGAAGTCTGGGCGCTGGAAGCGTATGGCGCGGCGTTCATTCTTCAGGAATTGCTGACCGCGAAGTCAGATGACGTTTACGGGCGCACCAAAATCTACGAGGCCATCGTTAAAGGCGAGGCCGCGATGGAGCCGGGCGTTCCGGAATCGTTCAACGTGCTGATTCGCGAATTGCAGGCGCTTTGCCTGGATGTGGAATTGATCAAGGCCATGGAGAAGAAACCCATGGCGGTAGCGGCGGATTAGTCTGCGATCGTTGGTCGCCAGTCGTTAGTCATTTGGCGATCAAACGCGGGCGAAGCAAAAGTTTTGGAAAACGAGACTCGCAGGATTGCCTTTGAGGCTGCGGGTCAGGGATTGAGCTAGCGACTAAGACAGCGACTAGCGACTTCTTCAAAGGCCGCGAGCGGCGGCGTTATTGCCGAGGAAAGTGGAGGCACATGTTTCGTTCGAGCCCGTTCGATATGGCAAACCCTGTAGCTGACTTCGACGCCATTCGCATCAGTCTGGCGTCGCCGGAGAAGATCCGGAGCTGGTCGCACGGGGAAGTAACCAAACCGGAAACCATCAACTACCGTACGTTCAAACCGGAGCGCGACGGACTTTTCTGCGCGCGCATTTTTGGACCGGTCACCGACTGGGAGTGCTTGTGCGGCAAGTACAAGCGCATGAAGCACCGCGGCGTGATCTGCGACAAGTGCGGCGTCGAAGTCACACTGTCGAAGGTCCGGCGCGAACGGCTCGGCCACATCGAGCTGGCTTCGCCCTGCTCGCACGTCTGGTTCTTCAAGGGATTGCCCAGCCGGATTGGACACCTGCTGGATATTTCTCTACGTGACCTCGAAGCGATTCTCTACTTCGAAGCCTACGTGGTCGTCGATCCGGGCGACGCGGCGGTGAAAGACCGCGAAGTCATCAAGGACGAAGCTAAGTTCCGCGAACTCGACCAGCAGTTCCGGCCGACGGGCTTTAAGGCCATGATGGGCGCGGAAGCGATCAAGGAACTTCTCAAGCGGATTGAAGTGGACGGGCTGTCGGTCGAACTGCGCGAGAAGATGAAGACCGAGACCTCTCTCCAGAAGCGGCTGAAGTATGCCAAGCGACTGAAGGTGGTCGAGGCGTTCCGCAAGAGCGGCAACAAGCCGCAGTGGATGATTCTCGATGTGCTGCCGGTGATTCCACCGGAGCTGCGGCCTCTCGTTCCACTCGACGGTGGACGCTTTGCTACGTCGGATTTGAACGATCTGTATCGTCGCGTGATCAACCGCAACAACCGGCTGAAGAAGTTGATGGACCTGCACGCTCCCGAAGTCATCGTGCGCAATGAAAAGCGCATGTTGCAGGAAGCGGTGGACGCGCTGTTCGACAATGGCCGCCGCGGCCGAGTGCTGCGCGGGGCGAACAATCGCCCGCTGAAATCGCTAAGCGATACGCTGAAGGGCAAGCAAGGACGTTTTCGTCAGAACCTGCTCGGCAAGCGCGTCGATTACTCCGGGCGTTCGGTCATCGTAGTTGGACCGGAACTCAAGCTGCACCAGTGCGGCTTGCCGAAGAAGATGGCGCTCGAACTGTTCAAGCCGTTCATCTATCACCGCCTCGAGCAGACCGGCAACTGCACCACCATCAAGCAGGCGAAGGAGATGGTCGAGCAGCAGGAACCGATCGTTTGGGACATTCTGGAAGAAGTAATTAAGGATCACCCCGTCCTTCTGAATCGCGCGCCAACGCTTCACCGCCTCGGCATTCAGGCGTTCGAGCCGGTGCTGGTGGAAGGCAAAGCAATCAAGATTCACCCGCTCGTTTGTACAGCGTTCAACGCCGACTTCGACGGCGACCAGATGGCGGTGCACATTCCGCTGTCTCCGGAAGCTCAGGTGGAAGCGAGCGTCTTGATGCTCTCTTCGCACAACATCCTGTCGCCCGCGTCGGGCCAGCCGATCACCGTGCCCACGCAGGACATGGTACTCGGTCTCTACTACCTGACCAAAGGCAAGCCAGGAGCGAAGGGCGAGGGGCGTTCGTTCGCCAACATCGACGACGTGATCATCGCGCTCGAAATGGGCGAGGTCGAGACGCTGACGCCGATTCGTCTGCGCTTCACGGGCGAGGTCATCGACCTGACGCAGGCGTATGACGATCAGGACGTGAACCACACCGATCCCATTCACCTCGATCGTGAGTACATCAACACGACGGTCGGCCGGGCGATTCTGAACGACCATCTGCCAAAGGCGGTCGTAGGCCGCGAGGCAATGCCGTACATCAACGGTTTGCTCAAGAAAAAGGGCATTGGCCAGTTGGTGAATTACTGCTATCTGCGCTACGGCCTGGAGACCACGGTCAAGATGCTGGACGAGATCAAGTCGCTTGGCTTCCGTTACGCGACGCGAGCGGGCCTCTCGATCGGCATCGATGACATGGTCATCCCGGACAACAAGAAGATTCTGGTGAAGGACGCGGACAAGGCGGTCATCGCGGTGCAGCAGCAGTATCTGGACGGCGCGATCACCAACGGCGAGCGCTACAACAAGGTCATCGAAATCTGGTCGGCCATCACCGAGAAAGTTGCCGACGAAATGTTCGGCCAGATGCAGCGGCGCGACAAGGAAGGCGAACTCAATCCGATTTACGTCATGGCCGACTCGGGCGCCCGCGGATCCAAACAGCAGATTCGGCAGCTCTCCGGCATGCGCGGACTGATGGCCAAGCCGACCGGTGAAATCATCGAGACGCCGATCACGGCGAACTTCCGTGAAGGGCTGACCGTGCTCGAATACTTCATCTCGACGCACGGCGCCCGCAAGGGATTGGCCGACACGGCGCTGAAGACCGCCGATTCGGGCTACCTGACGCGGCGTCTGGTCGACGTGGCGCAGGACGTGATCATCAGCGAATACGACTGCGGCACAGTGGATGGAATTTACGTCTCTGGTATCGTCGAAGCCGGCGAAATCATCGAGCCGCTGCGCGACCGAATTGTGGGCCGCGTGTCGCTCGAAAAGATCAAAGACTACGACGGACAGGTAGTGGTCGACATCAACCAGGAAATCACTGAGGAACTGGCAGGGTCGATCCAGGCTGCCGGTATCGAGCGCGTGAAAATTCGGTCGGTATTGACCTGCGAATCGAAGCGCGGCGTCTGCGTTATGTGCTACGGGCGCAATCTCGCTTCCGGGCGTCTCGTCGAACTCGGCGAAGCGACCGGCGTGATCGCGGCTCAGTCGATCGGCGAACCGGGAACGCAGCTCACGATGCGTACCTTCCACATCGGTGGAACGGCGTCGCGAGTTTCGGAACAGTCGCGCCTCGATGCAAAGTCGAACGGCTTGGTGCGCTTCATCAACCTGCAAACCGTTAAGTCAAAAACCGGCGATCTAGTCGTCATGAACCGCCAGGGTTCGATCGCGGTGATCGACGAAAAGGGCCGCGAGCGCGAGCGCTATGCGGTCGTGTATGGCGCCAAGGTGAAGGTCACCGAAGGCGGTCCGGTGAAGCTCGGCGACGCACTGGTCGAGTGGGATCCGTACACCTTCGCGATTCTCACCGAAATCGGCGGCACGGCGCAGTTTAAGGACCTTCAGGAAGGGATCACGCTCCATGAAGAAGTGGACGAGGTCACCGGCCTGTCACGTCACGTGGTTGCCGATTCGCCCGACGAGAAGCGCCAGCCCGCGATTGTGATCAAGGGCAAGGCGAGCAAGCGCTACCTGATGCCGTCACGCGCTCACCTTATGGTGCAGGATGGCGACACGGTATTCCCCGGCGATGTGCTGGCGAAGATTCCGCGCGAAACAACCAAGACCAAGGACATCACGGGCGGTCTGCCGCGCGTGGTCGAATTGTTCGAGGCTCGCAAGCCGCGCGAAACGGCGGTCATCAGCGAAATCGATGGCACGGTACGTTTCGGCGAGGTTGCCAAGGGCCAGCGCAAACTCTACGTCACGGCCGACAACGGCACCGAAAAGGAATACTCGGTTCCGCGCGGCGTGCACATCAACGTGCAGGAAGGCGAGCGCGTGAAGGCGGGCGAACCGCTGATGGACGGGCCGCTCAACCCGCACGACATTCTGGCGGTGCTGGGCGAGAAAGAGCTGCAGGCTTACCTGGTCAACGAAATCCAGGAAGTCTACCGGCTCCAGGGCGTCAACATCTCTGACAAGCACATCGAGGTGATCGTGCGCCAGATGATGCGCTGGGTGAAGGTCGAGGACGTGGGCGATACGACGTTCCTGCTCGAACAGCAAGTGGACAAGTTCCGCTTCCACGAGGAGAACGAGCGGGTGATCGCGCAGGGCGGCAAGCCGGCGACCGGCCGACCGCTGCTGCTTGGAATCACGAAGGCATCGCTTTCGACCGATTCGTTCATCTCCGCCGCCTCCTTCCAGGAGACGACACGCGTGCTGACCGAAGCTTCGATTCAGGGAGCCGTCGACCATCTGCGCGGGCTGAAGGAGAACGTGATCGTGGGCCGCTTGATTCCCGCCGGGACCGGCATGGAGTACTACCGCAACGTGCGTCTCTCTCCGGAGATGGAAGAGGCCGCCAGCAAGGTGCAGGAGGAAGTTTCGCAGGCATACGAAGAGGCCGAGCGCGCGCTCGAACTCATGCGGCATGAAGGCGAGACCGAAGAACTAGCAGCGGAGTAAGACTAACGCAAATAAAGAAAGGGGCGACATAAGTCGCCCCTTATTTTTCAGCTATTAACTTTCAGAATCGAAATGGCCAAAAACACATTCGGCGGGCACAAATCCGTGGATAATGTACGCGTGACCGCGCTTCCCTCAACCCGATGGCATTAGCGCTTGAACCACAACGCTGGACCGGACCTCCTCCGGATCCAAATCGGCCACCCGAGCCGATTCCGGGCGGTCTGATCCTGGCCCCGGCTTTGGGGCGTTTCTGGCGTTTGTTCCGGCTGTCGGTGTGGCGAGCGTTCGAGCATGATGCTTTCGCCACTGCCAAGGGCGGGGCTTACTCTTCCATTCTGACTTTCTTTCCGTTTCTACTTGTGCTCGGTTCGGTGATGGCGACGATTCGCCGCGGTGAAGTATATCTGCGCGAGATTTCGGACGCTCTGGGAAAGATTCTTCCCGCTGGTAGTTCCGCTGCACTGGCGTATTTGCGCGGCAGCACAAATCGGCCTGTCGGCTTGCTTATCACCACTTCCCTGCTCACCATGTGGACCGCATCCGGTGTTATCGTCTCGTGGATGGAAGGATTTCGCCGCGCCTACCAGCTTCCCAAAACCTGGGGCCTCTTGCAGGAGCGCATGATCGCAATTTCGCTCGTGCTGATGGCCGGCTTGCCGCTCGTGTTTTCGACGATTCTGGTGGCCTTCGGCAGCCGCATTGAAACGAAAATTCTCTTCCATTTCGGACGCGAATTCGGGCCGCTGATCTTCCTCATGTGGGGATTGCTCCGCTGGCTCATTGCCATCATGACGAGCGTCGCGGTCATGCAGCTCATTTATCACAATGCGGTTCCACGCACGCAACCGTGGCACAGCGTGCTGCCCGGGGCGGTTCTCGCCACGGCGATGTGGCTGCTTTGCACGGCATTCTTCGGATGGTATTTGCAACGGTACGCTGACTACAGCGTGATTTATGGCTCACTCGGCGTGGGCATCGCGCTTCTGACGTGGATGTACGTAATCTCGCTGGTCGTACTGATTGGCGCCGAGTTCAACGCGATGCTCTTCCCGCGTGGCATCGCAAAAGCACCGCGGCGCAAAGGCGATGAAAATCGCTGACATAGAATTGCTGACATGACATCGATAGTCCCACTGCCGGGTTCCAGCGGACGCCGCGCAAAAATTGTCTGCACCATCGGTCCCGCGTGCGATTCAGAAGAATGTATCGCCGATCTCATGCGTCTCGGTATGGACGTGGCGCGCATTAACTTCTCCCACGGCACCCATCCCGAACACGCAAGACGCATCCAGCGCATACGGAAGGCCGCGCACAAGCTGAAGCGTACGATCTGCATCCTGCAGGACCTGCAAGGGCCCAAGATCCGGACCGGCCGGCTGAAGGATGGCAAGCCGGTCGAACTGAAGCGCGCGAACCTGCTGACCATCACGCCACGCGAAGTGGTGGGGAGCGCGGCGCTTGTTTCTACCGATTTTTGCGGACTGGCGCGCGAAGTCGCGCCGAGGGCTCGTGTACTTTTGTCGGATGGCCGGATCGAACTCAAGGTCTCTAGGGTGCGAGGCGGAGATGTCGAATGCGAGGTCATCAACGGCGGCATGTTGGCTGAGCATCAGGGCATCAACCTACCGGGCGCTGCGATCGCGATTCCTGCGCTTACCGACAAAGACAAACTCGATCTCCAGTTCGGATTGAAGCATGGAGTTGACGCAGTTGCGCTTTCGTTCGTTCGCTCAGCGGACGACATTGGCATGGCGCGAAACCTGATGCGCGGCTTTGGCAAATCGGTTCCCATCGTCGCCAAACTTGAAAAACCCCAGGCCATCGATAACTTGGAACAAATTCTTGAAGCAGCCCACGGGGTAATGATCGCGCGCGGCGACCTCGGGGTAGAAGTGCCGCCCGAAAAAGTCCCCATCATTCAGAAGCAGGTGATTCAGCGTGCGAGCTCGTGGCGCAAGCCGGTCATTACCGCAACCCAGATGCTCGAATCAATGACTGAAAACCCGCGTCCCACGCGGGCGGAGGCGAGCGATGTTGCGAACGCGATTTTCGACGGCACGGACGCGGTCATGCTCTCCGGCGAGACTGCCAGCGGACGCTATCCGCGCGAGGCGGTCACGATGATGGCGCGCATCATTGTGGAGGCCGAGATGAGCATTGCGAAGACGCCGCCCGTGACGCGGAGGCGTCACGAAAATCACCGGTACTCGGTTGCCGAAACTATTTGCGAATCGATTGCGCATGCCGCGGAAGACTTACCCATGCGCGCCATCGCCGTCTTTACCGAGAGCGGAAACACGGCACGGATGTTGTCGAAGCACCGGCCAAAAGTCTGCATCTATGGCTTCAGCCGCAATCTTGATGTCTGTAATCGCATGAATGCTCTGTGGGGAGTGCATCCCATTCACAAAGACAAATGGGAATCGGCTGAGTCGATGTTGAGGACGGCAGAGAGTGTGCTTCTTCCGAAGGGATTGATCCGTGCCGGAGAAGTGCTCGGGCTGGTGGCGGGGACAAAGTTTACGTCGGGGGCGACAAATTTCATGCGACTGCATACGGTGGGAGAAGATGACGGGCCGCCCGTTAAGCGCCACGGCAAATCAAAAAAGTAACCGCGGCGTTCGCTGAAGTACGCAGGCGAATTCGTTTACTTTCTTCCTTACTTACTCTCTTCTTTACTCTTATGGAAGCGATCGACTCATTCCTTGATCGAGACGTTGACCCGCTCGTCCGCGGTTGGATACACACTCCGAGCGATGCGCGCGGGGATGGGCTCATCCTTACCCACGGCGCAGGGGGGAATTGCGCGGCGCCACTGCTAGTTGCGCTCGCCGAGACTTTCTGCGGACATGGCTATACGGTTTTGCGCTGCGATCTTCCATTCCGGCAGAACAAGGCTTTCGGACCTCCATTCCCCGGCAATGCAGAACGTGACCGCGCCGGGCTTCGCAATGCGGTTTTGGCCATGCGAAAGATCGTGGATGTGAAACGCGAAGGCGCGAAAGTATTTCTTGGCGGACACTCCTATGGAGGCAGACAAGCGACCAATCTGTGCGCCGATGAACTGGAACTGGTATCTGGGCTCCTCTTGCTTTCTTATCCGCTGCATCCGCCACGCAAGCCAGAACAGCTGCGTACCCAGCACCTGCCCAATCTGCTGACACCGACCCTGTTTGTCCACGGTACCCGCGATCCCTTCGGCAGTATTGAGGAGATGCAGAAGACGCTACTGTTGATTCCGGCGAGGAATGAATTACTGGAAGTGGACGGTGCCGGACACGATTTGGGATTTAAAGGGAAGGTTCAAGCGTCAAGTCTTCCGGCGCAAGTATTCGCCCGATTCGATGAAATGTTCGGGTAGCAGAAAGAATGCACAGGGTTTTATTGACGGCTGAGAGCTGAAGGCTGATAGCTGTCCTGCTAATTCACCCAGCCCGATTTCCCGCCGCCGTTAGTCTTGTCCTGATCTTCCGGCGGAATGTAATTGCCATGCTCGTCGAAGTTAACTTTGCGGTCGTGCTGGCGCATGTAGACTTCGAACTTCTTCGCCGCTCGGCGGCGCTTCCACCGGTAATACGAGTTGCGAACGCCGAAATATTGTTCGGATGCGACATAGCTCAGCCCGCGCCGTGGCATGAACTTCACGAATAAGAAGCCGAAGAGCAAGCCGCCGAGATGGGCGAAGTTGGCGACGCCGTTCTGCGTCGGATCGAAGATCGCGTAAATGGCGATCACGATCCAGATACCGACCACGTATTTCGCCTTGATCGAAAATGGCAGGGGAAAAAGAAACATTTCCTGATCGGCATAGAGAATGCCGAAAGCCATTAACAGACCGAAGATGCCTCCAGACGCGCCGACTGTGCCGATGCGCGGGTCCATGCCGAGGAAATGCGTATAGGCAACGGCAATCGTGACGAGCGCCGCGCCGATCACGCAAAAAAGATAGCACTCGATAAAGCGTCGCGGGCCCCAGTCACGCTCAAGATATGCTCCGATGAACCACAGAGTGAGCATGTTGAAGAACAGATGACTCCAGCCGGCGTGAAGGAGCGAATAGGTGACGAGCTGCCAGATCTCGCCCTTCACGACGAAGACCGGGATGAGCGCGAACCACTCGTCTACCCAGCGCAGGTCGAGTCCGAATATACGACGGAGTATGAGCTCAGCGAAGAAAATTGCCGTGCAGGTCAGGATGATGCGGCGGACCCATCCTTCAAAGGGCGGGAAGCTGAACGAGATGGTGCCGCCGCGTCGCATCAAAGATTGTCTTTACCGTTCGGGCTCTGGCACGACCGGCAGGCTACGTTGGCCAGAGGCGTCGAGGGCGCGGACAGCGAATATTACATTATCCTTCGAAAGCGGAAGAGTTGCACGCGTGCCGCTTATTACCGGTTGGGCATGCTCCCAATCGGGCGCGCTGGTGGCGCGCCAAATTACCTCGTACGCACTCGCACCGGCTGACGGATCCCAGGTTAGAGTCGTGTCGTTTTCGAGGTTCTTCGTCTGCATTCTTACGTTGGCGGGCGGAGCCGGAGCCACCGCTAATGAAGCCAGGGTCGCGGCATTCAGCTTAGTGATGTCCGCAACGTAATCGTAATTGACGAACCTGGGAAGGTCGCCATATTCGATGCCGTTTTCGGTGCGGACATCCTGATGCTGGTGGTTATAATCTTCACGAAATTCCGTGAAACGTACCGCAGCGAATCCTGCCCGATTAAAAGATAGATGATCCCCACCGCGCAGGAACCGGTCGAGCCGGAAGATCAAGAGCGGTTTGACGCCGGCATCGTAAGTTCGCCCGACCTCGGCGATGTAGCGCCCAAGTTCACGAGAGGGAGAGTCGCTCTCGCCTCCAAGTGCGCGGATGCGCTTGATTTCCGCGTCGGTCGCGGCGTTCGGCAGGCCTTCGGAAAATACCCGCACTACGCTTGCATCCTGCCGCGGATTGAGGTCGCCGCCCACGATATCGTTGTTCAGCACGGCCTCGATCTTCCAGCCCTGCTGCTTGGCCATTTCCGCGAAGTGCTTGCTGCCGTTGAGGCCTTGCTCTTCGCCCGCGACCGTCAGAAAAATGATCGTTGCCGGAAAGTTGGTCTGAGCCGCCGCCTGGCTTAAAACCCGGGCGCATTCCAGGCTGACGGCGGTGCCGCTGCCATCGTCATTCGCTCCGGGCGCGGGACCGGTGCCGTTAAAAGTGTCACTGTTGCGCGAGTCGTAGTGCCCGGTCACGAGCACGATGCGGCTGACCTGCGCCGGATCATGGCCGCGCAATACCGCATACACATTGGTGATTTGCGTGGGAGTCTTGATGCGATCCTGCGGCTGCTCGATAAACGCATCGATCTTCACCTCCAGACAGCCGCCACAGTTTTTAGAATACCGTTCGAATTCCGACTTGATCCAGTCGCGTGCGGCACCCACGCCCTTGCCCGCCCTAACGGATCCTTCATCCTGTGGGGAAATCGTCGAGCGATTGCCAAAACTAACCAGCTTTTCGATAGTCTGCTGGATGCGGTCGACTGAAACCTCCTTGATTGCCTGGGCAATGCGCGGGTCGGGTGAATCCGCGGGCAGTGTGCCCGTCCCGGATGGCTGTGCCAAGCTCGAAGTGGATGATGTAACCAGCGCGAGCGCCACAAACCCCGTCCCAACAAGCCTTGTAGCGCAGCGCCTGTATTTTGCGACCTGCCCGTACCCCATTCCATCTATTTTAGGATCTTCCTGGAATATTTCTCGATTGGGCACTTGACCTTTTCCTCGCGAAGAAACTAAATATAACAGGGGAACCAAGAATCCGGAGGGAAGCAAATGGTGTACTGTCCTGAATGCGAGACCGACCTGGACATCGAAGAAGATGAAGTAGATGAGGGAGCCGTGGTCTCGTGCCCGGAGTGCGGTTCGGACTTCGAGGTGATCACCGTCAATCCCATCGAACTGAAAATGGTCGGCGAAGACGAGGTCGACGACGAAGATGAGGACGAAGAAGACGCGGTGAAGGAAGCCGACGAAGACGAGGACGACATCTGAGGACTCGGTCCAGCGGCGGAGTACTACCGTTGCTTACGCGAGCGGCCATTGCGCGTGTGGTGTGTGGCGCGCTCCTATACGGAATGGTGCTTGCTCCTGCGATCGCCCACGCGGGCGAGTCTCCCAAGGCTTCTGCCAAAGCGAAGGATTACGCGCTTATCTTCGGGACCGTTTTCGACGCCGAAGGCCACGCGCTCTATGCGGTCAAAGTCAAGATTCGGCGGGCCAGTGATAAGGACGGGAAGGCTCGCTGGGAGCTTTATTCCAATCACACCGGAGAGTTCGCGCAGCGCGTGCCCGTCGGGCCGGGAGATTACGTTGTTTGGGCGGATGTGAAGGGCTACAGGCTCGATGACGGCCGTCGGCTGCGGCCCGGGGAAGAAGTGAAAGTTCACATCGACGGCGATGAGCGCCAGGACGTCGGTCTTCACCTTGCGTGGCAATAGGCGAGGCACTGGCTGGCATGGCAGTCTTGGGCTGGAAGAGCCGTCTTGGCATTAGAGAGGGTTGCAGTGGCCTTTGCGGGCAGGAACCGTCACAATAGAGCTATGAAAAAATCTGTGATTGCCGTTGGTATGGTCGTTGTTTTGTTTGTCTGCGCGCTGCCGGCGCCCGTGGTAGCCGCTCCACAGCTTTTTGGACGCGAGCCCAAAAAGGAAGACAAGACGCGCCTGCTCACCGGCAAAGTCATCGACAGCTCCGATGCTCCTCTGCCGAATGCGGTCGTCTATTTGACCAACACTCGCGATCACTCCGTGAAGACCTATATCGTTAGTACCGAAGGCACATACCGTTTCCCAGCGCTCCAGCCGACCATCGACTACGAGGTGTATGCGCAGTTCAACAAGCGGAGAAGCCACACCAAGACGGTCAGCCAGTTCGATGACCGGCAGCAGGTTTATATCGATTTGAAGATCGATACCAAGGCCGATAGCAAATAGCTTCTCAAGCAATGGGAAAGGCCACCATTTCTGGTGGCCTTTGATTTCTTACAACAGCCGCGGCGAGTTAGTTGCTATCCCCGCCCGCCCGTTTCCACGAAATCAGATCTCCGATGGTCGTGCTCGTTGACGAGGACGATGCCGGATGTTTGTAGTGTTCCACTTCCTGCCGTGACGCCTCTTCGCCGACCGCCTTGATGCTCAGGCCAACCTTCTTCTCTTCCTGATTCATCTTGATGATCTTGAAGTCGAATTCGGAGCCCGGCTCAAGATGCATCGGCTGTCCGTTGCCGTCGACGGCTTCCGAGTTGTGGCAGAGGCCTTCGATGCCTTGCGCGATCTCGACGAATGCGCCGAACGTCGCCACGCGCAGAACCTTGCCGTGCACGATGTCGCCGACGCGATGCTGCTGAAAGAACGACTCCCAGACGTCTGGCTGCATCTGCTTGACGCCGAGCGAGAGACGCCGCTTGTCCGGCTCAATTGCCAGAATTACGGCTTTTACGCGATCGCCCTTCTTAAGAACTTCAGAAGGATGTTTGACGCGGGTCGTCCAGCTCAGATTGCTGACGTGCACCAAGCCGTCGATGCCATCTTCGATTTCGATAAAGGCGCCGAACTCGGTCAGGTTGCGCACACGGCCTTCAACCGTCGCGCCGACGGGATATTTGTCATGCAGCGTGTCCCAGGGATTGGCGGCCAGTTGCCGCATGCCGAGCGAAATGCGGCGCTCGGTCGGATTCACGCTGATCACCACGCAATCCACTTCGTCGCCGACGTTGACCAGCTTCGACGGATGCTTCATGCGCTTCGACCAGGTCATTTCGCTGACGTGGACGAGGCCTTCGATGCCCTGCTCGAGTTCGACGAACGCGCCGTAATCGGTGACGCTGATTACGCGTCCATGAACGTGCGCGCCCACCGGATAGCGGTGTTCGGCGTCGAGCCACGGATCGGGCGTAAGCTGCTTGAAACCTAGCGATACGCGCTGCTTGTCTTTGTCGTACTTGAGAACCTTGACTTGAATCTGGTCGCCGACGTTGACGAGGTCGCGCGGATGCGTCAGACGTCCCCATGACATGTCGGTGATGTGCAGCAGGCCGTCGATGCCGCCGAGGTCGACGAATGCGCCGTACTCGGTCAGGTTCTTGACGATGCCGGTCAGGACCGTACCCTCTTCGAGGTGCTCGAGGGTCTTGCCGCGCTTTTCGGACTGCTCTTCTTCGAGCAACTGCTTACGCGACACGACGATGTTGCCGCGCTTCTTGTTCAGCTTGATGACGGCAACTTCGATGGTCTGGCCCTTCATGCCATCGAGGTTGCGAATCGGCCGCAGATCCACTTGCGAGCCGGGCAGGAAGGCGCGGGCGCCGTTGATGTCAACGGTCAGGCCACCCTTGATACGCTCCACCACGATGCCCTTGATCGGCTTTTTCTCATTGTGAGCCTTCTCGATGTCGTCCCAGGCGCGCAGCTTCTGCGCCTTCTGGTGAGAGAGCTTCGGATAACCGTCTTCTGTTTCGCCCTTTTCCCGCATCACGTCGATCTCGTCGCCCGGCTTGAACCTCGGCTGGCCTTCGTGATCGAGCACCTCAGACAGCGGCACCATGCCCTCGGACTTCGAGCCGAAGTCGACGACGACGTGGGTTGCGGTCAACTTGACCACCGTGCCCTTAATCACGTGGTCATCGCCAACTGCCTCTTCCGTCTCGGTCGTGTAGTTCTCTAGCGCCGAGGCAAAATCCTCGTTGGCGCTGGCAGCCGGAGCGTCAGACGCGTCGCCCTCTGGCGCATGCGTCTCGACGGCCGCTGCGGGCGTCGTCTCTGGGGCGGAACTCTGGGTCTCCGCGGAAGAAGGTTGTGCGGGCTCGGGCGCGTCCAGTACGGCCGATCCGCCGTTATGCGAGTTATGTTCAGGAGTCATGGTTTCGAGGGTTGAATCAGAAGTGCGATTGGTGTTCTCGTCGTGCAAAGTCATAGCCTCTGTGCCGCGCACGCGTGTACGCGAATTGCGGGACGGTGTGTAGCGGACTGCTGGCGTGGTCGAAGGTTGCGTTGAGGTCGTCCTGGCGGACGGCCCTAGTTACAATCCCAGCTGCCGGAACGTCGAATCGAACCCGCGTCCAATGGGGACTCTTCGAATATAGCAACCGCACCCCGATTGGTCAAACGTGATTCTGGACCTGTCCGCAAATTTACAGAGGCGTCATATGGCCGCTATGAGCTTCGAGCCGCGAGCTGCCAGCAACCCCGTCGAGCGGCTGTTTGCTAAAAACACCGCATCTCGTTGCTCGCAGCTCAGAGCCGATTTCTGCTACCCTCCCTGCCATGGATTATCTCTGGACTCCTTGGCGCTATGCCTACGTCAGCGGCGCCGAGCCGGCGACGGGTTGCATCTTCTGTGAACTTCCCAAGAAGACCGATCAGGAGGCGCGCATCGTCCATCGTGGAACGCACTGCTACGTTGTTCTAAACACTTACCCGTATACGAACGGGCATGTGATGGTCGTCCCCTATGCGCATCTCGACGAGTTGCAAAAGCTCCCGGTTGAGGCTGCGCAAGAGATGGTGGCTCTGACGCAACGAATGGAAGGCGTGCTGCGCGGGCTTTATCATCCCGACGGTCTGAATCTCGGCATGAACATCGGGAAAGCCGCCGGCGCCGGCGTGGCCGGCCACATTCACATGCACGTGCTGCCGCGCTGGGTTGCGGACGCCAACTTTGCCAGCGTGATCGGCGAGACGCGCGTATTGCCGGAGGCGTTGGACGTGACGTGGACCCGGATCCGCCGGGCGTTTGGGAATTTGTGATTGGCAATTTGTAATTTCAGCTGCTTGATATGCAGGATAAGGTCGGGACGATTGGGCCCGGTAAACTGGCCGACATCGTGTCGGCGCGGCGCGCTCCAGGACATCACCGTTCTCGAACGCGTCGAGTTTGTGATGAAGGGTGGAGTGGTCTACAAAAAGCCGTAATTCCGTGCGTTGGAAATTCAACTTCTTCTCCTTGGATATCGTGGATAAACACGGAGCACTGAAAAGAACAAAAAATCCGTGAAGATCCGCAAAATCCGTGGAAAAGAAGTTAGTCCTTAATCCCCCACGAACTCAGTCTCCGCCGAGTCGAGTTCATCATCCGGGCGGCTGCTCAGGTGCGCCAACCACAAGCTCGCGAGCGAAACTCCGCCAAACAGCAAGACGCAACCCGGCCACCGCTTCCAGCTCCAAAACCAATCGGTCAGCGTTGCGCCGAGGCTGCCGCCGAGGTAATAGAAGGTGACGTAAAGCCCGGCCGCGGAGGAGCGTGCCCGGCCCGCAATTGCGCCGGTTTGCACCGACGCGGCCGCTTGCGCCACGAACATGCCGGAGGAAAAAATTGCGAGTCCGACGATGACAGCGGGCAGCGAATGCACGAGCGTGAGCAGGAGTCCGCCGATCATCATGGTGCAATAGAGAAATGACGTGGAGCGAAATCCGAACCGATCGAGAAACCTTCCTGCCTGCGGTGTGATGAAAACGCCCAGCAGATAGACGAAGAAGATGCTGCCGAGCTGCGAAGAATTCAGATGAAAGGGCGCGGCCGCCAGATAAAAATTCGCATAGGTAAAACATCCCACCAGCGCGAAGAGCACCGTCGCTCCCATGCCGAAATTTGCCAGCAACCTTCGATTGTGCAAATGGCTCCGGGCGTCGTCCAGCACTTGCCGCAAATGCTCTGCCCGAACAAAATTCTTCGCCAGCGGAAGCCAGGCCCGGACCAGCACCGCCCCCAGGAAATTGAGCGCGGCAAGCACGAGGAACGTAGCACGCCAGTGCCAGTGCATGGCGACCATGCCGGAGATGAAGCGCCCAAGAAATCCGCCCAGCACGGTCCCCGCGACATACGACGACATGGCGCGACCGACGCCACGTCCGGCCCACTCTTCATTGACGTATGCGAGCATCACCGCGATCACGCCCGGCACAAAAATGCCCTGCGCAAAGCGCCAGAAGATCAGCATGCGCAGGCTGGTCGAGGTGGCGGCGAGTGCAGTCGGAATTGTAAGCAGGAAGAGCGAGGGTACGATCACCTTCTTGCGCCCACGCCGTTCCGCAATCATTCCAATGAAGGGAGCCGCGATCGCGGTTGCAAAAATGGTCGCGCTTACCGTGAAGCTGACTTGCAATTCAGAAGCGTGAAAAATTTGCCGCAGGAGCGGCAACAGCGGCTGGGTGCTGTAGACGCTGAGGAAGGTGCACATCCCAGCCAGCATCGAGGCGGCAATCGTCTTGTCGAACTTAGGCAACGAATCATCTTACGTGAGGGCGGCCACCGACTCACCCGGAACTCCGACTGAACCGCGAAGCCTCACGTAAGGCAGAGAAATCGGCGCCTCATTTCGAAGTCATCTCGCGTTCAAAAAATTCTGCCGCGGCGCCATAAGCGCGTATCCAGCTCTTCCACATAAGGAAGCCGTGCACCTCGTCGGGAAAGACCAGTTGCTCGACATGGACTTTTTGCGCCCGCAGGCGCTGGAGCAAATCGACGGTCTGCGAGAACGGAACGTTGCGGTCATCGTCGCCCTGGACGAGCAGCACTGGCGAGGCCCATGTAGAGATCGCGGCGTCCGGCGAGGACTGAAACGCTAGCTTCATCGCGGCCTCATAATCGGGCGCGTCCTTCGGATATTCGTCCTCCCTCGACCAGTCGTGAACCCCGTGCAGATCCACTCCCGCTGCAAACAGATCGGAGTTGTGGGCCAGGCCCATGGCGGTCAGGTATCCACCGTACGAGCCGCCCCACAGGCCGATGCGCTTAGGATCCACGTTGGCGAGAGTCTTGAGATATTTTCCCGCGGCCACGATGTCCTTATATTCCACCCCTCCGCGCCAGCCTCCATCGGGGGGCTCGCGGAAGTGGCGTCCGTACATGATTCCAGTGCGGTAATTTACCGCCAGCACTACATAACCGCAGCTCGCCAGATATTGATTCATGGCGTAAGCGTTGTGGTAGTAGTCCATGTAATGGAAGCCGAGCATCATCTGGCGAATCGATCCGCCATGAATGAAGATGAGCGCGGGTCTGCGGTTGGGCGCATGAGCAGCGCCCGCGTCTGCGCCCGGTTCGAATAGTTGCCCGTGAATGTCCCAGCCGTCTTCGGCTTTAAAGATGACTTGCTTTGGCGTGACCAGTTTTGCTGAGGGAAACGACGCCGGCAGCGCACTCTTCGCGATCATTTCGCGTCCCTGCGCCGTCACCGCATAGGGCATCGCCGGACTTGTGGCCGTCGAGCCGAGGCATACAACTTCGCCTGCCACTTCCAGCGGAGCCCACTCCAGAGTTTCTCCGTGGGTGAGCGCGGCGGTCGGGCCGCCATCGACCGGCACGCTCCAGAGATGCCGGCGGTCAACATCGGCAGGGTCCGAACCGGATTGGTTCGATGAGTAAATGACGGCTGTCTTGTCCGAACTAAGCGCCACATCTTCGGTTTCAAATTTGCCCGGAGTCAGCAGCGTGGCCCTGCCTCCATCCGTGCCTACCGAATAAAGATGATTCCAGCCGTCCTGTTCGGAAGAAAAAACGATCCGGCTATGAGCCGCAAAAAGGAATGACTGGTCGATGGTCAGCTCGGGCAGCGAATCGTCCAGCGCATCGCCACTCTTCCAGATCTCGCGTCCGGAGTCTTTCGCCAGGTCATAAACCCAGATCGCCCACGGCTCCGGCGCCTGCGGAAGCAGCGGCTGTTTCATCCGCTTGCCGGGTTGCCGCACGAACGCAATCTGGCGGCCGTCGGGCGACCACCGCGGCATCGAATCGCGATCCGCGGCCGGCGAAAGATAGCGCAACGTGTCACGGCCAAATTCGTATACAACCACGAAGCTGTGATCGCCGCGATCGCTGACGAAAGCAATCGCCTTTCCGTCGGGCGACCACTTCGGCTGCGAATTGTCGCCGCGGGCGTACGTCAGAGGACGAGCTTTTGCAGCGCGATTCTCCTTGGTCGAACTGCCGGACGAAACCACCTTGTCGAAAACATCCCGGGTGGGTCCGGGAATCTCGTCGCCATAAATCGACGCAATCCAGATCTGTTTCCTCGCCGACCAAACCGCGAACTTGCCATCCGGAGAAATCTGAATGTCCTCGCATCCCTCTTCCGCACAGCCCATCTCGCCGAGCAGACGAGGCACGCGATTGTCCAAGTCCACCGCCCAAACCTGCTGAAGTGGCCTCTCCACATCGCCGGTGGGATCCGCAACCTCGCCCGCGCTGTTGGCCTCGCTACCGCGTGCGAAAATAACGGTGCGCCCATCGGGGGTGAGCCTGAGCGCCGCGATCGGCATGCCATCGTCTGCCGTGTAGCGCGTCACCTGGCGTGCTTCAAAGCCTGGGGCGTCGGCCACCCACACGTTGCGTACACCTTTGGCATTGAAGACCCAGGCGATTCTTCCGGCATGTTCCGTAGCCACGAGATAGCTGGGGAACGACGAACTCAGGACTTGTTCCAGGGTGAAGCCGCCCGCGGAAACCTGGGCCACACAAATCAAAACTGAGTTCCCGGAGAAGCAAGCGAGGGAGGCAATGAAAATAAGCGCACGAAGTCTTCGAAGACCCATGCGCCGCAGAGTACGTGAAAAGCCGGCCGGGTGACAACTGTCGGCAATCGAGCCGATGGATCTGGGGCTGATTCGACCTGCGAGACGCTGGCAGTTACGCGACCGACGCTGGGGCCGGCTGCCGCATCGGCAGCGTGACCGAAAACGTCGTACCTTTTCCCGAACTGCTTTCGACGTCGATGCGGCCGTGGTGCTCTTCCACGATGCGCCGCGCGAGCGATAAGCCAAGTCCGGTTCCGTTTCCCTTGGTCGTATAAAACGGCCGAAAGATATTCGGCAGATGCTCGGGAGGGATTCCGCGGCCCGTGTCGGACACGGTGACGACGGCGTCGTCTCCACCGTCTTTGGTAAATACTGCGACCCGCACCACTCCTGTCCCCTCGATCGCCTGCACCGAATTCAGCAACAAATTCAGCAGAACCTGGTGGATCTGATCGCTATCGTGGTCGGCCTCGAGCAGGTCGGCGGCCGGGGTGAATTCGATTTTGATCGGTTTCGAAAGCACCTGCTGCCGCGCCAGCATTACCGCATGTTCAACCGTCGTATTCAAATCGCTTGGCCGCATCTCGGAGGCGCGCGGCCGCGCCGTACCGAGCAGGTCGGTCAGGATGCGGTTGATCTGTGCAATCTCCTCGCGCACGTCTTTGACGACAGCTTTTGCGGGGCTGGAAGCCGGCAAGTCGCGCCCCACGATTTCGATCACGCCGGCAATGCCTGCCAGCGGATTGCGGATTTCGTGTGCCAGGCCCGTAGCCAACTCTCCGAGCGTGGCAAAGTGCTCGGCGCGCGACATCTGGGTGCGATGGAGATGCTCGATCTCCTCGCGGCTCTCGCGCAACTGCTGCACCATAAGGTTGAAATTGCGCCCCAGGTCGCCTATCTCGTCATTTCTTTTGGCGAATCCGACAGATGCCGTTAAATCGCCCTCCCCGACTCGTTCCATCTGCTCTTGAAGTTCGACCATGGGACGTTGAATGGTGGTGACGAGCACGACGATGACAACGCCGCAGATCGCGACCGCGCCCGATCCGGCGATCAGCAGCAGGCGATGGCGTTCGGTGTCCGTCAGCGAAACGGTAGCCAGCAGAAACAGCAGCATGCCGTTGAGCAGCACGACCGCTACTGGCCAGATCGCCTTAAGTTGCCAATTCACCCGGATGGATGCCAAGGTGTTTCTCCTATGCCTCGCCGAGAGGCCAGAACTCACGCGTAGGCGTGCAGGCCAGGCAGCAAATACGTCACTCCAAAGAATGTAAACATGACCACGCCGAAGCCCAGAATCGCAAAATAGGCGGCTCGTCGGCCTCGCCAACCGCGAGTGATGCGCATGTGCAGATAGCCCGCATACACCAGCCAGGTAATCGCCGCCCACGTCTCTTTTGGGTCCCAGTTCCAGTACGAGCCCCACGTCTGGTTTGCCCAGTACGCGCCGGCCGCGATCATCAGAGTCAACAGGGGGAAGGCAATGCAAATCGTCTTGTAGGTGATGCGGTCCAGTGCGTCAGCGTTCGGCATCAACCGCTCCAGGTCCGGACGCCGCCAGAGCAGCAGCAGATAGAGAAGCGAGATGAAGATGCTACCTACCAGCGCTGAAAGAATGAAGGGGCTCGCCGCGAGGCTGGTCTGGAACAATCCATCGGCGTCGAGCGAGGGATAGCTGCCGTCGCGCGCGCGCAACAAGAACATCACCAGCGTCATGGTCTGCAGCAGAATGCTGATGAACACCGCGCGATTCGCGATGGCGAGGAAGCTTTCGTTCTTTTTCCATTTCGCAAGGCCATACAGCGCGAGTGGCGCAGCGACCACCAGCAGGGCCAGCAACATCAGCCAGCCGAGGTCGGGAATCGTCACGAAGAGGCGGACGCCTTTGGAAATAAAAACTTCCTGTTTGTGCTCGGCGTCCCAGGCCACCAGGCTTAGGCCGCCCCATTTTTCAAAGCGTGTCAGGACGATGCTGGCATAGATGGCCGCCGCGCTCCCGCTGGTTACAGCCAGGAAGGTTTCGGTCTTCATGTCGTCCTGGATCAGGAACATCATGGCGAGGGCGAAGCTCAATGCGCAGGCCGCATAGGCGAGCATGGCGAGCGTGACGTGCACATGCAACCACGTTGATTGCAGGGCGGGTACCAGCGGATGAACTTCCGTCCGCAGCAATTGCATCAGGACAACACCGACGATCGCGACGGGCATGGTCACCGTGCCGATCACCTTGACGTGATATTTCTTTTCTGCAATCAGCGTCAGTATCGCCAGTGTCCAAACAAAGCTGAGCAGCATTTCATAGACGCTGGCGAAGGGCGCATGACCAGCTTCATACCAGCGATGCGCAATAGCGCCCGTATTGGCGATGAGGCCAGCCCAAGTCGCCAGGGACGCGAACCGTCACGTAGGACTCCGTCCCAGTGACGCCGAACCCCAGGTAAAGCGCGCCGGCGCCTGCGTAGAAGATCAACGCGGCAAAAAGAAGGTTGGTCTCATTCAGCAAGTTGCCGCTCTTCACGACATTCAGAAACGCCATAAACAGAAGGAAAGCGATGGCCAGTCCGACGCCTACGATCAGAGTCGCGCCACTGGCTGCTGGCTTCTGCTGTTCTGCTTTTGTTTCCGTCATCGGTAGTTCTTTCACTTGACTCATATTTTGACTCACGGTAAGTCCTCCACAGCGACCGGCTAGCGTGACGCAGCCGTCGCGATGCGCTCACTCTCAGAAATTGGTGAACCTGGTTTGAGTTGTTTTTCGAGTTCTTCGATCAGATGGTTGAAGCGCTGCTCAAAGGCGTCACGGTTACGATTCGCGCTGCCGCCAATCCACAGCGAGTAGAGTCCGGTGTTTTCGTCGCGCACCGGCAGTGCCCAGAAGCGCGTATGAATGACATAAAAGACAAACGCGAGCCCAACCCCGAGCAACAACAACACCCGCCCAAACGCCCCATTGACCGGGCTCATGCGAGACTTGCAGACCGGTGAAATGCTCCCACGTTAGTTCACCGGGCTGGAGGAGGTAAGGAGCTTTTGAGTTGTCCCCGACCTCCTGGAGTTGCGGGAACCAGACGTCGAAGCTCTGACCGCTGCTTTTACTGGTAACGACCAGGTGGGCGGCCGGATTGCCGACATCGTTCGAGCGCTTGTAGACCTGTCCGTCACGCACCGCGAAATCGGAGAAGAATTCCGCGAATCGCACAGTAGTATCGGCGTCAAGATCGGCAGTGGCGCCCAATGGGAAGGAAGAATTCTTTCATGGCGGCGTCATTTGGAGTGGTGGCGTTCGCGTCCGCCGAAGCCGGTGTGAAAACTGGATTAGGCGTCGCTTCAAAGCGAAGTTTGTCTATTTTGCCAGTCTCACCAAAGCTTGACTGGTAAAAGCGCACGCCGTTATAGACCAGCGGGTCGTTTACGACGATCTCTTTCGCCTTCACGTCCTGCCCGCCTTCGACCACGGCCAGCTTCGACCACCACTTCTTCGGAGTTCCGTCCTTGTAGTTCTCCTGTCCGGCAGCATCGCAGCGGATCGAAAACGGCAATGTGCGCGTTCCGCCATTCCGCAGCTCGACTACGTTCGAGGTCTGCCCCTCATTGAGACTGATCGATCCGCGCCAGCCGTAGACGCCGTCCACGATCCAGCCGAAGAAAATCAGCAGCAGGCTCGCGTGGACAATGTAAACCGCCATTTCCGAAACACGGTGCTTCTCGGCAAAGATTGCGAAATGGTCTTCGCGCACGACCCGCTCTGGTTTGTATCCGAGCTTGTGCAGCACCCGCTCGGCGGCCACCAGCCCCGATTCTTCATCCCCGATGGCAATCGACTTCTGCGGATGCAGTGCGCGACGAAAATTCGCATCGGGATATTTGTATGGGCGCGAGTAGTAGCGCCATGCGTTCGGGAAGCGCTCGATCGATGCGGCGATGATGCAGATGCTGACCAGCACCATCAGGCCAAGAAACCACCAGGCGTGAAAAACGTCGGTCAGCCCGGCGGCATCGAGGAAGTGCAGGACCTGCGGAGAATAGGCGCGCTGCATGTCATCCGGGTCGGTCATCGGCCGCTGAAGAATGATGGTGCCGGCGGCGGCTAGGATTACGACCAGAATTAATAGGACGACACCCGTCTTGATCGCGGCGGCAGTCTGCCAAAGCTTACGGGCCGCCGACTTACGCACCACATTGCCAGAAGTAGTATTTGCGTGAGTAGCCATAGGAGTCCCCAACGTGCTTCAGAAATGCACGTTCGCGGCCAAGCAGGGAAATATGTGTATGTCGTTGATCAGCAGATACTTATTTCAGCATCGGGAGGTTTGGTTTGTGCTCTAATTTGGGCCAAATCGCGCAAGGGTCTGGGTGACCTTTGGGTTTTCACCCATCACACAACCCTTGTGACGTCCATCACCGGTACGTGTGACCGCGGGTTGAAACTCGCATTTTCATGCCCCCGGCGGCCCCTGACGGGGACTGAAATCGCCTGACCGGATGCGAGTCTGCGCGTTGTGATGAGGGTCACAATTTGGCGTGACATGGGCTACACTGCTTCTTCCTCAAATCGTTTCACATGATCCCATTGCAAGGTGGGAAATGCGGTCCCATTTTCTGAGATCAGCGTTGACTGATTCACGACTCGATCGGTCGAGCGGGTCCAATCCTCCATCGGGGCGTGGGCCTTCTTCCCGTCGAGAGAGCTTGCGCGATTTCACCTTTGTGGGTGTGCGAGAAAGCCCATCAGAGTCTTGCTCTGCACAACACACCGTATTCGCATTCCGCATTCTGCGGCGGGAGACTTTGATATCCAAGGACTTAGCCGACCGTTTAAGAATCCTGCACCAGACTTTAGAGCGGCGACCTTCTTGCAACACCACCATCTGGAGAATTACGTGAACGGCCTCCCCCAATTCGAAAACGCTCCTTCGTTTGTCCGGCAAGCCCGGTTCGTCAGCCGATTCTCTGCTCGCCACTCTGGCGCACTGGATTCGTCTTCGCTGCAAATTTCATCACAAAGCTCGTCGGTGCAGAGCGCTCTCCTAAAAATCCTCTTTGCGCTGAGCCTGGCGGTGCTGTGCTCACCACGCCTCTTCTGCGCGGTACACCCTGTTCCTCTGGATCCGAAGGCCGATCCAAAGACGTGCCTCGAATGTCACGAAGACAAGACCAAAGGCAAGGCAGTTCACTCGGCGATTCAGATGGGTTGCACGAGTTGCCACGAGATTCGGGTCAACAAAGACGTGACTCGCGTCAAGCTGACTACCACCACCTCTTCCGCCCTTTGCCTCACCTGTCACGCTGATAAGGATGCATCCCAGACCAAAGGCACAGTGCATCCTCCGGCCGTGCGGGATTGCATCAAGTGCCATGACCCGCACGAATCGGATAACAAGAATCAGTTGCTCAAACCGACCAGCGGGGAAAAAGGCAAGAATCTATGCCTCGACTGTCATACCCAAGGTCTGAATGTTCCCGAAAAAGGGAGCCGGCACGCTGCCCTGGACATGGGTTGCGACACGTGCCACGTCACGCATAAGACGGGCGCGGACCCAACTCCTGAGAACCGGTTCCATCTGACGAAGAGCGCTCCGGCTCTCTGCGTTGACTGCCATGATCCAAAAGATGCGGACTTGCAGAAGGCGCATCAGAATCAGCCATTTGGCACGGCGGATTGCCTGCAGTGCCACGACCCGCACCAGTCATCACAACCCAAGCTGATGGCCAAGTTTCTGCATCCGCCATTTGCCGATAAGAGCTGTGACACGTGTCACGCACCCGCGAAAGACGGCAAGGTGGTGCTGACGCAAAAAAATGTGAAGGACTTGTGCGTTACCTGCCACGACGACAAGGCTAAGCTGATCGAGACGGCCAAAGTGCAACATCCCGGTGCCGCCGGCGACTGCACGGATTGTCACAGCCCGCATGCCAGCGCGTTTCCGGCTTTACCGAAGACCGATCCGGTCAACATTTGTCTTGGCTGCCACAGCGACATTGCCGATCTGGAGAAGAAACCGGTTCATCACCAGCCCGCGTTTGTGCAGGGCTGCGGGATCTGTCACCTCGGGCATGGTGGCGACAATGACCATCTGTTGCGCGTAGCCGACACTAACAAGTTGTGCCTCGAATGCCACGGGCCCGATGCCAAGCCCAAGAAGCTGGAGAGCGAGCATCTGGTGACGATCTTCGGTGGCTCGGTCGAGTTACCGGAAAATTACTTTGCGAAGGTGCCCATCCTGCCCCTGAAATACAACCTGGGGCACCCGGTGGACCGGCATCCGATCTCGAACGTGATGGAAGCGACGGACATCACTAAGGTAAAGGTCGCCATCAATTGCCTGACCTGTCATCAGCCGCATGCTTCGGCGCAGCCCGGCTTGCTGGCGAAGGATCAGGCTAACAACTCGCTGTTCTGTGCGAATTGCCACAAGGATCTACCTAAATAGGGTGTGGGGACGGAAGACTACGAATCCGGTGAGGATGGAAGATTGATGAGGGTGCAAAGATGATGGGACCAAAATGCAATCTAATCTCGGCCAGCTATGGGCGTCTGGGCATGGCGGCGTTGATGATGCTGGTGTTCATGACTTCCTCTCTTGCCTTTGGGGACAAGAAGAAGAAAGACGACCAGCAGCCCCAGAAGCCAGTGTCGCTGTACGACAAGATCGATAAGTCGAAGATCGTGTGGCCCCAGCCCCCCCTGATCACGCGCGTGCGGTATTTGGACTATTTCGCGGGTCAAAAGCTTCCTGACTTCGGCGCTCAGACGGCCAAGCCGAAGAGCAGCTGGATGGACCGGCTGGCGGGCACGAGCGCGGAGAAGACTGACAACCCCCTCAAGAACCATTTCTTCTTTGGCGAGCCCCATGGCCTGGTGGTCGATTCCAAGGGCAAGCTTTACGTCGCCGATGGCAAGGTGGGCGCGATCTTCATCATCGACCCGGAAACCAAAGAGACGGAGATGATCAAGAACGGCAAAGATGCCAGTTTTGCGCTCATCAATGGATTAGCGATCGACGACTCGGACCGGCTGTTCGTCTCCGACTCGCAGGCGCACCGGGTGCTGGTCTTCAATAAGGAGCACAAGGGGGAAGCGGCGATCACGCAAGGCCTAGCTACCCCGGCCGGGATGGCGGTCGATAACGAGAACCGGTTTCTCTATGTGGCGGATATTGGGTTGGATCAGGTGCTGGTGTTCGATGCCGACACCCTGGAGCCGCTGCGCGCGATCGGAACTCCGAATACCAAGCACCAGTCGAGCGCCCTCGGAGACTTCTCCAAGCCGACCAGCGTGGCCGTCGATCAGGACGGCAACGTCTATGTGACCGACATGCTCAATTACCGGGTCGAAATCTTTGATGCGGATGGTAAGTTCATTCGGGCGTTCGGAAAGCATGGCGACGGGCCTGGGTACTTCGCGATGCCGAAAGGGATTGCGGTGGATTGCGATGGACACATCTGGGTGACGGACTCGATGCAGAACCGCGTCCACCTGTTTACGCAGGAGGGAGAGCTGCTGATGTGGATGGGCAACCAGCAGGGCGTCTTGCCGGGGACGTTCTCGGGCTTGCAGTACATCATGATCGATAAGCTGAACCGGGTGTTTACCTCCGAGGTGTATCCGGGACGGGTGCAGATGTTCCGGTATGTGACGCAGGAAGAGGCGGAGAAGGAGAAAACGCGTCGCGATGCGTTGAAAGCGGCTGGGAAGAGTCCGACTACCAAGCCTGAGAAGGCGATTCCGCCCGCGTTCCCAGCGCAGGCTAAGCCGGAGGATAAGGCGGATGCAAGCAAGGGGAAGTAATCTCCGGTAGCGGTTCCCCCAGCGGCTAAAGCCGGTGTTGTTCGGGCACGATTTACGGCACGAGTGGAACTCGTGCCCTTCCCGTTCGTGCCCTTTCCGTTCGTGCCCTTTCCGTCGTATCCGTTTTGAAGCGCTGCGCCTGCCCGAAGCTGTGCTACCCCCTTTGCGTGATCTTTTTGAATCAGTGACTTATGGTTGGTATCCCGCCAGATCTCTGAGGAATAAGGACTTGCGGGTGCGCTGCCAATTGATCGTCTAATGTGCTTAAAATCATGGGCTTAGGGTGGTTCTTGGCTTTAGAGCGTTACTCTTTAGTTAACAGATATTGGATTCTCCCGTAAGATATATATTAATCAATTGCTTACATCATTTTTGGTCGCATAGGGCGAGTAGGAGCGCCGGGGTTGCGGGCGTGGATCGGGCTCCTATTGCCGCTGCGCACGCTTTCCTGCCGCGCACTCTCCTTGGGTGAATTTCCGCAGACTTTGGTAACAGTGACTTGGGTTATTTCCACCAGTTGGGTTGAGGGAGAAAGCGCATTCGGGGCGGGTTTTGGCGGGTGTTCAATTTTGCATCAGTTCTGTAATATCGCGTAACAGTCGCAGATTCATTTACTTACCGAAGAGCCTTCGGAGGGCGGGATGGGCGGGAGGAGCGGTCAGCTTCGTGCATGAGTGAGGACGGCTTTGTAAATAAGCTCTCGTTTTAAATATCTCAGGAGGCTGTCACAAATGAAAAAGCTATTCTTAGTACTGCTGATGGTGGTAATGGCTTCGGCCATGGTGCTCGCGCAGGGCCCGACGCAGGCCGCGCAGCCGATCTCGACCGGAGCACCCGGCGCCGTCGCGCCCTTGATCGACGTCCTCGGCGCTCACCAAAACTACGGCCGCGGTTGCGCGGGCTGCCATGCTCCGCACAGCGGCGCATTCGGTGAAGGCGGCAACGCCATCGCCGGCAAGACCGTCGATCAATATACCGGCGTCAATGCCCTGTTCGGCCAGGATATGGGGCCACTCTGGGGCCAGACGTTTGACTTCAGCGATGTTTCTGCCACAGGAAGCGCCAACAAGTATTTGCTCGCTACCGCGGCCAACGGGGACCCCGTGGGTATGACGGCGCAGCAATACTCTGACATGCGTGGCGCAGTGATGTGCCTGGCGTGCCATGACGGCGCAGTTGCCAAGGGCGCCATGATGCAGAACTGGGCCTTTGAAGAGCAGATCAAAGCTCTGCCGAGCACCTACGGCACGGGCAAGATCCCGACCCTGTTGGGCGCGGACGGCACGATCAACGTCGGAAGCTCGACGGACGGCGGAAACTACAACAACGATCACCCAATCGGCGAGAGCGCGACGCTGAGCGCGGTGCTGGGCAGCTATTACGGCAACGCGACGAATGGCATCACCTGGACGGTCAGCGGGGGCGCCATCACCGGTATCACCTATGCCGGCCAGTATGCAGAGTTTGTGAATTCCTACGGCGCGCCGGTCCTGTTGAAGGGCGCGCACTCCTACGGAACGCCGGTCAACGCTTCGAACGTTCCTTACGTGGTTTGCACGACCTGCCACGACCAGCACTCGATGAACGTGTACTCGGTCGTCGGCACCGGCAACCCGATCGCTACCCAGTCCACCGGAACGTACGCGAAGTACTTCTTCATCAATGCTCCGTACAACCCGAACACAGTGAACGTTCCGCTCGGATACGCAGCCTCCACGACCCAGTTCTGCCGCCAGTGCCACTTTGGCGAGTCGAACGAAGCCAACGGCGGCACGCTGCCAACGGCGTTCTAACTTCGTTTCTTTATCGGTCCAGTGGGGAGGGGATGTTTCCCTCCCCTTGTTTTGTTTTGGTGCATTTGGCGCTGCCTGAAGCCTGAATCAGTTGAAAAGGGAATAGGGGTCCTTCGACTTCACATGGTCTTCGGCTTCGCCGACGACCATGTTCCGCTCAGGATGACAAGGATCGCGAGTTCCGCCCATGATGACAAAGACCCTCAGGATGACATCGTCGCAGTGCAATGCATAGGTCCTTCGCTTCGCTCAGGATGACAAGGACCACGAGTTCCGCCCAGGATGACAGAGACCCATGGGTGGGGCTTTGAATTCTGGTGGTTACCTTGGGTTATTTCACCTGCGGGGTAGGGGCAGAAGGCCCATGGAGCGCTGGCGGGACGCCTTAGTCGGGTGTCTCCCGTCCAAATAATGGCCTTCAAATCATTGCAGATAAATCACTTACTAGAAATGCTGAAGATTCGAACGAGGCCCTTAGAAGGGCAGAAGCCGTGCAAATGAGAGGGTGGATGGTCCACATGTGGGAGGAGTTTCAGATGAAATACAGATTTCAGATCGCGGGACTGGCGCTGTTGTGCACCTTCGCGGCAATGAGCGCGCACGCACAGCTGGTGGCGTCGCATGCGCCGACTTCAGCTTCAGCTTCGGCGACAGCGCCAGCACCGATGTCATTTCCGCAGGCTGCCAAAGTGGTCAATTCGGGCGCCGATGCCTCCAGCCTTTACGTTACCGGCAAGCCGGTGGTGAAGGTGAATGACGCGGTGCTGACCGACCGCGACCTGCTGCGCGAGATGTTCGCGATCTTTCCTTACGCGAAGCAGCATGGCGGCTTCCCGAAGAAGCAGGAAGCGGAGATCCGGCAGGGCGCGATGGGGATGATCGTGTTCGAGGAGCTGGTGTATCAAGAGGCGCAGAAGAGGAAGATGACGATCGCGCCGGCGAAGATTACGCGCGAAGAGAATAACTTCAAGGGGCAGTTCAGCAGCCGGGAAGAATTCAACGAATATCTGAAGAACGAACAGGACGGGTCAGAGGCGAATCTGCGGCAGATGATCAAGCGCTCGCTGCTGATCGAGGCGATGCTGAAGCAGGAAGTGGACAGCAAGTCGGTGGTGACCCTGGCAGAGGCGCGCAGTTTCTACGAAAAGAATCCGAAGGCGTTCGAGCGTGGCGAGACGTTCTCGATCCAGACGATTTCGATTATTCCGCCAGACAAGGCGAGCGCACAGGTGATTGAGGACGCACGCAAAAAAGCGGAGGGCATTCTGGCGCAGGCGAAGGCAACGAAGAATTACGGGCAGTTCGGGTTGCTGGCGGAGAAGGTTTCAGAAGATGACTTTCGGGTGAACATGGGCGACCGGCATGTGTTGAAGGCCGAAGCGCTGCCACCAGAGGTGGTGAAGGTGGCGCAGAAGATGAAGGTGGGCGAGGTGAGCGGGCTGATTCCGCTGGGGACGGCGTGGACGATTATCCGGGTGAACGCGCATACGCCGGCGGGGAAGGCGAAATTCGCGGATGTGAAGACGAGGCTGATGACCGATCTCCAAAAGCAGAAGTACGAGCAGTTACGAGTGGGGCTGGACAAACGATTGCAGAAGAACGCACAGATACAGCCGATGTAATTAGTTTTCCCGAAGGCGGGAAACTCAAAACTTGTGGCGGCGAACGCGATGGCGAAGTTGGCACGCAAGAATTTCAAGGAACGGAATCGCCGTGGGACGTGGGAGATACAAAGCGCGTGGGTTGGCTCTCGTGCTGGCATTGGGGGTAATGCTGGCGGGCAGAGGATTTGCCCAGCTTGAGATCGGGAGCAATACAAACCTGACCCTGAGCGGAGACCTGGGGTTCGGCTACAACGGTAATTACGGCAACGTGGTGGGATCGAGCCATGGCACGAACCTGAACGGCGACGCCGTGATGCAGGGGTACTACTACAACCCAAAATTTCTGAACTTCTTCGTCGATCCGATCTACAACCGCTCGCAGGCCAATTCCGGGCAGGGCTCGATTACGGACGCGAGCAGCGTGAACGTGGGAGCGAATCTTTTCAGCGGCAGCCACTTTCCGGGAACAGTCTCATTCAGCCAGTCATTCGACAGCAGTGGGAACTACGGATACGGCACAACGCCGGGATTTACGACCACGGGAAACTCGCACAGCTTCGGCCTAGGATGGGCGGAGCTGATTCCGGGGGCACCGCCGCTCAACGTGCAGTACTCGCAGAACGCTTCGGCATCGTCGATTTTTGGCACCGATGAAGAGGATCATTCCGACTCCAAAAATCTCAACGTATTCAGCAACTACAAGCTGGCGGGTTGGTACATGGGAGGGCACTTTACCGATACCTGGACGAATACAGCATTGCCTTCGGCCATCACGGGGGATGAGCCCATCAGCGGGGAGACGAACGGGAAGGTATTCTCGTTCAACGGGAGCCACAAACTGCCACTGCGGGGCTCGATCGGGGTGGGGTATGCGTGGTCGGATTTCAGCGGGGAGACAAACGGGTCCGCGGCTTCCGGCTCCAACCAGATGATCAGCGCCAGCGCCGCCTTTGCTCCATCGGAAAGGCTTACCACATCGTTCCAGCTCAATTACAACACGAGTCTCACGGGAGAGATCGAACAGCAACTGCTGGGCGCGGGCGCGATCAATCCGCAGGTGAACCTGGGGACCAGTAGCTACTCGATTTCGCTGAGCAATAGCGACAATGTAGCAATCACCAAGAGCTTGTCGGTTGGGTTCAACGTGGGCCACATCCAGCAAGAGGTGTATGGCGAAACGGTGAGCGCGACGAACTTCAGCGCGATCGTGAACTACCGGTTCCTGAAGCCGCTGTGGGGCACGGTGGTGATCTACGCCGGAGTCAACGATCAGGCGACCGATGCGGGGAACCAGGACGCGGGTCTGGTGGCGGGAGCGAATTTCAACAAGCAGTGGAGCAACCTCGAGCTCAGCGGAAGCTTTGCGTATTCGCAGGACACGCAGACGGTGCTGGCGACGGAGCTGACCTCCAATTATTCCTATATGGCAAATGCGAAGCGCCGCCTTACTCGCAGGATACATTGGCTGGCGACATTCAATGGCTTCCACACCGGATTGGAGGCGCAGACGGGCTCGAGCGCGCACGCTGAATCGTACGGCAGCCAGCTTATCTACAAGATGTATAACGTGGGCGCCAACTACTCGCGTAGCTCCGGCACAGCGCTCCTGACCGGGAGCGGACTGGTGGTGCCGCCGGGCGGCATACCGACGGGAAATGAGTTCCTACTGAACACGGGGTCGTCTTATTCATTCAGCTTTACGGCAAATCCAACGCGAAAGCTGGTGGTGAGCGGTAGCTACACGCGGTCGATCAGCGACAGCCTGGCGTCGACGCTGACGACGAATAGCGCGTCGACGGTGTATACGGTGTTCACGGAGTACCAGTTCAGGAAGATCGTATTTAACGCGGGCTATACTAATTTGAACCAGTTTGTGAGCGCGGCGGGGATGCCGGCGGCGAACTATTCGAACTTTTACGTTGGAATACAACGATGGTTCAAGGCGTTCTAGGACGATGCACTACGAGGGATTGGCGCCGGCTCGGATTGTGCATCGTGATGGCGGCGAGCCTGAGCGCGCCGGCGTGGGCGGAGAAGCCGAGGGTTGAGAAGGACGAGGTTCCGGGGCCGGAGCTGCTGCTGGAGGGCGGGCGGAAGCTGGCGTTTGTGAGAACGTTTCAGGCGGACCGCGATGTGTCGCCGAAGCGGGGATTCTTTCGGAAGGTGCTGGACGTGGTGGCGGGAGCGCCGGACAGGCATCAGGTGATCCGGCCGTATGGGATCGCGATCGACTCGCGAGGGCGAGCGATTGTGACGGACCCGGGAGCGATGGGGATCCATATCTTTGATTTTGCGAATCATCGATATAAGTTCATTGCGCGCAATGACAAGGAAGAGAACTCGATGGAGTCGCCACAGTGCGTGGCGGTGGACGCGCAAGACAACTTTTATGTGACGGACTCGGAGACAGGAAGGATTTTTGTTTTCGAGGCGGGAGGGAAGTTTAAGCGGATCATCGGGAATCTGAAGGGCGGGGAGGGATATTTCAAGCGGCCGACGGGGATTGCGGTGGATTCGGCGGCGCAGCGGATTTATGTGACGGACACGCTGCGGAACAAGATTTATGTCCTGGATATGAACGGAAGCGTGATGCAGATGATCGGGAAGACGGGGACGGAACATGGGGAGTTCAATTTTCCGACGGAGCTGGTTCTGCATGGAGAAGACCTGGCGGTGGTGGATGCGCTGAATTTCCGGGTGCAGGTGTTTGATCGCGGCGGGAACTTCAAGTACGCGGTGGGCGGCGTGGGAGATGGAGAGGACCTCGGGAGCTTCTTCCGGCCGAAGGGAATCGGGTTCGACAGCGAAGGGCACTTGTATGTGGTGGACGCCGCATGGAGCAGAGTGCAGGTGTTCGATCAGCAGGGAGAGCTGCTTTATTACTTCGGGACCAGAGGAGAGCAGCCGGGAGCGTTTAACCTGCCGGCGGGAATGTTTATTGACCACAACGACAGCGTGTACATAACGGATTCGTATAACAGCCGCGTACAAGAGTTCCAGTATTACGGGAAAAGGGAGCAGGGCGGGGGCCAGTGAAAATGAAGTGGGGGCTCGTATGTGCGGCTCTGCTGGTACTGGCCGGAAGCCTGCAGGGGCAATTCAGCGGCGACGTGCTGGGAACGCATAATCTGGGCCCGGGCGGGCAGGGGCCGGTGAGGGCGGGCGGTCTGCCTCCGTGCCAGTATTGCCATGCGCCGCACTCAGGAAACAGTAAGGGACCGCTGTGGGCGCAGACGTATTCTTCGCAGACTTACACTCTCTACCATAGCTCGACCACCCAAACGCAGACGATGGAGCAGCCGCCGATTGGCGCGCCGAGCAGCCTGTGCCTGAGTTGCCATGATGGAACGATTGCTCCGGGGCAGACCTTGCCTTATGGGAAGGTGCAGTTGCAAGGCACGATGAGCGCGAGCGACATACTCGGAACCAGTCTGCTGAATTCGCATCCGTTCAGCTTCAATAAGCTCAAAGATCAGGCTGACCTGGTCGCGAGCTTGATCGCGCAGGGGCGAACCCAGGATCCGCTGCAAAAGGTGGTGCTGATCAACGGGAACGTGGAGTGTGAGAGCTGCCACAATCCGCATGTGCAAAATGGCGACGCCGTTTCGCTGAACTTTCTGGTGAGAAACAGCGTGGGAGGAGCGATGTGCCTGGCGTGCCACGGGACCGCTCCGCGGACGGTGAACAACGAGGCGAACCCGCTGGTGCCATGGCCGACCAGCGTACATGCGATGATTTCGAACACGATTATGCCGGCTGCCGGAGTCGGGCCTTATGCGACGGTCGCGCAAAACGCATGCACGAGTTGTCACGTGGAGCACAATGCAAACGGTCCGGCGCGGCTATTGCGCGGCGCAACCCCGGCACCTGCCAATCTGGATCCTTACACTCAGAACTGCATAACCTGCCACAATGGCAACAACAATGTCTATCCGAGTATCGCGAATGTTTATGCGGAGTTCTCAAAGGTCTCTTATCATCCGTATCCGTCGGTGAACAGCGCACACGACACGGCCGAGTCGATTCTTTTGAATAACAACCGGCACGCTACCTGTGCCGACTGCCACAATCCACACGGGGCGCAGCAAGTTACGACGTTCACACCTCCGCCATTGATTCGTCTATCGCAGAACGCAGTGAATGGGATTTCTGCTGCGGACGGCATCAGTCCGATGGTGCCCGCGCAGAACCAGTATGAGAATTGCCTTCGCTGCCACGGAACGTCTACAGGAAAGCCGACTACCTCGAAATTTGGATATCTTCCGGTGAGATACGTGTCGAACCCGGCGGATCCGGCTAATGTCATTGCTCAATTTGCGGCTACGGCGTCTTCAAGTCATCCGGTGACGCACACGAGTTCCTCGTCCTATCCTCAACCGAGTCTTCTCCCTTACATGTCGAAACTGGATGGGGTTAGTCAGGCTCGACAGATGGGCACACAGATTTTTTGCACGGATTGCCACAATAGCGACGACAATCGCGAGTTTGGCGGAACGGGTCCGAGTGGTCCGCACGGATCGAAGTGGAATCACCTCCTGGAGCGGCGCTACGAATTCAGTCAAGCGCCGGGTCCCGGCCAGCGGATTATCAACCTGTACGTAAACCCCGACCTCACGGTGAATGGGCCTTACGCGATGTGCGGCAAGTGCCATGACCTGCCGGGCAATATCATTAGGAACACCAGTTGGTCCCAACACTCCGCTCACATCAACTCTGGCTTTACGTGCTCTGTTTGTCATACTGCGCATGGAATTGCAGGCAGAAACGGGAACGTCACCGGTGACCGGCTGGTGAACTTCGACTTGAACGTGGTTGCCCCAAACGGGGCGATGCCGATTGCTTACAATGGCGCGACCGGAACATGCGCATTGGTCTGCCACGAGATGGCACACAATCCGAACGGTACCGTGGTCCCGGCGCTAGCGCGCAGCGGGGTCATCCCGAGGCAGTGAGTCGGCCAGACTCTAAGGACCATTTTCACGAGGGCATGTCTCCAAGCCTCGGTGGCTCTGTTTGTTTTTCTTCTTGCCTCAAAAGGACATAGAACTTGCGCCCGACGAACTCGCCGGCATCGCGTGAAGACACGACATACCTCCGGCGGATGCTAGATCCGCAGTGCGCGCGGTCGCTACTTCTCCTTCTTGCACTCTTGTATGCATTTGCCGCGGGACTGCGCACTCTGGGCGATTTCGATCTTGGTTGGCAATTGGCGACCGGACGCTGGATCGTGCAACACGGCCGGATACCCTTCACAGATGTTTTTTCTTACACCGCCTCGGGCACGGAGTGGATCTATCCGGTGCTATCGCAAGTTGTACTCTACCTGTCGTACGTAATTGGCGGGTATGGCCTGTTGTCATGGCTCAGCGCCGCAGCCTGCGTGAGTACAGTCGCGATTCTGCTGCGCCGCTCTTCCAAGGCGGGTGTGATCCTCGCCATAATCTCGGTTCCCCTGATCGCGGCGTGTACGCCGGCCCGCGCCGAGATGTTTACGGCTGTTCTTTTCGCGGCTTATGTGAGCCTCCTGTGGCACTACCACCAATCGGGGAAAGGCCCGTTATGGTTGTTGCCGGTCCTCATGTGCGCGTGGGTGAACCTGCACCTGGGATTCATCGCCGGACTGGCGATGTGCGGCGCATACCTGCTCCTCGAAATCGAGGGTATGATTGCGCCTTCGCGCAGGCTCGATGCCTTGCGTCGATTGACGAAGGCAGCACCCTGGCTGATCGCTACTCTGGCAGCAACGGTCGTAAACCCTTGGGGTTGGCGGATTTATGCGGCTATAGAACGGCAGCGGAGTATCGTTCAAACCCATAGTTTGTGGATTTGGGAATGGCAAGGATTGCGACTTACTCCTGCCGCGTTAGAGAAGGCGCTCGCATGGCGTGATCCGGAGAGCGCCGTCTATTGGTTGATATTCGCGGCATCGATAGCCGTACTCTGCGCATTAGCGAGGAGACGATTCGTACCCGCATTGCTCTTAGCGGGTGCAATCTACCTTGTGATCCATGCCATACGGATGGAGGCGAGCTTCGCGACCATCACGGTTGTGATCGGAGGAACGGTTTTGTCGCAAGCTCTATGCTCAGTTTATGAGAAAAGAATTGCGACACGGTTCCAAGGGTCGGTGAAAAGCAAAGCCCTGGTTGCAATCGCGCTGGGCGGGGTGATCGCCTGCTTGGTCGTTGTGAGGAGCTTTGACCTCGTTACGAACCGTTTCTATCTTAGGACTCCGTTTGCATTTTCGATCTTCGGGGCGGGGCAATCTCTATGGCAACCGGAGCAGGCGGCTGATTTTGTATTGAAAGAAAAGCTCCCCCGAAACCTTTTTCATGACTTCAATTCGGGCGGCTTTGTGGTCTGGAAGTTGTCGCCTGAGTACCCGGACTATATGGATGGACGTTCCATTCCTTTTGGAAGCGCGTTACTGCTGCACAACTCGAGCCTGTTGGAGGAGTCACTGGATTCAGCCGAGTGGAGCACGGAAGCCGACGCCAGGGGAATTAATACCATACTCTTGTCCGTGGATTTCGAGGCAGGAACAGCGTTACGAAGTTTGGGCAGCTATTGCGATGCACAACACTGGCGCCCCGTTTTTCTCGATGCGTTTGGAGCGGTCTTTGTACGAGTTGCCCCGGAGACGGTCGATCTGGTTCATCGACTGCAAATCGATTGCAAGACGGTGCAGTTTGCGGATCCGCCGGCCGCTGCCTCTGCACCCGATAAATTTAGATATCTGTTGAATGCTGGAACAATCCTGGTGGTCCTGGATCGAAATGCCGAAGCGATGGAGCGTCTTAAAAAGGCAGAACAAATCTTTCCCGAAAATGCGTTCTTGCATTATGCAAAGGGTATTGCGCTCGGCAATCTGGGATTTGCGAAAGACTCTGAACGCGAACTTGTTACTTCTGTAAAACTTGGCTCCATCGATGATGCGCCGGCTGCACTTGCCCGAGTTTACGATCAACAAGGGCGCTATGAGGATGAGGCTGACGTCCTAAAAAGCGCTGCCGATCGATCGAATCGATCCCATTGGCTGTATCTGATGCTTGGGAACGTGGAACTCGGACTTGGACATTCGGATCTGGCACTGGCTGCATTTCAGAAAGCAGAAAGAGTAAGTCCGTTTCAAGGGGAGGCGTATGCGCTCGGAGCAGAATTCCGGTCGCAAGTTGCAGCGGGAAAACGACGCGCCATGGGGAGCATGACGGCTAAGTAGTGCTTGCCATCACTTACTTTCATTTGCAACTCAGGCCATTAGGGCTAAAGCCAGACGTTTTCCCAGCTTCCAGCGGCACGGCTAAAGTCGTGTTCTACTCGGAATTTCTAAGCATCTTCTACTGTTCTGTGCGGCTGACTTACTGCACAGTCAAGCCTGCAGAGGTGATCGTGACCGGGTTCGGCTGCGCTGTGGTCGTTCCTTGAACCTTGATCGTGTAGCTTACGGGGTTTGTACCTGAGCTGCCGCCTCCTCCGCCACAGGCAACCAGCCCGATTAGAAAGAGGCACAGCAAAATGATCGAACCCCAGCGCCGTTGCCCTTTAAGGGACTTACCGCCGAGGAACAAGAAACCGGCCAGCGGAATAAAAGCGGCATAGATCGGCGAACGATGCCAGAGTCCGCTTGGCTTCTCTACAGCCACTGAACTCGCGGGAAGTGCGACGGCGAGTGTGAAGGGTACGGGGCTGTTGCCCGGAGTGATGGTTGCCGGTGAAAAAGTGCAGGTCGCACCCGCGGGCAAGGAACTTTGCAAACACCCGAGTGTGATGGCCAGGCCCGGACTGCCGGTATGGGCGTTCAGAGAAAGTGAATAGTTCGCCGTTCCGCCCGGAGACACGGTTTGGGGGGTACCCTGCGGTCCAGACGGGGCCGTCACAATGGTCACCTGCTCGGTGCCGATGGCGGTATCGTCCGCTTGTGACACGGCTTCGATGGTGATCGTCGCTGGGGCCGGGACCGTAGCCGGACCGGTGTAGTTGCCCGACGGGTCGATGGTGCCAAAGGTTGCGTCGCCACCCGGTGCGCCCTGAACATACCAGTTCACCGCGGTATTCGAGTTTCCAGTTACCGTGGCGACAAATAGTTGTGCTGTGCTGGTATAAACCTGCGTGATCGCCGGGTTGGTACTTACGCTGACGGTCACAGTCTGGCTTGGACTGGCAATGGTTACCTGCGCCGATCCTGAGGTGGTGTTATCCACCTGCGAAACTGCGGTAATCGTTACGGTGGCTGGAGAAGGGACGGCAGCCGGAGCCTGGAATAGTCCAGTGGTCGAGATTGTTCCAACCGTGGAGTTGCCGCCGGCCACGTTATTGACGAACCAGTTCACGCTGGTATTGGGGTTTCCGGTGACGGTAGCCGTAAATTGCTGGAGCGCGCCCACCACAACGGTTGCAGCGGTCGGCGCGACGGTTACGCTGAGTTGAGCGGGAGCGAGTTCGCGAATGCGAGAGTTATCGGTGTCGGCGATAAAGAGCTTGCCGGCGAGGGTGCCGAATACGCCCGAGGGCGCGTTCAGTTCCGCGCTGGTTCCGGGGCCACCATCTCCGGAGAAACCGGGCGTGGGAAATCCGCCGCCATTGGCGGGGATTCCGGCGATAGTTTGGATGAAGCCAGTCGACGCAACGACCTCGCGAACAGCGGCGTTGCCGGAGTCGGCTATAAGAATGTCGTTGGAGTCATCGATGAAGACACCGTAAGGGCCGTTGAGCTGGGCGCTGGTAGCCGCGCCGCCGTCGCCCGAGAAGCCACCGGCTGAGCCGATGGTGCCAGCGACGGTTTGAATTATTCCGGTCGATACGGAGACTTCGCGCACGGCATTGTCGAAAGTGTCGGCGATGAAGATGTTGTCATGGGCGTCGACGAAGACACCGGCGGGGGAAGATAGAAAAACAGTATTTAAAGTGTTGGCGACACTGCCATCACCACATGACGAAGATGTCTCGTCCTCACCGCAATCGAGTTGAGGGGTTCCGGCGACGGTCAGGATCGTCTTGGCTGGAACTGAGATTGGACCGAAGGTGATTGCTGTGGTTCCGGTATTGACGACGCGGATCACCTCATTCGCGTTGTCGGCGATAAAGATGTTTCCGGAGATGTCGACTGCGACGGCATACGGGTCGTCGAGTTCGGCGCTGAGGGGCGCGACGTTGTCTATAAAGCCGGGCGTGCCATTGCCGACAACCGTTTGGATGTCGCCGGTCGAAGCGAAAACCTCGCGAATCACATTGTTGGCCGAATCGGCGATGAAGATGTCGCCCTGGGAATCGACGAAAACACCTTGAGGGAAATTGAGCTCGGCGCTGGTGGCGAGCTGATTATCGCCGGAGTAGCCGGGCGTGCCGTTGCCAGCAACGGTCGTGATGTCGCCAGTGCTCGCCACTATCTCGCGAATCACTGAATTGTTTGTATCGGCAATAAAGACGTTGCCGAAGTTATCGACAAATACGGTTCCGGGATTATTTAGCTCTGCGTTGGTTGGAGAGGCACCGTCGCCGGAATATGCGGCCGTGGCATTGCCTGCGAATGCCTGGATGTTGCCGCCGGTGACTTCACGGACTTCGAAGTCCTCAGTATCGGCGATGAAGATATTGCCGGAGTTGAGGGTAACGCCGCTCGGATAGTTCAGCTCGGCGCTGGTGGCCGGGCCTCCGTTGCCGCAGCCCGTTGTGGCATAGGTCTGGCAATCGACGCCGAGTGTGCCCGCGACGGTCGAGATATTGCCGCTGGAGGCGACCTCGCGAATCGCGAAGTTGGCCCAGTCCGCTACGAAGATGTTCTCCGAGCCATCCACCGAGACTCCGATTGGAAGGCACAAAAACGCGCTGAGGGCAGGGCCGCCGTCGCCTGTCAATTGGCAAGCCGTGCCTTCGATGGAATCGTATTGAGAGCCGGCGACAGTCTCGATGAAGCCAGCCGGAATTGAAGTGCCGGCGACGACCACGGCGGTAGCACCCGGATTCACCACGCGAATCACTGAGTTGAACGTATCCGAGATGAAGATATTGCCCGATTTGTCGACAAAAACACCTCCGGGAAGGTCTAGTTGTGCATCGATGGCCTTCACATTGTCGAGGTAGCCGGGTGTATCAGGCGTACCGGCGATGGTTGCAATGTTGCCGGTGCTCGCCACTACTTCACGAATCGTGGAATTGCCGAAGTCCGCGATGAAGATGTTGCCAAATCCATCGACGAAGACGGAATAAGGCTCGCACAAGTAAGCGCTTGCAGCGGGCCCTCCGTCGCCACCAGACAGGCATGCACTTCCGCCGCTCGCATCGTAGTTAACACCGACCACGGTTTGGATGTTGCCGGTACTGGCGACCACCTCACGAATGACGGAATTTTCTGTATCGGCAATGAAGATGTTGCCGGAGCCGTCGACGAAGACACCTTCAGGTTGATTGAGAGCGGCGCTGGTAGCCGGACCGCCGTCGCCGGAGTAGCCGCCGAAGGTGCCGTTCCCTGCCACGACGGTTACGATGCCCGTCGTGGAAACCTCGACGATCTGATTAGCATAAAGGTAGGAGTTCGCAATATAGGCATTGCCGGCAGAATCGAAGGCGATGCTTTCGGGATATCCGATGCTGGCGCTGAGTGCAGCGATATTATTCGGGCCGCCTCCGGCGATGGTGTTGATGGAATACTGACCGAACGAGAGCGCCGGCAAACTGAGCGCAACCGCGATGACGATGCAGATCGAGGCGAATTTGTTGGGGGAGGGCATGGTCAGTTCGCCTTTCCGCCGGAGGTCCGGTCCAGACGAACTAGTTCGGTGGCTTTGCGGCCGCCGGGTTCCTCAACTGCTACAAGCAGGGTGAGTCGTTTTCCGCGCGCCCACAACCTGTATTGCGAGCGCGGAAGGGTGAATTCCTGGGTGGTGCTTGCCGAAGAGCCAGGATGAACAAGCAGGGAACAAGAGCGCGCCCGGCCGCCCGGATGGCGAGGCGGGTCCCAGAATGTTATCCGCTGGATTTGGAGATCGCGCTCCCCACGGTTTGACAATTGAAGTTGCAGGCGAACGCGCGTTTGCGCGCCTGAGTCAGTCTTGCGAAGTACCTGGTATGAACCGGACAAGTGGGAAGAATCGCTGGCAAGGGCGAATCCCGTAGTCAGGAGGAATAGAGCGGCAAGCACGAGCAGGGTGGGGATTCGAGAGATCCTGGGATTCATAAGAGATTCATCCTAAGCGTGGAATTCTACCCCTGGGAAAGTGTCTGTGCGTCCAAAATACGGGTTGTGTGCTCGCGAGACAGCTTCCATCGTCACTGAGGATTGTGATTGCCGTCACATGGAGGCTGAATTCACGTGTTGCCCAATGTGACGAGCTAGTTCTGGATTCATTCGGTCAACTGAGCACTGGCGGGCGATTCTCTGTCGAGCATTAGAATGAAAATCATGGCCGGCCGGTCCGACCCAACCGCTCAATTCAAGAGCCTCGATCGTTTTCTAAAAACGGCGAGCGTGCAATGTATTGTTCTGGCGGTGATTCTTGTTTTGCCATCCGTGATTGAAGCGACGCGCCTGGAGTCCCTCGGCTACGCCAACTCGTGGCTGCAGATTCAGGTCGGAAACTGGATCATCGCGCATCACGCGGTGCCTCACTTCGGAATTTTTTCGCAGTTTCCGGTTTTGCCCTGGGATGACCCGAGTTGGAGCTTGCAGGTTGCACTGGCGATTCTCTATCGCATGCTCGGGATGCGAGCACTGCCGGTGGCAATAATGGTCCTCCGTGTTTTGTTTGCGCTGACAGTCTTTATTCTTGCCGGAGGACGTGGCAACTTCTGGCGCGCGATTGGGATCACCGTGTGGGCGCAAGCCGCGTGGGTCGGTTCTACCTTTCTTCCGGGAACCTTATGCTCTGCCGCTTTGTTTGCGGGTGAGTTTGTTCTGCTGCTGCGAAGCCGAAGTCCAGGGCGGCAGAAGCTCCTGTTCTGGATGCCATTGCTGATCTGCGTTTGGGCCAACCTCGATTGGCGTTTCGTCATTGGTGTCGCTTTGTTCTGCCTGTTTTGTGCGGCGAGCGCGATTGAGCCTTATTTGCAAAAACGAAACTGGCACTTTGGTTCATTTGACAGGCCCGCGCTGCCGGTTTCTCAAGTCGGCCCGGCGGGCGGTTTCACTTTGATCGCGTCAGTGGTTTCGCCAAGCTCCTATCACTCCTATATAACGGCGTGGCAGAACCTTTTCGGCGCATCCCCGCTTGACAACTCGCTGATCATCAAATCCCTGACCTTTCGGGAGCCACAACATTACCTGCTGATGTTTCTGGCGATGTGGGCCTTTTTTCTGCTGGGCAGGCGGCAGGCGAAGGATTTGTTTCTCGTGCTGGCGCTGGCTGTCGGTGTCGCCGCAGGTTTGTCGCTTGGGACGGAGGGTTGGATCGCGGTCATCAGCTCGGTTGCGGTAATTGGCGAGTCACTTTCGGGCGCTGCCGAAGCGAGCCGCGCGCCACAAATGTCGGGAACGGTCTTTGGGGCAGCAGCGGCGCTGGCCGCACTCGTCCTGGTCTTCGGGGCAACGCGTATTCCTTCGGGGTCTGATTCGCTGTTGAAGATCATCGCCGGGACGCTTCCAGTGCGAGCCTGCGATGCGATCCGGACAAACCACCTTCCACGACCTATCTATAACGAGATGGTGTGGGGAGATTTTCTTATTTGGTATCTTCCCAAATATCCAGTTTCCATTGACGATCGATATGAGCTTTACGGTGAGACAAGGACGAGAGACTACTATGATGTGACGCGAGCACAAGCTGCGCCGTCCTCCGATCCGGCTTTGATTACTGCAAATACGATTATCCTCAGTCCTGACAACGGAATTATCAAAGGGGTCGACCTGTTCCCCAATCCCGAGGAGATGTTCCGCTCAACCTTTCCGGGTTTTCATGAGGTGTACCGCGACGACCTTGCGGTGGTGTTGAGCAGGCAGCCGTGAGCCGAGGCTGCGGGCTTGGATGATTGCTTGTCTCCATTTCATTAGAGAGAGAACTTGACTTCAGCGGCGCGCGAAGACAACAGCGATCTTATCTTCATACATCAATTGAAATCGCGGATCGAGCCGCAGCACGGTTGCCAGGGGATATTTCTTGGAGAGTATTACGAATCCAGATTGAACGAGATACGGATCGTTCTTATAGGCTAAGGCGCTCTGGGCTTCAAAGAAGGTTTTATCGAGATCATCGCCGTACAGATCGTTTCGGCCGTCAATCGCAACCGGGAATTGCGGCATATACCAGGTCAGGAATCCGCCCCAGTCCAGGTTGTTGTACAGGGGCCCCGGTAACGGATGCTTGCGAAGGTAGTTGACCGCATCGACGGGAAATTCCAGGCTTGTGTAACGGTCGAGTGAGCGTTCGTTGAAATCGAAATTCTGCGAGAGGAGAGCCAGGAAAATTGCCAAGGTGGCCAGCAACAATCCGCCCTCGGGAAGAGTTTCTCCGCGATCTCGCTCGGAATCGGACGCCGGAAAATCCGCGATGAAAGCGGCTGCGGTAATCGAGACGAACCAGCAATCTCTCAGCGTACGAAAAGCCAGAAAACTGGCGACGATCAGCAGGCTGAACTTGAACAAGTCGATTCTTTTCCGCCAGCCAAGCGCGCAGAAGCCCGCGGCCGTCAGTAGAAGCTCCACGAACTGATTGCTGAGACGGAAGGTGAGAGGCTGCAACTCAACGATAATCTGGTAAGAGTATTTCGCCTTCGAGTAAAGAAAAATGACCTGGTACAAGTGATAGCTGTAAGGCCCTATCAATGTTGCGGCTACGCAGGCGCCCAAGGTCAGAACCAAGGGCGCTGGAGGCAGAGACGGTGAGCGGGAGAGTGCCGTCGCAATTTTGTTTTTCTCCGCCCAGCGTGATGCGAGTTGGAAGGCGACGAAGAGTCCAAAGACGAATAGACCATAGACAAACTGGATATGAATATTGGCCCATACCAGAAACATGACGGGGAGCCAGTACAGGTTCCTGATCGGGCCGCCGCGATTGACCTCCAGTAAGACGGTCAGAAGAACTATGTAAAAGATGATGGAGACGAAAACCGGACGTGGTCCAATGACAAAAAGGAACGTGTAGAGCGAGCAGGCGGCGAGCAGCCATGCTTCCCAGAAACGCCCTGAGAGCCGGCGTAGGCTCCAAAATTGGAGGTAAGCGATGAGGAGGGTGAGAAGAACTCCAAAGAGGCCCAACCCCATCAGGTTGAACCAGGCATAGGCACGGGACAGCATTACTTCAAAGCCCCAGCTGTAAGCGACCCACGGACGGCTGGCCGCGGTCCACGAGAAGAGACCGTTATGGGGAACGGCAAAGTGTTCGACGATCCAGTCGCCGGTCTTTAAGTGCCACCAGATGTCGTTGTCACGAACGCTGAATTTGTGATCGACTGCGCCTTGCGCAACCCAAACGAGCATTACGGCGAGTGCGATCCACTGAATGACACGACGGCCCAGCAAGGCACGCAGATCTTTTAGGGCGCTCATTTAAGGCGCTCATTGTGAAATCCTAGAAACGGATCCATTACTGTAATACCTTCATTCGTCGAGCGCGGGTTCACTGCGGCGGAACTACATTCTAATGGTTTGCGTCTTCGAAGTTTGAAGCCCGTCTCTGCAGTTGAAGGGCGGTAGCGTTATTCGGATCAATCTGCAAGGCCGCCGCCAGCCTCATCTGAGCCGTCTGGTAATCCCCAAGTGCCAAGAGAATCTCGCCGGAATTGATCAAACAGGAGAGCGCCATGTCCCGGTTGCCGGTTGCGCTTCCGGCGAGATCGAGTTGCGCGAGCGCATCCCTCAGCTGATTGTGTTTAACCAGGATTTGCGACATGTTGTAGTGACAAAGCGGATAACGCGGGCGTAGCGTGCACGCCATGGCGTAGTGCTTATAGGCCTCGGTTTCGTGGCCGGTTAAAGCGAGCGCATCCGCGAGAGCTTCTTCGATGGTGAGATCAGGATGGTCAGCTTTGAAGGCGGCGCGAGTAAACAGTTTCACTCCGTTTTGCCAATAGGGTAAATAGTTGCTCGTCGCAAGCGCCAGTGCGGAGATCAGGGCCATCGCGGCCACGGCGGCGATGACCGAGGGGACGGCGTGAGAAGACACCGCATCACCCAAGCCCCAGGCGATGATGATAAACAGGCCTATGCACGGGACATAGGCATAACGGTCGGCCATGGCCTGGCTGCCGACCTGAACGATTCCGATCACGGGAATCAGCGTAATCAGGAACAAGCTCCATCCCGTCATCAGGTAGCGAATGCGGCGAAGATATATCGCGGCGGCCGTGATTGCGACGAGGATGAGTGTCGCGGCCATAACGTCGGGCAAAGCCCACGGCTTTTCAGGATGCGGGTAGAAGACGGACAAGTTGGACGGCCAAATTGTTTTTCCGAGATAAGCCACGTAGGACATGGCGGCATGGCCGATGCGCGAGGGAAGAGGCAAGACAGAGGAATCGGCAATGGTGCCACCCGCGCGCTGCGCAACCAGGGTAACGGCGGAGCTAGCCGCGCTCATCAAGAACAGGGGTATCTTCTCGATCGACAGCCGCAACCATTTCTGCTGAAATGGCAGATCCTCACAACGCTCCAGGGGCCAGTAGTCGAGAAGCAGCAAGACGAGCGGAAGGCTTACCGCCATGGGCTTTGACATCAAAGCGAGCGAAAACCCGAGGACAACGAATAAGTACTTCTTCCAGTCTGGCCGCCGGGCGTACCAGCCATAGGCGGCAATCGTAAGCAATGAGAAAAGCGTGCAGAGCAGGCTTTTCCGCTCGGCAATCCAGGCTACGGTTTCAACGTTCAGCGGGTGCACGGCGAACAGCGCGGCTACAAAAGCGCTGCGCCACAAAGCACCCGTTGCGCGCTGCAACAACAAGAACAGCAGCAGGACGTTGGCCGCGTGCAGAGCGACATTGACGAGATGGTGAGGCCCAGGTTTGAGACCGAACCATTGACAATCCGCCATGTGCGAAAGCCAGGTGACCGGATGCCAGTTCCCTTCGCGGAAGCTGGTGAACGCCCAGGCAGCATTGTTGAAGTTTAATCCGCTGGTGACGCGAGCGTTTTGGGTGACATATGGCTGGTCATCAAATATGAGGAATTCGTAGTGGACGACCCGCCAATACAGGGCGAAGGTCGAGAGAACGAGAAGCGCGGCGATCAGGAGCGGATTGGGACGAAAATAGCCAACAGATCGTCGCCCGGCAGCGGTACGGACGGGCGCTTCCCTGGTCACGTCGCTGTCGAGATGAGAGAGCACGATATTCAAAGCTAGTCCCAGACCGTCCCGATTTCTACGAATGGATCGCCCCCCGGTCGCGAAGGAACGCGCCATGGGCAGGCAATCGAACGACGGCTATCGCAGCACAATCCTATATGAGCCGCACTGACTCTTGTGAAGCCACGGTAGCAACTCGGACCAGCCCGGGCGGGATTACACATCACTAGCGAATGTGATTGTGGTCACACGAGGGCATCATCAGGGAAGATCTGAACGTCTTCCGCATGCCACCCCTCTCGCCTCCCTGCGCCGATTACCTTCGACACCCCACCAAGATCACTAAAGGGATTGAATTCGCGGGAGGGGAGGGCCGATGTAGAAGCGCACCCAAGCGCGGGTGGACCGGGAGAGCCATGATGGCACGCATTTATTGTCAGATTCAAGCACTTGCTCTCTATCACGCAGTTGCACAGATCCGGAAAATTTATAGCCAAGACCATTGTGCATGCGACTGGGCCCGCTCACGAAAGGTTGCGAGAAAAATCGCTATCAATGAGAGGGGATAGAGAGTCATGAAAAAGCTATTTGTTCTCGTCTTACTGTTGGTCCTACCTTCAGCTATCGCGCTCGCGCAAACGCAGGGTGCACACCCGACCACGTCCGGAGCCCCCGGCAGCGTCGCCCCCACGGTCGACGTCCTTGGCGGTCACCAGAATTACGGCCGCGGTTGCGCCGGTTGCCATGCTCCGCACAGCGGGGCGTACGGCGAAGGCGGGAATGCCGCTTCGGGTGGCCACGTTACCGATCCCTATACCGGCGTCAACGCTCTGTTCGCGCAAGATATGGGACCGCTGTGGGGCCAGACGTTTGATTTCAGCGACATTGGCAATACCGGCAGCAGCAACAAATATGAGTTCACCACCGCATCGAACAGCAACCCCACGACCATGACGTCGCAGCAATATTCCGACATGCGTGGCGCAGTGATGTGCCTGGCGTGCCATGACGGCGCGGTTGCCAAAGGCGCGATGATGCAGAACTGGGCCTTTGAACAACAGATCGGAGCTTTGCCGAGCAGTTACGGGTCGGGCAAAATACCGACCTTGCTGGGTGCAGACGGCACGACCAACCTGGGCAGTTCGACGGATGGCGGAAACTACAACAACGACCACCCGATCGGCGAGAACGCGACGATCAGCGCGGTGCTGGGCAGCTACTACAACAATGCGACCAACGGACTGGTGTATACGATCAGTTCGAGCGGCAGCATCAGCTCGATCACGTATGCCGGGCAGTATGCGCAGTTTGTAAGCTCGTACGGTGCGCCGGTTCTACTTAAAGGAGCGCATTCTTATGGAACGCCGCTCAATGCTTCGAACGTTCCCTACGTGGTTTGCACGACCTGCCACGATCAGCACTCGATGAACGTGTATTCGGTGGTGGGGGCGGGAAATCCGATTGCCGGCCAGACCAGCGGAACGTACGCGAAGTACTTCTTCATTAATGCTCCGTACAACCCGAACACGGTTCAGGTTCCATTGGGTTACGCTGCGTCGACGACCCAGTTCTGCCGCCAGTGCCACTTTGGCGAGTCGAACGAAGCCAATGGCGGCACACTGCCGACGTCGTTCTAACCGTTTCGTAGAAGTCAGCATTGGGAATTGAGCGGGTCGCGTCAGAAGAGTTGAAGGACGACGCGACCCGCTTTATGCAACCGCGAATCGGGACTAGCGGATTTGGTTCGCGGTCGTTTCTCCGCAAGGTCGTTCGATGCACTGCAACGTAAGCATCGAATCAAGACGTAGCGTTTGTCCGACACGCGCCAGCGTGATCGGCAGGAATCCCGAGAGCCAGGCACAAGAGCCCGCCCGCCCGAATCAGGGCACACCGTTGCCATCCAATAGTCTGGTGAATCCATCTCATGAGCTCAGCACAACCGCAGATCAGCGTGCAGTGTCACTTGGCGGTGTGACTGAAATCACGTTGCAGTTGAGGGGGCTCACCGCACGATAGCGGAGTATAGGGTAGGACGACGGGTGATAGGCTGTTGGTGGCCAGTGCTGCCCACGAATCGTCCTCTCTTTTCTTTGTAGCTGGCTGTTGTGTTGGTCAAAGGTCACGATTTTCCATGCAATTTTCTTCAGAAAAAAGCTATCGCGTGGTACGAGTGATCTTCATCTGTCTGGTTCTTCTTAGCGCTCTTTGTGCTGGTCTTCACACCGTTGGCGATAGCGACATGGGTTGGCATCTGGCCACGGGCCGGTGGGTGATACAGCATCACCAGATTCCGCGAACCGATGTGCTGTCGTTCACCTCGGGGGGAAAGGAGTGGACGTATCCACCGTTTGCCGGTGTGTTGCTTTTTCTGGTTTACAGCGCGTTTGGCTACGCGGGGCTGAGTTGGTTCTGCGCGTTGGCGTGCCTGGCAGTTGTGGCATATCTGGTTCGGCGAGGGGATCTTGGCAGTGCGATTTTGGCAATGTTGGCCGTGGTGTCCATCGCCACCAGGACTGCGGCACGGGCCGATCTTTTCACCACCCTTTTTTTCGCGCTCTTTCTTGGAGAACTTTGGGCGTATCATCGCGGGCTTCGCTCCCGGCTTTGGCTGCTGCCTGTGATCATGTTGCTGTGGGTGAATTTCCACCCCGGTTTTATTGCGGGATTGGCGACCATTGGGGCGTACCTGCTGGTTGAGATCTTGGATTTGCTGCTTGCGGAGCGGCGACAAGCGGCGCTTATACGTTTACGACGGGTCTGGCCTTATCTCGCGGGTTGCGGGGTCGCGACTCTGCTGAATCCCTGGGGCGCGAAAATCTATGCTACTTCGGTCAACCTGGCTGGCGCTGGCGGCCTGACTCCCGGGACGGTGGATAGCAATATCGCTATTGCCGAGTTTAGTGGCGTGCCTATTTCCACCCACCTCTTGTACCAGCTGATTGACGTGCGGCACCCTCAGTTTGGCTTTAGCTGGCTGCTCGTGCTCGCGGTGGTTCTGGCGGTGGTTTTTTCTGGAAGCGACAGTTCGGCGCCGGGATCATTGTGCTGGTCGCGCTTTACGCTGCGTTGAATCATGTGCGCTACTCGGCGTTGTTCGCAATTACGATTGCGACACTGGGACCGATACTGTTCGAAGTGTTTCTGGGCGCTCGGACCCAGAAGCAAATGCCCGGAAAGAATTGCTCCACGGCTGCAGTCAGCTCCGTCAGTTGCGATGCTGTTGACGGTTTTCTTTTGCGCTATTTCGGTGCTGCAGATTGTCGACTTGGTGACGGACCGTACTTATGTAGTGTTCAATCCAGATTTGAGGTTTGGGGCTGGAGCGGCGTCCTGGTTCCCCTCCCGGGCGGCAGCTTTTGTCCGAGATCAACAGCTTCCCGGAAACATTTTCGAAGATTATGAACTGGGCGGCTATGAGGCATGGAGTCTCGGTCCGAAATATCCTGATTTCATCGATGGACGCGGAGATCGGCTGAGCGGCAACCTGGCGATGGAGCAATTCAACCTATACAGCGAAGACCCAGATTCGCAGGCATGGCAGGGCATGGCTAACCGCTGGAACCTTAATGTTCAGCTGGTGTCGACGGCCGGTCTACGTGGATTGCGAAACCTGGATTCGTACAAGTTTTGCCAGAGCACAAGCTGGCGTCCGGTTTACATGGATGATGTCTCGTTGGTGTTTCTGCGGAACACGCCAGCCAATTCTCCGTGGATCAGTCGCTTGCAGATTGATTGCTCCACCCAGAAGTTGAGTGCTCCTGTCTCAGTTCCACGGTCCGCGCTTCACGACTTCTACCTTAATTCGGCAGAGCTATTCTTCGTGCTGCACCGGGATCGCGATGCGGAGGAGGCCTTGAGCCACTCAAGCGGGCTCTACCGCGACGATCCGAATGTTCATCTTCTTAAGGGACTCCTTTTTGCACGACAGAAGCAATATCCGGAAGCCGAGCAGGAATTGCGGGCGTCTCTGGCGATTAACGAAAACGGAGGAGTCTGGTACTCGTTGGCCATCGTGTATGGGAGCCAGGGCCGGAACGAAGCCGCCCTACAAGCGCTGAAGCGCGCGTCGGGGCTCGCCCTTCAACCCTTCAATATCTATATGACCATGGGAAAGGTTGAGCTGGTTCTGAACCGTCCCGAGGACGCAATGTCGTCCTTTGACAAGGCCGAGAAAAGCAGTCCGTATCGCGGCGCTGAATCGCTAGCTCCTGAAGTTTATGCCCAGCTGGCGGAAGGGCGTTCCGAGGCGCAACGGGTCCTTGGGCATTGGGACGAGGCGATTGCTTTCCAGCAGGAGGCGATACGGACGACGCCCCAAGTGCAAAGGCGCTGGGACAGGCTAGCTCGACTTTACGAGGCAACCGGTCAAGCGAAACAGGCCGACCAGGTGCGGCAACAGATGCTGCAGATGCAGGGGGCCCTGAACCCAGATCCGACATCGCAACAGTGAGCGCGCAGGAAAGTTTGCTGCCGTGAAGATGAACGCAAACGGGACACGATAATTTGTTGGATGTAGTTCAATGGTGCAGCCACCGACATCATCAACACCAGAAGTCTCTTTGAACTCTCCCAAGCGGTCTCTGGCCGAATTGTGCTCCAAGCCCGCCCTGCTGGGCGCAATCCTTGTTGTTGCGACTCTGCTGTTGTATGCACGCGTTGTGCGCCACGAGTTCCTCGACTTCGATGACAGCCAGTACGTCACGAAGAATGTTCATGTCCGCAACGGTTTGAATCTTCACGATGCCGCCTGGGCTTTCACCAGTTTCTACGCGGCGAACTGGCATCCGCTCACATGGCTCTCGCACATGGCGGACTGCCAGCTCTTTGGCTTGAATTCGGGAGCTCACCACCTGGACAACGTGGCACTGCATGCAGCGAACGTACTGCTCCTTTTTTGGCTGCTGCAAAGGGGCACGGGCGCGGTTTGGCGCAGTTTGTTCGTCGCCGCGCTCTTCGCAGTTCACCCGCTGAACGTGGAGACGGTCGCCTGGGTCGCGGAAAGAAAAAGTCTGCTCAGCATGCTTTTTTCCTTAGTCACGATTGCCGCCTATGGATGGTACGCCGGGCGGCCGGACTGGAAGAGGTACATGGCGGTCGTTGCCGGCTTCTCGATGGCCCTAATGTCCAAGCCGATGGCTGTAAGTCTGCCGATTGTCCTGCTGCTGCTGGACTACTGGCCATTGGAGCGGTACGAGAATCTCTCTTTCCGGTTTAGGTGGTTGCGGCTGTCGGGGGAAAAGATACCGCTGTTCATGATGAGCGCAGCAAGCTGTGTTGTAACCGTGGCGGCTCAGAGTTCCGCAATCGTCGATACCGGGTCGTTGCCCCTTTCCCTACGGCTGGGAAACGCCATCATTTCGTATGTTGCGTACATTGGCAAAACGCTATGGCCGGCCAAGCTAGCCATCTTCTATCCTCACCCTCAGCAGTCCTTGCCGTGGTCCGATGTCATCGCATCGGCGGTTATTCTGGCGGCGATCACTGCTGCAGTGTTGTACTTTCGGCGCGCTCGCTACCTTCTGATGGGTTGGCTGTTTTTTTTAGTAACGCTTGTCCCAGTGATCGGAATTGTTCAGGTTGGCCGCCAGGCGATGGCCGACCATTACACTTATGTTCCCTGCATCGGCCTTTTTATCATCATCGCATGGGGAGTGAGTGACCTCGTCTGCGTGACGGGAATGCCTCGTGTCGTGGCAGTAGCGGCCGCCCTATGTCTGGTTTCGGGATTGGCGGTTGCTACTAACCGTTACCTGTCGTATTGGGAGAATGGGGTGAAGTTATTCACGCAGGCGAGCATCATCGCCGGCCGGCCGGATCCGGCAATTGAAGCCGCGCTGGGAGATTCGTTCGTCGTCGACGGGCGGTACGACGAGGCCTATCAGCATTATGCTCAAGCGTGCCTATTACGCCCGGCAGACGATGTGTGCCGCTACAACATGGCGGAGATCCTGTTTCATCGGCACCAATTCCGTGACGCCCTGGAGCAGTATGAGATCGCGCAAAGTCTCACCCACAGCCGCGACATGACTCTGCAGTGCCTGATCAACTCTGGCGAAATATTGGTGGATCTAGGAGATTACGAGTCAGCGCAAATAAAATTGGCGGCGGCGTTGCAGATAGATCCCGACTAACAGCAACGCGTTGCGGCTGCGCGAACGGGCTCTGCATCAACGCAGCAGCGAAAAGCGCTAAGTACCGTGCATGCTCCAGTCGAGAGCATCCTCATCTTTGCAGAAATGCGCTGAATTTTGCGAACGTGCACAAACTGCATCATGCGCACTTGCGATCTGCGCCATCGAGGCTCGCTGGTCTTTCTTGGCCCTATCCGCACATCGCGATGTGACTTTCCGCACTGACAGTGCGGACCGCATTCTTGTTGAATTGACTCGCCTCTCCGAAGTGCCGCAATTCCCGCCCGTTGAGACGCACACCCCCTGAGGCAAACGATCTGAATCTTCAGTAAGTCATATTTCCATCACGCGATTCCAGATTCCCTGCATAGGGCGCAGGGCTTAAGCGAGCGGCTGGGAGGCTGCCGCATTGAGGCCTCGGAATACCGCAACCCTGCAAACGATAACTCTGTATTAACCACGCAAGGAGGAGGTTTATGAAACTGATTCTTGCAACTCTGTTCGTCATCATCGCTTCGGCTATGCTGCTCGCCCAACCAACCCAGGGCGCACATCCTACGACGACCGGATCCGGCAGCAGTGTCGCACCCGCAGTCGATGTCCTTGGCGCTCATCAAAACTACGGCCGCGGTTGCGCGGGTTGCCATGCCCCGCACAGCGGCGCTGGGGTGAAGGCGGCGGCACACAAGGTACGCCGACTGACAAATACACCGGCCAGAATGCCCTGTTTGGTCAAGATATGGGACCACTCTGGAACCAGACGTTTGACTTCAGCGATGTGACCAACAGCGGAAGCAGCAACAGCTATTTATGGACAACGGCTTCCAACGGCAATCCCACGGGCATGACGGCGCAGCAATACGCAGATATGCGCGGTGCAGTAATGTGCCTGGCGTGCCATGACGGCGCGGTTGCCAAGGGCGCCATGATGCAGAACTGGGCTTTTGAAGAGCAGATCGGCGCTCTGCCGAGCAGTTACGGTACGGCTAAAATCCCGACCTTGCTGGGCGCAGACGGCACGACTGGCCAAGGCACTTCGTCGGACGGTGGAGACTACAACAACGACCATCCAATCGGCGAGAACGCGACGCTCAGCGCGGTGCTGGGCAGCTACTACAACAATGCGACCAATGGAGTCACCTGGACGATCACCTCCGCGAATTCGATCACCAGCGTGACGTTCGCGGGCCAGTATCAACAGTTTGTAACTTCCTACGGCGCTCCCGTAATCCTCCCGGGCGCCAACAACGTCTACGCGACGCCGGTCACTGCGACTGGCGTTCCTTACGTCGTCTGCACGACCTGCCACGACCAGCACTCAATGAACGTGTATGCGGCTTCGGCAACGAACCCGATCCACGGCAGCGGCGTGGGAACATATGCAAAGTACTTCTTCGTCAACGGCCCTTACAACCCGGATACGGTGAATGTTCCATTTGGACAAGCTGCTTCCACAACCCAGTTCTGCCGGCAGTGCCACTTTATCTATTCAAACGAAGCTAATGGAGGCACATTACCAACGGCTTTCTAAATTATTACTAATACATAGGGGAGGAGAAGTCCTCCCCTAACATTGCAAGAATGAAAAGTAAGTCAACGTGGTGAAGGTCACTCGACAATTCGCATCGCTGAGCGGAGAGCTCTTCAGGCTTGGAGGTGAGATTCCTGCGGCTCATCCTCAAGCGCGATCGCGAGTTCCCGCACTCCGTGGCGGATCTCCCTTGTGTCCACTGAAGCAAATCCCAGTTGCAGCCCCTCCGGAATAAATTTGCTCAGGCTGTAATGCCCCAAAGGTGTCACGTCCACGTTGCGCCTGGCTGCAGCAGCGGCTGCCGATTCTGCGTTCAGTCCGCCACACAGCCATCCCGCAGTTTGCAGGCCCGCCTCAATGCTTGAGATTTCCAGCAAACCAGCGAGCCTCACGCGCGCCTCTTCCAAGAGAACGGAAAGCCGCTCCGCATACACCTCGCGCATTCGACGCAGGTGGCGTCCGAAGTGGCCCAGGGTGATGAAATCCGTGAGCACGAGTTGCTCTAATAGCGCTGCGTGCCGGACAGTCAGAGACAAGGCTGCCTCAAATCGAGACAACAGGTCGAGAGGAATGACCATGTAGCCCAAGCGGAGCGCGGGGAACAACACCTTGCTGAAGCTGCCCGCATACAGAACCAATCCGCGATCATCGAGACCCTGCAAGGCAGGAATCGGCCGGCCTGAGTAGCGATACTCGCTGTCATAATCGTCTTCAAATATCAGTGCCGCGGACTTCTTCGCCCATTCCAAGAGTTGCAGCCGACGAGCCAAGCTCATGGTGGTGCCCAAGGGGAACTGATGTGCAGGCGTGACATAAATGAGTCGCGTTCCATGCAAGGGTAAGCGGTGAACTGCGATTCCCTCATCGTCGATCTCTACGGTGTGGATTCTGGCTCGAAAGGCTTTGAACGCCAAAAGCGCGCCGGGGTATCCCGGGTTCTCCACGCAAACTTTGTCTCCGGGGTCTAACAGAAGCCGGGCCGTCAGATCGAGCGCCTCCTGCACGCCAGAGACGATCGCTACCTGCTCCGGCGAACATCTCACGCTGCGCGAGCGTCCCAGATATTCGGCGATGGCATGCCGAAGGGGCGCATACCCCAGTGGATCGCATCCCATTAGGTCTCGCCGTGAAATGCGGCGAAAACGATGGGTCGTAATTCTTGTCCAGAGTGTCGTGGGAAACAAATCTAGCGCCGGGAGATTGGCGCGGAAGGCGCGAATCGGACGGTTCTCGTAGCCTCCGAACAATTGGACTCGTTGTCCGTAGTTGGAGAACCGGGCAGGACGCTTTTGTTGATCCGTGGCCTTCTCGGCCGCCGGGAGGCGACCTGGAGCAACCGCTCCGGCAACACTTTGCTGACACAAGTACCCGATCCCACACTGCCTTCGATATAGCCCTCGGACGTGAGCCGACCAAAAGCATTCACGATCGTGCGCGCGCCAATCCGTACTGCCGGGCGAGATCGCGGGTCGCGGGCAATCGCGTACCCGGACGCAGGCGACCACCGAGAATCTCCGAGCGCACTGCCTCGTATAGCCACTGATAGGCAGGAATGCCGGGTTTGGGATGAGGGAGGGTGAGGTCGTAGACCGGATTGCTGCTATAGAAATGGTCATACAAACTATGATAAATGGCTCTTTATGAGAGATCCATTATTGTACTGTAACGATGCTTGGACAGGCTTATGAAAACCAGAACTAAGTTCGTGTTCTCCTCCGCCACGCCACTGGCGGACGGCGCGGACTGGCTCCTCTTGTCGTGCCGGGCCTGATTTGGGGCGCGTCATTCTTGTTCATCGCAGAGGGAATGCGTTCGGTCGGTCCCAATGGTGTCACGTTTGTCAGGATCTTTGTTGGTTTCGCGACCCTCTCCCTGTTCGCGGCAGCAAGAGGACCTGTCATGCGCTCAGACTGGACTGGCATCGCCGGATTGGGAGTGTTGTGGCTGGCCTTCCCGCTGAGCATGTTTCCCTTCGCTGAACAACACGTCTCTTCAGCCCTCACTGGAATGCTGAACGGAGCCAATCCTCTGTTTACCGCAATTGTTGCCGCGGTGATCGCGGGGCGTGCGCCAGGGCGCCTAGTTATGGCAGGCGTGGCCATGGGGATGGCTGGAACGGTGTTGATAGCCTTACCCACAATCGGTGAGGGGCGCAACAGTGTCGCCGGGGTCGGAATGATCGTCGCCGCTCTCATCTCTTATGGTTTCGCACTCAATATTGCAAGACCACTGCAGCAGCGCAACGGGGCGTTGCCGGTGATCTGGCGTGCCCAGATGATTGCGCTGGTATTGACGGCGCCGTTGGGGGTGCCCGACATGATTGCCGCGCACTGGAAGCCTGCTCCTGTAGCTGCGCTGATTGCGCTCGGAGCGATGGGCACCGGAGTCGCTCACGTAGTAATGTCGGTGGCCGCAGGCAGACTCGGCGTCACGCGCGCTTCCGGCACGACTTTTCTCATTCCGGCTGTGGCGCTTTTTCTGGGAGTGGCCGTGCGAGGAGAAAGAGTAGCGCCACTCTCGGTCGCGGGGAGCATGGTTTGTATCGCCGGAGCGTGGCTCATGCGACGTGCTCGGAAGTCGCCTTCACACCGAGAGGCCAGTGATGCGCTAAGCCAGCAGCTGGCTCCTCGAGCGCCTCGGCTGGGTTCACCCGATTTTCAGGAATGCAAATAGTCACATCTGGTTCTAGGAATTTCGTGAGAGGTGAGGAATGAGTTCTCTTAAAAAATGCATTGGAGTGGTAGCGATCATGATCGCTAGTGGTTTCCTTGCGGGACATTTTGCTCTGGGTCGGGAAGTTGCCCCCGGCCCTGGAAAGACGAAGGAACGAGCACGCATTGTCCTGTCGAAGGGGCTTCCAACCATGAATGGCAATCATCTGAAGGCAATTCTCGCGGAGGTCAATTACCGACCCGGGGAGTCGTCGCCTCCACATTCGCATCCCTGCGCAGTCATCGCCTACGTTGTCGTGGGGAGCATTCGAACACAACTGAACGGCGAACCAGAATCGATCTACAAGGCTGGCGAGAGTTTTTATGAGGCGCCCAACGGCGTTCATCAGGTCTCGGCTAATGCCAGTTCTTCGGAGCCAGCCAAGCTGGTTGCGTATTTGATATGCGATCACGACGCACCACTCAGTGTGAGCGTGTCGCAGAGCCTCAGCCAGGAGGGATCCACAAAATGAATTCACACACACAGTTTGCCTCGGAAGCTAGGTTGGGAAGTGTAGGCGACAAACTGCAATCAATCGATTGGGAGCGAGTCGGAGTCTTCTACGCGCGATTCGCCTTGGGTGCTGCGTTTCTGTCGGCGGTAGCGGCGCGCTTCGGCCTCTGGCAAGGAACATTCGATCCAAAACACTTTGCAAAATTCCTGGAATACGCGGGAGAGGGACTCTCGTTCATGCCCAGAGCCTCCATTCCCTACCTTGCATGGGCAGCCACCGTCTGCGAAACGTCGCTTGGAATCCTGTTGATCCTGGGATTGTGGCAGCGATGGGTTTCGCTCGCTAGCGCCCTTCTGCTTGTGATGTTTGGAACCGCGATGGCCATCTCGTTCGGACTTCAGTCGCCGATGGACTATTCGGTCTACTCCGCTTCCGGGGCGGCGATCATGCTGGCGCTACATGCCTTCACACGAAACACCAAATCGATTTCGAAATAGCTTGTTCGGGAGAAGGACGTATGAGGCAAAAGTGGAAATACATTGTCGTTGCCGCTTTTTTTATGGCGACTCTGGGAACCTCGCGATTGTCTGCGCAGGACAAGAGCGACGCGGGATTGCTGCGGGCTCGCGAGACCGTGTGGCGAGCGTGGTTTGCGGGCGACACGAAGACGCTGGCGGACCTTGTGCCAGCCGAAACCATTGTCATGAGTGGCGGCGACAAGGAATGGAAACACCAGTCCGATGTGCTTCGGTCCGCTGCCGATTTTCACTCCGAGGGCGGGAAGCTGGTTCGGCTTGAGTTCCCGCGTACTGAGGTACAACACTTCGGCGATGTGGCCATCATCTGGAGCAGCTATGTCGTGGAAACGGAAATTGACGGGAAGCGCTCCACTGGCTCAAGCCGAGTGACGGAGATCTTTGTGTGGCAGCACGAGCGCTGGACCAATCCGGGTTGGCACACCGACGCAGAAAAATGAAGAGCGCTGGATGATGGAGATCTGCTTGCCAGGTCTCGTGGCCTTCCCGTTCCGAGCAAGATACGACGACGCCCATAAAGCAGCCACGCACTCCACTGGCTTGACAAATTCGGGTGCCGGATCAATACTTCCGGCACTCGGGTTAGGACGTTTTCCCCCTTCCCGCGCTCGCCCGAAGCGAACCTATCTTAAAGAGCATCTCGGGAATTCCAAATCTAGTTTGGATGGTTCACCTTTATGTATGAAAGAGAATCGCCTGCAGGAAAAAAGGGCAGTTTTAATCCAACGGGTCGCTGCGTGTCTGGTTTTTGGGTTAGCGTTCTTTGCTTTCAAGAGTTCGGCGGGAGCCAGCACGCCGACGGTTCTATATAACTTCTGCTCCGTTTCGGGCTGCCTGGATGGCGCTGATCCCGTGGGCGATCTCGTCCAGGATGAAAACGGCAACCTCTTCGGAACAACGGCGACTGGAGGAACAAGCAACCTCGGAACCGTGTTCGCCTTGTGTGCTCCCGGTGCAACGGCTCCTCCGATCTGCGTAGGTTTCGGCACCTGGACTGAGACGGTTCTTTATAGTTTCACGGGCGCCTCGGGCGATGGGGCGACTCCTCTGGCAGGGCTCGTTTACGACCAAACGAGTGAAACTCTTTATGGCACAACCAGCGCGGGAGGAGCGGGAAGTTGCACCGGCGGCTGCGGAATAATCTTTTCGATAATCTCGAACGGTGGCGCCATTACCGTTTTGCACGCGTTTGGAGGAGGCAGCGACGGCGCGACTCCTAAGGCCGAACTGCTTGCCGATGGACTCGGAGATTTTTTCGGGACGACCAGTGCCGGAGGAGGAGGAAGTTGTAGCGGCGGCTGCGGAACCGCCTTTGTGGTAAATTCCGGCAGCAGCAAATATTCGGAGATTCATAGTTTTCTGGGAAGCAAGGACGGCGCAAATCCAGTAGCCGGCCTCGTTTTCGATTCGGAAGGCAATCTTTGGGGCAGTGCTCAGAGTGGGGGAACGAAAAATTTCGGGACGATCTTTGAGCTAACAACCGGGGGAGCGATCAAATACGTTCGCAGTTTCAAGGGGAAAGCTGACGGCGCCAACCCATCGGCGCCCCTGGCTTTCGATTCCGGAGTGGGAGCGTTGGGAACTCTCTACGGAACGACACGGCAGGGAGGCAAGACGACTTGTGCCGGTGGGTGCGGGACCGTTTTCGAATTGCAACCGCAGCCAGGAGCTGCAACCTATAAGAACATCTACAAATTCACTGGTGCGGGCGCAAAGGAGAGCGGAGCGGCGCCGATGGCGCGGCTATCGATAGAAGAGGCAAGCCCCACACATAAGGATCATCTTTACGGGACGACCAGCCAGGGCGGAATCAACACCGGCTCCTGCCCAGCGGATGGGTGCGGAACCTCCTTTGAAATCTGTCCCCCGACAATATCCTGCACCCTCTTCAAGGGCGAACAGACGCTGTTCTACTTTGATGGCACGAACGGCGAGAATCCGGCGGCCGGCATACTGCTCGATTTCTCGGACCCGGTCTTGCGGGTTGAGGAAGATCGTCCTCCGGGAGGGCGCGGCATGTGTACAACGAATTGCGTCACGACAGGGCAAAATGGCGGCAGCAACGGAGATGGCGTGGTCGTAGAACTAACCGACTGAGATCGTTGCTCCGATTCGGCGAGCCCGCCAAGCAGCTTGATGGCAGCTTCCGCGAAGTCATAGCGGGAGAGCCGAATACTCCTTTTTTGCCTGAACGAACACGGGTATGTTGGCGTCGGCATCGTGCCGGGCTGTGAAGAAACGCTGGTAGGTTTCTCGCGCCTTGGCAGAGTCGTTGCCGAGCGCATAACAGCGGGCGAGTTCGATCTCGCTCAATGCGCCAAGCGGAAAGTTCCACACCAAGCCGCGGTGGTTGAGTATCCTCCGAAACTCAGCGGCGGCCTTGTCAAATCGCTTCAACTCGAAATACGCTTGGCCGCGCAGATACGCGGGATACATGGACTCACCCTGAGAAAAAGGGAGAACATCCCCACCGAGTTCATATGCGGCAGAGACCTGCAAAAAATCGACAGCGTCGGCGGGCTTGCCCTGCGCGAGCGCGATCGCCGCATGGATAGACGGCAACCAGTAATTGAACAGCAAGGTATCGCTCGGGAAGCGCCGCTGTAGATCGTCAGCAATGGTCTGCGCCCGACGCGCATCGCCTGCGCGGGCAAAAGCCATCGCGCCGGCAATTTGCACATCCCGGGTGGAATCGAGTGCCAAGGCTTGCGTCGCCTGCCGGATTGCATCCGCGCGATTTCCAAATTCCGCTTCACGCAATGCCGCTGTGACTTCCCAGTCAGCGGCGGCCTCTTTGTCGCCGGCGGCAACGGCTGAAGCTATGGCTTGACGCGAAAGTTCGCGGGCTCTTTCCAAATGCCCATAGAAAGCCTCGGTGTCGGCTGCACTCGAAAGAACTGTTGACTCATCCGCCGAGCCCCGAGCCGCGTTTACACAGCGCTCCATCTCCTTTGCATCGTTCTTCAGGAAAGCCAGCTGATAGAAATTTTCGACCAATGGCGCGTCCAGCTTACGGGCGCGCGCCTGATCAAGAATAGCTTTGGCGTCATCGAGGTGGTTCAGGGTCATGTAGTCGGAGGAGAGGTGACGGTACACCAACAGGCTATCCTTTTTTAGAGTGAACCCTTCCAGGTCATTGGTCAGAGCCATATCGACTCGCCCGAGATCCCACTCGATCTCGGCCAGATTGATGTAAGGGGCGAGATCTCTCGGATAGGACTGCTTCCAGTCCTCCAAGGCTTGAGCGGATTTCTCCAACTCGCCGGTGACGTTCGTGTAATAGCTCGAATCGACTGAAAATCTTTCCCTCTCGGTGACGCGGTCCCGCAACTTGTATGCTTTGCTCACATACTCCGAACAGAGCTCTTTCTCGTTCAGGTTGCAATACACGATTCCCAGATCGAGGATGGCCACGGCAAAATTGGGATCGAGTTCCAGAGCCCGATTGAACTGACGGATGGCAGTCGCGGATTCGCCCTGGGAGCGCAACGTCTTCTCCGCCAAACTATAGGCCTGAAGCGCTTCCAGCGATGAAGTGGTGGCCTGCTCGAGCGGGGCGTCGTACTTCTCGACCGAGGCGAGCGACTCTCCCAAGCGATTGCGCAAACTGCGCGCGAGCTGATGCAATCTGGAAAGAACGTTTTCGCGGCGGTCGGCTTCCGCTTGCTCCACGTCGAGGACGTCGCCGTCCTTGCACCCGACGGCTTTCAAAGTAATCGCATAGTGGCTACCGATGCTTGAGATGGAGCCGACGAGCATGGCCTGGCTTCCGGCGCGCTGGCAGACCTCGCGAGCTACCTCGGGCGACAGGGTTGCGTCGGCGCGGCCCATGTAGCGAAGCTGGCGCGAGATCATGTCATCGGAAAGGATGTTCAAGAATGTGGATTGACTCAAGTCCGCCGCCAGTCCGGCCTTAAGAGCGTCGCCAAAAACAGGGTCCGTCGTGTTGTTCGCGAAGTCGGCGAGGACGATCGTGTCTTTCTCCGTAAGCGCATGCGACCAGTGCCAGGATCGGCCCTGTTCGATCAGGACGAGAGCAACGGCGAGGATTACAAATCCGGCCAACACGAGCCAGGCCGTGCGGCGCCGCCAGAACGGAAGAGCCGAGAGGGCAACGGCCGGTGTGGAAACTGCTTGAAACTCCACAGGTTGGGGATCAGGTTGGGGCACCGGAGATGCCGCGGAAGCTCCGGATGAGGATGCTATAGCGTCTATCAGGACGTTCAGACCGTCGTTGCTGCCGGCGACGCCCGACGGCCGCGTCAATGTTTCAACTTCTTTCTCGGCGACGCTCGCGGGTGCGATCTTCTCTACCGGCACTACAAAACGATAGCCGCGCCGGGGCAGGGTCTCGATGTAGCGGGGCCGATCGGCATCGTCTCCCAGAGCCGCCCGTATCCGCTTGATACAAAAGTTAAGACCCTGCTCGAAGTCGACAAAAGTATCCCCACCCCACAATTCACCCTGGATCTCCTCTCGCGTGACCAAGTTGCCCGATCGATTGGCCAGCATCGCCAGGACTCGAAAAGGCTGCGGCGGGATGGAGACCAATCTCCCGTTCTTACGCAATTCGCTGGTGTGGAGGTCGGCTTCGAAGGCTCCAAAGCGGAGAACCAAATTATCGGACTGGCGAGCCCCCACAGTCACCGCCCACGAGAGTTTTCCTGCTGAGGCGGCAATTATAGACCGGAAGCTAGGCAGGCTATCGAATCGACGAGTTTTTCGGCTCGTTCTGGCGTCGGTTCTTAGCGCTGTGTCCAGCCGGTTCCCCTTTCACTTTCAATCATTTACGCACTCATCCCGCGCTCACTCAAAACTCCGGCCGCAAACATTGTTTGCGATCCCCACCCGGGCTAATGTGCGGCTCGAACCTGCGAGGGAGCCGTGAAGACCCGCAGGAAAACACAAAGTTTGGCCCCGCGCAAGAGCGGCGGGGAGTTGGGCCAGGCAACACAAATTTTGAAACCGCGAACACCGCGAAAAGGAGCACGCTATGAAAAACCAAAAGTACTTCTCCCACCCCCTGCTGGTAGTCGCCGCGTTGGCACTCGCCAGTTCGATGGCTTTCAGCCAGAACGCAGTCAACCGCTCGCGCACCGGCCAGAGCAGCCAAAGAGACGAATCGACTAGTTTCCAGTCTCCTGAAATGGCACAGCAACCGCAGACTCCGTTCAGTGCGGACCAGGTTCTCTATAGTTTTTGCGGCGGATACTCCAACGGCTACTGCAGCGGATGGCAGCCGGAGTCTGGAGTGATCATCGACAACGGGACTGTTAATCCGGGTTATTTGTATGGCACGAATATCGGGCAACAAGCATCTAGTTGTCCGAGCCCGGGCATCTCTTACGGCGCCAACACCTACATTCACTATGCGATTGATGGCGGGACGGTTTACGAATATAACCCGTCGAGTCTGGTTGAGACTGTGATCCACACCTTCAATCTGCAGAGCGGCGGCGACGGAGGAATCCCGACCGGCGGAGTGGTACAGGACCAGTACGGCAATCTGTGGGGCACAACCTGCTTGGGCGCAGGCGGATACGGCACCGTGTTTGAGGCTCCAGGCGAACAGCGGCTGGCATGTAGACGTTATTACAGCTTTACAGGTGTGAATGGCGATGGAGCGACTCCGGTGGCGGGATTGTACCTTGCATCTGCATCAACGGCGCTCTGCCCGAACGGTTGCCTGTGGGGCACAACGGAGGCAGGCGGAAACAACAATGAAGGCACCATTTTCTATATTCAGCTTCCCGCGACGAACGGGGGAGCATGGACCGAGACACCGCTGTACAGCTTCGGCTCAACCGCAACTGACGGGCAGAACCCCGAAGCCAGCGTGATGATTGCGAGCGATGGCAATCTGTACGGCACCACGCAAAATGGAGGGGTGAACGGATATGGCACGGCGTGGAAATACAATCTCGGAACTTCTTCGGAGAGTGTTCTTTATTCGTTCTGCAATGCCGCGGGATGTTCCGATGGTTACTGGCCAGTAGCAGGTCTTGTAGAAGATTCGAGTGGAAACCTGCTGGGGACGACGATGTTTGGTGGCAGCCACGGCAACGGCCTGACTTATCTTCTGCCCGCTCCGAGCTATAACTCGCTCACCAACCTGCACGATTTTGCTGGCGGGTCGGACGGCGCATATCCAGTGTCGGGGCTGATCGCCGACAACACAGGGAATGGAGAGTTCTATGGAACGGCGGCGGGTGGAGGCAACAACAACACCAACTGCCCGTACTCAAACTTCGGCCAGGCGTGCGGCGTGGCGTATGAAGTGAACTCGTTTGGCTCATTCCGTTCGATGAAGGCGTTTGGCGCCTCGAGCACCGACGTTGGCACGCCTCTTTCGGGACTGACCCAGTCGAGCAACGGAAGCACGCTCTACGGCACCTCGCAAATTGGCGGCACGGTGGGACAGGGCACGATCTACAAGCTCTATACTCCGTGCGTTATCTGCATCGAGGTGAACCCCAACTACCTCAACTGGGCGGACATCAAGGAGGGCGAGGTCGGTCCCGCGCAGTGGGTCAAGGTCATCAACAGCGGCACCGGAGTAGTTCAGATCGGCGAAATCGAGATCACCGGCGAGTTCGCGCTGGCATCGGCGAAAAAAGGCGCCTGCGTGAGCGGAACCGTTCTGAAGCCGAAGGCGGAATGTCTGGTCGGAGCGACCTTTAATCCTGAACAGATGGGACTCCTTACCGGCCAAATCTCCATCATGGACAACGCGGACAATAGCCCACAAACCGTCGCCCTGTCCGGAACGGGGGTGGAATAACGACACCGTGGAGTAGAGAAAGTATCGAAATAACCATGAGATGCCAGAAGGGGGAGGGGGCGCATCATAGCGCGCTCCGATCTGGCAAAAACCACCGCCCGCAGTCCGGGGCGGTGGTTTTTTTTGCGGCAGAACCGTGCAACACTCCACTGATTGCGAAACTCTTTCTGCAGAAGTGAGTAGTCAGGTTGTGCCGCACAATCTTGCAACGCACAACCCGAGCACCTGCACCTTGCTACTCCGATACCGGGAGTCCTCAGGATCCAGGATCGAGTTGTGGACCGAAGCGACGGTTGGATCAGACCGGATCCCTCGATCGGAAGATGAGTTGGTTTTGATGCGGCGCTTCTGCTACTCTGCCTCTTCACTTTGCAATAGGGGAATCCCATTCATGCAAAATCTACGTTTGTTTCGGGCGGTCCTGATCACCGTGCTCTGCCTGCTCGCGCCAATCGCGGTGGCTGCGGGCGACAAGAATAAGGACAAGAACAAAGAGAAGTCTGCTTCCAGCGCGGCCAGTGCGGGCATGCCATCGTACGAATTGCCGCAGCCCGCAAAGGAAGAGATCGACTATGCGATGTACGACCGCATTCGCGACGAGGGCTTGCACCATTCCCATGTGATGGAATTCGCCACCGCTCTCGCGGATGGGATTGGGCCGCGGCTTACGGGCTCGCCGAATCTTCATCGCGCGAACGAGTGGACGGTGGAGCAGCTTACGGCGATGGGCTGCGAGAACGCACACCTCGAAGACTGGGGCGAGTTCGGCATGGGGTGGCAGCAACTCAACACCTGGTTGCGGATGAGTTCGCCCGACGCGGCAGTGTTTATCGCGCAGGCGGCGCCGTGGTCGCCATCCACGAACGGCGCGGTGAATGGGCCGGCGATCTGGCTGGACGTGAAAACGCCCGAGGATATCGAGAAATATAAGGGCAAGGTTGCGGGAAAGATTGTGCTTTTCGGCGAGATGCGGGAGGTGCCTCCGGTCGATAAGCCGCTCTTCGAGCGCGACGATGAGAAGGATCTGGCCAAAATCGCGGAATATCCGCTGGCACCCAATCGCGAGTATGAGCAGTACATGCAGGATCGGGCCAAGCGGCGCGCGATGCAGGAGATGGCCTTGAAGTTTTTCACAGATGAGCATCCGCTGGCGGTCGTTCTGCCCAGCCGCGACGGGCACAATGGCGGGGGCTCCGGCGGAACGATTTTTGACGACGGCAGCTTTGGCTGGTCGACTTACAAGCGCGACCATGCGCTCCAGTTTCCGGTGGTGGTGATGGCGATCGAGAATTATGGGCGCGTCTACCGGCTGCTAAAGGCTCATGTACCGGTCACGATGGAAATGAATGTCGACACCAGATTTACGGGCGATCACGAACATGGATTTGACACGATCGCGGAGATTACGGGGACCGATCCGAAGTTGAAGGATGAAGTGGTGATGGTGGGCGGCCACCTCGATTCGTGGGCGTCGGGCACGGGCGCGACCGACAACGGTGCGGGCACGGTGGTGGCGATGGAGGTTATGCGCATCCTGAATGCGTTGCACGTGAAGCCGCGGCGGACCATCCGGATCGCGCTCTGGACGGGCGAAGAGCAGGGACTATTCGGATCGGCGGGCTATGCGAAACAGCATTTTGGATTCGCGGCGCAGTCGACTGCTCCCGACCAGATGAAGCTGCCGGAGTTTATGCGAAGGACGGTCGGGCCGCTTGAGTTGAAGCCGGAGCAACAGAAAATCTCCGGTTACTTCAATGTCGATAACGGGACGGGAAAGATTCTTGGCATTTACTTGCAGGAAAACGCCGCCGAAGCGCCGATCTTCCAGCAATGGATCGAGCCCCTGAAAGACCTGGGCGTGACGACAATCACGCTGCGCAATACGGGCGGGACGGATCATGAGTCGTTCGACGCGGTTGGCATTCCGGGATTCCAGTTCATTCAGGACCGCATGGATTACGGTTCGCGCACGCATCACTCCAACATGGACACGTATGAACATCTGCAACCGGCCGACCTGGAGCAGGCGGCGACAGTGGAGGCAATTTTCGTCTACAACACCGCGATGCGCGACCAGATGCTGCCGCGCAAGCCGCTGCCGCATCCGGAACTCGAGGAGCAGCGCAAGGCTCCGCTCAAAAAGTTAATGCCGGGGGCGGTGGAGGTGGAAGAAAAGGGCGCTGGGGACAGCAAACAGTAGGGTGATTGCTGTTCGCCCCGTGCGGCTATAAACCCGCGCGCGAAACGTGGACGCGGAATTCTAGCGTTTCTTTCTAATTTCTAACGCGCATCGGGCAGCGATGTGGGAGCGGCGGTCGTGCCGGGCGCTGCTGATTCGGGCAACTCTCCTTTGTAGACGCGGCCGATTCCGCGGACGATCTGGCGCATGGGCAATTCGCCTTTGGCGCTGGCAAAAAAAATCTCTCCCTTGCGAGTTCCGCGATAGCACCATCGCTTGAGGATGGCGAGATGCTCCATGCGCTCGGCGGCGCTGTGGGGATCGGCTGGCGGAAAAGCTGCGAGCGCGGCCTGAATACGCCCTTCCATCGATTGCGATTTTGCGTGCTCAGGGCTCGATACCGGAAAAGTCAGCGGCCCTGCGATCGCGCCGGCGTCCACTCGAAACAGCGTGATGCTCTCTGACTCGGTGGAGGGCTGGACCATGAGCGCGTGCATTCGATCGACGCGCTGCACTTCGTCCGGCAGCTGCTGCAACACGGGCACAAGTTTTTCCAGGCGCGCGTGCAAGTTCGCGGCTTCTTCAAAGGCGAGTCCTTCCGAGGCGCGGTCACGGTCCTGTGAAATTTGCCGTTTCAGTGACTCGCCGCGCGTGTCGAGAAAATCTTCAACGCGGACCACTTCGTCGCGATACTGCTCGTCGGTGCAGCCTTTGAAGCATGGAGCAAGGCACATCTTCATTTCGGAATAGACGCAGCCGGGAAACTCAGGATTGGGATTCAGGTCTTCGACACAGCGGCGCATATTGAAAAAGTCGAGCGCGTCGTTCATGAATTTCTCGGCCAGCGTGCGCGAGGGGAAGGGGCCGTAGTAGATATTCTTGCCGCCAAACCGGCCAAGGCGAGTGGTGATGGAGGCGCGCGGATATTCATTTTCCAAATGCAGCTTGACTAGCGGAGCGAAGCGCAAGTGCAGGCGTTTTTCGTATGTTTTGGGAAAGGCTTCGCGAAGGACGTGATACAGCAGGAACCCGGATTCGAAGTCGGAGCCGGTAAGCGAATACTCGATGGAGCGGACGCGATCGCGTAGGTTGAGGCGTCTGGAATGCTCTTCGGGCGCGGAGAGCAGCCGTTCAAGCCGGCGGCGAAGGTTGGCGGTTTTACTGACGTAGGGTTCCGAGACGGGGTCGGAGGCGCGGAGCAGGAAGACGCTAGCTCTGGCCGGGATCGCGGAGAAGATCTCGCGGTCGTGATCGGGCGCGAATTCGATGCGCGTAGCCAGCACACCTAGATTCTAGTATGGGCTGACCGTTGCCTCGGCGTCTGACCGCGGCGGCTTCGATTTCTGGATCCGACCTCTAACCTCCGATCTCATGCTGATGAGGCTGGCTTTCACCGCGCGGAGAATTCTTGCCGCGGTCCATGGCTTTATTGGCGAGGCCGTCGGCGGTTTGATTGTGCTCGCGCAGGGCGTGCCGAATCTCGACGTATTCGATCTGCGCGGTCAGGCGCTGAGCTTCGTCGAAGAGCTTGCGCAGCTCGGGATGGCGCACTTTGTAGATGCCTTTCATCTGGCGAACCATGAGTTCGGAGTCGCTGATGATTTTAAGCGACGGCATTTTGTGCGCAATGGCGTAGCGAAGCGCGGCGAGGAGCCCATTGTATTCGGCGTAATTGTTGGTACGGTGGCCGAGATACTGGCTGAGTTCGGCGACTTTTTTGCCATGCGAATCGTGTATGACGACGCCGAAGCCGGCGGGGCCGGGATTGCCTCGGGCTCCGCCGTCGACGTGAGCGGTGTGGGCGGCGGATGCGTCCATTTCTTGAGTTTAATTGAAAAAGGAGTTTTCGGTTCCCAGTTCTCAGTTCCCGGTTATCAGTAAGACCGAGAGCGCGAGATGTCGGAACTTTGGGCGCGGCATTGAAAGTCGAATGCAGACTTCTCGCTCCGGTCGAAATGGCAAAAGACATGGATTGGAAAGGGGGAGTATTGCTTTTCTGAGAACTGACAACTGCTCTACCGTCCTGTAGCGAGCCGTGTTGCCAGGCGTGGCGGCAGATTGGCGGCCAGAATCTTTTCCTGAGCTACGCGCAAATTGTAGGGAACGCGATAGAAGCTGACGATCCAGGCGTCGCTGTCGAAAATGGCGAAGGCTGCCCGCCAATCGCCATCGCGGGGCTGGCCGACCGAACCGGGATTGATGAGATAGCGGCAATCCTTGCGCAGCGGCCAGTCTGACGACTCGGTTTGGCCCACCGTGCGATAGCCGGGGCGGTAGGCTTCGCTGATCTCGCCCTGCAGCATGAATCCACCTTGCAGATGGGTGTGGCCGAAAAATGTGATCGGGATCGCATTGGTGATGAGGGGCTCGATGGCATCGCGCACGCTGACCATGTATTCGTCTTCGTCGAGCGCGGAACCATGGACGAACTGGACGCCGGTAACCTCTTTGAGACTGACCGGACCCTGGGGTAGCGAGCGCAGCCAATCGAGGTTGGACTTCGTGAGTTGATCGCGGGTCCACAGGGTGGCGAGGCCGGCGACCGGATTGAAATCTTCGAGGTCCATGAGGCCACTGACGGCTTTGTCGTGATTGCCGCGCACAAAAACCCTTCCCATCTCTCTGGCGCGTGCGATCACTTCATTTGGATTGCCGCCATAGCCGACCGTATCCCCGAGGTTGACGACGAGGTCGTGGGCGGGAGCGGCGGCCACGCAGGCGTCGAGCGCCTCGAGGTTACTGTGAATGTCGCTGAGAAGAAGGATACGCACGGCAAAGGGAGGATTATAGCGTGGAATGGCAGATCAGAGGGCAGAGGCCGGATTGCAGGGCTTCGAAGCAACCAGGCCGTGGCTACTGATGGCCCGTCTCCGATTCCGCCAGTTTTTTTTCTGGCAGGAAGTACGAGAGGGCAACCAGAGCAAAGATGAAGAAGGAGATGCGCACGTCAACGAAAGCTAAAGGGATCGAGGAGCCATAGAGTATCGCCGAGGAAAGGTTCTTCCACAGGAAACGACGATGATAGGCGACCAAGTCGGAATCGTCGCGATAGTGGCAGGAAATGGCTCGGCGTAGGACGAAGAAAGCGACGCTGCACATAAACATCACCGCGCCATAGGGCGCGACCGCATGTGGATCGCGATGGTTGTTTCCCATGTAAGCGGTCACGAACGGCACCAGCGACATCCAGAACAGCAGGTTGTTGTTGGACCACAGCAGACGGGCGTCGGCTCGCCGAGCCGCGTGAAGAAGATGGTGGTGGTTGACCCACATGATCGCGACCACGAGAAAGCTCAGCACATACGCCAGAAACTGGGGCGCGACGGCGAGGAGGGAGGCGAAGGTGCTGTCGCGCGGGACCTTGAGCTCCAGCACCATGATGGTGATGATCACGGCGATGACTCCGTCGCTGAAGGCTTCGAGGCGATTTGTGCCCATGGGTGTTACATCTTTATCAGATTTTGTGCGGACTCATCTACCTGATTGATTGATCACCGGGCAGCGAGCGTAGTGTCTCGGAGCAACTTCGATCAGAGGTGGGAGTTCAATCGCGCAGTGGGCAATGCGATGCACACACCTTGGCTCGAAGGGGCACCCGGGCGGCAGCGCGGAGAGGGACGGGACCGTGCCTTCGATGGTGGTCAGCGGCTGCGTGCGATCGGTAGCAAGCGTGGGGATGGCGCGCAGCAGTCCCTGCGTGTAGGGATGGGCGGGAGCGGCGAAGATTGCGGATTTGGGTGCGAGCTCGACCAGGCTTCCGGCATACATCACGGCTACGCGGTCGGCGACGTGCGAGACGACGGCCAGGTCGTGCGAGATAAAGAGCATCGCTAGCTTGAATTTCTGGCCGAGATCTTTATTACGAAGATCGTTGAGCAAATCCAGGATCTGCTGCTGGATGGTCACATCGAGGGCGGTCGTCGGCTCGTCGGCGATGAGCAGTTGCGGGCGGTTCACAATGGCCATGGCGATCATCACGCGCTGGCGCATGCCTCCCGAGAGCTGGTGGGGGTAGCTGCGGGCGCGGCGCTCGGGCTCGGGGATGGCGACTTCGCGCATGCCTTCAATGGCGCGTTGCATGGCCTCCGCCTTCGGGAGGTGGTGGTGCGCGAGGACCGCTTCGGCGATCTGGTCGCCGACGCGCATCACCGGGTTCAGCGCGGTCATCGGCTCCTGAAAGATCATGGCAATGCTGGAGCCGCGGAGATGGCGAAGCGCTTCGGGATCGAGGGTGGTGAGGTTCGCGGGTTGCGCGGCTCCGTTGTGAAAGGCAATGTTGCCGGTGATTCTCGCGCCGGGTGGCAGCAGGCCCATGATGGCTAGCGAGGTGACGGACTTGCCGGAGCCAGATTCTCCAACCAGGCCGAGGACCTCGCCCGCATTGATCGTGAAGCTAAGATCGCGGACTGCGGCGACCCTTCGGGGCGATGAAGCACTCACTGCGCCATCGGCGTTCGTGCGCGAAGGCGCCCGGGCCACACTGGGAAACTCTACGGTCAGGTTCTGGACGTCGAGAAGCGGAGGCACGTGAGTATGGTACCAGCACGATTCGGCAGATTTCATGCGGGTGGAACGGAGATTTGCACAGCCTGGGTTGGCGGCGGATTCTATGGCATGAGAATCCGCAACGCCAACGACCGCGAAAAATAACGCATGAATACTGGCGATTTGCGCGCTCGAAAGCTGCTGCACAATTCTTGTGGCATCCGCCTGTGCACGGGCTGCACTCGATTGAAAAATGACGAGTTAAAAGCTCGGGATTGTGATTGACGTAAAAAATGAAAGGAGTAAAACCGTAATCGTTCTTTGACACGTTCTGAAGTTTTTCCGGTTGGTGCAGCGTCCGGGGCTCAAGCGAAGTCACTCTGATAGCCGCGAGGCGAGTTGGAGAAGGCGAGTGAGGGTCTATAGCTAAGCGCTGGTCGAGAAGAACAGGAGCTGCTGTCGAAGGCAAGATAGAGTCCCGAGGCGTTGAACTGATTTATCCGGTTGGCGGTGAGCCCGGAGCCCGAGCGAGGATCGCCGGAAGGAATACCCGCAAGGGAGCCTTCTGAGAGAGGTCAGCAAGGGTCTAAACGCGAGCTACTGGCCGAGACGAATGAGATCAACACCACCTCGGGACTCTTAATTTTTGCCACCCACAAAACACCTTCCAAACCAAGCTAGAGTCTTTTACTGGAATCTGCTCATCCAGTGCGCTTGTGCGAGCCTAATCCACGTGCTCGCCCTCTTCAAACGCTCCAGCCTCCGGCAGAACGTCGGTGTCGCGCGCAATCCATACATATAGCGTTGGCAGCAGGAATACGCTCATGATGAGCGCGGCGATCAGGCCTCCCACGATGACGATCGCAAACGGGCGTTGCGAGTCGGAGCCGATGGCGTGCGAAACAGCGGCCGGCAGCAGGCCAAGCGTTGCGACCAACATGGTCATCATGATCGGCCTGAGCCGCTGCACCGCGCCTTCGATGGCGGCTTCTTCGATGCTGTGACGGCGCACCCGCAACTGGTTGATGTATTCGAGCATGATGACGCCAGTTTGCACGCAAACTCCGAAGAGAGCGAGAAAACCGACACCAGTCGAAACGCTGAAGTGCGTGCCGGTGATCAGCAGCGCGATCAGGCCGCCGATGGGCGCAACCGCGATGTTGACCATGATCAGGCCCGTCCATTTATACGAGCCGAACATGGTAAAGAGAATTACGAAGATGATGAGGATGGTGATTGGCAGGACGATCAGCAGGCGCGCGTTCGCTCGCTTCTGGCTGGCGTATTCTCCTTCCCAGCGCAGGGTATAGCCGGTGGGCAGTTTGACTCTTTCGCTGACCTGTTTCATCGCTTCTTCGACCGTACCGCCCAGGTCGCGTCCGCGCACGCTGTATTTGATGGCGATATATCGCTGGTTGCCCTCGCGATAAATCTCCGAGCCGCCGTCGCTGACTTTAATGTTGCAGAGCTGGGCGAGCGAGACGCGCTCTCCGGAGGGTGCGAGCAGTCTGATATTTTCGATGGCGTCTTCGGTATCGCGATATTGCGGAAGGTAACGCAGCGTCAGGTCGTAGCGCGCCTCGCCCTTCAGCACCTGGGTGAGCGCATTGCCGCCCACTGCGGTCTGAATCGCATCTTGCACATCGGAAACGTTGATGCCGTAACGCGCCGCCGCGTCACGATTCACCGTGACGTTTAAGTTCGGCTGGCCGAGGACGCGGAAGACGCCGAGGTCTTCCACTCCTGCCACCTGGCGCATCACGCTGACGATTTCGTCGGCCTTGTCTTCGAGAACCTTCAAATCGTCGCCGTAGATCTTGGTTGCCAGCTCACCCTTCACGCCGCTGACCGCCTCTTCCATGTTGTCTTCGATGGGCTGCGAGAATCCCCAGACTACGCCCGGAATCTTGTCGAGTTCGCGCTGCATGGCGGCAATCACTTCATCTTTGTTTTCATGAAATACCGGCCGCCACTGTTCCTTCGGCTTCAGGTCGACGAAGTATTCGGTGTTGAAAAATCCGGTCGCGTCGGTGCCGTCGTCGGGCCGCCCGACCTGGCTGGTACATTGCGGCACTTCGGGAAACGAGCAGAGGATGATGCGTGCTTGGTTGGCGATGCGAATACCCTCGTCGGGACCTGTGGAGGGAGCGAGCACGCCACGCACCCAGATCGCGCCTTCATCGAGGTGGGGCAGAAATTCGGAGCCGATGACGCCGGAGAAGGCGAGAAAATTTGCGATGATGACGAAAAAAACACAGACTCCAACGGTGATGGCGCGGTGATGAATCGCCCAGCGGACCGCGACGCGATAGCGCATGAGCAGCCACGTCATAACGGGATTTCGCCATTCGCTGGCACCCTTGGCGAAGGCGAAGCTGGAGAGTACCGGAGCGACCACGATCGAGAAAAAGAGCGCGCCGAGCAGCGCGAAGGCCACCGTCCAGGCCATAGGACGGAACAGCCGGCCTTCAACCCGTTGCAGCGTGAAGATCGGAAGGAAAGCGGTGATGGTGATGACGATGGCGTAGAAGACGGGGCGCTGAACTTCGTGACAGGAGTCGCTGATTTTTTCGATGGGAGTTTTGATGCCACCGCGCCCTTGATGCAACGAGTGCACGATATTTTCAACGAGCACAATGGCACCTTCGACAAGCACGCCGAAATCAAGCGCTCCGAGCGACAACAAATTGGCGGGAATATGGCTTAGATCCAGGCAAATCGATGCAAACAGCAGGGCAAACGGGATGGTCGCCGCCACGATTAGCGCGCCACGCACATTGCCGAGGAACAAAAACAGAATGAGCGAGACGAGGATCATTCCTTCCGTGAGATTGTGCAGCACGGTATGCGTGGTGAAGCGTACAAGATCGCTTCGATCCAGGAAGGGAATGATTTTCACTCCCGAAGGGAGAATGTGGTTGTTGAGCTCGTCGACTGTTTGATGAATACCTTCAAGGGCGCTTTCCGCAGCAGCGCCTTTGCGCAGAAGTACGATTCCCGAAACCACGTCGTCGTTATCGATGATCTTGCCGTTTTCGCGCAGGATGGCCGCGTTAGGACCGTAGGGACAAGCACGGCAAGCCCGCGCAAACTGACCGAGACGAATCTTTGGCCCTTGCTGCACCACCCCGATATCTTTGATACGGATGGGCGTTCCGTTCTTACTGGTAACGACGGTCTGCTCGATATCCTGGACGCGATCGACTAAGCCGACCGAGCGGACGTTGATCTGCTGCAAGCCTTCCTGAATAAAGCTGCCGCCGGCGTTGACGTTGTTGTTGGTAAGTTGCTGCTCGACCTGCGCAAGGCTCAAGCCGTAAGCGATGAGCTTGTTGGGGTCGACTCGAACCTGGTACTCGCGGGTGGGCCCGCCGAAGCTGGAGACATCAACGATATTCGGTATGGCCTTGAAATGCTTTTCCACGACCCAGTCTTCGAGCGACTTCAGTTCCATGGGATCGTAGGCCGGATTGGAACTGTGCAGCGTGAAGAAATAAATCTGGCCGACCGGACTCCAGTCCGTGCCCATCTGCGGATTGACACCGGTCGGCAGGGTGACTTGGGCGAGCCGCTCGAGCACCCGCTCGCGGTTCCAGGCATTGTCGGACTCGTCGTCAAAGATGAGCTTGATGTCGGAGAGGCCGAAGAGCGAGAACGATCGCAGATGGACAATTTGCGGAATGCCATTCATCGCAGTCTCGAGCGGGATGGTGACCTGCTGCTCGATCTGTTCGGCGGAGATGCCCGGCCATTGCGTGATGATTTCGACGTAGTTATCGGCGACGTCGGGATACGCCTCGATGGGCAGGCGCTCGAAAGACACGATGCCCCAGGCAAAAAGCAGCAACGCAATGCCGACCACCAGCAGGCGATTGCCGAGAGCGAAATCGACGACGCGGCGAATCATCGGCTGTCGACCTCAGCGGCTGAAGCCGCTAGCCTGCGGGTGGTACAGATCGCAGCGCTGAAGCGCTGCGCCACCCGAAACCTCGCACCTGTATTTTGGCCTGACGTCATTGCTCCACCGTGTTCTGCAAGGGCAGTGCGTTCGAGACCACCTGATCGCCCGGCTTCAGACCCTGCGTAATCGCCTGCATGTTGTTCGGCAGCGTGGGACCGGTCACGACCTGGACACGTTTGAAGTGCTCGTTGCCGGCGGGCGCATAGACCCACTCGCGGTCGTGAAGGTGAAGGATTGCCGTGGAAGGAATGGCGGCGTAGACCTGCGGCTGTTTGCCAAAAAAGGTCGCGGTGACGAACATGCCGATGCGCAGCATGCCAGGATTTGCGACCTCGATGCGCACTTTGGCGGTGCGTAGGTTGGGATCGAGCACCGGAAGAATGTTATCGATGCGCCCCTTAAGAATCTTGCCTGGGTAGGCGTTCAGGTGAATGTCGGCCAGTTCACCGACATGCACGGCGTCGAGATCGTTCTCGTAAACGTCGCAGATGATCCAGACATAAGAGAGGTCGGTGATCACAAAAGGATTGGGACCGCTCAAACCTTGGACGCCCGCGGCCGCCGTCACCTGCTGGTCGGCGATGATGCCTGAGATGGGTGCGACCACGTTGACAATGGGTGAAGGGTGGTCTTTGTCGACACCGAGAGTATGCAGTTGTTCGAGTGCCGCATTGAGATCGACTTTGGCATCGGATTCGGCGGCCTCGGCCTGCTGGAGCGCGCTTTGGGCGATGGCGCCCTTGTCATAGAGAAGCTGGGAGCGCTCGAGTTGCTGGTGGGACAGCCGCTCGTCATTCACCGCTTTGAGGTAATTTTGGTAGGCGCCAGTGACGTCGTTGCTTTGCACACGATAGATGAGCTGGCCCTTTTTGACCTGGTCGCCGAGACGGGCTTTAACTTCGACGACGCGGCCGGCGGCGAGGGAGATGACGGGAACGGCGCGCGAGATATCGGGTTGGACAACACCGGTGGCGTTGAGCGCCGGGGCGGCTTTGTACTCTGTGGCGGTCACGAGCGGAAACTGGTCGGGCTTATCGACCGCGAAATTGTTGGCATCGAGATCGGGCTGGACCTGGGCTTTGGGCGGCGCTTCAGCCTGGGGATCGGCTTTGTGGTCGCAGGCGACCGACGCCATGGCCAACGCGATCGCGCACAGCGCACCGGCAAATTTCATGTTCATTGGATCACTTCCTGTCCGACGGCCTCGTTGAGCTGGGCGGCGGCGGTCAAGTACGAGCCGACTAGATTGACGTAATTCAATTGCACGCTGCGGTATTCGCTCTCGGCATTGAGAAAATCGAGCAGGGATGCCCCACCGTGCTGATAGGAAAACAAGATCGTGTCGCGCACCCGGACGGACTGCGCAAGATACGCGGCTTTATACGGGCGCAGCAGCGCGAGTGTGCTGTCGACCGTGGCATAGCCTGAATCAACATCGCTAAGCACCTGCGCCTCGGCGGCATCGCGCAGTTTTTCGCTGCGCGTGATATCGAGCTGCGTGCGCAGCTTCTCGCCCTGATTGCGGTCGAAGATGCGCAGCGGAATATTGACGCTCACACCCACAGTGTTAGTGGCAAAGGGATTATTGGTGGAGGAGTTGTGCGTGTACCAGAGGGCCAAGGTCGGATCGGTCGAGCCATTGGCGATAGCGAGTTTGTGCTCGGTCTGAGCTTTTTCAAGAGCCTCGACCGCCGCGCGCAGGTCAGGACGCGCATCGAGTGCCTTTTTGCGGACCTCTTCCTGGGGCGGGGCTTGATCCGGGAAATCGTAGGTTCCCGAAACGTCGAATTGCTCGATCGGAGTGCGGTCGTTCAGCAATGTAAGAAGCTGAATCTTTGATGTCCGTAGATTGACGATCGCATTTTGCAGATCCGATTCATACTGCACGCGCTGCAACTGAAGGCGGTCAAGATCGATGCGTGCGATGTCGCCGGCGCTGAAGCGGTCTTCGCTGACCTTGAGAACCTTGTCGTAATAAGTGAGGTTATCTTTTGCGAGCTGAAACACGGCTTTGGCCTGCAACGTGGAAACAAACGCGCTGCGCAGGCTGAAGAGCAAAGTGCGCTCTTCATCGGCGTAGTCGGATTCGGAGATGAGAGTGTCCTTCTTTGCGCTCTCCAGTCGCAGGTGCCGCTTGTTGCGGCGTTCGATCAACTGGCTCACGCTGGGCGATTCGAATGTGCCTGCAAAGGGCTTCCAGACACCGTGATCGGGCGCGATCTGCGTGCCATCGGCAAGCAAGCCCAGGTTAGGATTCGGCCGCAGAAACGCAGTAATCTCCTGCGCTTTCGATTCCTCGATGCTCAGCTTATAGGCTTGCAGCGTGGGATTATTCTGCTCGAAGCGGTCGCGCACCTGGTCCCAGGTGAGAGTCTGCTGCGCGCAGACTGGGACCGCGCAGGCCAAGCCTAGCGCCGAGAACAAAATCAGATTGAACTTGTAGCTCATAGCTCCATGGGCGACGGGAAAATGGGAATGCCCGCTCGCGCCTGCCTGCAAAACTCCGCAAATTCTGAGAATGGGGACGGGAATTCTTACGCGGAGAAGGTTCTTAACGCCGGCGGAGCTCGTCCCGTTTTGCGGACGGGGGCAATTGCCTCAGAGGAGCTTTGTGAAAATGGGAGAACCATGCCTGCACGCGCCCAGCGCAACGGCGGAATACCCATTGCCACTATCGCCAATTGAGTCGGGTGAGCCAGGGGACCATAGGGACTGAACGTGCAATGGCCACCATGACAAACCGTGCGCTTGGATTCCTCGATGGCAAGTCCGCTGGAATGCAGATCGTCGCTCGCCGAGATAATAGGAAACAACAGGATCAGGACGCAGCCGAGAGCACAAAGAAAAAGAAAAGAGCGCCGGACGGTCCGGTCGGACGAGGATCTTCGCCGCCACAACAGGAACGCGGGCAGCACCAGGGCCAGCCAGCAAAGATTAAGAAGAAGCTCTACCATCCGTCTGTTCCGGGAACTTGCCCTCGCGAAGCTCGCGAGAGCCCCGCCTTACCAAAGGCAAATGTCTCGAAAATTAAGGATAGCACAGGGAAACACTCTCGTTTGAGTACCACGGTACCCGGCCAGAACGACGCGTGGCGCCGGGTTCTTGCCTTCAAGGTTCCCCCACAATGTGCAAAGCCGTCGGCGTCTGGAGATGCTGGCGAAGAATGCTATTTTTAGCGGTAATCTCCGCGATAGCATCGGCGTGTATGACGTACGGGCCTGGGGGCAGGGTGTTGCCAAAGGTGATGGGAACATTATTCGAGCCCGGCTTCAGTGGGAAGCGCTGGTATCCGATCGCCGTGGCACGTCCATTATCGGCGACTGCAACGATTACGACTGTAAGGTCGAAGACGTCCCTCGTGCCGTTGGAGACCTGCACAGAGCCGTCTATGCGGTTGTCGTGGACTTTAGGTGAATCGAGCCATTCGAAGGTCAATGTGCTGGCCACATCGGCATGAAAGGTCTTCTGCACGGGGTGGCTCGGATGACTGGAATCGCTGAGAATAATAGTTACAGTGAAGGAGCCGGACTGAGCCGGTCGTCCGGAAAGGACGCCGTCATGGCTCAGGTTGAGGCCATCCGGAAGTTTGCCGTCGACGCTCCAGTGGTAGGGGGGCGCGCCGCCCTTGGCGTGAAAGACGATCTTGAATTGGTCACCTGCGGAAAGGGGCGGCAGCGAATCCTCAACGACGGTGAGCGGCGTTTCAGCGGCGGAGAGGGCGCCAAGAAAGACGGCCAGGAAAGCCGCAAGCGGGATGAGTCTTCGCAACCTGTTCATGGATTTCAACCCCACACCCTCGGTTGATTTTACTTCGTCCGCAGGGTAAAAGAACCTCAGTATGTCTCGCCGCTGGTTCATCGCCGTTTCCTTCTCGGTTTTTCTCGTGTTGGCGTCGCTTTGCACCCTTTTGAGTATGAATGCAACGGCCCAGGTTTCTTCCCCTAAAAAAGATGACCATAGCGGGGAGGCGGCGATTTTCCAGCGCATCCTCAATCGCGTGCGTTTTGAGAACGACGGCACCAGCGTGGAAGAGTCCGAAGCGGTCATCCTGATTCAGAGCGAGGCTGGTGTACGGGATTTTGGGCAGTTGGTCTTTGGCTACTCCTCGGCAACCGAGAAGTTGGATGTTGAATATGTGCGAGTGCGGAAGCCGGACGGGCAGGTGATCGCAACCCCCGAATCGACGGCGCAGGATTTCGCGCCCGACGTGCTCAAGGATGCGCCCATGTATACCGACTACCGGCAGCGTCATATTTCGGTGGCGGCGCTGCGGCCGGGAGACACGCTGGAATACCGCACGGTGACGCGGGCGACAACTCCGCTGGCGGCGGGAAATTTCTGGTACGAACACACATTCCCCAAAGGTGTGGTGGTCGGCGAAGACCGGCTGGAGATCGACGTTCCAAAGGCGCGCGAGATCAAGCTGAAGACGCCAAAGCATACGCCGGAGATTCAGGACAACGGCGACCGCCGCGTCTACACGTGGGTCGTCAAGAACATCGAGCCGGATCGCGACAAGAACCGTGACGATGCCGCGGAGGACGACGAAACGGCCGGTCCGGATGTGCAACTGACGACGTTCCTCGACTGGAAACAGGTTGCGTCATGGTATGCGAAGCTCCAGGGGGAGCGCATGACGGTTGACGATCGCGTGCGCAAGCAGGCCGAGGAGATCACGAAGGGCGCGGCGACCCCAGAACAAAAGGCGCGGCGCTTGTACGACTACGTGGCACTGAACATTCGCTACCTGAGCATCTCGCTCGGAGTCGGCCGTTACCAGCCGCATGCGGCGGTCGACGTTCTCGAAAACGGCTATGGCGATTGCAAGGACAAGCACACTCTGTTAGCCGCGATGCTGAAAGCCGTCGGCATTCAAAGCTATCCCGTGCTGATTGACAGCTCGCGCAAGCTGGATAGCGACGAGCCCTCACCGGCGCAGTTCGACCACGTGATCACGCTGGCACGCGTGGGCGACAGACTGACCTGGCTCGATACCACGCAGGAGGTCACGCCTTACGGGCTGCTGCTTTATCAGTTGAGAAATAAAGAAGCGGTGGTGGCGTCCGACGATGCGGAAGGCGGAGTGCGGCGGACGCCGGCGGATTCGCCGATTAAGACGTTCATGCGCTTTTCGCTCGATGGGAAATTCAGCGAATATGGCGCTCTCGATGCGACGCTGGAACTCACGGCGCAGGGTGACCGCGACTGGCCTATGCGTGCGAGCTATCGCGATGTGCCGCAGTCCGGCTGGAAGGATTTTACGAAGGCGTTGTCGGCCAGTTGGGGCTTGCCCGGCGATGTCGACGACGTTCAGGTTGATCCGATCGAGGATACGTCGAAGCCATTTCATCTGAAATATCACCTGAAGCAGGACCGCTACTTTGTGGTGCCCTCGGCAAGCGTGGATTTTCGTCCCATTCCGCCGCTGTCGGTCCCGGCGCCGCGGGCGGGCGCGAAGAGCACGGACGCGATCGACATTGGTCCGGCGGGCGACGTGGATTACAAAGTCCGGCTGGAGTTTCCCGCGAACTACTCGGTGCACACGCCGGTCGGCGTCAGCATGGCACGGGATTACGGCGACTATACATCCTCTTATTCCTGGACAAAAACTGCGGCAGGAGCGTTTGTGCTGGAGGGCGAGCGGCGGCTGACGGTTAAGGTGAATTCGATTGCCGCGGCAAAGCGCGCCGACTACGAGTCGTTCTTCAACATCACGCGCAGCAATGACGATCAATTGCTTTCGTGCACGATCTCGGCGCCTTCGGGGCGCGCGGCGGAAACGGCAAAGATGGAAGGCTCGCCGTCGGAACTGCACAAGGCTGGAGTCACGGCGCTCGAAAGCAAAAATTATCAAAGCGCGATTGAGCTTTTGAAACGCGCTGTGAACGGCGACGCCAAATTGAAAGATGGCTGGTACGATCTCGGCCGCGCCTATGCCGGCGCCAACAATCACGCCGATGCCATCGGGGCGTTCCGCAAACAAATCGAGGAAGACCCGAATCACAAGCTGGCGAATCTTGAACTCGGACTCGAACTGCAACAGAGCGGGAAAAACGACGACGCGGTTGCGGCATACCGCAAGCAGATCGAGCTCGCACCCTATGATAAGGAGTCGCACAAGGACCTCGGCCTGCTGCTGGCGCAGATGGGCAAGGACGCGGAGGCGCGTGGCGAACTGGAGGCTGCGGCGGCCATTCCTCCAGACGATCCGGAGACGAAGATGGCGCTGGCGCAGGTGTACGCGAAACTGGGTGAAGGCGCGAAGTCAGCCGAGCTGATGAAGAGCCTGACGGGCAGCGCGGGCGGCGATGCGGGCACGGACGTGTATGCGGCGGCACTGAAGCCGGACATCGATCCGGCGCGGGCAGAGAATGACGCGCAGCAGGTGCTCTACGATATCGGCGGGCAGTTCGATTCGGGCGAATTTGACCGGCTGCCTCCGTCGGCGTTTTCGGCGATGAAGCTGGTGGCGCTCGCCTGGGCGCGCATGGGATGGGCGAAGTATCTGCGCGGAGAGAATTTGTCGGCGATGCAGTTTCTGAATTCGGCGTGGCTGTTGAGCGGCTCGGGAACGGTGGCGAACCGGCTCGGTCAGGTCTATGAAAAAGCCGGGCAGCGCGACAAGGCGCGGCACATGTATGCGCTGGCTGCGGCGGCGGGCGGCGCGGACGCAGGAGATTCGCGCGAGCGGCTGGGCAAGCTGTGTAGCGCGGACACTCCTGTCCGCGCCTTGGCCGGCAGCGCCACAGGCTGCGCAACGTCGGACGCGGTGGAAAAAGAAATTGCCACTGCAACCCGCGAACTCGCGCAGTCCAGCACGGTAAAGCTCGCTCTGAAGAATGCTCTGACGAACGCGAAGGCAAAATTCAATCTGGTATTTGACAGCTCTCCGCAGCCGGAGCGTGCCGAGTTCGTGGAGGGCGACGAGAGCTTGCGCTCAGCCGGCGAGCAGATGCGCGACAAAGATTTTCCGGTGCGCTTTCCGGATGCGTCGTCGATCAAGATCGTGCGGCGGGGAGTGGTGCGGTGTGATGCGGCGGGGTGCGCGGTGGCGTTGGTCGGGATTGAGTGAGCGAAACAGCTAAATGAGATCTCAATCTCTAGCGCATCATTAGGGAGATTAATGGCAGCTGTCGAGTCTCTGATCGTCGGTAGCGAAAAGTTAATCACTATTTTCGGCTATTGGCCTTCCTTTCACGACGCCGAGATCGTGGAACTCAACTTCTGGCGTGGCGATGTCCAGCCAGAAAAGGGGATTTACGACTTTCCTGTCCTCACGTTGAAAGTACATCTTTGGGAACTGACAACTAAAACTGATAGAGAAGGTTACTTAATCACTCGGTATCACACCTTCACAATCCTGAGGTTTTACGATGTTGACGACTTCCAAATGGAGGGCTTCAATCATCAGAACGCAATTATGGAATTGATCCTCCGAAGTGAGGAGCGCAATGAAGGACCATCGCCATACTTCGCAGTCAAAATCGAACCAGCATTCGGTATGGGAGCGTCTTTCAAGTGTCTTCGGATTGAGGTGAGCGCTGCGGTACCGTGTTCCGATCAAGGAATTGCGATTTGCGACGATGCGAAGAAAGAGTAATCCCCGCTACACACGCGTCAGTTGCGGCAACGCGTCGAAGTGAGCATCGCGGTCGCATAGGCTCAATGAGTGCTGGAGCACGAGCGCCGCGATCCACATATCGTTCGTCGGGATCGGAGTGCCCTGCTTGCGCAGTTGGCGGTAGACACTGGCGTAATGGTAGGTCGTCTGTTCGTCGGCGTAGAGCACGCCGACGCCTGGCTTCAAAAGAAAGCGCCGCAAAACCGATTCGTTGCGCGGCCCCTGACTTCCCACGGCAAATCCGGCGCGCAATTCTCCGAGTATCACAAACGGGAGCCAGACCTGAGCGGCTACTTCAACCGTCTCGATCACGTCGCCGTCGCCGCGGCAGAGGTCGGTGTAACGGTTGGTGTCGAGCGCGAGCTTCATGCCGGTGTGCTCGCGCCCTTGCATTGTGCCGGAATAGTCATCGTCACAAAGTCATCGCCACAACTCGGCGTCAATTGTGTCCTGGGCCTTTACGGCGCTGTCGAAAGCGGCATCTTCCCGCCAGCTTCCGGCAAGGTCGCTGAGGTCGCGCTGCCGCCAGCGTTCGCTCAGTCCCGTGCCTCGCGCCAGCGATTCCAGGGTGACCTCGTTCAGACTCTTTCCCTGCTCACGGGCCAAGCGACGGAGAGCCGCGTCCAAGGCTGGTAACACATTTCGAATGGTATACTGCATGCAATTATTGTATTCGATGCATGCACGGTCTGCAAGCGAGGCCAGTGCGACCCCGGTTCGCCCAACCTCGGAATCAACGTAACCAATTGTTTTATAAACACATTAGCTACAACTACCTACCATACAAAAAGCCCCGACCTGAGAGCATCACATAACCGTTGACTCCAAATAAAGACCGCATTGGGAAGGGATGCAACCTCTCGGCAGGTTCCCTGTATTACGCGTTAGCGTGTTGGATCACATCCTGATGTGCGCTCATCACTCGCGCTTCGGCGGCGGCTTCGATAGTCTGTTGAGTCTTCATTCAGGCAATATTTGGAGGCCCTCGAATGCGCGAGGCCGTAGAACGCCTGTGGCCTGAAATTCAGTGGATCGCCGACGCGAAGCTGCGCGAGCAGGTCACCCAGACCTGGATCAAGGCGCTCGAGCGCAGCCCGCTCCAGCCCGACGACCTCAACCAGATTCCCTTCACGCTGCTGGTCCCGAACTGCCCCATCACTTTTATGGAGCACAAGCGCTGCGTAGTACATGTTGCGCGCGAGAGCGCCAAGGCTATGACGGCGTTTATGGGCCGCGCGCTGCCGATCGACATCGACGTCGTAATTGCCGGCGCAATTCTGGCGGATGTCGGCAAGCTGCTCGAGTACGAGATCGGTCCAGATGGCAAGAGCCGCCAGAGCGAGCGCGGCGAGGCGCTGCGGCATCCGTTTACAGGAGTCGCGCTGGCGCTCGAATGCGGCGTACCAGACACGGTCTGTCACATCATTTCAGCGCACGCAGCCGAGGGCGATCTGGTAAAGCGCACGACGGAAGCCTTCATCGTGCACCACGCGGATTTTATGGCGTTCTTGCCCTTTAAGAACCCGAAGAATGTGAAGGTGAAATAGAGAGGTTTTGTAAAGGTTTGGGTAGGGCACGGCTTCAGCCGTTAGGCGCCCCAAATAATGCGGGCTTTAGCCCCTGAGTGCATGAGCCAGGTCGCGATAAACCATTCATGAGCCGCGGCTATGCGCCTCTCGGGGAAGACGGGATTTAAGAGGAGAAATACTTTTGGCTACAGCACAGGCGATTGGCAAAGAAACAATCACGGCAGCGATGGCCAAGTGGGCCGCGGGCCTGCACTACGAGCAGCTCTCGCAGGACGCTGTCTACCAGGCAAAGCGATTCCTGCTCGACTCGGTCGGCTGCGCGCTCGGCGGATACAAGCAGCATGACGTCGTAATCGCGCTCGGGGTGTTGAACGAGATCGCAGGCCGCGGGAATTCGACTGTAATCGGAACCGGCAAGAAGATCGATCCGGTGTCGGCGTCGCTGGCCAATGCGCTGATGATCCGCTGCATGGATTACAACGATATTTACTGGAAGCAGGATCCGTCGCATCCCTCCGACATCTTTCCGGCAGCAATGGCTTGCTGCGAGAGGGTAAAGTCCGATGGCCGCGAATTGATCGTCGGATTCGTGCTTGGGCACGAGTTCGAGATGCGGCTGTGCGAGGCGGCCTTCCCCGGCATTCGCGAGCGCGGATGGCATCACGCGACGCTCACCGCCTTCGCCTCGCCAATCGTCGCCGGGCGCGCGTTACGCTTGAGCTGGGAACAGATTCAGCATGCCATTGGAATTTCGGCGTCACATCATTGCACGCTGGGCGCGGCGGTATCGGGCAAGCTGACGATGATCAAGAACACCGTCGATCCGATGGCGACACAGAGTGGCGTATTCGCTGCGCTGCTGGCTGAAAAGGGGTACACCGGCCCCGAGCATGTGCTCGACGGTAAAGAAGGCTTGGCGCATTGTCTCGGCCCGGAGTGGAAGCTGAATCTGCTAACTGACGGCCTCGGCGAATCGTGGCGGATTACGCAATGCGGCATGAAGTTTTTTCCGACCGAAGCCTTAACGCACGCGCCAATCTCGGCCGTGCTCGATCTGGTGAAGGAGAACGATCTGCATCCGGATGGCGTGGAGAAGATTCAGATAAGGTCGCTGGCGAGGGCGGCCGACATTCTGAGCGATCCAAGCAAGTACGATCCGCACACGAAAGAGACTGCCGATCACTCACTGCCGTATGTGATTGCCGCGGCGCTGGTTGACCGGCAGGTCACGCCCGCGCAGTTCGAGATGGCGAAGATCATGGACCCCGTGATCCGCGAGCAGTTGAAGAAGGTTGAGGTTGTTGCGGATCCAGAGATCGAGAAAGTCTTCCCGGCCTTGCAGCGCGTGATCGTGAACATCACAACAAAAGACGGGCACACGTTCTCAAAGCAGCTCGATTATCCGAAGGGCGATCCACGAAATCCGCTGACCGACGCCGAGATTGAAGAAAAGTTCCGCGCTCTGGCCGAGGGCGTGCTGTCTAAGAAGGCGCAGGACAGGCTGATCCGGGCGATCTGGGAACTTGAGAAGCTGGATTCGGTTTCGAAGTTGATGCGCCTGATGAAGGCGGATGTGAAGAGAGACACGAACACGTAATGACGAGAATTAGAAATATGGCTGACTTGAACGAGACGATTAAATCGAGCCTGATTGCGCGTTACACGAAGCTCGCGGGCTGGCTTCACGAGATGGCGGCACCTTTCAGCGACGAGCAGTTCTGGGCCAGGCTTTTTCCGTTTGGAAACAGCTTTGGTCATCTGGTGCTGCACCTGACGGGAAATTTGAATTACTACATTGGCGCGCAGATGGCGGGGACTGGATATGTTCGCGATCGGCCAAAGGAGTTTTCAGAATCGTCCCGGCCCTCGAAGGAAGAAGTGCTGAAGAAGTTCGACGAAGCGATCGAGATCGTCTTGCGCGCCATTCGCGGCCAGTCAGCGAACGACTGGGCTTTGCCGTACTCAGCCGACGGTGCGGATGCGAAAACGCGCTTTGAAATGGTGCTGCAATGCGCCACGCATTTGCACCATCACATCGGGCAGATGATGTATTTGGGATTCGAGTTGAAACGGAAGGGCTGAGTATGGGCCAGACCATCGTTGAAAAAATCGCTCAGAAACACATGGCCGAAGGGCCAAATCGTCCGCTGCGAGCGGGCGATTTCCTCTCGATCCGTCCGCATCGCTGCATGACGCACGACAATACCTCGGCGGTGATGAGCAAGTTCAAGGGCATTGGCGCGAAAAAGGTCAAAGATTCACGGCAGATGGTCTACGCGCTCGATCATGACATCCAGAATCAGGACGAGGCGAACCTGAAGAAATATCGCGCCATCGAGGCGTTTGCCCGCGAACAGGGAGTCGATTTCTATCCCGCCGGCTCGGGTATAGGGCACCAGGTCATGGTGGAGCGCGGGTATGTCGTGCCGGGATCGTTCGTGGTGGCGTCGGACTCGCACTCGAACATGTATGGCGCCCTCGGAGCAATTGGCACGCCCATCGTTCGGACCGACGCAGCCGCTGTCTGGGCGACCGGTGAATTCTGGTGGCAGATTCCGCGTTCGATTCAAGTTGGACTCGAGGGCAAGTTGCCCGCGGGCGCAACTGGGAAAGACGTCATCATCACGCTCTGCGGGCTCTACAACGACGACGAGTGCCTGAATGCGGCAATCGAGTTCGCCGGGCCGGGCGTTCAGTCTCTATCAATGGATGCGCGGCTTTCGATCTCGAACATGACGACGGAATGGGGACCGCTCGTAGGATGGTTTCCGGTGGACGCGACGACGATCGCGTATATGCGCGGCGTGCACGAGCGACTAAAGCCGCTGGGAGTCGAGCGCTTCACGGAAAAACAGATTGAGGGCTGGGCGTCGAATCCGCCCGCGCCGGATGCTGACGCCTCATACGCGGCACGTATCGTGCTCGATCTGGCCGAGGTCACGCCCCATGTTTCCGGGCCGGACACTGTACAGGCCATGCAGTCGCTAGCCGAGATTGAGACGAAGAAAATTGCGATTCAGAAGGCATATCTCGTTTCGTGCGTAAACTCGCGCGTCGAAGATCTGGAAGCGGCCGCTGCGGTGCTCAAGGGCAAGAAGGTTGCGGCGGGCGTGCAATTTTATCTCGGTGCGGCCAGCAAATGGGTCCAGGAAGAGGCCGAAAAACGCGGCGTCTGGAAGACGCTGTTGGACGCAGGCGCGCATCCGCTGCCGCCTGGGTGCGGGCCTTGTATCGGACTGGGTGTCGGTCTGCTCGAAGCTGGAGAGGTTGGCATCTCGGCAACCAATCGCAACTTCAAAGGCCGCATGGGAGCGCGCGACGCGAAATGTTACCTGGCGAGCCCGGAGGTGGTAGCAGCCTCGGCGGCGGCCGGATATATTCGCGGACCGCATGAAAGCCGCGGCGGCGCGCCAAGGCGACAATTCTCGGAGTTGACGGCGCCCACAGTCGGCGTCGAGAAGGTCGAAATTCTCACGGGCTTCCCGCAACGCGTGAGCGGGCGGCTCGTCTTCATGCCACAGGACAACGTCAACACCGACGCTATCTACGGCAAGGACTACACCTATCGCGACGACATGACGCCGGAGATGATGGCGAAGGTCGTGATGGAAAATTACGATCCGCAGTTTGCGGAGCGGACTCATGCCGGCGACGTAATCGTCAGCCAGTTCAACTTCGGCACCGGTTCGAGTCGAGAGCAGGCCGTGACCTGCCTCAAAGCGAAAGGCATTCCACTGGTGATCGCCGCGAGTTTTTCGCAGACGTATCTGCGAAACGCCTTCAACAACGGATTCCTGTGCATCGAGGTGCCGGAGTTCGTCGCGCGCCTTCGCGAGCAGTTCGCAAAAGAGATTACGGCGAAAGACAAGACGATCATTCCGGGTGGTTCGAGCGGCGATGTCGATATCGACTTTACGTCGAGCACGATTTCATGGCGCGGCGAGCGGTTTATTTTCCCGGCGCTCGGCAGCGTGCCGCAGTCGCTGGTGATTGCCGGCGGAGTGGAGAATTTGGTAGCGAAGCGGCTCGTGTAGCGCGGACACTCCTGTCCGCGTACATGGCCTGATTTTGTTAGGGAGCAGTCTTTGTTAGGGAGCACTCATGGCGAAATACACAATCATCACCATGCCGGGCGACGGCATTGGCAATCAGGTTCTTCCGGAATCGTTGCGGGTTCTAAAAGCAGTCGGCTTCGATGCCGAATACATTCATGCCGACATCGGCTGGGACTGCTGGCGCGACAATGGCAACGCGCTGCCCGACCGCACGATCGAACTGTTGACCAAACACAAGCTTGGCCTCTTTGGCGCGATCACCTCCAAGCCAAACAAGGCGGCGCAGGCGGAGTTGAAGCCGGAGCTGCAAGGCAAAGGCTACGTTTATTATTCGCCGATCGTCACCATGCGGCAGAAGTTCAATCTGGATATCTGCATGCGGCCGTGCATCGGCTTCAATGGCAATCCGCTGAACTACATTCGCAAGCGCGTGGATGGCGGCTTCGACGAACCGCACATTGACACCACAGTATTCCGCCAGGGAACCGAGGGTATGTATGCCGGCATCGAGTGGACGAATCCGCCGGAGAATGTGCGCGCCGCGCTCAACACTCACGCGAAGTTCAAGGCATTTGCGAACGTGGCTGGTCCGGATCTGGCCGTCAGTTGCCGCGTCATCACGCGTACTGCGGCGCACCGCATTTGTGTGGCGGCCTTCGAGTATGCGAAGAAGCGCGGCTTCAAGGGAGTCACCATCTGCGAGAAGCCGAACGTGGTGCGCGAAACATCCGGCATGATGGAAGAAGCTGCGAAGGAGGTGGCGAAGAATTATCCGGGGATTGCACTCTGGTCGACCAACATCGACGCCCAACTGATGTGGCTCAACAAGAATCCGGAAGAGTACAACGTGATTGTGGCATCGAACTTGTTTGGCGACATTCTCTCCGACGCTTTCGCCGGCCTGGTGGGCGGGCTAGGCTTTGCGGCGTCGGGCAATATTGGCGATGACGTCGCCGTTTTTGAGCCAACCCACGGTTCTGCGCCCAAGTATGCCGAGCTGAATCCGCCCATCGTAAATCCGATTGCCATGATTCTTTCGGCGGCGATGCTGCTCGATCACATCAATGAGACCGGGAAGGCAGAGCGCATGCGCAAGGCAATTGCCGACGTGGTCAGCGAAGGCAAAGTCCGCACATACGATATGATGCGCATTCCGGGCGGAGCTAAATCGATCAGCCAGGGCGCAGCTTCAACCGGGCAGATGACGGATGCAATTCTGGAAAAGCTGAGATAGATTGCGTTCAGTGAAATGGTTTGCGGTGAAAGTTTATGAGCGGCATTGAAGCGAAGCCGGCGAATTCCACGGAAGCGGGCCATTGGGGCAAGGATGTTCGCTCGGACGTGCACGTTTCTTTTGAGCCACGCGACAGCGGCGGCCTGGAAATTTCGCTGGAGTCGCGGGTTGCGGCCTATTACGGCGACGCGATCCTCCAGCAGGCCCGCGAGGTCCTCGTCGAGCTCGGCGTCAAGCACGCCCGCATATCGATTCATGACGAAGGCGCGTTGCCCTTCACCATCGGCGCACGGATCGAGGCCGCGGCCAAGCGCGCAGGCAGCGCCAGAGCCAAGTGCTGGCTGCCCGAGCGGCATCCTCAGGCCGCACCTTCTCCGAAAAACCGGCTGCGCCGTTCGCGGTTGTATTTGCCCGGCTCGGAGCCAAAGTACTTCATCAACGCCGCGCTTCATGAGCCCGACGCCGTAATTCTCGATCTCGAAGATTCTGTTCATAACGAAGAAAAAGATGCGGCCCGCATACTGGTGCGCAACGCCCTGCGGGCGGTCGATTTCGGCGAGTGTGAGCGCATGGTACGCATCAATCAGTTGCCTCTTGGCCTCGAAGATCTGGCGGAAGTTGTTCCTGAAAGTCCGGACCTGATTCTGATTCCGAAAGTTGAGCGCGCTGAGCAAGTCGGAGAAGTCGACCGGGCCATCATCGAGATCAAAACCAGAGAGGGCATCCCGAGGCCAACCTGGATCATGCCGATCCTCGAATCCGCTCTCGGCATAGAGAACGCGTTCGCCATCGCACAGGCCAGCGCGAACGTCGTCGCGCTGACGATCGGCCTCGAAGATTACACCGCCGACCTGGGCGTGGTGAAAACTCCCGAGGGCAGCGAGTCACAATACGCGCGCTCACGCGTGGTGAACGCTGCCCACGCCGCCGGAGTTCAGGCGATCGATTCGGTTTTCGGCGACGTCGGCGACATGGACGGCCTGCTGTGCTGGGGGCAAGCCTCTCGCGCGATGGGGTTCGAAGGGATGGGCTGCATTCATCCCGGCCAGATCCGTGTGATTCACGAAGCGTTTCGGCCCTCGGCAGCGGAGATCGAAAAAGCGCGGCGTATCGTCACCGCTTTTGAAGAGGCCCAAAGCAAAGGCCTCGGAGTGGTGAGCCTGGGATCGAAGATGATCGATCCGCCGGTGGTGAATCGTGCGCTAAAGCTGGTGGAGCGCGCTAGGGCCATGGGAGCAATTTCGTGAGCGGCAAAATTGAACTCGCGCAGAATGCGCTGGGCCGTTCCGTGCCCACGATGGTCAATGGCAAGCCGCAGACTCCCGTTTCTCGGAGTTGGAGAGTTTCAGCCGCGCCGCCGGAAAGCGGCGCCGCCTATCTCTTCGAACAAGGATTATCCCGACACGGGCGACAAGCGCGTAGCTGACATCGAGACCGCGCTGCGTAACTGCGGACTGCGCGATGGCATGGTCATTTCAAGCCACCACCATCTGCGCGACGGCGACAAGGTCGCGCTCATGGCGCTTGAAGCGGCCGCGCGAATCGGCGTCAAGGATGTCATGTGGTTTCCCAGCGCTTCTTTCCCATCGCAAAAAGGTGCGATCGATCTGATGGACAAGGGAGTGATCCATCATATCGAAGGCTCCATGAACGGGCCGCTCGGCGACTATTGCACACAAGGCAAGATGCGCGGTATGGGCGTGCTGCGCTCGCACGGCGGACGTTATCAGGCGATTCAGGATGGTGAGGTGCACATTGACATCGCGGTGATTGCCGCCCCCACTGCCGATTTCTTCGGCAATGCGGACGGATCGCATGGCAAATCGGCATGCGGCTCTCTGGGATTTGCGCTGGCCGATTCCACCTATGCCGACCGCGTGATCGTGGTGACTGACAACCTCATTCCGTTTCCGTGTGTGCCGTGGCAGATTCAGGGCAACAACGTCGATTGCGTCGTCGAAGTCGAATCCATCGGCGATCCCGCAAAAATTGTCTCCGGCACAACGCAGATCACGCGCTCACCCGATCGCCTGCGCATCGCTGAACTGGTGGCGCAGTTCCTGCGTGCCGCGGGAATCATGAAGAACGGCTTTTCCTTTCAGGCGGGAGCGGGCGGAATTGCGCTCGCCTTCGTTCAATATCTGAAAGGAATGATGAAAGAAGACGGCGTCAAAGCGCGCTTCGTGCGCGGCGGCTCGACAAAGTACCTCGTCGAACTTCTTCAGGAGGGCCTTACCGATTACATCCTCGACGGGCAGACATTCGATCTTGACGGCGTCAAGTCGATGGCCAACGATCCGCGGCACATTGCGACTTCGCCCTTCACCTCGTACAACTACCACGGCAAGGGAAATTTCGCGTCGCTGGTTGACGCCGTCGTGCTGGGGGCGACCGAAGTCGACGTCAACTTCAATGCGAATGTGGTGACCCACTCCGATGGCCGTCTGCTGCATGGCATTGGCGGATGGCAGAACTGCCTCTTCGCAGGCTGCTCCATCCTTGCGCTGCCATCATTCCGCGACCGCATCCCGGTGATCGTCGACGAAGTTACAACCTTGACCGGCCCAGGCGAGATGATTGACGTCATCGTGACCGAGCGCGGCATCGCCATCAACCCGCAGCGGACGGATCTGCTGGATGCCGTTAAAGGATCGAAGTTGCCCATTCGACCGATCCAGGACATCAAGGCCGAAGTCGAGAAAATCTGCGGCGGCAAGCCGGCGCGTCCAAGATTGGGTGAACGTCCCTGCGCGGTGGTGAAGTGGGTCGACGGCACCGTGCTCGACACGGTCTGGCAGGTGGGCTGAATCGTGTCGCGGACACCCCGGTCCGCGTCGTCAGTTTGACGGCCGCCCGTCGCCGCCGATTTATTCCTGGAACCGATTACGATCTCCGTTCGTACCCGTCTAACAGCAGCAACACGTCTGTGGGAGCGGTGCGTCCGCCCAACGAAACAATCCCTGGAGTCCTGTTATGCGTTACCTTATTTGTGCGCTCGCCCTGGCCACGCTAGCCGGTGCGATGTTCGTTCAGCCTATGTCCGCTGCCAATCCATCCGCCGATCTCGAAGCCCGCCGCAAGGCGCTCAATGACCTGCTGCACGAGCAGTGGGAATACACCATGCGCACCAGCCCGATCTATGCGTCGATCCTGGGCGACAAGCGCTGGAACGATCAACTGGACGACTTCTCCCAGGCAGCCATCGACGACAACCTTGAACAAACAAGCGTTTTTCTGAAGCGCTTTGAGGCCATTGACACCGCCGGTTTCCCCGACCAGGAAGTTCTGAACAAAGAGTTGATGGTGCGCGACCTGAAGATGAACCTCGAGGGCGCGCGCTTTAAACCCTGGGAAATGCCGGTCAATCAGTTCAACGGCATTCACATCGATGCGCCGCAGCTCGTCAGTGTGCTCTCGTTCTCTAGCGTGAAGGATTACGAAGATTACATCGCGCGGCTGAAGCAGTTGCCACGCCTCTTCGATCAGACGATCGTGCAGATGCGCAAAGGCATGGCCGATGGCCTTATGCCGCCGAAGATTCTGCTCGAGCAGGTTGTCACCCAGGCGGACGGTCTTGCCAAGACTGCGCCGGAGAGAAGTCCGTTCGCGCATCCCTTTGAAAAATTTCCAGATTCGATTCCGCCAGCCGATCAAAAGCGTCTGCACGACGAGGGCATCGCCGCCATCCGAGATTCGGTTACTCCCGCCTACGTCAGGTTTACCGCCTTCGTGCGCGACGAATACGCACCCAAAGGCCGCACTGAGCCCGGTGTTTGGTCACTTCCCGATGGCGCGGCCCGCTACGCCTTTGCCGTGAAGCAGTCGACCACCACCGATCTCACGCCCGAAGAAATCCACCAGATTGGCCTTGCGCAGGTGAAAGAAATCGAAGGCCGCATGCTGGGTGTCGCTCAGCAACTCGGGTATCCGGATCTGAAGTCCTTCTACGCCGCGATTAAAGCCAACCCGAAGCTGCATCCGCACTCGCGCGAAGAAATCCTCGATCTCTATCGCCAGCACATCGACGAGATGTACACCAAACTGCCCGACCTCTTCGGTCGCTTGCCAAAAGGCCACCTCGACGTTCTGCCGATCGAGGAATTCCGCGAGAAAGAAGCTTCGACGCACTATGTGCAAGGCCTGCCCGACGGCTCGCGCAAGGCGCACGTGATGGTGAATACCGGCGATTTCGCGCACCGCACCACGCTCGATATCGAAACCACCGCCTACCACGAGGGTGTGCCCGGCCATCATCTGCAAATTTCGATTGCACAGGAGTTGCCCGAACTACCACCCTTCCGCCAGCAGGAAAATTACACGGCCTACACCGAAGGCTGGGCGCTCTACTCCGAACGGCTCGGCAAGGAGGTCGGTTTCTACAAAGATCCCTACAGTTATTACGGCCACTTGCAGGATGACATGCTGCGCGCCATCCGGCTCGTCGTCGATACCGGCTTCCACTCCAAGCACTGGTCGCGCCAGCAAGTGGTCGACTTCTTCCACGAGCACTCAGCGATCGACGAGCCCGAAGTTCAGAGCGAAACCGACCGCTACATGGCGTGGCCCGCGCAGGCTCTCGGCTACAAGATCGGGCAACTCGAAATCCTCAAGCTGCGCCAGTACGCCAAGGACCAGCTCGGGTCGAGCTTCGACATTCGCGGATTCCACGACGAGGTGTTAAGCGGCGGAGCGTTGCCGCTCGACGTGCTCTCCGATCGCATCCATGCCTGGGTAGGGGAGGAAAAAGCTCACATCGCGGCTGCCGGGGCGCACCCGGGAGCAAACGCCAGCCAGAAATAATCCCACCCCGGAGTATCATGAGCCGATATGACAACCCCGGATCATGACTCCGAACGGGCCCGCCTGGCCGCTGTTTATGCGGCAATGAACAATGACGAGCTCGTAAGAATCGCGGAAAGTGGCGATGAATTGAGCGTAGCTGCTCAAGACGCCCTTCTCGGGGAAGCATCGCAGCGCGGGCTGGAACTCACCATTGCTCCGCCGCACGGCGAGGATGTCGCCGAGCTGAACCAACTGGTGACCCTGCGCCAGTTTCGCGATCTGCCCGAGGCGCTGCTTGCGAAAGGAAGCCTCGACTCCGCCGGAATTCAAACCTATCTTGCCGACGACAACATGATCCGCATGGATTGGTTCTATTCCAATCTTCTCGGAGGAATAAAACTCAAAGTTCGCGCCGAAGACGCCGAAGCGGCCAACGAAATTCTGAACCAGCCGATTCCCGAGGTCGTCGACGTGGAAGGTGTCGGCGAATACGAACAGCCGCGCTGCCCGCGATGCCAGTCGCTCGATATCGCATTCCAGGAGTTGAACAAATTTCTCTCCTATGGATCGGCCTATGTCGGCTTCCCCGTTCCGGTCACCAACAAAGCCTGGACGTGCCACGCCTGCGACAATCAGTGGGAAGAAGAAACGACGAACCCTCCCGCAACCCACGACCCACAGGACCGGTGACTGAGGACACCCTGACTCGGGCGGCCAACGCCGCGATTTATAATCACGATCAATGCGCCGCTTCTTTAGCGTTCTTCTGCTGACGCTGGTACTCATGACCGTAGCATTGATTTCCGCGCTCACAGCCATGCGTCTGGCGATCCATGGGCGCGAAGTTGCCGTCCCGAGAGTCGTCGGCATGAGTCCCATTGAAGCCGAGCGCACCGGTGCAGCCTCTGGGTTGCGGGTGATCGTGGAGCGCGAGTTCTATAGCGCCGACGTGCCCGAAGGAAGAATCATCAATCAAATGCCGCCGAGCGGGACAAAGGTGCGCCGCGGCTGGTCGATTCGCGTAGCGCGCAGTTTGGGGCCGCAGCGGGTGACCATCCCCGATGTGACTGGAGAAAGCGAACGCGCCGCCGAACTCAATATTCGCCGCCGCGGTCTGGCGATCGGCTCGGTTGCTGAGATCAGTTTTCCGTCCGATTCGCCAAACACCGCGCCGAATGTTCAGCCGGATCAGGTTGTATCACAGAGTCCGCCGGCCAACGCCAGCGGAGTTTCCGCTCCCAAAATTAATCTGCTGGTGACGGGCGACGGCCAGCCGGCAGCCTACGTAATGCCAAACCTCAACGGCCAGCCGCTCGGCAGCGCGACGCTCGCGTTGCAGGATGCAGGTATGCGTGTCGGGAAGGTCACCGTGATACCTGTCCCGGTCCCTGGATCGCAGCAGTCGTCGCACACACAGGTTTCCTCCGGTACGTCATCGGCCGCAGCCGTTTCGTCAGCGCCGCCAAATTCAGCAAGCATGATCGTGGCACAGTCACCCTTGCCCGGGCAGAAAATAGTCGCCGGCACGGCGGTGAACTTCGAAGTACGCTAGCAGAAGTAAGTCGCATCCATTCCAGGTCAGTCCATCTCTTGCAAGGATCTGTCCTCGACGGTGTCATCCTGAGCGCAGCGAAGGACCTCTGCATTCTGGCTGCGAGGCTGTGCTGCTCACCTTTCCCGCTGAATGATCGCCGCGAAAAAACCATCAGCCGGATGAGTGTCGGGAATCGTGCGCAGGTAAGGTCCGGCTAGGAGCGAGTCAAGGTCTGCCGCACACAATTCCCCGGATAGATGCAGGCCTTCAAGTTCTCTGCGGCAATCGGCGATTGCAAATTCAGGGCGTCCTGCAAGTGCCGCTCCTACCACCGCTTCATTCTCTTCTCGCTCCATCGAGCAAGTCGAATAAACGAGCCGTCCGCCAGGCGCCAGCCGAGCCAGTGCCGACTTCAGAATCGCAATTTGCCGCGCTTGCAGATCGTCAAGATCGGCAGCCGTGAGCCGCCATTTGATCTCCGGATTTCGCGCGAGAGTGCCGGTGCCCGAGCAAGGAACATCGGCCAGGATGCGATCGAACATCCCCGAAAAAGGCAATTGCCGCGCATCCGCGGTCACCACCTGAATATTCGGCGCGTGGACGAGCGAGCGCAGCAGCCGTGCGCGATGAAGATGGAGTTCTGCGGCAATGACTGTCGACCGGGGATTGCGATGCGCGACCAGCGAAGTCTTGCCGCCGGGCGCGGCACAGCAATCGAGGATCGACTGGCCGCGCCCGACCAACATGGCAACGAGTTGCGAAGCTTCATCCTGAATCGCAACACCGCCCCGGCGGCAGGCGCTTGTACCCGCGATGTTGTCGGCGATAACCGTGCGGGCCTTCGAGAGAAGATGGCCGGGCGCGAACTGAACGCCGCTCTGTGCAAGCTCGTGCAGAGATTGATTGTCATAAATATGAATCGTTGTGACGGGCGGGGTCTGATTGTGAAGACAGATCTTCCGCGCTACCTCGATCCCGTACGCATCGACCCAGCGCTTCACCAGCCATTCAGGATGAGAAGCAGCTTGAGCGATCGCGCTGGGATCGACGGCTTCGTGGATCGCAATGAAAGCATCAGCGACGCGGGCGTGCGCGGGAGCGTGCTCCTCAGACTGTTTTGTGCGGGCGTCGGTCGTGACCTTGCGGAGAACCGCGTTCACGAATGCGGACGCGGACCTCTTGCGCGCGGCCTTAACCAGTTCCACGCTCTCAAAGAGCGCAGCTCGCGCCGGAACACGCGTAAGAAATCGCAGCTGATAAAGCCCGAGCCGCAGAGCGGTGAGCACTTCGGCATCGAGCTTCTCGATCCTCTGCGATGAGGCACGCGCCAGATTCTGGTCAAGCAAAGCCTGCCAGCGCAGCACGCCCATCACGAGTTCGGTCGCCAGGCCATGGTCACTCGGAGAAAGTCTCGCGAAACGCGGCGCGTGGAGAAGGTCACTGGCGTATGCGTTCTCGCGCTCGACTTTCAAAAGGATTTCAAAAGCCGCGGAGCGAGCTGGAGAAGCGGACATTGCGACTATTCTGACACGCCGCGTGGTCGGGGTGAGTTTCCAGCGGTCTGGGTTGCGCTCGATCCTGGGTGATGCACGTCAGAGCTGCGATTACCGCGCATTGTTGAATACGGTCTCTCCCGCCGCGAGTCAGCAATCCGGAACTCGAAATCTCGGCTGAAAGTCCTATTCGCCCAGACGCTCGCCGGGTTTCGGCCGGTATCCGTTGACGAATTCCTGCCCGGTCATTCGTCGCTTGCCGTCGAGTTGAATCTCGATGAGATGCAGCGCAGTCTCTTTACCGCACGCCACGAAGAGCCGGTGTGCCTCCACTGAGAGGGTTCCCGGCGACGAAGCGCCCGGCAGTCGAGCGGTTTCCGCACGATGCACCTGCACGTTTTTTCCTCGAAAAGTCGTGAACGCTCCCGGCCATGGCCTGAACCCGCGCATGCGATTCAGCAGATCGGTCGCCGTTCGTGAGAAATCCATGCGGCCATCTTCTTTGGTCAAAATTGGTGCAAGAGTTGCGAGCGCATGATCCTGCGCGACGGATTTTATCTCTCCACTTTCGAGCGCGAGCAAAGTTTCCGCCATCAACTCCGCACCAGTCGCGGCCAACTTCGGCGCCAGCGTTTCCGCAGTGTCCTCCGCCTCAATCGGCATCTCGCGCTGCAGAAGAATATCGCCAGTATCGAGTCCGGCATCGATGCGCATGGTAGTTACGCCGGTGACCGATTCGCCGCGCGCAATCGCCCACTGAATTGGCGCCGCGCCCCGGTATTTTGGCAAGAGCGATGCGTGGAGATTGAGATTTCCGAAGCGCGGCAGGTCAATCATCCATTGCGGAATGATGCGTCCATAGCCGACCACAATGATTGCATCCGGCTGCAACGCCTCAAGCCGCGCGCGAAACTCCAAATTATTCTTGATGGTTGCGGGCTGCGCGATCGGAATGCCAAGTCGAATCGCCGACTCTTTCACAGGAGACGCCGCCAGTTCCATTCCACGCCCGCGCGGCCGGTCGGGCTGAGTAACAACCAGCGGCACGGAATGGCCCGCAGCAACCAGCGCTTCCAGCGTCGGCACAGCGAATCGAGGCGTGCCGCAAAAAATTAGGTTGTAAGTCACAGGCTCAGCTCTCAGCCGTCAACTCCATGATTATTCTGAGAGCCGAGGGCTGGCAGCTGAGAGCTGCATTTCTACCACTCTCCCGCCTTCGCCATTTTCTTGATCTTGCGCTTAATCAAATCCCGCTTCACCGCGCTGATGTGCGATATGTAGAGCTTGCCGTTCAGGTGATCCGTTTCGTGCAAAAACGCGCGCGCCAATAAGTCTTCGCCCGTGTGCTCGAACAATTTTCCGTCCGCGTCTTGGGCGCGCACCGTCACTACCTTCGCTCGCGAAACATCTTCACGAAATTCCGGAATGCTCAGGCAGCCCTCACTCCCGCGCTGCCGGCCTTCTTTGCCGACGATCACGGGGTTGATCAAAACGAGTTTGGCGTCGGGATTTTCCTTGAAAGTCACGTCGACCACCGCAATTCGTTTCGAGATCCCGATCTGCGGCGCGGCCAGCCCCACGCCACGCGCCGCATACATCGACTCGAACATGTCTTCGAGAAGCTTCTTCAACTCGTCGTCGAACGCTGTCACCGTCGCGGCGGGCTTTTCCAGCACCGGGTCGCCGTATTTTACGATTGGATAAATCATGTGTCAGTAGTGTTTCAGCTGCTCCAGATAACCCTCGAAATTCCGTTTCGTTTCCCTGACCGAATCGCCCCCGAATTTTTCGAGCGTACAACGCGCCAGCGTGAGCGCAACCATCGCTTCACCGGCCACGCCAGCCGCGGGCACAACACACACATCGGATCGTTCGTAGGCCGCCTTCACCGGTTCCCGCGTCGTAAAATCGACCGACTGGAGCGGCCGCCGCAGCGTCGAAATTGGCTTCAAATATCCGCGCACGCGAATCTGCTGCCCGTTGGAAACGCCGCCCTCAATTCCGCCTGCATTATTGCGCGTGCGGGTGAAGCCCGAAAATCCTTCGTCGCGCCGGTAGCCGATCTCATCATGCACCGCCGAGCCCGGCGAATGTGCCGCCTGAATCCCGGCCCCAATCTCAACCGCCTTCACCGCCTGCAGCGACATCACAGCTGCAGCCAGCATTGCATCCAGCCGCTCATCCCACTGTACATAACTGCCAAGCCCCGGCGGCACATCGCGCGCCACCACCTCAAAAATGCCGCCAACGGAATCTCCGGTTCTCAAAACACTGTCGACTTCTTCCTTCATGCGCTGCTCAGCTTCCGCATCTGCGCAGGAGAGCAGCACCTCATCTTTCCGCGCCAGTGGCTCAATCTGCTCCCACGCCACTTCGCGATCCGCAATCGAAACCGAGCCAACGGCAATCACATGACTCAAAACTTCGATGCCCAATTCGCGCAGCAGCAGTTTGGCCAGGGCACCAATCGCGACGCGCGCCGCCGATTCACGCGCCGAGGCGCGCTCCAGAACATAGCGTGCCTCTGTGAAATCGTATTTCAATGCTCCGGCCAGGTCGGCATGTCCCGGCCGCGGTGAGGCCACGCGCTTGTGTTTCTCCGGATCGCCCGCCTCAACCGGCAGCGACTCTTTCCAGTTCTGCCAGTCGCGATTCTGTAGCAGGACGGCGATCGGCGACCCGATCGTCTTGCCATGATGCACGCCGGACAAAAAGTGCGCCCGGTCGGTCTCGATCTTCATCCGTCCGCCGCGCCCGTAGCCCTGCTGGCGGCGCCACAACTCGCGATCGACGAAAGCCTGATCGACCTCGAGCCCCGCCGGCAGCCCCGAAAGAAAGGCGACCAACGCTTCTCCGTGCGACTCTCCCGAGGTGAAATAGCGCAGCATGTGAACCTCGCATTGTAAATGAAGAAGAAACGAACAAGAAAAGTTGGTTCAAGGATGGCACCCGCGGCTGATGATGACTACAATGATCACAACGGTTCGAAAGCCGTTTGGGCCCACCTGAAATGGATCGCGCACTTCGTCACCTGAGGCGAGGAATCCACGGTGTTAACCACAAAGAACGGACTGATTGCTGCCGAAACCCTAAAACCCGTTCGTTGCGTGATCGCGGACGATCACGAGCTCGTGCGCTATGGCGTGAGGCGCCTGCTTGAAGAATCGCACGATTTTATCGTCCTCGCTGAAGCGGGCGATGCGTCGGAAGCTCTGAAGCTCACACTCGAGCACCAGCCCGACCTCGTGCTCCTCGATATCGGAATGCCCGGTATGTCCTCGTTCGAAGCCGGAAAGCTCATCGAAGAGCATTGCCCCAAAGCGCGAGTTGTCTATCTCACCATGCACGAGGATAGGGAGTACGTGCGTCAGGCGATTCGCTCCGGGGCGAGCGGCTACCTGCTTAAAAACATGCCCACCAGTCAATTGCTGCGGTCCCTGCGCGATGTGGGCCGCGGGGAGAGAGTCTGGAGTCCGCGCATTTTGCACCTCTTGCGACAGGATGCGTCGCGTTACGAAGGCGCCGCCTCATCAAAAATCCCGGCGCGCCGGAGCGCTCTGACCGCCCGCGAGCGCGAGGTGATGCGGCTACTCGCGGAAGGCCGCACGGTACGCCAGGCCGCGTCGGAACTCGGCCTCAGCGTGAAGACGGTCGAGGCGCACAAATTTAACCTGATGCGCAAACTCGATATTCACAACAAGGCGCAGCTCGTGACAGCAGCCATCCAGAAAAAAATTCTCCCGGCCCCCATCCCGATCTGATCTCAAGTTTCAGGCGAATTTTGCCTACTTAACCTTCAGGGCTGCAATAACGTAGGGCTGCAATAACGCCGCTTCCGCCAGCGTCGCCATATCCGCCACTTCCAGGTCAGGCGTGCTCTCCGCGGCGCGCACCGCCCCAACGCCCGGCCGCGCGGACTTGCGATTCACCCACACCGTCGCCAGCCCGAGCGATTGAGCGGGAATGACATCGTGATAAATGCTCTGCCCCACGTGCAGCAGACTCTCGCGCCGAACTTTCAACCTTTCCATCGCCATCTCGAAATTGCGCAGCGAAGGTTTATAACTCCCCGCCTGTTCGGCCGTAATCACGGCATCGAAATCCACTCCAAGAAGTTTGCGCGTTTGAGCAAAAAGATCGTCATCAATATTCGAAATGATCGCCAGTCGAAATCGCGTCTGTAGCCGTCGCAGGGCGGGAACGGTATCTGAAAACGGCGGCCAGGACGGAACTGAATCGGAGAGCGAACCGATCTCAAATGAGGTTGGATTAAATCCCAGCCGCTCACCAAATGCCCGCACGACCGATCGCAGCACCTCGCGGTACTTCTGATACGCGCCTCGTTCCGCCTCAGCCTCAAATTCTCCGTAAAGTTCGAGGATCTTGGAATCGCTCAGGGTTTTCCCGTGCCCGGCAATCACCGCTCGCAAAACGGGCAGAATTCCCGCCTCCCAATCAATCAGGGTGCCGTAACAATCGAAGCTGATGGTAGTAAAACGCGAGAAGTCCATGGAGAATTCGAGGTTAGTCGCTGGCAGTTTGTCGTGAGATTGGCCAGTCAAAGGTCTGCTGGTTTTGGCACGACCAAGGACGAACAATCGACGACTCGTCTACGCTTTTTGGGCGCTGAACAAATCGATGACCTCCGGCGAAGGGTTCGCTGGCTCAACCGCCGCGTTCTCAGCTGCCGCGTCGACGCCATCTGTGCCCGATCCCTCCTGCGGCGTGTCCTGTTCAGCGGCGACGGGTTTGGTCGCTTTCTCGCCCTGTTCAAACTTCCGCGCATCCAACAGTGGACGTCCCAGCGAAGCGTTATAGCTCGTCCACGGACTATCCGATCCGATCTCGCGCTCGAAGTGCGCCCGCATTGCCTCCATCTTCGAGTCCAGATCGTCCAGATAATGCAGCATCAGCGCCTCCGGAAACATCGGCAGCTTCGGCGACCCAAAATCATATTGTCCATGATGGCTGATGATGAGGTGCTCGAGCAGCGTCTTCAGTTCCGGCGGAAAATCCGGCAGCTTTGCGAGCTTTGCCTGCAGCATCTCGAGTTCGATGATCATGTGCCCGAGCAGTTGCCCCCTCGTCGTGTAAGAGAAGGACCGGTTGTAGGTCAGCTCGTGGATCTTGCCGATATCGTGCAGGAAGGCTCCTGTCAGCAGCAGGTCGCGATTGATTTGCGGATAATTCCGGCACATCAGATCACAGGATCGAAAGAGTGACACGACGTGGTCGAGCAAGCCGCCGATATACGCATGATGCAGCGTCTTCGCGGCCGGCGCATTGCGGTAGCGCTCCGCAATCTCCGGGTCGGACATGAACGATTCCACCAGCGCCTTGAGATGCGGATTCTGAAAGGTCGCAACAAAATCGGCAAGCGTCTTCCACAGTTCGCCGATGTCCTTGTTCGTCTTCGGCAGGTAGTCGGTGTAGTCGATCTCCGATTCGCCCATGCGCCGGAGTTTGTGAATCGTCAGCTGAAAACGGTTCTTATATTTGTTGATGAGGCCCTTGACCTTGAGAAAGTCATCCTGCTCGAAGGTGTCGATGAACTCCTCGACGTTGTCCCACATCTTGGCTTCGATCTGGCCGGTGCGATCGGCCAAAGTCAGCGCCAGATAAGGCTCGCCATTCTTTTTCGGCTTGACCTGCTTCGCCGCCACCACGAAGCAGGATGTGATGACCTTATTCTCTTGCAGGTGACACTGGCAGACAAAAAACTCTTTCATGAGCCTCCGCGAACCGTGTGCCGCTCGGACAGATGCCGCCGACCTACCAGCGCGCGGTTCGTCGCGCCATGAAAACCTGGATGCGTGCGCCCGCGCTGGGACCGCCGGCCTCGCAACAAGCGACAGCTAGCTTAGCCTAAAACACACCCAGCTTCTTTTTCTTTTTCAGCGCCTTCTCGTTTTCTTCTTTGGCGGTCGTTTCCACGGGCTTGGTCTGGTTCGCACTCGAACCCGTGTCTATATAGCCGGGTTTGTAGTCAATGAAAGCCTGTTCGCGCAGCGTGGTCAGGTAAGCGCGCAGCGCCGGCTGCAGTTTCTCCATGTAGAGCGCATCCTGAATGCGCGGCTCAACTTCCTTCAGGGTTGGAATGCCCGCCATCTGGTGCTCCGTGACTTTGAGGATCACATACCCCTGCTTCGTCCGAATCACTTCCGTCACGTCGCCGGACTTCAGCGCGAACACCTTGTCTTCCAGCTCCTTGGCCAGCGTTCCGCGCTTGAAGTAGTTCAGGTCGCCGCCTTCCTTCGCGGATGGGCCATCGGACAGCTTCTTTGCCAGCTCCGCGAAATCGCCGCCCTTCTGGATCTGCGCCCGGATGTCATCGGCTTTCGCCTTCGCCGCGGTCAGGGCCGCTTCATTCTCCACTTCCGTCGCGGCCTCAGGTTTGCCGTCTGGCCCGTTCGGCTTGACCGGAGTTTTCGGCGAAACCAGAATCTCACTCAGCCGGACCTGCTCCGGGTGCTCCAACTCGCTTTTGTGCGCGTCATAAAATTTCTGCTCTTCTTCTTTGCTCATCACCAGTTTCGAGCCAACCTCCTGCCCGATTACGCGCTGCGTGATGATCTGGTTGCGCATGTTTTCCTTGAATTCCTCAAACGACGCGCCCTGCGCCTGCGCCGCCTTTTCCAAATCCTCCATCGTTTCGAGGTTCATCTGCTTGCGCATCTCGTCCAGCCGCTTGACCAACTCGGTATCGCCCGTGATCCCCAGGTCCTTGCCCTTCTGCAAAAGCAGTTGCTGATCGATCAGGTCGCGCAGCACGTCCTTCTGCTTCTCGGCGAAGTCGCGGTCAGCGCCAGCTGGATCCTGCTGCTGGACCTCCTGCTTAAGCTGATCGCGGCTGCGAATATATTCCGAGCGGGTGATGATGCCGTTGTTGACGCGCGCGATAATCTCTTCCACCACCGTGTCCGCGGAAACAACGACGGGAAGTAAAAGTGCAAACGCGGCCAGAAGGAGGGTCAGTCGGGTCCTGTTCATTGCAGCTCTCTTGAAACCTGGAATACCGGAACTTGTGCTAACCGGGGATTTTTTAATATTTTACGCTGGAATTGGCGGCCAGACCAAATGGCCGGAAAGAAGGTCGAGGCCCGGCTCGGTTCTTCAAAATGTTCTCGCAGAGCTGCGCAGCAAAGAAGAAGGTCTGCTTCGTGTCCCTGTGGTGAAAAGTAAGTCTGGGCACTTCTCATTTTTGATAATGAGATGCGAAACGAAAATCTGGAGATGGACGGCTGCGAGAAGCAAAAATGCCGAGGCGACGCTACTCGGCCCGTGTCAGCACCAAAGCCGTCACGTCATTATGTTTGGGCGTGGTGTGGATGAACGATTGGACGTCTTCCAGAATGCGTTGCGACAACTCCCGGGCCGATGCTTGTCCAGACTGCATCGCGGTCTTAACGCCGCGCAGGCCAAACTCGGAATCCCTGCTCTCCGCCTCGACCACCCCGCGCGAAACAACCGCGATCGAAGCTTTTGATCCCATCCCCACCACCCGCGCGTCAGTCGGTGCCAGCGAGAACAAGCCGAGCGGCAGCCCGGTAGCCGGCAACTCAACCACGCTCGAATCGTCGCTCAAAAGGCCCGGCGTATGCCCCGCATTCACATAACACACGGTTCCCAGCTCTTCGTTGTAGCACCCGGCGAACGCCGGGCAGCTGCGAACGCCGCCGGCGGCGCGCATGATCTCGAGGTTCAGTCGCCGCGACAGCTCGATCATGGCCTCCGGCTCGTTCAACTCCGGCGAGGAGAAAAGCTCCTCTGCCGCTGAATGAAAGCACTTGTGCGCCGCCTCCAGAACGCCCGCGCCCGTATCTCGCTTCCCGGCCACGTCCAGCATCCCAAACAAAAAGCGCGTAGGACTCACCCGAGCAAAAGTGTGAAAATCGCCGCCAGCCTGCGGCGAGAAGAAGGCCACGGCCATATCCGCGCCCTGCAAGGGCGGCGGCGCGCTATGTTCGATATGCGCCGGACCCGCTGGTGTGGAGTTGAATATTCTTGAGAAAAGGGCCTTCATCAGCTGCCGAAGTTAGCACAATCTCGCCGAAGGGGCAATGACACGATTGGCGAAAAAAACCGCTCTAATCTCGACTCGAAGCCTCTATGCATTAGATGTGCAAGAGATTGCCCTGCTGCGCGTTTCCAGCAAGAAACAACCAGTCCCGCGATCGCGGGACATTCAAAATGTCTCTGAAAAAGCGCCCTATTTCCCGTAACGGTCCGCCAGCCACCGCGCCATCTCATCGCGCAGCTGGCGGTAGTCCGAATGGATCGTCCCCCGCAATGCCGCCTCGGTCCCACTGCCCTGTGAGAGTCGCTCCAGAGTGTGCTGAATCTCCCCCATCCCGTAGGTATCGCGAATAAATTCCGCTGCCGCCAGCGACTCCGCATAGGCCGTGTTCGCCTCGGGAGCTGAAAAGCTCAGGAAACTCCCTTCCAGCATGTTGAAAGGAATCTCCGCTCCTGCCCCATAAAGCTGGGCCAGGGCGTGACCGTTCGACGCGCTCGACTTGCCCTCTTCCATCTGCGCGACGCCCTCATTCAGCCACGTCGGGCAGCGGCTGCCCGACATCTGCGCAATAAACGAATGCGTCAGCTCATGCTTCAGCACGTGCGCCAGGTCCGAGCTTACGCTCTGCATGCCATTCACCGGGATGCGCAGTTTCCCATCATTAATAGCGCCGCTCCACGAGGGTGCACGAGTTACGTCAAAGAAAGCCTGCTGCGTGTAAAGCGTCACCGCAATCGTGTCGTGTGGCGAGTATCCGAGGTCGCGCACCAAATCGTCAAAGTCGGCGTCCAGATTTGCCAGCAACTCGCGGCGAAAGCTCGGGCTCGTCTCCTTGCCCTCAAAATGCAAATTGAAGTGGCTGCCTTCAGTTTGAGAAAACGAACTCTCCGCGCTCGATTCCCGCTGCGCGCGCTCCAAATACTGCTTGATCGTCGGATCGGGACGCAGTGCCAGCGCCTTCTTCCACGACCGGATCGCATCTTCCGTATGATCGCCGGCAAACTGCACGAATCCCAGCATTCCCAGGGCATCCGGTGAGTCGGGCGCAATCCGCGCCGCATGCTCGGCATAGGTCAGCGCCTGCGCCACCTGCCCCGTGCGCATCAGGCTCGCCGCATAATAAACGAGCAAGGTTGCATTTTCTGGCTCAAAGCGCAGTGCCGATTCGTAATACATCTTCGCCTGCGGAAAATTCCCATGATCCGCTTCGAACTTGCCGGCCAGAAAGTATCCAGTCGCCGCTAAATCCGAATTTCCCGCCCGCTCCAGCGCCGCCAGCGCGTCTGTATCGACCTTCCCCTCCCGAATAATCTTGTCCCCAAGATCGGCCAGGTGATTAAAGGTGACAGGGGGTGCGAAATCAGGAACTTCGTTCGCAACTGTTCCGTGCCTAGCAGTAACCGGCGCCATGCCGCCCGCATCAATCCTATCGACGGAGGATTTCGGGATTGCGTAGGTATCTTCTCCTACGTCGTACTCGATCCGGTCTTTACCCTTGTCTTCGCGAACTTGATCGGCCCAGATCGTGCGTCCGTTTTTCAGGTGGATGACGTCGGCGGGTGCGGAAAGCGCCACCAGAAGCACTAGAATGGGTGCGGTTAAGCGCATTCTTGCTGATTCTAGCAACGGTGGCGGAGGGCTTCGTAGTGACCAAGGTGCTTGTTCGCCTGCGGCGGATGTTCGACCTGACAACGGGCTCGTTCTCGCGTACCGCCTTCAGTTTGATCTGCCTCCTGCTTTTCGCGCTCACCCTCCTCCTCGCTCTAGTCTTCGCTCCCGCCTCCGCCCAATCGTCCTCCGACCGTTGCCCGTCGACCGCCTCTGCCTTATACGAGCGCATTCGCACCGTCGGCCTCGATCCCAGCCGCGTATACCATTTCCGCGGCGCCTCCATCCACCGTCCCAGCCTCGATATCACCCTCGATGACGGCACCATAGCATTCACCGAGGACATCTGCGGCCGTACTACCGGTGCGTTCTTTGTCGGCGACGGGGAGATCCTTCTTCAGCCTCCCAACCGCGTCGAACGCGCCTCCCTCACCCTCTTCACCGGCATGGCCATTCTCGAAGAGCAGCTCAGCTCCGGATACCTGCGCTTCAACGATGACACCGCCGCCGAACTCCAGCCTTTCCTATCTCCCGCTCCCGGCAGCGCCGACTTCCTCCAGGAATGGTCCGACACCATCCCAAAACTGGCCGACTTCGACGCCACCCGCTTGCTCCTCGACTTCAGCCATTTCCTTCCCTCGAAAACTCCCTACGACACCGCCAGCAAACTTCCGTCTCTGCTTCACGCCCATCTCATCGGAAAAACCCTCGGCGGCTTTGACGTCTTCTGGGACGCCGCCATCCCCGAGTCTCTCTGGGCTGGCAAACCGCAGGTAAAAGATGGCATCGACTATTTCGACATCTGGACCTCATTCTCTCCACCCGCCCCAAGTGGCGCCGCCCCTCCCGCACCTCGCGTGAATCAGGTCTCGATTGGCAGTTTCAAGTTGCAGGCCTGGGTCACCCCACCCACCCATCTCAGAGCCTCGGCCGACCTTGACGTCCGCGTTCGCAACGGGGGTCAGCGAACCTTGCTCTTCGAGCTCTCGCGCTATCTGAAGATCGAGTCCGTCGAGTCCGCCGGTCATCCGGTTGATTTCATCCAGAATCCCGCCATTGAAGGCACGCAACTCCGCCGCAAGGGCAACGATCTGGTCGCCATCATCTTCCCCGCCGCTCTCAAAAATGGAGAAAACCCCAAACTCAGCTTTCACTATGCGGGTGACGTTCTTTCCGACGCCGGTAATGGATTGCTCTACGTCGGCGAACGCGGCACCTGGTATCCCAGCTTCGGTCTGAGCCACGCCCAATTCGACATCGTCTTTCACTACCCGGCGGAGTGGACGCTTCTAGCCACTGGAAAAAAGATCTCGCGCACGGTCACCGAATCCCGCTCAGACTCGACTGGCGAAAAGGTCTCTCATTGGATCTCCGAACGCCCGATCCCGGTCGCCGGATTCAACCTCGGCCGCTACACTCGCGCCGAAGCCAAGGCCGGCAGTGTGCTGGTCGAAGCCTACGCCACCCGTGGAGTCGAGAAAACCTTCCCCACCCCGCCAACCGAAATCATCGAGCCGCCCGTCACCGGAAACCCCAGAACCAAACCGGCCGCGCCGCCAATCGCGATTGTGCCGTCATCGCCCTCGCCAGCCCGCGACGTGCAGGACGTCGCGAACCGTGCAGCCAACGCCATCGAGACTTTTACCCAATGGTTCGGACCCTATCCCTACAGTTCACTCGCTCTCACGCAGATGCCCGGCGACCTCAGCCAGGGATGGCCCGGCCTCGTTTTTCTGTCGAGCGCCGCTTTCCTTAGTCCACAGGAACAGCATGAGCTTCACCTCGACCCCGTCACCAGCGAACTCAACCGTCAGGTTCTCGTCCATGAAACGGCGCATGAATGGTGGGGCGATCTCGTCGTCTGGAAAAGCTATCGCGATCAGTGGCTCGCCGAGGGCCTAGCCAACTACTCCAGCCTGCTCCTCCTTGAGCAAAAGAGCCCCGAGCAGTTTCACGCCGTGATGGAGAGGTATCGCAAAGATCTGCTCAGCAAGAATAAAGATGGCGAGTGGCTGCGCGACGCCGGCCCAGTCACTCTTGGCCAGCGTCTGATTTCCTCGCACTTTCCCAATGGTTACGAGGCCATCAGCTACGAACGCGGCACCTGGCTCTTTCACATGCTGCGCTCGATGATGCGCGACTCTGAAATGGCAGTTCATTCACGCAAGGCGCCCGCCAATCCTGACGAGCCCTTCTTTCGCGCCCTCCGCAAAGCCCGTGACCGTTTCGCCGGTAAGGCCATGAGCACGCATGATCTGATCCAGGTTTTCGAAGAGGAACTCCCCCGCCCGCTTTGGTACAACAATCATCACAGTCTCGACTGGTTTGTCGACGGCTGGGTCAACGGCACCGCCATTCCCGAAATAGCCGTGCGCGAGACGCACATCACCGGCAAAGCCGGAGAGACCATCGCCTCGGGCCTAATCCTGCTGAAGAACGCGCCGGACAATCTCGTTACAGCCGTTCCCGTCTATGGCGCGGCCGGCGGCAACTCATTGGTATTCCTGGGCGAAGTGCTCGCCGATGGCCCGGAGACCTTATTCCACTTCAACGCGCCGGAAGGGATTCACAAGATTGTCGTCGATCCCAACCAAACCATCCTGAGCGCTCTGAAGTAGCTGTCCACCTCGCCGGAAGGAGATGTCCCGCCGCCAACTGCCATCGATTGAGCATCCCCCTCTTTCTCACAGCTTCTCCGGGGCACTCGATTGCAAGACGATCAGCATAAGGCGAGAAAACACGCCGGAGAAACTAATATGAAACTGCAACCGTTCCCCTTTTCACCGCAGCGGTCAAATCACCCACCTCCATTACCCACCATTCTTCTCGTCGAGGATGAGCCTTTCGTGCGGGAAGCCACCCGCTGCATTCTGGAAAGCGCAGGCTTCAAAGTCCTGGCCGCCGAAGACGCCGCTGCGGCCCTGAAGATGTATGAGGAGTCCGGAGCCATCCATCTGGTAGTCACCGACATGATCCTGCCCGGCCGAACCGGCGAACAGTTAGGTGAAGAGCTTCGGCAGCGCGCGCCAAACATAAGGGTCCTGATCACGTCCGGCTACAGCCAGGCTGGGCAGACCACTGAAAACGTCAGCGCTAACACATCCTTCCTGGCAAAACCCTATTCCAGAAGCGAACTGGTGGGAAAAATAAGCGAGATTCTCAATCCGCCTCCGCTGCGCGAGGTAGCGGGAGAGGCCGGTTAAAGGGGCCGCGACAACTTCATCTCCACTTCATCTCGACGGATAGACGATAAACGCGGGTTCCCGCCGATTCGACCACATCTTTGTCACGAGTCTTTGTCACGAGTCTTCCCGATGAATCCGTGAGATCCGCGTAAATCCGCGGAGAGGAATGAACAAGAATTGAGCTTCGCTGCCACAGGCAAGCGGATAGGAGGAACCGCGAACTGAGAACCGGGAACTGGCAACCGGCAACTGCCTTCCATATATAATTCCCAGTTCCCGAGTTACGGAAAACCGAGCCCCCAAAAATGACCCTAGAAGGCCGAGTAGCTCTTGTCACCGGAGCCTCGCAAGGCATCGGTCATGCCTGCGCGCTCCGTCTGGCGCAACAAGGCGTCAGCATCGCGGTAGCGGCACGCAATCAGCAGAAGCTGGAAGAACTGGTTACGGCAATCGGCGTGACCGGCGGCCAGGCTGCCGCCTTTCCCGTAGACGTGGCGGATGAAGAGCAGGTCAAGGCTGCGGTCAAATCGGCGCTCGCGCACTTCGGCAAGATCGATATCCTGGTTAACAACGCCGGCATCACGCGCGACCAGCTCGTCATGCGCATGAAGCGCGCCGATTGGGACGCGGTCCTCCATACCAATCTCACCTCGGCCTTCCTCTGCATTCAAGCGGTCATCCCCTCCATGCTCAAGCAGCGCTGGGGACGCATCATTAACATCACCAGCGTCTTTGGACAAATGGGCCAAGCCGGCCAGGCCAACTACTCGGCGTCGAAGGCCGGACTGATCGGCCTGACCATGGCGATTGCGCGCGAGGTCGCTTCGCGCAACATTACCTCGAACGCGATCGCCCCCGGCTTCATCGAGACCAGCATGACGGCAGTCCTGAGCGAGGAGTTCAAGCAGGCGGCGGTGAAGCAGATTCCGCTCGGCCGCGTGGGAACTCCGGAAGACATCGCGAGCGCGGTTGCATTCCTCGCCTCCGACCAAGCCTCCTACATCACCGGACACGTGCTCAACGTGAACGGTGGCATGTTGATGGGCTGAGCCTGCTGGTCTTGTCTAGCGGGGACACTCTTGTCTGCGTCCCATGGGCTCTGCATCCTAGTCGCTAAGGATCAAAGGCCGCGGACAGGAGTGTCCGCGCTACACACGCGTCACTAACCCAAAATGCGACTTCCCCGACGCGAGCGTATACTGTCGCGTTCCAACATAAGAACGAACCGCAAACAACCCATAGCCAATAGCTAAGCACCAATACCAACAGCCAGAAGTCAAAGGAGAGAGAACATGCGTCACACTTTGTTAGCTGTCATTGCCATTCTGTGCCTGATTGCGGTTGCCTGCTCGACCGCTCCCACTCCTGCTCCCGCGCCTGCTGCTCCGCCGGACACACGCGCCGCTGACATGCAGGCCGTCAAGGATGTCGAAGCGGCGTGGATGAAAGACGCGGCCACCAAAGATCCCGCCAAATGGGCGAGCTACTTCACCGACGACGGAGCGGGACTTTACCCAGGAGCTCCGACCGTGACCGGAAAGGATGCGCTGAAGGCTGCGGTCACTCCGATGATGGCCGATCCAAACTTTGCGCTGACCTTCTCATCCAACAAAGTGGTCGCGTCCAAGGGCGGAGACATGGTCTTTGCGCAGGGCACTTACGAGATGACCATGACCAATCCCAAGACCAAAAAGCCGGTCACCGATCACGGAAAGTATCTGACGGTCTACACCAAGCAGGCCGATGGCAGCTGGAAGGCGGTCGCTGACACGTTCAACTCCGATTCGGCCATGTAGGCGGGCATCCGCCCAGTACCGCTGGACAACTGGCTGACATCTGGATCCCACTTTAGTGCCCAGGTTCGCTGCGGCGTTAGAGTGGGCGGTCTTTTTTGCGCATCGTCCGTTGGGGGAACTGCATCCCAAAGACCGAGGACCACCCCCCCATGCACTCCCAGATCAAACTCGGACGAATCGGCGGGATCGAGATCGGGCTGCATTACAGCTGGTTCATCATCGCCTTCCTGATCGCGCTCTCTCTGGCGTCGCACTTCCGCAGTCTTACTCCCGCGTGGAACCCCACTACCATCTGGATCGCCGCCGCCATCACCGCCGTCCTGTTCTTTGTGACGCTGCTGCTGCACGAACTCGCACACTCCATGGTGGCGCAGCGGCGCGGCCTGCGCGTACGCTCCATCACGCTCTTCGCGCTCGGCGGCGTCTCGCAGATCGAGTCCGAGGCATCCGACGCCAAGTCTGAGTTCTGGATTGCCATCGTCGGTCCCATCACCAGCGCCGTTCTGGGTGGAATCTTTTTGCTTCTGGCACGCGTCTCGGGATGGGTGCCCGGCGTCGACCCGAATACCCCCGTGCCCGCCGTTCTGCTGTGGCTCGGCTACATTAACCTCGCGCTTGCCTTCTTCAATATGATTCCTGGGTTTCCGCTCGATGGCGGGCGCGTGCTGCGCGCCATTATCTGGGGAATCAGCCACAGCGCCGAGCGGGCCACGCTCTGGGCCGCGCTAGCCGGACAAGGGGTCGCGCTCATGTTCATCGCCTGGGGAGTGTACCGCTTCTTCGTGGGCGAGAGCTTTGGCGGACTTTGGCTCGCCTTTATCGGATGGTTTCTGCTTGATGCCTCGCGCAGCAGCACGGTGCAGGCCGGACTGCTCGCGCATCTGCGCGGACGCCGCGTCGCCGACGTCATGGAGCGCAACTGCCCGACCGTCGACGGCTTCCTCAGCCTGCGCGACTTCGTCGACGAATATCTGCTGCACAGCGCGGGCCGCTGCTTTGTGGTTACGAGCGACCACAAGAATGTCGGCCTGATCACGCCCGCCGAACTCCAGCATGTGCCGCGCAGCGAATGGGAGTCGACCAGCGTGCAGGCAGCCATGCGGCCGCTCAGCCGGGTCCGTTCCGTTCCTCCCGATATGCCAGCGGTTAAGGCTCTCGAACTGATGGCCCGCGAAAGCCTCGCGCAGCTGGCGGTAGTTTCGAATGGAGAGTTACAAGGCATCTTCTCGCAAGGCCAAGTCCTGCGCTTCCTCCAGATCGATTCCGACCGCAAACCCGCTCCCGAACGGTCGCAGCAGCGGGCGGCGTAATCGTCTCCGGCGTAGGTTGTCTCCAACGACGAGGTGTTTACCAGTTAGTATCGGATACCCCATTCATGTGATCTTTGAAACTAAATGACTTAGGGGATTATTGCCGCTAGATCTTTGAGGAATAAGGAGTTACTTCGATCTTTTGGAATCAATAACTTACGTGAATTTCTTCCAGATCTTTGAAGAATAAGGACTTATACGTAAGATATTCCGGAATAAGGAGTTACGAGGATGGGTTGGAACTGAAGCAGAGCGGCATCTTGGTCGGCCAACGGTGCCTAATAGTGGATTTTTTCCTCCGATCCACGCACCGACTTGGTTGGCACCAAAGTGGTCTTTGACACGGTTAGTCGAGGGTGTTAGTAATGTTCCCGACTGAGGGGGTCATAGCGTAAGCTATGGCCCTTTTTGATTGAAAGTCGCCCACGCGGACTCTCTGTTCCCCTAGAGAGCAACGGTCGGGAAGGTCTTAGTAAAACAGACGCGGAGAGGATGGATCGTGGTGCCAAATCCGAAAAACAAGTTCAACATCAAGAATGTAATTCCGGCCAAGTTAGACGGCGCGAAAAATGTCGACCAACTCGTGGAGGCGTTCCTCCAGTCCGTCCAACCTCTCGAAACAAACGACGTCTTCCACGTATTGGTAGATGCCCGGACGAACGCTCGGTACTGCGAGTGCCACATTCCTGCAAACAAACTCGTGCCGCTATCTACAACGGACGTACCTCTTGATCCGGAAGAGCAGCCAGAATATAGAGCGAATCGGGAGATCGTCACTAGTCACATAGCATTTGAGCGAATGCAACAGGACGCAATCCAACGGCGGAGTTTCAGCAATCTGGTGACAGAGTTCACGACGGAGTACGACCCAGACCATCCTTTGAAAATCATAGGAGGACAACACCGCTTCCAAGCAATCAAGGAAGCATTTGAAACAGGCGCCGATGAATACCACGGGGTAAAAGTGTACTTCGGTCTCGATTCTGACCAGCGGCTCGACGTGCAACTCATTTCCAACACGGTGATAGCGGTCTCAGCCGACCTCTACGATCGAATGCAAGAGACAGTGCGCGGCCCCGAACTGCGGAATTGGTGTCAAAAAGTTGGCTTTCTTGCAGCGAACCAAGATTTTGCTGACAAACGACAGCGTGGGGCGCCGATGACTGTGAGAAACGCTCGCACCTTCATCATCAACTATTATGCAGGCGTCGAAGCGAGCCATGCCGATTTTGACAAGACTGATACGACTCCCGTCGTAGCAAAGTCCGGCGAAGAGGATAAGCAGTGGGAGAACGTACGCAATAAGAAGCCCAGCATTTGGAAAGACGCAAAACTCGAGAAGGCGGGAATTGAGTTTAGTGCCCTGATAAGCGCCCAGCGGAATGCGTTCAAGGGGACGAAGGGGAACGTCGACTCCCAAGAAAAGGCCATGAACTATGCGGTCTTATCGGCGTGGGCCTATGTCGCCGGGCTCATGAACGGTAACGACAAGAGGCTGCAGCGTCACTACGAACTGAAACTCGCGAAGGGCAAGGATCCGCTCAATGCATCTGCACTCGCGAAGGGTAAGCACAAAACAGATTCCGAAAACTACCGAGGCCTAGGCTACCGGACCGATGCAAAGGAGCGCGGCCGGTTTGTCGAGCTCTTTTACGCACAATCAGAGAAGGGGGACGGAATAACCTCTCCCTTAATTGGTGTGGCTATTGCAAAATACCACGCGAAGCAGGCCATTTTAGACGTTGAGAAAGCAGAGAAGGCGGGGACATAGGACCGTGGCTGAAATAGACACATTCGCAACCCAGTTGTTGGATGAGGCAAGGGCCTTCTTGGAGAAAGGTCGAACAAGCGAGACCCCGAAGGCTTCGGAGGCATATCTTCATGCTGCCCTGAACCTAGCCTTTTGCGCGCTGGAAGCACACATAAATGCGATCGCAGAAGACTTTCTTACTCTTTCCCAGCTCTCGCCCCAAGAACGGTCTATTCTGTCGGAGAAAAAAGTTGAGCTTGAGCAGGGCGAGTTTCGTCTCACGAAACGAACCCAAATCTACAGGCTTGAGGACAGGCTTCTGTTCATTTGTCATCGATTTTCAAAGAAGGCCCCCTTGGACCGAAAGGCTGCATACTGGAGCCAGTTTAAGGATGCGATGGAACTAAGAAACGGGCTTACACACCCAAAAGGGCCGGCTGTTGTAACTGAGGCGTCTGTGGAGCGGGCGCTTCTCGCGATTCTGCAGTTGCTGGATGTTACGTATATGAGGGTTTATGGGAAGAAATATCCGGGTCGGAAACGTGGTCTTCTATCGCCGATGGAACTCTAAATCCGTTCCTCGTCCCATGCACGCGGCGTGCCCTCGCCGACTTTTCATCACCACCGCGCCGTGATCCCCGGCACAGACATCCGACCCACTCTCCACGAAAATGTCACTCGACCTGTTTAGAGAGCGATTCGTGTGTCCGCACGATCCAGTCTCCTAACTCCTTAGTGCTGTGCGTTGTCCCGCTGTTATTCCTAAAACGCCTGCTCGTCTTCGTTTCTCCTGCCCTCCACAACATCAGCGAAATTCGGCGCGTGTAGACGTTCGCGAAAACGCCGCATTATTGCCTCCCGCGTCTCGCGAATGGCCGCGGCCTGGGCGTCGATCTTGCCTAATACGGCGGAGGGGTTCAGGTGGAATTGATGAACGAGAAAATTGTCGGGAGACATCAGGTCGATTTCATATTGCGCGAGGCATTCGGACGGGAAATGCCTTTGATTGAAGGTTAGGATCGCATCGTCTTTACCGCGGATCGCTGCGGCCAGAACATGGCGATCATTGGGATCGGGAATACAGGTTAATGCTGGTGCCAGATCATCCGGGATCAATATTGAAGCTTCCGGAAAGGTGCTTCGCATTGCATCCAGACGCCGCTTCACCTGGGCAGGCGTCAGATGCATCTTTCGTTCTAAGACGGTACCAACCTCCTGGAGTATGGGATCGCTCCAAAGAGGACGGTAGAGAGCAGGCTCCTCGGCGAAACGCAGGAGGGTTTCGCAGAGCGGCATTGGAACCAGAACGCAGGCATCGAGCAGTACCGTGTACTCATTGTCGGGCGTCAGGATCATCGGGCAGCCGGTCGTAAATCCCTTCGTCGTATTCGGCGCGGGCCAGGTCGTCGATGACCTTGCGGCGGGCGGCGTCGCGTTTCGCCTTGTAGGCGAGGATGTCGCGAGCGTAGGTTCTGCGATGCGTTCCGACTTTGATAAAGGGTATCTCGCCTTTCTCGAGCAGATTCACAAGAAACTGGCGAGACATGCCGAGCATCTTGCTCGCTTCCATGGTGGTCAAGAGCGCGTTACTTTGCAGGATCGTTACCGACGAGCCGGAGGTGAGATCGGCGAGCAGTTGGCAGAGAAACGAGTAAACGTTGTTGGGGAGAACCTGTGCCTTGCCGTCCGGGCCAACCAGTTTTGCCGATGCCTTTTGCAGTCTGCGGTAGATTTCGTCGATATCGTGCTGGTCCCGGACTGAGAGTGGCAGAGCCGGTGTCATCTCCCTGGCGTCGGTCACGATGATTCCTCCTTTGGTCGCTGGCGCTTGTTTTCGGCAGATTGGTGTTGCTATAAACGAAACCATCAAACGCTACAAACGCCACATTTGTCCCAAGCGTAACCTATAAACGCTACAAGCGCAACAAACTTCTGTAATGACCCTGGTGGAAATCGGGCCGAGGGATGCCACCGTCCCACTAAGCGCCTTGTTTTCAGAGAGAGTGGCGGGCGCTCGATGCGTACGGATAGCCATCCAAGGTCCGCGCGGCCTCACACATGCCCGTGATTCTGGTCATTGTTTGGGCGCCCTGCGCACCTTAACTTTGAGGTATGCGCCTTAAGCAGAACTCCAGCACCGCTATTGTCGTCCGGAAGTCATGGGCAAACCTGGCAGGGATTCAGGCCTTTCTGCACGGGCCTGCGCACGGCTTGACGGCCGGCGCCAACGCCGTCGCACATGCCAGCGCCTACGCCAGTGCCGGCTCCCGCGCCAATCGCACGAGCGCGCTTCGAGCGGGCAGCGGAAATGGACACCCCGCCGCGGCATCCTCCGGCAGTCCAGACCAATGTGCAACCCAGTCGGCCGACGACAGCCATACCATCTTTGCGCGCGTCCTGGATGACACGGACGAGCGCGGGCTTTGGATCGAACTCAATACGGAGGAGCACGAGCGGAATGCGGCGGTCGAGTTACAGGCACTGATGATTCCGTGGCGAATGGTGCTGGCGGTGGTGGTAGGGAACGAGTTTGGGGCGGCCCGGGCGGCAGATGAGGCGGAAGAGTTGGAGCTCAGCCTGACGGCGAGATAGTCGGACAGAGCTGTGGAACATGAGATCCTTCGCTGCGCTCAGGATGACATAGGATTTCAGGTCCTTCGATGCGCTCAGGATGACAGACGGCGGTTGTGGGGTCGGCTGGGCTCAGGATGACATAGGGTTTCAGGTCCTTCGGCAGCGCTCAGGATGACATAAGGGTTTGGTGGTCTTCGCTGCGCTCAGAGCGGTTGTCGGGCAGCTGCGATCGGCTGTGACTACGACTCGGGATTAGCGGACGTCGCGAACGATGAGGATCATTCCGGGGCGGAGGACGGCGATGTTGCGGTTGTCGTGCTTGAGCGCTGAGACAGTGGTGTTGTAGGACGTGGCGATGGAGTAGAGCGTCTCGCCCGCCTTTACCCGGTGATGGACGGTTGCGGCGGTGGCGGTTTGGGTCTGGGCGTGGCCGGTCGAGACGCGCGCGGTTGAGGCAGCGGCGCGCGCCGGCCTTTTATCTGACACAGTGGGCGTCTCTGACGCAGTCGATTCTTGTGCGGTGGTCTTGCCGTGCCGCAACTTCTTTCCACGCGAGGTATTTCTGGCGGACGATGCGACCTGCGTCTCGCGCGCGCTTGGCGAAACGGGCAGGCGTACGAGCAGAGTCTTTCTGCCGGCGAGGCTGTTTCCCTTGAGGCGATTCCAGGTGCGAATTGCTTTCGCCGAGATGCCGAAATTCGCGGCCACTGACTCGACCGTATCGCCGCGGCGAATCTTGTAGTGGGTGATGGCGCGGGAGTAGGTGGTCGAATCCGCCTGCTTGCCGGGCGCGATGGGAATGATGAGGCGGCTCTCGGGAGCGAGTTCGTTGCCGTCAAGATCGTTGGCCTCGGCGATGGAGCGCGGCAAGGTGTGATAAGTGCGCGCGATCGAAGCCAGCGTTTCGCCGGCCTGCACCTTGTGATAACGCCACCAGACGCGCTTATCGACCGGAATGGATGCGACCGCGGTCTCGAACTTGGCGGCGGTTCCGGCGGGCACGTGCAACTCGAAGGTATGATCCTTCGGCGTGGTGAGGCGCAGCAGGCTCGGGTTGAGGTCTTGAAGATCGGAGGCGGAGGCGTCGACACATTCGGCGACCAGGCGGAGATCGACGGGATAGTTGATCTTCACCGTGTCGTAGGGAACCGGCTTTTCTTTTACGACTGAGGAGAGGCCGTACTGCTCGGGATTCTTCGCCATGATGGTGACGGCGAGAATGATGGGAACGTAATTGCGCGTCTCCTTGGGCAGAACGTTGCGGCGGTAGAGCTCCCAGAAATCGGCGTAGCCGGTGCGCTTGACGGCGCTCTGCACGGTGCCGGGGCCGGAGTTGTACGCGGCCATGGCGAGATACCAGTCGCCGAATTGGTTGTAGAGATCGTGCAGATGGTGGGCGGCGGCGCGGGTGGCCTTCTCGGGATCCTGACGCTCATCCATCCACCAGTCGCGCTCGAGGCCGTAGCCTTTGGCGCGGCTGGCCATGAATTGCCAGATGCCGCGCGCGCCGGCGCGTGAAACGGCGAGCGGATGGAAGCCGGACTCGGCTTGCGCAAGGTAGATGAGATCCTGCGGGACGCCTTCCTGCTTGAGGGTGCGGCGGATCATCTCGTCGTATTGGCCGGAGCGGGCGAGGGCGCGCTCGAGGGTGCCGCGTCCGCGATTGGAGAAGTAATTGATGTAGCCCGCGACCTGATCGGTCATCATCAGCGGCAGGTCGGAGTGGGTGGACTTGATCTCGGCTTCGGCGGTGGCCTTCACGTTCTGGTCGACGGTCGGAGTGGCTTCGTTGGCCTCGTCGATCGGGGCGGGCTCGGATGGCTGCGCGGAGAAACCATCACCCTGCTGGAGCGCGGCGATCTCGAGTTCGTTGACGCCATCGAGAATGTGGTTGAGCTCGGCTTCGAGGCGATCGTCGGATTGGAGATCAAGTCCACTGCCGAGAAGCTGGTTGAAAGCGGAATCGAAGTTGGCCTTGGCGGCCTCGAGATGGCCGTCGCGATAGTTGTCCTCACCAGTCTTATATTCCTTTTCGACGCGCGCGATGAGGTCGGCGACGGGATCGACCGAGAGCGCCTGCTGGGCTTGGGCGCTGGTGGGCGACTCGTCAGCCGCGGGCGGAGTCGGTTTCTGAGGATTGGAATGAGGGGTTCCGCTGGCGAGCGCGGGCGCCTGGGCCTGCATGGGCGGCATGAACGTGGACGACTTCTGCGCGCTCTGACAGCCCAGAGTGGCCGCCAGAAACCCGCACAGCAGAAGCGCCGGATACCGGTTGAAAACGCTCATAGCGTCAGAAACTTATCGCCGCCTTGGGGCGCTGGGTCGGCTATTTGGACGCGCCCGCTCACGCAAAGTATTTATGAGTCTGATGTTAATATCGCAAAAATAGTTGGGTCAATGCCACGACAGGACCCTGAACGCGATTACTTTCGGAACCGGCTGGATATGTTACCACGAGGCTTGGATTTGGAGCCCCTGCGGACGGGGGCTAAAGAGTTCGCGTGAGAACTGCTCTTTCGCCCCTCCGGGGCTGGTTCAACTCCTACCTGGCACCCACGGCTTACGCCGTGGGCTGTATTCTTGCGCCGCTTCGCGGCTGAAAGCGCTGAGCCGCGCAGTGTTGATTGTCACGTCAAAATGTGGCTTCGAACGGTTGCGTCACAAGGTGGCGTAGACGCTCCGCGCGTCAGCAGCTAGAATTGCCCGTTTCGCAAACTACACAGCCGGGAGACTCGATGTCGCTTATCCAGTTCACGCGCAACGTCAATGACCACTCGACCGACAAGGGATACCAGTTCGAATTCTTCTGCGACCGCTGTGGCAACGGATTCACGAGTGAATTCAGAGCCTCGGCGACGGGCATGGCGACCAGTGCGCTGCGCGCTGCCGGGGGCTTGTTCGGCGGAATTCTCGGCTCGGCGAGCAACAGCGCGTACGAGATCGAGCGCGCCATCCAGGGTCCGGCGCACGACAAGGCCTATCGCGACGCAATCGAAGAAGCCAAGCCCAATTTTCGGGAATGTCCGAAGTGCGCGAAGTGGGTTTGCAAGGCGACGTGCTGGAACGAGAAGCGTTCGCTCTGCTACGAGTGCGCGCCCGATGTCGATACAGAAATCGCCTCGGCGCAGGCGCAGGCTACGGCCGAACAGATTCGCGAGAAGGTGGGGCAGCAGGACATGACAAAGAATCTCGACCTGACCAGCGAGGCGGTAGCGCTGTGTCCGGCATGCGGGGCGCACACGCAGGGGGCGAAGTTCTGTCCTGAGTGCGGGAAGCCGCTGCGTCCGAAGAATGAGTGCTCGAAGTGCGGAACGAAGTTTGAAGCGGGGACGAAGTTCTGTCCTGAATGCGGCAACAAGGTCGCGTAGGGCTGCCGTGGATCGTCGTGAATCCCGGCAATTTTCGAGGTCATCCAAGACTCGTTATGAAAGCCATCCAGATCAAACAAACCGGCGGGCCCGAGGTCATGGAACTCGTCGACCTTCCCGTTCCGCAGCCGAAATCGAATGAAGTTGTTGTCAAGATTCAGGCGGCAGGCGTTAATTTCATCGACGTCTACAACCGCGAGGGCCGTTACAAGCAGGCGCTGCCCTTTGTGCTGGGGCAGGAAGGCGCGGGCACGGTCTCGGCTGTGGGCTCGGACGTGCACGGCTTGAAGGTCGGCGATCGCGTGGCCTATGCGATGGTGATGGGCAGCTACGCGGAGTATGCCGCCGTGCCGGCGGACAAGATCGTGAAAGTGCCCGAGGGTGTCGGGGATCGCGAGGCCGCGGCTGCCATTCTCCAGGGCATGACCGCGCACTATCTTGCCTATGACACGCATCCGCTGAAGAAGGGCGAGACGGCGCTGGTGCACGCGGCTGCGGGCGGCGTGGGATTGCTGCTGGTGCAGATGGCGCACAACATTGGCGCGCGTGTAATTGGCACGGTATCAACCGAGGAGAAGGCGAAGCTCGCGCGCGAGGCCGGAGCGGACGACATCATTCTTTATACGAAGGCGGATTTTGAAGCGGAGACGAAGCGCCTGATGGGCGGCAAGGGCGTCGATGTGGTGTACGACTCGGTGGGAAAGACAACTTTTGACAAGGGGCTCAACCTGCTGCGTCCGCGGGGCATGATGGCGCTGTTTGGTGGATCGAGCGGCGCGGTCCCACCCTTTGATCCGCTGGTGCTCACGCAAAAAGGATCGCTGTTTCTGACGCGGCCATCGCTCGGCGCTTACGTGCTTACTCCGAAGGAGCTTCAGGATCGCGCGGGCGCGGTGTTTGGCATGATTCGCGACGGCAAGCTGAAGCTGCGCATCGAGCACATCTATCCGCTCGAGCAGGCCCAGCAGGCACACCGCGATCTGGAAGGACGGAAGACGACCGGCAAGCTGCTGCTGATACCGAACTGAACAGGATAGTCGGAATTGCGAAGGCTCGATTCGGTCAGTTTCGGGACCTAAGAGGAAGTTTGTTTCATAAGCTTTTTTGAAAGCGTCGGATCATCGAGAACATCGGCGCCAAATGCTTTCAGCGCCTTCAGGATTCTGTCAGCTTCGCAGGGTCCGAGGCCGGGGAGAATTCGTTGAGTTGCCTTCCGCAGTAAAGCGGAGGCCGTAGATCGAGATTCCCCTAGCTCTAGCGAGCGCTTGATACCTCATACCCGCAATTCTTCCCAATGGGTACGAGCGGGTATCCCATTGTTTGTTGTAGATGTCAAGCCATCGCACCTTAGAGATGGTCAATGTTCGCTCGTCGCAATGAAAAGTTTCGTCCGAGGGGTAGGCCAGCATTATGTATCTCCACAGAAGAAGCGTCATCAAGATTGGTGCGCTCAACAGGAGAATAAATGGAACGATGAAATCCCCGGAATTCGCCGGAGATGATGAGAGATCATGCCACATGCTTGGATTGCCAGTGTTCTCCGGGAAGAAAGAGAAGCCCGCAGATGGCGAGCGCCAGTATGGCAATAAAGAAAATGCAGGCGGAGAACCTTCCTCTAGGCGAGACAGTCAGGCGAACGCTCACCAAATGACCGTCAATGTTGACGAGAAAATCCTGTTTAGGCATTTACGCGCCAATTGTTACGTTACCAGATCGCATGGTTGACGTAATATCGCGATTCCACTAATACCTACGAAATTCCAGGTCATTTGGCTTGATTCAAAGCTTCTTTTCCCGTGAGTAATTCTCCAAATACTCCGGAAACTCGCGCGCGCAGCGCTCGTCAGCGATCGGCTCTCCGCTCCTTAGCTCCAGCGGAATTACCCCTGCCCACGTCGGAAACGCGTAGTCCTCTTCATCGTCAATCGGCGGACCGACGCGCACCTTGGCGGAAAATTCTTCGATTGGAATCCTGAGCACCGAAGTGACTTTCAGTTCTTTTTCGCTGGGCTGGCGCGCATCATCCCAGCGCTGCGGCAGGATGTGCTCACTCACCGCACGCAACGCAGCCAACTTCTCCGCCGCATCTTCCACCAGCGTCGCCGTCCCCAAAATCACGACTGACCGGTAATTCATGGAGTGATTGAAAACCGACCGCGCCAGCACCAGCCCATCGACGAGCGTAACCGTGACGCATGCTGGAATGCCCTGTTGAAGGTTGCGCAACATGCGGCTGGCAACCGAGCCGTGCAGATAAAGCACGTTGCCATCTCGCCCGTAGATTGTCGGAATGACATAAGGCTGCGCGTCGACCGTGAAGCCGACATGGCAGATGAGGCCCTCATCGAGAATCTCGGTTGACAGTTTCGCGGTCGTACTTGCCGCGGTGCGGCTCGCGCACCACGCGCGTGCGGGGCGTGGGCATGGAAGTTGAAGCTGGATTTTCGGACATCGGCAGAACTCGCAGGCAGGCGCCAAGAATGATGAAGGGAAATTCTAGCAGGTGTAGCGCGGACACTCTTGTCCGCGTGCGTGCGGCGTATCAACCGACTGCGCGGACAAGAGTGTCCGCGCTACACGGGCTTAGTGCACGTGAAGGAAGCGGTCCAGCACAAACATGCAGGCCGCGCCGACGAAGACCAGCAGCGCCATGCGCACGCCCGTCTCTTTGTTTACTTCCGGAATTAAATCCGACGCGGCCACATAGATGGTGACGCCCGCCGACAGCGGCAGCCCGAATCCGACCTCGCGATGAAAGATGGCCATCGTCATCACGCCCGCCACCGTCGCGGCGCCGAGCATCACCGACGTCGACCAGGCAAAGCTGCGGCTGCGTCCGCTGGCCAGCATCACAGACGCGATCGTGAAGCCCTCAGGAATTTTGTGCAGAAAGACGGCAATAAAGATGACCCAGCCCAGCCAGTTGGAAACGATGAACCCCGACGCGATGGCGATGCCGTCAAAAAATGTATGAATAAGCAGGCCGATCAGAACCGAATAACTCTTATGCGTGTGAAGAAATTCGTCGGCGTGCGTCTCTTCGCCAAAATGAAAGTGCGGTGTAACCGTGTGCTCAAAAAAATGCACGAGCAGGTAGCCAAGCAGAATAAGAAATCCGGCGCGCGGTCCGCGCAGTTCAATGCTCTCCGGCACCATCTCAACCATGGCAACGGCCAGCATGAAGCCCGCGCCCAGCGCCACAAATATCGCAGGTAAGAGCGCTCCCAGTGCTTTTGCACAATGATCGCGCCGCCAAAAACGTTGGCAGCGGCCGCGGTCAGGCCGAGCAGGACGCTGGTCAGAATGGGGGACATGAGAGGGAAGGATAGCAGGAGAACAAGCTGCGAGCTACGAGACTCGAGCTGCGAGCCATGAGCTACGAGCCTCGAGCTATGAGCTACGAGCCTCGAGCTATGAGCTACGAGCCTCGAGCCACGGACTAAGAGCAACCGCGGCTCGGCCAGATATAATCCGCTTTGACTGAGAACTGAGACCTGGCAACTGAGAACTAGCAGCTAGCAACTAGCTAATGAAATTCGAACTCTTCATCGCGAGCCGCTACCTGCGCGCCAAGCGCCGCCAGGCCTTCATCGGCATCATCACAGCCATCTCCATCGCCGGGGTTGCCGCGGGAGTCGCTTCGCTGATCGTCGCTTTGGCCGTCAACAATGGCTTTCGCCAGGATTTGCAGGATCGCCTTCTGGGCTCGACCGCGCATATCAGCCTGCTGCGCATCGAGAGCGACGGCATCTCGAACTGGCGTCCTCTGCTCGCGAAGCTTGAGCATGAGCCGCACGTCATCGCCGCGGCTCCGGCCATCTACGAGCAGGTGCTGATCTCGCGCGGCCCGCGCGCTCGCGGCGCCGTGCTTAAGGGCATGTTGCCTCGGTATGAGAGTAAGGTCAGCGATCTGCTGCAGACGGTAAAGATCGGCTCGGCGAACGGAGTGAATGAGGCTCCGGCTGCTACGATGACGGACAAGTTCAAAATCAAATACAAGCAAATTCAAATTCAACTGCAACGGCCGCGGACAGGAGTGTCCGCGCCACACAACCAGGGTCCACCATCAACCACAAGCTCCGAGCCCGCGCCAGCCCGCCAGCCCAGCCTTCCCCCGACGACCTCACCAGCGTCCACGCCCGCCATGCCGCCATGCCGCCCATCGTCCTCGGCTATGACCTCGCCGAAGGCATCGGCGCCACCGTCGGCTCCGTCGTGCTCGTCACCTCGCCACAAGGAGAGCTCACTCCCTTCGGCATGGTTCCCAAGTACATCCGCTTTCGCGTGGTCGGCATCTTCAACTCCGGCTTCTTCGACTACGATTCTTCCTGGGCCTTCATCCGCCTCGCCGACGCGCAGGAACTCTTCGGCCTCGGCGACGTCATCTCCGTCATCCAGTTCAAGCTCGACGACATCTACCGCGCCCCCGAGGTCGGCCAACAGCTTGAGCAGCAAGCCGACGCCTTCACCGGCAGCCACGGCTTCATGACCACCAACTGGATGGAGCAGAACAAGCCGCTCTTCCACGCCCTGCGCCTCGAACGCCTCGTCACCTTTATTACCATCGGACTTATCGTCTTTGTCGCTGCGCTCAACATACTTATCTCGCTCACCATGATGGTGATGGAAAAAACCAAAGACATCGCCGTCCTCATGTCGATGGGCACCAAAAAGCGCCAGATACGCCGCATCTTCATCGCGCAAGGCATGCTCATCGGAGTCATCGGCACGCTCATCGGACTCGCCCTCGGCTTCGGCATCTCCTGGGCCGGAGGCCACTATCATTTCATCGCGCTCGCCCCCGAAGTCTATTCCATCGACTACGTCCCCTTCGCCCCCCGCGCCATCGACAGCCTGATCGTAGCGATAGTCTCCATCGGAATTTCGTTCGTGGCGACGATCTATCCGTCGTGGGCGGCGGCTAGGATTCTGCCGGCGGAGGCGCTGCGATACGAGTAGGATTTAGTGGAAGAGCCGGCCCTTTAGGGCCGCGTAAGGATCCACCAATCCGTGGAAGAGCCGACGCTCAGGGCCAACGGCAACCAAGTAGGACAAGTAAGTAACGCATTCATAACCGAGTGGTGTTGCTCATCGCTCAAAGCTCATAGCTCCAGAAAAAATCCCCACCCTGAAATCGCAACCGCGATCTCAGAATGGGGATAGTGTGTCGGTCGATCTGGAGCTTACAGCTTTGCGCAAACTGCTTTTGTCTGCGTGTAGAGTTCCAGTACATCTTTGCCCATTTCGCGGCCCCAACCGGATTGCTTATAGCCTCCGAAGGGTAGCGCGGCGTCGAAGATGTTGTAGGTGTTGATCCAGACCGTTCCGGCGCGAAGTTGAGCGGCGATGCGATGCGCTTTCGAAATGTCTTTTGTCCAAACGCCTGCCGCCAGGCCATAGATCGAATCGTTGGCGCGCGCGACGAGTTCGTCGACGTTGTCGAACGGAATCGCCGCAACTACGGGACCAAAGATTTCTTCCTGCACGACTTTCATGTTTTCTTTGGTGTTGGTGAGTACAGTCGGCTCGACGAAGTAGCCTTTGTCGCCGATCTTCTTGCCTCCAGTAACGGCCTTCGCACCTTCTTTTGCGCCCGCATCGAGATAACCGCAAACGCGATTGAGTTGCTCTTCGGAAACCAGAGGACCCATTTGTGTCTGCGCGTCGAGACCCGAACCGACCCGAATCTTCTTGGCCTTGTTGGCAACGCCTTCGACGACCTGATCGTAGACAGGACGTTCGACGTAGAGACGCGAACCAGCGCAGCAACACTGTCCGTGGTTGAAGAAGATCGCGCTTGCCGAGCCTGCGATTGCGCCATCGATGTCGGAATCCTTGAAGACTACGTTTGGCGACTTGCCGCCGAGTTCGAGCGAGACCTTCTTGAGGTTGCCAGTTGCGGCGTGAACGATGAGCTTGCCGACTTCGGTCGAGCCGGTGAAGGCAATCTTATCGACCAGATCGTGCGCGGCGAGCGCAGCGCCCGCAGTTTCACCATAGCCCGGAACGATGTTGACCACGCCTTCGGGGAATCCAGCCTGCTGGATCATCTCGCCGAGAAGCAGCGCCGAGAGCGGCGTTTGCTCTGCCGGCTTGAGGATGACACAGCATCCGGCAGCGAGCGCGGGAGCGAGTTTCCATGCGGCCATCAGCAGCGGGAAGTTCCATGGAATGATCTGGCCAACAACGCCAACCGGCTCGCGCAGCGTGTAAGCGTGATAGATCGCGTCCGGCGTGTAAGGAACGGAGATTGGAATCGTCGTGCCCTCGAGCTTGGTCGCCCATCCAGCCATGTAGCGGAACATGTCGACGGCGAGCGGAACATCGGCGGCGCGCGAGATGGTGAGCGGTTTGCCGTTGTCGAGCGTCTCGATCGTCGCGAACTCTTCGGTATGCTCTTCGATCAGGTCGGCGAGCTTCCACACCAGCTTGCCGCGCTCGGAACTGGTCATGCGACGCCATCGACCGCTGTCGAAGGCTTTGCGGGCGGCTTTCACGGCCGCGTCAATGTCGGCCTTGTCGCCTTCGGCGACTTGGGCGAGGACTTCGCCGGTTGCGGGATTGTAGGTTGGGAAAGTCTTGCCGGAAATAGCATCGACCCACTTGCCATCGATGAGCATCTTGCGTGGTTTGTCGATGAACTCTGCGACGCGCGAATCGATCCCAGTCGGGGAAACAGCGGTTGCCATACATCCTCCTTGGCTTGCTCAATACTTGCTGGACGAACTGACGAAAGCACCCCTACGACGAATGAGTTAGCAAAATGGTAGTCCTGCGGGACAGTGCGTGGCAAGGCGGGAACAAGCGCAAAGCTGTCGTTGCAATGGAATCTTTGGGTTGCTTGCTTAGAGCTTGGAGCTTGGAGCTGAGAGTAATTGAGCGGCGAACTGTGACCGGTTCTAATGAGGGCTTGACGCTGCCTGGCGAGTTTGCCAATCCTCCAAATGGCGTGCTAGTGTCGGGCATCGAACGCCGCTTTGTCGGGTCAATTTCGTCGGATCAATAACGCTATCGGATCAAAACAAGGAGGGGTTTCATGAAACGCAGGATTTGGTTGCTATTTCTTGTGCTGGCGATGGTCGTGCCCGCGATTGCAGAGGATAAAGAAGAGAAGGTCGATGACCGCATTCGAGAATCGGCCGACGTGATGAAGGAGATTCTGGGGATGCCTGAAAAGGGGATTCCGCGCGATCTGCTGAACAAGGCGAATTGCGTGATCGTTTATCCGTCGGTGAAGAAGGCTGCATTCATTGTGGGCGGAAGTTATGGGCGCGGATTGATCACCTGCCGCCGCGGAGCAAACTTCTCGGGCCATTGGGGCGCGCCCGCGATGTTCGCGCTGGAAGGCGGAAGCTTCGGATTCCAGATCGGCGCGCAGGCTACGGACTTTGTACTGCTGGTGATGAACGAGTCAGGCGCGAAGTCGGTGCTTTCAAGCAAGGTGAAGCTGGGCGCGGACGCTTCGGCCGCCGCGGGTCCCGTGGGACGCGACACGTCGGCGGAGACTGATGTTGTGATGAAGGCGGAGATTCTTTCGTACTCGCGCGCACAGGGACTGTTTGCGGGCGTGTCGCTGGAAGGATCGACGATGCGATCGGATGATGGCGCAAACAAGGCGCTCTATGGGCGGGACCTCAGCGCGCGGGAGATCGTGCGTGAGGGGAAGGTGAAAGCTCCAGCGTCGGCGGCGCGGCTGCTGGCGGTGCTGGATCGAGCTTCGCCGCATCATGTGAAGTAGCAACGCTTGAAGTAGATAAGCGTTGGGGTCCTGGCGGTTATCGGGATCGCGGCGAGCGCTGTTTGCAGTCTCTTTTGCAGCCTTTTAGGATTACGCCGCAGATTTCGTCGGCGATATCCTCCTTCAGTTCGATGTGGCGAATCAGGAAGCGCATGTAGAGGGCGCCATAGAGCAAGTCGAGAAGAAGATCGAGGTCGGTATCGGGGGCAAGTTCGCCGCGATCGATACCGCGCTGGAGAGTCTTGTAGGCGTTGCGGCGTCTGGGCCAGAGGAAGCGCTCGCGAAAGGCTTCCATCAGTTCGGGATCGGATTGACCGCCGGCGAGAACCGCGGCGACCACCTTGCCGCGGGGCGAGCGGAAGATGTGAATGAGGCGGCGCATTTGCAGGCTGATGTCGCGGCGCAGAGAACCGGTGTCGGGGAAGCGAAGTTCCTCGTCGGCGCTGGCGGAAAAAGCATCGACCACTAAGGCGGCTCTGGTTGGCCACCAACGGTAAATGGTAGCTTTGCTGACGCTGGCATCGGCGGCGATAGCCTCAATGCTCAGATTGGCGAAGCCGCCGGGCTCGCTCAGGAATTTCAGCGTACTGCGCAGAATCGCCTGCTTCGACTCTTCGCTGCGCGGCCTTCCGGGAGGGCGCTTGCCATTGGTCGCAACCGGAACGGCAGCGGCTCTGGGGTAACTTTGTGCCATAGGGAAGAATTCATTATAATTTAAATCCGAGACGTATTGTTTTGAATCTACAACCTAATTGTGGACCGGCGAGGCGGATCTCCCGCTGACGAGAAGCGCGGAACTATGCTTCTGATGGCAGCCTCGGAATAAGAGGACGACCGAACCGTTTTCAGTCGATTAAGCAGTAGTTGCAAGTCTTATGTGGATAGTCGCGTTAGCGCTCCGGCGCCCTTATACGTTCGTTGTGATGGCGTTGCTGATCGTCATTCTTACGCCCATCACCATCCTGCGCACCCCAGTCGACATTTTTCCTGACATCAATATTCCGGTGATCGCGGTGATCTGGAACTTCGACGGCATGGATGCGTCGGAGATGGCAAACCGGATCGTGAGCAACTCGGAACGAGGGTTCACGGTGACGGTCAACGACATTGAGCACCAGGAATCGACGTCGCTGAACGGCAAGGCAGTGATCAAGATTTTCTTCCGTCCGGGCGTGAATATTTCGATGGCGATGTCGCAGGTGACAGGGATGTGCCAGACCGTGCTGCGGGGCCTGCCTCCTGGGACAACGCCGCCGCTGGTGGAGCAATACACGGCTTCGACCACGCCGGTGGTGCAACTGGGCCTGAGCAGCAAGACGCTGCCGGAGCAACAGTTGTTTGACCTGGGGCAAAATTTCCTGCGCACGCAACTGACGACGGTGCAGGGGGCGGGGACGCCGTATCCGTATGGCGGAAAGCCGCGGCAGGTGCAGGTCGATCTGGATCTGGCCAAGCTTCAGGCTTACGGGCTGACTCCGGCGGATATCGTGAACGCAGTCTCGGCGCAGAACCTGATTTTGCCCGCAGGCACGGCGAAGATTGGACCCACCGAATACGACGTCGAGATGAACGGCACGCCGTCGACCGTGGCGGAACTGAACGACATGCCGGTGAAGACGGTGAACGGTTCGACCCTATATATGAGGGATGTGGCGCATATTCGCGATGGTTTTGCGCCGCAGACGAACATCGTGCGGCAGGACGGGGTGCGCGGCGTATTGATGTCGATGTACAAGTTGGGCGGCTCGACGCTGACAGTGGTCGACGCGATCAAGGCGATGGTGCCGAAGGCGGCGCAGCAGTTGCCGCCGGAGATGACGATCAAAGCGCTGTTTGATCAGTCGCTGTTTGTGCGGGCCTCGATTCAGGGCGTTATCCGCGAAGGTCTGACGGCGGCCTGCCTGACGGCAGCGATGATTCTGCTGTTCCTGGGAGACTGGCGTCCCACGATCATTATTGCGGTTTCGATTCCGCTGTCGATTTTTGTCTCCATAATTCTGCTGAGCGCGCTGGGCGAGACGATCAACATTATGACGCTGGGAGGGTTGGCGCTCGCGGTCGGCATATTGGTGGATGACGCGACGGTGGAGATCGAGAACATCGAGCGGAACCTTGCCATGGGCAAGGAGATGAAGCAGGCGATTCTGGATGGCGCGTCGCAGATTGCGGTGCCGGCATTCGTTTCGACGCTCTGCATCTGCATCGTGTTTGTGCCGATGTTCTTTCTGGCGGGGGTGGCGCGGTTCCTGTTTGTGCCGCTGGCGGAAGCGGTGTCCTTCGCGATGCTCGCCTCGTATCTGCTGTCGCGAACGCTGATCCCGACGATGGTGATGTACATCATGCGCGGGCACGAACACCGGGCGGCTGAGCCGAAGTCTTTTATTGGGAGATTCCAGCGCGGGTTCGAGCGGGGATTCGACAGATTCCGCGCGGGGTACCAGCAGATGCTGGAGACAACGCTGGAACATCGGGGAATGTTCGCGATTTGTTTTATTGTATTTTGCGCACTCTCCATGTGCCTGGTGTTTTTTCTGGGACAGGATTTCTTCCCGTCCGTGGATGCGGGGCTGATCCGATTGCATTTCCGGGCGCGGACCGGATTGCGCGTGGAAGAGACGGCGAAGTTATGCGACCAGGTCGAAGCGGTGCTGCGCGAACAGATTCCAAGAGACGAATTGCAGACGGTGCTGGACAACATCGGCGTGCCGTACTCCGGCATTAATTTGTCGTACAGCAACTCGGGCGTGATTGGCACATCGGACGCGGAGATTCTGATCTCGCTCAATGCAGAACATCATCATGCGACGGACGGCTACATTCGCAAATTGCGGCGCGAGTTGCCGCAGCGGTTTCCGGGAGTGGAATTTTTCTTCCAGCCAGCGGATATCGTTTCGCAGATTCTGAATTTTGGACTGCCGGCGCCAATCGACATTCAGATTATCGGCGCGAACCTACAGTCTAACTACGATATTGGAGAGAGAATCGCGAACCGGTTGAGGACGGTTCCGGGAGCGGCGGATGTGCACGTACAGCAACTAATGAATCTGCCGACGCTCTACCTGGATATGGAACGAACGCGCATCGACCAGGTGGGGCTGACGGCGGCGAATGTGGCGCAGAGCGTGTTGATCAGCCTGAGCGGCAGTTTCCAGACGGCGCCGAATTTCTGGCTCAATCCGCACAACGGAGTAAGTTATCCGATCGCGATTCAGGTGCCGCAGTACCATATGACCTCGCTGCAAGATCTGATGAACACGCCGGTCAACGCGCGCGGTTCGGGTGGGGAGCAAGTATTGGCGAACTTGACCCAGTTGAGTCCGATGGTGCGGCCTGCCGTCGTGAACCATTACAACGTGCAGCCGGTAATCGATGTCTATGCCAGCGTGCAGGGGCGCGATCTGGGCGGCGTTGCCTCGGACATCATGAAGGAATTGAAGCCGTTTCAAGATCACCTGCCGCGGGGCACGAGCATGATCGTGCGCGGACAGGTGGAGACGATGCGGTCGTCATTTATTGGCCTGGGGTTTGGCTTACTTGGGGCGATCGTGCTCATCTATCTATTAATTGTGGTGAACTTCCAGTCCTGGCTGGATCCATTCATTATTATTACGGCGCTGCCGGGCGCACTGGCGGGGATTTGCTGGTTCCTGCTGGTGACGCGGACGACGCTGAGCGTGCCGTCGCTGACGGGCGCGGTGATGTGCATGGGGGTGGCGACGGCGAACTCGATTCTGATGGTGTCATTCGCGCGCGACCGCATGGATATGGGGGTGCCGGCGCTGCAGGCGGCGATTGAGGCTGGGTATACGCGCGTTCGTCCGGTGCTGATGACGGCGCTGGCGATGATCATCGGCATGTTTCCGATGGCATTAGGAATTGGAGAAGGCGGCGAGCAGAACGCGCCGTTGGGCCGCGCCGTGATCGGAGGGCTGATGTTTGCGACGGTGGCGACTTTGTTCTTTGTGCCAAGCGTGTTCGCGATTATTCATGGCCGACGCCAGGCGCGGATTGCGGCCGTGGAAAAATAGGTTTGGGGAGAACGTGATTATGTCTGTCGAGCAACCACCCGAAATTGGGCGCGAAGCGCAGGAACAGCCGCATCGCCAGCACGCTGAGATTCAGCGGCCACCTGATCTTCCACCGGCGCCGGCGGGACGGGCCAAGGTGCTGGTGGGCGTTGTGCTGCTCGTTCTGGTGGTGGCCGGGGCGATCACTTTCCTCTCGCGCAGGAGCGAAACGGACGCGCTCGCCAAGGAGACGGATGCGGCGGCGATCCCGACGGTGGCTGTGGTGCAACCGATGGCCGAATCAGGCGACAACGAACTGGTGCTGCCGGGAAATCTGCAGGCTTATATCGAGTCGCCGATCTTCGCGCGCACCAACGGATATCTGCTGCGCTGGTACAAGGACATTGGAAGCAAGGTCGAGAAGGGCGAGTTGCTGGCGTCGATCGACACACCGGAGGTGGATCAGGAACTTTCGCAGGCGCGGGCTTCGCGCGAGCAGACCAGGGCGGCACTGGGATTGGCGAAGATTTCGGCCGATCGCTGGGAGAGTCTGCGCAAGACGGATTCAGTTTCGCAGCAGGAGGCGGATCAGCAGACGAGCGGCTATGAACAGGCAAAGGCGAACCTGGCCGCGGCCGACGCGAATGTGCGGCGACTGGAGGAGATGGAGTCGTTCAAGAATGTGTATGCGCCGTTTTCCGGCGTGCTGACGCGGCGCAACGTCGACCCTGGGGCGTTGATCAATTCCGGAGCGCAGGCGAATGGCCGGGAGTTGTTCGATATCGCGCGGGTCGATCCGCTGCGCGTGTATGTACAGGTGCCGCAAGCGTACGCGCCGATGATGAAAGTCGGAACGAAAGCGGCCGTGACTTTGCAGGAATTTCCGGGACAGAAATTTGCGGGGATGGTGGTGCGCACCGCCGACGCGATCGACATGGCGACCCGTACGCTGAACACGGAAGTGGATGTGCCGAACAAGGACGGCAAACTGCTGCCGGGATCATATGGACAGGTCCACTTTACGGTCAACAATCCAGTCGAGCGGATCACGGTTCCAGTGAACGCGATGCTTTTCCGCGCGGAAGGCCCGCAGGTTGCGGTGGTGGGCGCGGACAGCAAGGTACAGTTGCACGCGATTGTAATTGGACGCGACTTCGGGGCGACGCTGGAGATTCTGGGCGGAGTGCAGAAAAGCGATCGCATCATTATTAATCCATCGGACTCGCTGGAGGCGGGGCAGTTGGTGCACGTCGCACAGTCGAACCAGGGTTCGCCGAATCAGAGTTCGCCCATTCCAGCGCAGCCGAATCCGGGAGCCAGTCATTCGTGAAGCGATTTGCCCTGATCAGCGCTTTGCTTGCGGGCACCGTGCTCACCGGCTGTGCCGTCGGACCGAACTACAAACGTCCGGCCGCGGATGTTCCGGGCACGTGGAAGGGTGAAGGCCCGTGGCAGGCGGCGACGCCGAAGGATGCGATTCCCAAGGGAAACTGGTGGGAGGTTTATCGCGACGCGGCGCTCAATGGCCTTGAAGAGGATTTGCTGCAGGCGAACCAATCGCTGAAAGCAGCGCAGGATCGGCTGATCCAGGCACGCGCTCTGGCGCGGGTCGCCTCGGCCGGATATTTTCCCACGGCTAGCACGGACCCGAGTGGGCAGCGGCAGCGGGTCTCCGGCAATCGTCCGCTGGAAGGGGCGTCGCCTTCGCAGGTTCGAACCGACACCGAGAATAATTTCATTATCCCATTTGATGTGAGCTATGAGGTCGACCTGTTTGGCAGCGTGCGCCGGGGCCTTGAGGCGGCGAATGCCTCTCTGCAATCGACGGCAGCGGACCTCGGAAACGTGCGGCTGGTGTTGAGTGCGGAATTGGCGGCCGACTATTTCAATCTGCGGGAGCTTGACCGGGAGGCTGGAGTGGTGCGGCAGTCGGTGGAGATTCAGCAGAAGGGGCTGGACCTGGTGAACCGGCGGCATACGGGCGGAGTGGCTTCAGGACTGGAAGTGGCGCAGCAGCAAGCGCTGCTTGACTCGACGGCGACGCAGCTCCAGCTTGTTTTGCAACAACGTGCGCAATATGAGCACGCGATCGCAGTACTGGCCGGGAAGCCGCCCTCTACATTCGCCGTTGCCGAGGCGCCATTCAATGTCACGCCGCCGGCGGTGCCAACGGGAGTGCCATCGGAAATTCTGGAGCGCCGGCCTGACATTGCAACCAACGAGCGGCAGATGGCTTTTCAGAATGCGCAGGTTGGCCTGGCGAAGGCGGCGTTTTATCCACACATTACTTTAAGCGGCAGTGGCGGATGGCAGAGCCGCGACATCGCGACGCTGGTGAACGCGCCGAGCGCCTTCTGGGCGCTGGGCGGCGATATCCTTCAGCCGATTTTTAATGGCGGGCGGAATCGTGCGAACCTGGCGGCGGCGCGCGCGGTGTACGACGAATCGGTCGCGACCTATCGCGAGTCGGTGCTGGAGGCTTTTCAGCAGGTGGAGGATGGGCTCTCCGGACTAACCATGCTGGATCGGGCGTTGAAGACGCAACAGAGGGCGGTGGAAGACTCGCGGCGCGCGCTCGATATTGCGAATAACCGATACGTTGGCGGACTGACGACGTATCTGGATGTTATTACCGCGCAGTCGACACTCCTGAGTAATGAGCGGCTGGAGACGCAGCTGCATGGACAGCAGATGGTCACTTCCGTCTACCTGGTGAAGGCGCTGGGCGGAGGCTGGGATGTTGCTGAGATCCAGAATGAGCAGGTTCGACCGCAGGCAATTCAGGCCGTGCAGCAGTAATCTCCATCCGCAAGTTCTTCCGAGTACTGATTTTCGCCGAATCCTGACTCTTGAAAACCGCGAAAGCTGGGCCTTTTTCAGGCCTGAGATACCGCTCGATGTGACGCCGCTCACGTTGGGCATGGTCGATTCGCACGTCCAAACGTGATTTCGCTCATATTGCGCCTTTGTGACATGACCCATGATGGCAACGCGCTGCAAGAAGCTCGCTCTTCGGGTGGCGCGCGTGAGATGAGCTGAATCCGGGCAGCGCGCCAGTACTCAGCCCAAACAAATCTATCTTCAATATTCAAGGAGTCCGCAATGGCGAGCGCTCGTGTGCCGGACAATACCATCCAGTCGCATCTGGAAGCGGCGGGCGTTTCCCGCCGCAGTTTCTTGCGTTTATGTTCCGTGCTGGTGGCCACCGCGCCGGTGGGAATGTCGCTGACGAAAGCGGCGTCGGCGGCGGAGGTCGCCGCCAAAGTGGGCAAGGCGCGCCGGCCCTCTGTTATCTGGCTGCACTTCCAGGACTGCACGGGATGCACTGAGACGCTGTTGCGGACCTCGGCCCCGGATGCGGCGTCTTTGATCCTCGATGTGATCTCGCTCGATTATCACGAGACGCTAATGGCCGCTTCCGGGAAACAGGCGGAAGCCGCCCTGAAGCAGGCGATGACCGACAATGCCGGCAAGTATGTGCTGGTGGTGGAAGGCGCGATTCCGACGCGCGATGACGGCGTATACATGCAGCTGGCAGGACGCCCGGCCGTACAAGTGGTGAAAGAAGTGGCGTCGAAAGCGGCCGCGGTGATCGCGATCGGCTCATGCGCGTCGTGGGGCGGCGTGCCCTCGGCCGATCCGAATCCGACGGGCGCAGTGGGCGCGGATACGGTGATCTCCGGCAAGCCGATCGTCAATCTGCCGGGTTGCCCCCCGAATCCCTACAACCTGCTGGCGGTGGTGCTGGAGTACGTGACGATGGGCAAGCTGCCGGAGCTGGACGATTTACACCGGCCGATTTTCGCCTACGAGCGCGTGATCCATGAAAACTGCCCGCGACGCGCGCACTTCGACGCTGGACGATTCACAAACGCATTCGGGGACGAGGGCCATCGCAAAGGATGGTGCCTTTACAAAATGGGCTGCAAGGGACCAGTCACCCACGCGTCCTGCTCGACGCGGCACTTCAATGAGATGCCGGGGGTTTGGCCGATCGGGTGCGGGATCCCGTGCCTGGGATGTACGGAGAAGAATGTGGTCTGGAAGATGGGTACGGTGGAGACCGTTCCCATACACCTCGCGACACCGCCGGATACCTATCCGCCGATCTACAGCGGAACGGGAAAGATCAAGACGGGGGCGGCGGTGCTGGTGGGCGCCATTGCGGGCGCGGTGGGAAGTGCAAGCTGGGTAGCATCACAACGCTTCAAGAGCAGCGAAGAGGCAGGAGTCGAGCGGGTCGCGTCCGATCGCGAGCTGGCCGACAAGGAAGCCGCCGCCGCTGCCGCCAAGGCGAAGAAAGAGGTCTAACGTGGCCATCACTCGGCGAGACCTGATTACAACGATCGCCAAGACGGGCGCGACCGGCGCGGTGGCGGTCACCATGGGAAGCACTGCCGCCTATGCGGAGACAGAGAATATTCCCATCCCCAGCATCGCGGTCGGGCTTCTATACGACGCCACGGTGTGCATCGGTTGCAAAGCGTGCGTGGCTGCGTGCGCCGAGGCGAACGACACAGCTCCCGATACGCGCAAAGATGGACTGCATCAATCGCCTGATGACCTAAATGACGTTACGCGGAACATCATCAAGCTCTACAAGCCGACGGACGGAACGCCGTCCTCGTATGTGAAGCGGCAGTGCATGCATTGCCTGGATCCGGCGTGCGCGGCGGGATGCCCGTTCCAAGCGCTGCACAAAGATCCGGAGAGCGGCATCGTGTCATGGACGGCAGATAAGTGCATCGGCTGCCGTTATTGCACGATTACATGCCCCTACCATATTCCGCGGTTCCAGTGGGTGGGTTACAACCCGCGCGTGACGAAGTGCGAACTATGCAGCCATCGTCTGGAACAGGGGTTGAAGCCCGGCTGTACGACTGTGTGTCCGACGGGGGCGGTGATCTTTGGGCCGCGTACGGTGTTGCTGGCGGAAGCAAAACGGCGAATCAGGGAAAATCCGGGCCGCTATTACGAAAACAAGGTGTATGGCGAGACCGACAACGGCGGCACGCAGTCGCTTTATCTGTCGCGCGTGCCGTTCGACGATCTCGGGCTGCCGGAACTCGGGTCAGAGTCGGTTCCGGCGAAGACGTTGCGGTGGCAGCGGCGTTTCTACCAGTACTTTGCATTACCGGCGGTCCTGTATGCGGGACTGGTGCAGGTGATCCGGAAGAGCGTGAAGGGCCACGTTCGGGAAGCGCACGATCATGAGAAAGAGACCGGTTTGAGGGCGCAGCTATGAGCGCAATTACGAATACTCCATTCAAAACCGAGGTGCGGAGCGAGGTCCGGAACGGGATCCGGAACGACAACCAATGGGAGCGCGCCGTACCTGTATTCGGGGTTTCGGTGGTGACGCCATTTTTTCTTTTTCTGGTGGCGCTCACTCTGATCGCTCTGCTGTTGACCGGTTACCGGGAACTGGCCGGGTTGGGACCGGTCAGCGGAATGAACGACGCCTTCGGGTGGGGCATCTGGAAAACATTCAACGTGATGGTGCTGACGGCGCTCGGTTCAGGTGCATTCGCGGTTGGAATTGCGGCCTGGGTGTTCCGGCGCAAGAAGCTGCATGCACTCATGCGCATGGCATTGTTGACCAGCTTTCTGGCTTATGCCTGCGGACTTCTTCTGCTGGGCATCGACGCCGGGCGTCCCTGGAACTTTTATTGGATCGTATTTCCCTGGAAGTGGAACATGCATTCGCCGCTGGCTGAAGTCGCGATTTGCATGTCGATTTACGCGATGATTCCCCTGGCCATCGAGAACCTTCCCCCGGTTCTCGAACGGCTGTGGTACTTCGACTCGCGGCTGCGGCCGGGAGTCGAGAAGATGGAGAGGCGACTGCACTCCGTATTTCCGTATGTGATTGCGCTGGCGTACCTGTTGCCCGGGATGCATCAATCGTCGCTGGGCGCACTGATGCTGCTGGCTGGCGAGCGCGTTCATCCGCTGTGGCAGACGCCGTTTCTCCCGCTGCTGTATGTGTGGGCTGCTTCTTTCATGTCATTTGGCTGCGTGGCTGGAACGACCATGTTGTGTTGCCTGGTCTGGAAGCGGGCGATGGACATGGAAGTTCTGGACGAAGCGTGCCGGATCACCTACTGGCTGATTTATAGCTGGGCGGCGCTGCGGTTGATTGATATCTCATTCCGCGAGCAGCTTGGAACCGCCTTTCATTTTGACCGATTCGCGGGCGTGTTCTGGCTGGAGATGATTTCGATTGTGGGCGGCGGAGTGATGCTCCAGCAGGCACTACGCACGCAAGACAAGGGCAAGATGTTCCTCGGATACGTCGTGAGTTCGCTGGGCGGAATGATCTACCGCTTCAGCCCGACGACGCTGGCGTTCCGCCCGAACCCGCAGGCCCTGTATTTTCCGGCGACGATCGAGATCCTGGTTTCGCTGGGATTTATCGCGCTGGGGGTAGCGGGATTCCTGGTTGCGGTCAAACGATTCGCCATTCTGCCTGGGCCGCTCTATCTGTGGCACGACATGGCAAGTTATTTCCGGTTCCGACGGCCTTACATCCGGTGGACGGGATATTTCAAGTACGGCTTTTTCGGCGAAAACGAAGAGATTTCGAAGGACTAATTCCTACGGATAGCAGGCACTATGTCAACACGAATCACGATTGATCCAATCACTCGAATTGAAGGCCACCTCCGCATTGACGTGGAGGTTGAAAACTACGCGGTGAGCAACGCCTGGGCGTCGTGCACTATGTGGCGCGGGATTGAAACGATCCTGCGCGGGCGCGATCCGCGCGATGCATGGATGTTTACGCAGCGCTTCTGCGGCGTGTGCACGACGGTGCATGCGATGGCGAGCGTGCGCGCGGTGGAAGACGCGCTCAAGCTGCCCGTGCCCGCGAACGCGCAATACATCCGCAATCTGATTCTGATTGCGCATGCCCTTCACGATCACATCGTGCACTTCTACCAGTTATCGGCGCTGGACTGGGTCGACATCCTGCAGATTCCGAAGGCTGATCCCGCGGCCGCGGCGAAGCTGGCGGAAACACTCTCGCCGTGGACAAGAAATTCGCGCAATGAACTGAAGGCGGCGCAGGACAAAGTGAAGGCGGTGGCCGCCAGCGGACAGCTTGGGATCTTCCAGAACGGATACTGGGGACACCCGGCGATGCGATTGTCTCCGGAGGTAAATCTGTTGGCGTTTACGCACTACGTGCAGGCGCTTGAATATCAGCGCAAGGCTTTGCAGGTGGTCGGAATGCTGGGCTCGAAGACGCCGCACATCCAGAACCTGGTCGTTGGCGGGGTGTCCAATGCCATCGACCTCGATGGCACGAGCGCGCTGACGATGGACAAGCTCGAGACGATCCGGTTGCTGCTCGCCGAAGTGGCGCAGTTTATCCGGGAAGTTTATGTGGTGGATGTTTGCGCGGTAGCGGCGATGTATCCGGAGTGGTTCAAGATCGGCAGCGGGGTGACGAGCTATCTGGCGGTGCCGGATCTGCCGCTGGATAGCGTGGCGGGTGCGTACGATCTGCCGGGCGGTGTCATCATGAATGGAAATATTGGCGGCGTGCAGCCGTTCAAGACCGCGTCCGATCCGGCGTTCCGCGAAGGCGTGACCGAAGACGTGACGCATGCCTACTACGAGGGCGACAAACCGCTGCATCCGTGGCAGGGCGAGACGGAGCCGCAGTTCACCGATTGGGATGGAGAGAAGAAGTACTCGTGGGTGAAGTCGCCGCGCTATAACGGTCAACCGATGCAGGTCGGTCCGCTGGCGCAGGTGCTGGTCGGGTATGCGCAAGGGCATCCGCTGACGAAGAAGTATGCGGACTATGCGCTCAGCCAGGTTTCGGCGATCGCGAAGGTGAACGCCAGTCCGGCGCTGATGCATTCCACGCTGGGCCGTCACGCAGCGCGCGCTATCCGAGCCGCGATGCTCGCTGAACTTGCCGACAAGCACTGGCAGTTGCTGGTCGACAACATTGCCAAGGGTGACCTGAGCGTACACAACCCACCGGTGTTCCCGTGGGGAGAGATTGAGGGCGTGGGAACGCACGAGGCTCCGCGGGGTACGCTGTCCCACTGGATCGTGATCAAGGGTGGGAAGATCAAGAACTACCAGGCGGTCGTGCCTTCGACCTGGAATGCCAGCCCGCGCGACGAAAAAGGGGCGCATGGACCGTATGAAGCGTCGCTCCTGCATACGCCGCTAGCCCGTCCGGAGGAGCCGCTCGAAGTGCTGCGCACCGTGCATTCCTTCGATCCTTGCATGGCCTGCGCGTGCCATACTTTCGATCCGTCGGGCAAGCAGATCGCGCGCGTGAAGGTGCTGTAAGAAGTGGGGAGGGAAAGTTCTCCCAAGAAAAGGCACTGTGAAGAAAAAGATTACGATTGGCGGGATCGGCAGTGTGCTGCTTGGCGACGATGGTGTAGGGCCCTATGTTGCCGGCGTCCTGGAAGCTGCCTATCGTTTTGAATCGGGCGTGACCGTGGCCGATCTCGGCACGCCCGGGCTTGATCTGGTCGCGCATCTTTCGGGAATCGATGCGGTGATTCTGATCGACTCCGTCAAGAACGACGCCCCGCCCGGGTCAGTAACGCTTTACCGGAAAGAAGATATTCTGCGGCATGGTCCAGCGCCAGTACGCATGGATCCGCACGCGCCTGCGCTCTCAGAATCAATGCTGATTGCCGAACTTACCGGCGAAGGTCCGGAGGAGATTCTGCTGATTGGCATCACCGGAGAACAGTATGAAGTGGGAGCGGACTTGAGCGAACCCGCAAAACGGGCGGCTCATGATGCCGTGGGACAAGTTCTGATAGAACTCGATCGACTGGGATCATCCTACTCCGAAGTGCAAAGGGAGGCGTTCTCGGCCTGGTGGAAACCGCTGGCCGAGAATTCGCTCACACCGTCTTCCCAGCTAACCTCTCTGGCTCGCAGCTAAGGCTGATTGGTTGGTCGCATAGCGCGCGCGCACTTCCTGCTCGGCTATAAACCAATCCGCAGTGGGATCGCCGGGTGCGCCGTTCCGTTCCAGGAACAACTCGTAAGCTCGGCGGCGGATCTCTTCATCAAGATTCGGATTATCGAGATCAACCGGGGTGGCTTGCGGCTTCTTGGCGCCAGGCTTGGCGGGCGTGACATTGATGGGAGTAACCTTAATTGGTGTTACGTTGTTGCGAACATCAAAGTTGCGAGTCTCGGCGCTTTGCACTTCAGCGGGACGAACCTCTGCGCTATGGACTTCTGGTGTTGCCGACGTGGGCGCGGGCTGAATCGCGGCCGGCTGGTTAGCTTTCTTCTTGCGTGGGGTGGAATTTCCGTCAGTTTTGCGGGCCATCAGATACTCCTTGCAGATACCTAAATCCAGGAATGGTTTTGCGTAAAAGAGCAACGACATCGGTATTTCCGTGAGCTGCAAATTTACAGGTGACTACCTCTACTATATCGTGCGCGGCTGTGGAATTGTGCGTAATCGCTATCGAAAAAACTTCTACGCGTCATAACAATTGGACGTGTGCGCTTGTGCCGGGCGCCATACAGATTGTGCCGGCGCTCTGTTGTCAAGAGGCCACATACAGCAAGTACTCTAGTAACTTGTCGAACGCTCGTAGGTACTCGCACTATAAGGAAGATCGCACTACTACATGGAAAAGGTTTAGCGCAACGTTATGGCAAACACTGGCAGCCAAGCTGCAGCAAAAGCCGGCAAGACTGAAATCGCCGAACTGGAACGGATGATTGCCGAATCTCCTACGTCCGATACCGTCTGTTCGAAGTTGGCGAGAATTCTCTCTGTTCATCGCAGCGAGATCGCGTTGCTCCGGCTGGAAAAAGGAAGTCTGCGATTTGTTTACCCGGTTGAGTTGCGCTCGGCTGGAGTGCTGCCTCTATCGGGTTCAGCAGTTGCCGCGCGCACCGCGGCCACGCGCACCCCGCTGTTGTCGAACGCTTTTATGCGGGTTCGGCATGCCAGCTTATTCGAAGCAGTGAAACTTTCGAAGGGCGAAGACGATCGCGGTATGGATCAGATGCCGATCCAGAAAATCATGTCGGTGCCGGTGGCGGCCGATCAAGGTGGCGTGCTGGGAGTCGTACAAGTTTCGCGCAAGGGGCTTGATCCGAAACTTGCCGGAGCGGATTTCACCTCGGAAGATTTGAAAAAGCTGGAACAGGCCGCCGAGATTCTCGCGCGTATGCCATTTATGCAAGAAGGGGCGGAAATGTAGTCGGGCCTTCGCCCTTTTGACCTGCTTCTTATATCGCTTGACCGGCGCAAAATCCCGACGCCCACGCCCACTGAAAATTGAAGCCGCCGAGTTGGCCAGTCACGTCGACAACCTCTCCAACGAAATAAAGTCCCGGCACTTTGCGCGATTCCATGGTTCGCGACGATAACTCATCGGTGTCAACACCGCCGGCGGTAACCTCGGCTTTGCCATAGCCCCCGGTGGCGATGGGATGCGCTTGCCAGGAGTGCAACTGGCGTTCGGCTTCGGCGAGAGCGCGCTCTGAGTCGCCCGAGGGAGGATTGAGTTCCAGCCATCGATCCGCCAGCCGTCGCGGCAGAATTTCTCTCAGCAACGTCTTCCAACTGGATTGGCTTGGGTGGCCGCGCTCGCGCAGGAGCGTTTTCAGATCGATGCCGGGAGCGAGATCAATCGAGATTGGACGTTTATCGTCCCAGTAAGAGGAGATTTGCAGGATTGCGGGCCCGCTGATCCCGCGGTGCGTGAAGAGCATCTTTTCTCGAAATGTCTGCTTGCCAGCCGAGGCGATAACCTCGGTCGAAACCCCCGCCAGATCACACCATCGTTTTCGATCTGCTTGACCGAACTCGAAAGGAACAAGCGCAGGGCGGGTTGGCCGGATCCTCAGACCGAATTGCCGGGCCAGATCATAACCGAACGACGTTGCACCAATCTTGGCGATCGAGAGCCCACCGGTTGCGACCACGAGACTTTGGGCGGAGAAGCTTCGGTCCGCAAGGTTAACCGTGAATTTGTCCTGTTTACTCACATCTTCCTTATTCACCTCTTCGATCCTGGTATTCACATGAATCTCGACTTCGGCAGAACGGCATTCCGTTTCCAGCATGGCAACGATCTCACTCGCGGAGCGGTCGCAAAAGAGCTGGCCTAGTTTCTTCTCGTGATACAGGATGCGATGTTTTTCCACGAGCTTGATGAAGGCTTCGGGGCGATAGCGGGCCAGCGCCGATTTAGCAAAATGTGGATTCGCGGAAATGAAATGCTCGGGCGTAGTGCGCAGGTTGGTGAAGTTGCAGCGGCCGCCTCCGGAGATCAGGATCTTCTTGCCGATGCGTTCCGCTCGCTCAAGCACCAGAACGCGCCGCCCGCGCTTGCCCGCTTCGATCGCGCACATCAGGCCGGCGGCGCCCGCGCCGAAAACTATGGCGTCGTATTCTTGAGTAGGAGAATTTGCCAAGCGAAACAGTGTCCTCTGCGAAATTATGCGTTACCTCGGAATTGTTCAAGTATCGTTGTCGTGGCAGTCATTGTCGTGGCAGTCGTCGAACTCGATGCGAATCCATGCCTAGCGCTCGTTTAATCAAAGTTCGAGGAGTCGTGCAAGGCGTCGGCTTTCGCCCGTTTGTGTACCGCATCGCGACCCAACTACAAGTGACAGGGTGGGTGCTGAACGGGGAAGAGGGCGTTGCGATTCACGTCGAGGGGGACGAGGGTGTTCTCGACGAATTTTTGCGGCGGTTGAAGGCTGAAGCGCCGCCGGCCGCGCGTATCGTCGAAATCGCAGTGGAAAGTATCGCGCCGGAGGGATTCGAGAAATTCTTTATCAAGGAGAGCGAACGCAACAGCCGCCCCACCGTTCGTATCTCGCCCGATCTTCCCATGTGCGAGGAATGCGCTCGCGAACTTCGCGAGCCCGGCAATCGCCGCTATCGCTATCCCTACATTAATTGCACGAACTGCGGACCGCGCTACACCGTCATTCTCGCGCTGCCCTATGATCGCCCGAATACGACGATGAAAGACTGGCCGTTCGATGAGTACTGCGACCGGGAATATCACGATCCGGCGAACCGGCGATTTCACGCGCAGCCGGTGGCGTGTCCGGAATGCGGACCGCATTATTTCCTGCGCATCGGAGATGAAACGCGGCGGGGTGACGACACCGTCATTCGTGAAACGGTCGAACTTCTCAAGGCCGGGAAGATTGTAGCGGTGAAAGGCCTGGGTGGCTACCACCTGGCCTGCGATGCGAAAAATGCCGAGGCGGTCGCGGCCATGCGAGCGCGAAAATTCCGCAAGGAAAAACCATTTGCGGTGATCGTGGAGCGTGTCGAAGAAGCGTTCGCGCTGGCTGAACTTTCTCCTGAGGCGATGGAGTTGCTCACTTCGATCGCGCGCCCTATCGTGCTTGCGCCCGCGAAGGTTGAGCTTCCGGGAGTCGCTCCCGACAACCGAGAACTCGGCATCATGTTGCCTTACACGCCGCTGCAACATCTTCTTTTTGCGGCCGGAGCGCCATCGGTGCTAGTTATGACGAGCGCCAACCGCTCCAGCGAGCCGATTGCATACGACGACCAGGATGCAATGGATCGGCTCTCGGGGATTGCTGACGCATTTCTCATCGGGGAACGACCTATCGCGCGGCGCGTTGACGATTCGGTTGCGCGGGTCGGAGCCTTTGGCCCGGCAATTCTGCGGCGCTCACGCGGATATGCGCCTGGCGCAGTCGCGAGTCTTCAGGTGGAAGGCGGCCATCGGCCCATCCTGGCGGTCGGGCCCGATCTTAAGAATACTGTGACGCTGGTCGTGGAAGGGCAGGCGTTCGTCGGACAGCACATTGGCGATCTCGACCATTACGAGGCATTTCGTGCCTTCGAGGAAGCGATTCGCGATCTGATGACGATGTATGAAATCCGCTGGGAAGATGCATTGGTGGTGCACGACGCGCACCCCGAATATCGTTCCACCATACATGCGCTCCGATTGCCGGCTGCGGAAAGGCTCGCGGTGCAACATCACCGAGCACATATTGCCTCAGTCCTCGCGGAACAAGGCGCATGGGAGAAGAGGGTGCTGGGCGCCAGCTTTGACGGGACTGGCTACGGCGACGATGGAAGTATCTGGGGCGGGGAAATATTTGAAGGGAGCCTCGCCAATGGGTTTGAGAGGATTGCCCATCTCAGGCCGGCGGCGCTTGCGGGAGGCGACGCGGCGGCGCAGTACCCGGTGCAGGCGGCGGCAGGTTTCCTTGCGCATATCGAGGGGCTTCCCGATCTGAGCGCCGCGCCGTTTTCGTTTCCAGCACGCTACCAGACCGCGTTGCAGCTGGTTCACAAGAATGTACGTACATTTCGAACGACCTCCGTCGGCAGACTCTTTGATACCGCAGCGGCTCTGCTCGGATTCACGCGGGAGGTCACGTTTGAAGGGCAGGCAGCAATGTGGGTGGAACACATGGCCCGATCCGCTCGCGAGATGGACTGCTACCCCTTTCCGTTTGCCGACGGAGAACTGGACTTTCGCCCGCTGCTGACGGCGGTAGCAGCCGATCGTGTAAAAGGCCGGGATCCGGCGGTGATTGCCCGAGCCTTCCAGCGGGGTCTGGCGCAGGGACTGGCGCAAGCGGTGCAGGAACTCTCGGTTCGGCACGGGGTAGATACGGTTGTGCTATCTGGCGGTGTTTTTCAGAATGAGCTACTGCTAGAGGATTTGAAAAACAATTTGCTCGAGACGCGTTTGCACATCTGGACGAACCGGGCGGTGCCCGCGAATGACGGCGGCATCAGCCTCGGACAAGCCGCGATCGCGGCCTTCTTCGGCTCAGGCCGGTAAGAATAATCAAAATACGAACTTAACGGCAGCCTGCATTAAGCGCGGTGGCATGGTGCTGACGACATGGCCAAAGCATGCGGTTTCGCTCGTGATGGTCCCGCCTTGGATTGGACAACCATCATTGATATTTCCATCGACCGCTCCCGGGCCGTAGAACTGAGCGTGATTGAAAATGTTGAAAGCCTCAATGCGGAAGTGCAGCGCCTTGGATTCCGTGAGCCGGACTTCCTTCATCAATGCCATGTCATAGTTGTCGAGTCCGGGACCATGGAAAAACCGGCGCGGGGCATTGCCTGGGGTGCCCAGGGGCTGCAAACTAAAAAGCGAGGTGTTGAAATAAGTGATTCCGTTGCGGGGATTGTGGTTTAGATCGAGCGGCCCGGGCGTGTATTGAGGTTCGTCGACGCCGTAATTATTAACACCATTCGGCTCCGCGCCCAAGAGCGAATTATCGCCATAATTGTAGAGCGTCACGGGAAAGCCACTGCTGAAATGCGTTACTCCGGAGAAGGTCCAGCCTCGCACCCAGTCACCCCCACCGTGGAAGAGATGATCAAAGGGAAGCCGATAGTTGTAGCTGACGACAAAGTTCTGCCTGATATCGAAAGCTGAAAGAGCATGGCTCAACTGAGGATTGAGGGGATTAACCTCCTCCCCCAAATTCGAGGAATTGTCCATCGATCGACTGTAGGTGTATCCGGCGGAGAGTTCGAGAGGACCGCTCCGGTGACGCAGACTTACTTCGAGAGCATTGTAATTAGATTTGCCAATGGACGTCTGGTTTGTGTCGCTGCCGAAATTGAAACCCAGGGGTGCGCGAGTTCCCTGAATTACGTGGCCTGAAGCCGTGGTGAAAACATTGCTTTCGCCGAAAGGTCCGCAAGTGGGACTTCCCGGAGCTACGTCCTGTATCTGATTAAGGCTCACGCACAGCGCAGGATTGCCGGGGTTGGCTTCCACGAGCACGAGAGAGCGGTGTCCCTGATTGCCAACGTAACTTGCAGTGAGAACGGTGTTGGCGCGAAGTTCACGCTGGATGGACAACATGTATTGTTCGACATAGGGAATTCGGTTGCTCGTAGGATAGGCAGGAATGCCGCTGACGGGCTCGTATTGGGACCAGTTGATAGTTGGATCTGGGTTGCGGCTAGTGGCCATGCGAGTAGCGAGTTGCACAGGGAAAGGCTGCCCCAGGTCCTGGCCGGTCGAAGCGGTGACGAAGGGCGTGGCGAACAGTGGTGGGGCAGGACTGGAATAAGTGATTCCGAACGGAGCGTTGCCAGCAAGAATTGCTAACGTCAGCGCCTCAATCTGCGCGTAATACATTCCGAAGCCTGCGCGAATGCTAGTTTTGCCGGCGCCTCCGAACATCTTACCGAGAAGACTATCGGGCGCAACGTTTGGCGAATAGGCCAAGCCGATCCGGGGTGCAAAATCCCGATTGCCGGGCGGGGCGAGAGTGCGCGGCACACCCGGGTCGGTGGGGAAAAGTATGCCTGCGGGGGCTCCGGGAAAGACGATGGATGACTTGCCGGCCTCGAAGGTGGAGATTCCATTGTTCGTTTCATACCAGGGCTCGATGCGATCCCAGCGCAGCCCGTAATTCAGCATCAGGTCGGAACGGAGCCGCCAGCTGTCTTGTGCGTATAGACCCCAATAGTGATTTCGGCCATGGAAGGGCTGCAGTTCGCTTTGATTGTATTGACTGGGAATGCCGAGCAGGAAATCCGCAAAGTCGGAGCCGGTTTCGCTCCCGGTGAAAAGGAAATTGCCGTTGAACTGGGCGATTGGATTGGTGTTGATCTGGTCGTAATGAAATTCCGCGCCAAGTTTCATCGTGTGCCGGCCCAGAACTCTTGAGAAATTATCGATCCATTGAAAAGTATTGTTGGCCTGCTTTAATTCGTTGGCATTTGTACCAATCGAGAAAGCGTTGAAGACGATGTTTTCCACTCCTTCCCCGTTGGGGTTGAGTGGCACAATGCCGGGCGTGCCCGCGCCCGTGACAAACCCTTGCGATGCCAAGCTGACGCCCAGCCCGCCCACTGGTTTGCCAAGATTGCTGGCGTCGCGCAGGTAGCTGAAGTGAAGGTCATTGACGGTATTCGGGTTAAGAATCCTTGTATTGCCGAGGGTGAATAATTGCGCTCGCCCCAGATTGAGGGCATTGAATCCAGGAACGCTAGCCCCGCTCTGCGCGACCGGATAGGGATTGTTGAGGCGGTAGTCGTCGAGAAAATAGTATGCCGAAAAAAGCCCCCAATGGCTGCTCGAATCGAGCCGGTAGGCACCCTTGTCGTCGCGCAAATTTTCATTGGAGGCGGATGTGGCGAATGCGTTTGTACCTGAGTTCGGCGACGGAATGTATTGCAGCAAGCTGCCGGCGGGCGCAGACCACGCTCTCGCCGGAATTACGCCGTAGGGGAAAACGCATTGCGATGGATTGACGCATCCTGGAGTGTAGTAGAACTCGCCTGGAGCGACGGTGTAGCCCAGTTGGTTCGAAAGCAAGGTGGCCCAGCATGTTTGGCCCGGTGGACAGGAGGGTGGACTCGTAACTGTGCCGGTGAGTGAACTTCCCATATCCAAGAGATTGCCCGACCGATCTTGCTGCGAGGGAACAAGAATCTGGCCGGTGTCAATCCCCTGGGTCAAGCGAGTGCCCTGGTAATCTGCGAAGAAGAACAGGTGATTCTTTCGGATTGGACCGCCGAAGGTTCCGCCAAATTGGTCTTGACGAAAAACACCGCGCGCCGGGGAAAAGTAATTGCGAGCATCCAGACTGGTGTTGCGCAAGAACTCGAAAACGTCGCCATGAAACGTGTTAGTGCCCGATTTGGTGACAACGTTGATTTGCCCTCCGCTGTGCCCTCCCGATTCGGCGTCGAAATTGTTTGTCAAGATTCGGAACTCCGCTATGGAGTCGAGATTGGGGATGATGGCCGTTCCTGCATTCACATCTTCTTCGGCGTCGCTACCGTTAACGGTGAAACCATTCGAGAACTCGCGCTGTCCGTTGATTGAAATCGTTCCCGGGTTGAGGTCCCCGGAGGGAGAGAGCGCGGCCGCGCCGACGTCCTGAACCGTCCCGGAAGTGAGCGAGGTTGCGGGAGCCACACCGGGCTGCAGGGCCAGCAGATCGGTGTAGCTGCGGCCATTCAAAGGCACCGCCGACATCTGAGTGCCGGTGATAACCTCTCCCATCTGGGTATCCGAGGTTTCGACGTGAACGGCGTTTTCATGAACGACGACGTAATCAGCCCTAGTGCCGACGGCCAGAATGGCATCGACGGTGACCGCGCTATTGGCGTCGACGACGACGCCGGTCCGGCGGTAGGGCCTGAAGCCGGCTAGATTGATTTGAACGTCGTAACGGCCGGTGGGCAAGACTGGAAATGTGTAAACGCCCTCGTGATTGGTTTCGACCGAGAGATTGGTACCGGTATCGATCTCGATGGCGACGACGATGGCCTTGGCGACAACTGCACCGCTGGAGTCCGTGACAGTGCCGGAAATGCTCCCATCGACGTTGGCCCATGCAGAGCCCGCAAGGCCAAAGAGTAGCGGCGTCAACAGCAGCGCGCACAGCCAGGATCTCAGCGGGATTTGTGCAAAACGCAGCATGCGCCGATGGCAGGTGGTTATCCTTTGTTGCGACTGAGTCGCAATTAGCTCTACAATCTGAGCGTAGGAGGTGGGGGATGAGGCTGTCAATGCCTGCCGCCATTTTTCGTCGCAGGGTTCTTGCAATCAGTTGCGACTGGGAGACCGTGAATGCCACTTCCACAGACTGAAATTCCGGGCCGCCTGCAAATGCAACTGGCAGGCCGCGGAATTCGTATGACGGCTCAACGCCGCGCGATTCTGAGCGTAATGGAGACCGCGACCAAGCATCTCGACGCCAGCCAGATCCTGCGTAAGGCGCGGCACCTGGATGCGACCGTGGATCGGAGCACGGTGTATCGCACGCTGGAATTGCTCAAGCGGCAGGGGATGATCGACGAACTCGACCTCATGCACCTGAACGGCGAGCGGCATTACTACGAGCGCAAACTGGGTCCCGATCACATTCACATGGCGTGCCTGCGCTGCGGAAAGATCACGGAGTTCGTAAGCGAGATATTTGATTCGCTGAAGAAGCAGCTGGAACGAGATTGCCGCTTTCATATTGTGGTGTCGCGGCTCGAGGTTGGCGGCTACTGCTCCGGTTGCCGGCGCTGATGGGAGACCGCCGTGCACGGTTGGCGGCCCTTCGATTTGTTCCGTATAGTGTGAAGAGGGTTCGTGGGGAGAAAGATGCGCTCGCCGTCGCGCGATTCCGAGAATAGCAAGCTTCCGCAACTTGCCAAAAACATGACTAAGACGTTCCTCTCGGCCAGCTTTTTTGAAGCCGTTCCTGACGCGATGGTGGCCGTCGATGCCCACGGAGAGATCGTTCAAGTCAATTCTCAAACGGAGCGCCTCTTCGGGTACACACAAGGCGAATTGATCGGACAAAAAGTTGAGATGCTGGTTCCCGAGTCCCTTCGCGGGGAGCATCATCATCATCGCGATCGGTTTCACGAAAAACCCCAGACTCGCCGCATGGGCGCCGCACTCGATCTTCGCGGCCGCCGCAAGGATGGTTCCGAATTTCCGGTTGAAATCAGCCTCTCGCCCGTTCATACCGACGGCGGCATGGTGGTGCTGAGCGCCATTCGCGATATCACAGACCGCAAGCGCATCGAGGAGGAGCTGCGTAAAGCTCACGTCGAATTGCGCGCCAGCAAGGACCGCGAACTCTCGGAGCAGCGAAGCCGGATGGCCCTGATCGTCGATTCCTCGCAGGATGCCATTATCGCGAAAGACCTGGGCGGGATCATTACCAACTGGAACAAAGGCGCGGAGCAGGTCTATGGGTACACGGCGGCGGAGGCGATCGGCAAACCGATCACGATTCTTGCGCCCGGGGAACGCCGCGATGAGACCATGACGATCCTGGCCAGAATTCGTACCGGCGAGCGGGTGGAACCCTTCGAGACCGTTCGCGTGAGAAAAGACGGACAGCGCCTGAGTGTTTCGCTTTCGGTCTCACCAATTCAAAGCGCAAATGGCGACATCGTGGGAGCTTCGATAATTGCGCGCGACGTAACGGGTCAAAGGCGCGCCGAGGATATGCTGCGGCAGGCGCAAAAGATGGAGGCCGTTGGCCGACTGGCCGGCGGCGTAGCGCATGACTTCAACAATATTCTCGGAATCGTGATTGCGTGCTGTGAGCTGATGCGGGCTCGAGTCTCCGACTCGAGCGTGGGGCAATACCTCGATAACATTCAGGAGGCCTCGAAGCGCGGAAGTTCTCTAACTCGCCAACTCCTGGCCTTCAGCCGCCGGCAAATGACTCTGCAGCCGCGACTGCTCGACTTGAACGACTCGCTGAGAGAATTGGCCAAACTCCTGCGTCCGCTGATGGGTGACGATGTGCAGATCATCCAGCGGCACGGAACGAATCATGCAATCATCGAAGCCGACCCCTCGCAACTCGATCAGGTTGTCTTGAACATTGCCGTAAACGCACGCGATGCCATGCCGCGGGGCGGCAAGCTGATCCTAGAAACCTCGATTCAGGACTTCGACGCCGCGCTTGCCGAACAGCATCCGCCCCTCAAGCCGGGAAGGTATGTGGTCCTCGCGATCAGCGATACCGGGATCGGTATGGATGCGGTCACGATGTCGAAGATTTTCGATCCGTTCTTCACGACAAAGGAAGTCGGGCGTGGAACCGGACTTGGGCTGGCTACAGTGTATGGCATCGTCAAGCACGCGGGCGGGCACGTTTTGGTCTACAGTGAGCCGAATCGGGGAACGACTTTTAAGGTCTATTTTCCTGCCGCCGATCATAAACTCGATTCGGCTCAGCAGACCGAAGCGCAGATCCTACCGCCGCGAGCCGAAGGAAGAACAGTGCTGTTGGTCGAGGATGACAACCTCATGCGGAGTGTAACCAAGCAAATGCTGGAAGATCACGGCTATAAAGTCCTGGAGGCCGAAGACGGAAAATCAGCGCTCGAGCACTTGCGCGCCAATGGGGACGTCGATGTTACCCTGACGGACGTTGTGATGCGGGGCATGAGCGGCCCTGAGTTGGCGGTCAAGATCGTGAACTCTCATCCTTCCATCAAAGTGATCTACATGTCCGGATACACCGGGGAGCTCCTCGACCAGACTGAGGGCATGAACCTGGGTATACCTCTACTGGAAAAGCCATTTACCCGTGCGGCTCTGCTGAAGGCGCTCCATGCGCTGGTCGGGTAAACGACTAGCTGAATCAAGAACAGGCCTAAAAACTGAGAAGAGGTTCGCGCTGAGCGTGTGAAGGGCTTTACAAATTCCGAAAATCAGCCTGCGAGACTAAGAGCGTTTCAGCGAAATCGGCTTTAAGGCTCAACTGAGGGGCTGATGCGAAAACCCCGGCAAAATGCGGCCAAACGCTGTTACGAAAACCAAACAATTGTATTGTAAAAGCCTGCAGAGTCTTGGTATAAGCATGCACAAGGGCGTTGCCTTCTCCGCGGCGAGCCACTTCGAAATCGCGGAAAAGGAACTCGGAACACTGTGGGCCCATAGGGCACCGAACGCTGAGCCGGACAAGCGCCCCGGGTCGGAGTCTAGATGGTTTCTGCAGGGATAGATCTTCGCAAGATTCGGGACCGGATGGGCCTCACCATGCGCGATGTGGAAAATGCCAGCGCGTTCATCGCACGCAAGCATGGCAGCGAAGAGTATATGATTCCCCCGAGCCGTCTCTCGGACATTGAAACCAAAGGGGTTGTGCCCAGCGTTTATCGTTTTTACTCGCTGGCCGCGATCTATCGAAGGCCGATTAAAACGCTGTTTCGTCTCTATGGTATAGACCTTGATGCCATTTCAAGAGAATGGACTTCGTCGCAGCCGGCTCACTCCCACGTAGTCTCGATCGAGAGAGACCAGGATACCTGCAAGGTTCCCGTCAAACTTGACCCGGGATTCGATCTGAAGTCAACCTCGGATCTCGGCCGCATGGTCCAGGAGTGGGGCACGCTTCCACTCTCGATGCTCGATCACCTGGCTTCGCAGAATTTCACGTATGCATTCGTCGGCCATGAAGACCTAACGATGTACCCGATTTTGCAACCGGGATCCTTTGTACAGGTCGATGAGTCGCGCACCCGCGTGGTGGAAAGGCAATGGCGGTCGGAATATGAGCGGCCGATCTACTTTGTCGAGACACGCGACGGATTCACCTGCTGCTGGTGTTCCTTTCGGCTGAATTCAAACTCCAACTTCCTGGTTCTGCAGCCACATCCGTTATCGCCGACGCCGGTGCGAATTCTCAAACATCCGCAGGAGGCGGAGGTGATTGGTCAGGTGGTTGGGGTGGCAATGAGGATTGGGGATCCGGCGGCTCTTGCCGACTTTGAAGAACCGAGAGAGTCTCCACCACCGAAAGGAGATGGAGTTCTGTCGCCTTTGAACAGCTTGAGGGCAGCAAATGGTACAGACCAGCCGCCAATTTCGACGCGTAAGAGACTGGGCTGACGCCTTCCGCCTGGCTGCATTGTTCGAGGTCTTCCTGCAACAGACGCAGTCGCGTCCTTAGAATTGTTCCCACCAACGATTGATGAGCTCGCGCGAAAGCATGATGCGCGCTGGTGGTCCCATGCTTCCTTTCAAATCCCCAGTGCAGGTAAGCGCCTTCCGAAGAGCGCCGCTCGGCCAGGTAAGACAGTCTTCTCCAGACGCCCTCGATCTTGCCGAGAGTTCGTTGACGTAAATCGTCATAGGCCGATTTCAGCGCCAATCCGCACCTTTCCTGCAACCTCTAACATTTTCCGAAAAACCGATTCGAACCAGTTTCCTCTCTGCATTCTCGTCCGGTGCAGCACACTGCGTCCACTGAGTTCAACTCCATCACCAGAGAGGATACCCCGTGAAATCACTCAAAGCAAAACTTGCTCTACTTCTGTTCGCAATGGCTGCACTGTCTGTACTGCCGGCGCAGCTCCGCGCCGATGGCAATCCTTTTCCAGCCTGCAACGGCCAGATCTGCGTGCCTCCTGGCACCAACTGAACTCTTCGCTTGAGTGCTACCGGGTGGGGTGATACATTGCTCGCACGGTAGCACTCATGCGCACAAGCTTCCTCCTGTACGCTTACTTCTATTTGTGGATTGCTCCTCACCTGCTGTTGCTGCCACTCGCCCTATTGATGTTCCACAAAGGGCTCTACAAAGCATTTCCTCTTTTCCAGTCCTACGTACTTTTCGAGTTCCTGCAATTCTGCATCCTTTTCGCCCTGTACATCGCTCAAAGAAGGCAATTGCATCTCTTTCCAGCCTGGATGTATCAGACGGTCGACCTGTTGAGCCGAACTGGAAGTATCATTTTACATTTTGGAGTCCTCCAGGAGTTATTTGAATCTCCGGTTGCGAATAACTCGGATTTGCGGCAAACTACGGGTCGAATCTTAAAGTGGGTTACTGGCCTGCTTATCGCTATGGGGTTATTATTCATAGGATCGCTCTATTACAGCGCGATTGGCCATCGGCTTCCGCCCTGGTATGCGACGCTCGAAGGCTTTAATATCGCGCAGTGTGGCGTATTGGTCTTTGTTTTTCTCTGGCACCGCTATTTGGGCCTCAGGATGTCACCTTTGGTTTTCGGCATCGCTCTCGGGATCGGTATGACGGCGTGTTCCGACGCGCTGATTCAAGCTTGGGTGGACTCTCTAGCCGCGAGGAACCCCAGCCTTCCGACGATGTTGCAGATGACGGTGTTTCATTTGGCGACATTTGTCTGGTTGTATTCCGCCGCCGTTCAAAAAAAAGCTGACTTGGGCGGCGGCGGGCCCACGGCCCACATGCGTGACTGGGCCGAAGACGCGGGAAGGATCGTTCGCCTATGACTCCGGTGATCATCCTGGCGGTCGTCGCCCTGCTGTTCTCGCTCTTTCTGCTTTGGCAGGTTCTGTCACGGTACTCACGACCCGCCGCGATTCAGACCAATCGCGCGGAACTGGTCCCGGTGGATATTGAGGCCTTTGAGAACCTTACAGATCCAGAAGAGGAACGATTCCTGCGAAGTAATCTTCCGCCTCCCGAATTTCGAAGGGTGCAGCGACTTCGTCTGCGCGCCGCCAAAGTCTATATCGCAGCCTTATCGCAAAATGCCGGCCTGCTGGTTAAAATCGGCCAGGCTGCGAGTCTCAATGCCGACCCCGAGATTGCCGCACCCGGGCGGGAGCTTCTTCAGCAAGCAATTCGCTTGAAATTGTTTTGCCTGTTTTCATGGCTCAGGATACGAGGCGCCTTCCTGTTTCCGATCGTCCTATCTCCCTCAAATAAGTCTCCCTCAAACAAGCTTGCCCGTCGATACATGTCGATCAGTTACATGGCGGCGAACCTGACGGGCAGGGCAGCTGCCTAAAGCCCAGATCACACATTAGGGATGAACGTCGTATATCCGACGGGATGGAATGCCGATCAAGCAGGGCTTGATTCTGAAGGTGGTGGCGGAACCGTTGAGGGGGTACTCAAGCACAGTCCCGCCCCGCCTCATACTGTTGGGACTGTAGGCTGTTTCCGCGAGTCCTCTGCGAGCAATCCATTACTTGTTACGGAATCCGAACAAACCGGAACCTCCCGAAAGTGTTGCAATTTTCAGCGGCCCCAGCAACACCGGGTGGCGTTCGCGGGGACTTCCCTGAAAGGCCAAGAGCCTCGTAATCCTTTTATATCGAAGGGATTATGGTGGGTAACCATTACGGACCGGTCATTCACGGCATTACTAAATACCTATCTTACCCCTATTTAGGGCCATGTACTTTGGTGTAGTCGTGCCTTAATCTGGCTCTGCTCGGCAACCTGGGGCTGACTTGGCCCAATCCAAGCGGAGACCAAATGAAATGCCTCCTCGCAATTCTGCTGGTTTGTGCGGCAGCGCAGGCTGAAAATCTCGCTACGAGCACCGCGGCAAATACTCTGCCCTCAGCCGATGCTTCCAGTACTAGCCAGCCGTTCTGGACCTTTGAGAACAAGCTTGGCTTTGGCGTGCTCGCAGGCCTAGTGGCGGCTGACGGAATTACGACGCAACGTGGCCTGAGTCAGGGCTATCACGAGGTCAACCCGCTTATGCGTCCATTTGTCACGCGCGGCGCGAGCGGAGAAGCCGTGGGGTCGGCGCTTGGCTTCGGCGCGGGGCTAGGCACGGTGTATCTGCTCCATCGAACTCATCACTACAAAGCCGAGCGGATCGCCATGCGGCTCATGGTGGGTGGCGAAGGCGCGGTTGTAGGACATAATCTTGCCGTGCTCCACTAGGCATACGCGGGTTCCGGTCGAGGGCCAGGGCGGACCGCTAAGCAGAAGAGCTCGTTCGCTGCATAAACCGAGCACGCCGTAGCGCTCTCACCCCCGAACTCGTAATCCACACATCTAGCCGTATGTCGGCAAATACAGATCCTGTCCGGATCTGCGAGAACCCGCCCTTGATCTCCCAATAGAAAAGTCTCATTGACCCAGCGTGGAGAATTACAGGCAAAGAGCCAGATGCTGGCTTAGCTTGTCGAAGCGGGTTTATAGATTACCCACCAGCCTTTCCATAGAAGCAAGATACAGGTTGCGGGCAAAACTCATATTTCTTTTTCTTGTTTATGTTAGGCGCGCGCCAGAATGGGTCGTCGGGAGCGCCAGTGACTGAAGTTGAAATTCAGTCACTACCTCCCGAACGTCAACATTGGCCGGAGGACTGACGTCGGCCTGTCTCCTCATTTACAATCTTCGGTTCCCATACAGGAGACGCAACGTGATCCCACGTTATACAAGGCCAGAAATGGCCCGCATCTGGAGCGACGAAAACCGATTCCGCACCTGGCTGGCGGTGGAAGTTGCCGCGACCGAAACGCTGGCCGCTGCCGGCATCGTTCCGAAAGACGCGGCGAAAGCGATTCGCGAGCGCGCCAACTTCAACGTCGAGCGCATCTTCGAGATTGAAGCCGAGGTCAAGCATGACGTCATCGCCTTCACGACCGCGGTCGCTGAAATCGTCGGGCCGCACTCGCGCTGGTTTCACTACGGACTCACCTCGAACGACGTGGTGGATACCGCACAGGCGCTGCTAATCCAGCAGGCTTCATCGCTGATTGCAGGGGACCTGGAGCGACTGGCCGACGTGCTGGAACGGCGCGCATGGGAGTTTAAAGACACGCCGATGATCGGGCGCACGCATGGCGTGCATGCGGAGCCGATCACCTTCGGATTCAAGATCGCGAACTGGTATTCGGAGACGCGGCGGAATATCGCGCGCTTTCAGGCGGCTGCGGAGGATTTGCGGGTGGGCAAGTTTTCGGGCGCCGTCGGAACTTTCGCCCACCTTACGCCCGAACTGGAAGAGGAGATGTGCAGGCGGCTGGGACTGAAGGCGGCGGCGGTTTCATCGCAGGTGATTCAGCGGGACCGCCATGCGCACTACCTTGCCACTTTGGCGGTCGTGGCATCGACGCTCGACAAGATCGCGACGGAGATTCGGCACCTGCAACGCACCGAAGTGCGCGAAGCAGAGGAGTATTTCAGCGAGAAGCAAAAGGGCTCGTCGGCCATGCCGCACAAGCGGAATCCGGTGACGGCTGAGCAGATCAGCGGACTGGCGCGCGTGGTGCGGGCGAATGCGCAGGCGGGATTCGAAAATGTTGCACTGTGGCATGAGCGCGATATTTCCCACTCGTCGGCCGAACGCATCATTATTCCGGATTCAACGACGCTTGCCGATTATCTGCTAAATAAAACGGCGAACCTTGTGGAGGCCATGTTCGTTTATCCCGAGCGCATGCTGGCGAACCTGCAATCGACGCGCGGGCTCGTTTTCAGCGGGCAGTTACTGCTTGACCTGGTGGAAAGCGGAATCTCGCGCGAGGATGCGTATCGGTTAGTGCAGGGGCATGCGATGCGGGCGTGGAGAGAAGATCTCGACTTCCACGAACTGGTATTGAGCGATCCCGCGATTAGTGGCCGGGTACCGCGGGCGAAGATTGAGCGGGCGTTTGATTTGAAGCGGCAGCTGCGAAATATCGAAAAGATTTTCAGGCGGGTGTTTCCGGAGCATCTCGCTTCGAAGAAAAGTGTTCGTGGAAAAGTCGGCGGGAAGAAGAAAGGCAAGAAGAGTTAGCGCCTCAATCTTTCGGCGAGTGCTCTGGGCTGGAACTTTGCTGGGAGTTGAGAGCCTTGAACTGCTCTTTTATTTAAAGCTTGCTGATCCGTCAGTTGCGGGAGGTTCCTTCCTGCATTCCGGAGGGTTGCGAACCAATTCAAGCAAGGCGATCAGTTTTGCGAGTTTTTCCTGTCCCACATGTTTAAGGATCCCGCGGGCATGGATTTCGACGGGTTCATCCATTTCGCGCAGAAGCTTTAATCCCGCCGTCGTGATTTTTCCGTAGATCACTCGGCGATCCAGTTTGCCGCGCGCGCGTTTCACAAAGCCACGATTCTCCAAACGATTCAGCAGGCGGGTCACGTCGGGATCGTGCGTAATCATGCGCTCGCCGATTTCGCTGCACGGCAGTCCGTCCGGTCCAGCACCGCGCAGAATGCGCAGCGCGTTGTATTGTGTGCTGGTCAATCCGAAATTGTTGAGCCTGGCCTCGACGCTGGTTTGCAAGGCGTCGGCGGTGCGCAGCAACGCAAGGTAAGCCTCCTGCTCGCGGCTGCGGAAGGGAGCGCTTTGCTTTAGTTCAGATTGAAGAAGGCTGGAGTGGCGCAAGCCGCGAGGCATGAGGCGAGATTAGTTGTGATGACGAATGTCTGTCAAACGGACGCGGACCCCACAGAATTGGTTTCGGAACGGAGAACACGCTTAACGGGACACGACGTGACAAAGGAGTGGGAGGAACTTAGCCTCCACCTTCCATTCGCTCGATACGACGCTCGTGGCCCGCAGCGATTTTTACCAGATCGCCAATCAGATCGGCATGGCCGCGCAGAATTCGGTCGTGTTCCTTTACCGATTGCGCCAAGCTCTGCACATCAGCCGTGAGGAGTTGCAAACTTTCCGCCAGAGCCTGATGTCTTTCCGCGAGCCGATCCAATTTCTCGTCGGTGGTCATGATGGACATTCTACCGCGATTTTCGCCGCGCAAGAGCGTTCCCTACAAGAGTGGGAGGCCGCTTTCCTTCGCGTTTTTCCTTGTAAACATCTGTAAAGGTAATAGTTTGTAAACGCCCGCGAGTCGCGCATCGCGGCTCGACTTACAGGCATCTATTTAACTAACCGGTTAAACAGGTGGGGACCGGAATTCCAAACGAGGATGGCAACCATGAAGAAACAATATGTCGGGGTGACCGTGGTGCTGCTCGTCCTGCTGAGCATGACGGCGTTTGCCGCTCCGAGCGGCCGCTATGACCAACAGATTCAGCAGGCCGTCAGCCAGAAGATCCACGGTAGCAAACAACTGCAGAACGTGAATGCGAGCGTCGAAGACGGAATCGTGACGCTGACCGGCACGGTGAATTTGTATCAGGACAAACTGAACGCCGCCAAGAAGGCGAAGAAGATCGCCGATGTTACAGGCGTGCGCAACCACGTCGAGGTCGCGGGAGCGAACGTCCCGGACAGTCAACTGGAGCAGAAACTGGAGAAGAAGCTGGCTTTTGACCGCGTCGGATACTTCGACAACACGTTTAACTATCTGGCGCTCACGGTTCAGGACGGAGTGGTGACGCTGGAAGGCGACATGGTGTATGACACGCCCAAGGATTCCGCGATGGCGATCGTGGCAGGCACGCCGGGCGTGAAGGGCGTGGTCGACAACGTGAAGGTGCTGCCGGCTTCGTTCGTCGACAATTCGCTGCGCGTGAGGATTGCGCGGGCGATTTATCGCGACCCGGTGCTCAGCAAGTACGCGATCGATCCGGTGCATCCGATTCGCATCGTCGTCGACAACGGGCACGTGACGCTCTATGGCTCGGTGATGAACACGATGGATAAGAATGTCGCCGGAATTCGGGCGGGAGCGGTTCCGGGTACGTTCAGCGTGGAGAACAAGCTGGTGGTGAGCAAGAGCTAACGTTTTGCAAGACTAGCTTTGCGGGGAAGAAATGTTGGCAGGTGGTGATTCTCTCCTGGAAGGGCGCGGCGCGAGCCGCGCCTTTTTTTCGTGCTGAAACTTCTGGTCCGCCTTTTTCGGGAGTTCAGTCGTTTCGCATCCCCGGCTTCCATTTGTTCAGAAAAGCAATGAAGTCGTCCTGCGACATGGCGCGGGCGTTTTCGAATTCGCCGTTCTTCTGGCTATAGACGAGTTTGCCATTCGGATCGAGGACGGCGAGTCCCGGAATGCCGCGCTTCATCGGCACTTCGTACTTATCCATCAGGTCCTGATTCTTTTCGCCTTTGCCGATGTCGATATGCACAACCACATAATTGGCGGCGATGATCGAAGCGAGTTCCGGTTTGTGAAACGCCTCATCGAGCACGTGGCAGTCGAAGCACCAGTTGGCTCCGAAGACGACGATCACGCGTTTGTGCCCGGCTCTAGCTTTGGCCAGCGCCTCTTTAATTTCCAGGTGCGCGTCGGCTTTCTCGTCATAGATCTGCTTTTGGTGCGTCCGCTCCTGGGCGGAACAGACGGCGCATGCGGCGATCACCGCCAGCGCTAACACGAAAAAAACCATCGCTGAATAAGACTTCGTTCGTTGCCTCATGAATTCGGCCTCACTATCGAAAGCAGATCAAGTCTATCGCACGGGCCATATTTTGGGCCGGGAGGCGAAACGTTAATTCTGCATGAACACTACAAGACAAAACGTTGTTGTAGAAAAGACTCCGGCGGGATGAGGGAAGACTTACTCCGCGCTGCGCGAGTGCACCAGCTTCAGTTTGTCGCTCTGCAGAATGCGCTGGATCTGGTGCTTGGCATGGACGGTCCAGGGGCCGGTGGTGTCAAGTTTTACGTAGGCGCGCCAGTGCTGGAGCGCCTTGCGCGGTTCGCGGACTTTTTCGTAGGCGAGGGCGATGTTGTAGTGCGCGTCGGCATAGGTGGGCGCAAGCTGAATTGCCGTCTTGTAGGTATTGATGGCTTCTTCGATGCGCCCCGTCTCGTCGAGCACGTTGCCGAGATCGAAGTAGGCGAGCGCGTAGCGCGGATCGATCTCAATCGCCGAGCGATAGTGCTTTTCGGCGAGGGCATATTCGTGGCGATTGTAATAGAGGGTGCCGAGGTTGATGTGGGCGGCGGCGTGTTGAGGATCCATGTCGAGAACCTTCAAATAGACGGCAATCGCCTCGCTCTGCGCGGAGGGATCCTCCTCCAGCACAATTCCGCGCGAAAACAGGTCGACGACGTCGGTGACAACCAGTTCCGGCCCGGTGCGGCGGGGACTGGTCACGATTTTTGACTCTTCGGAGGCGAAATCGAACATGAACTGCCCGGCGATCGGCTCGAGCAAACGGCCCTCATGCCGGAAGGCGACGCGGTGGCCGCTCTGGTAGGCACTTGCTTCAAGCAGCGGATTCTCCATCCCCGACACTTGTTTCAGCATGGCATCCAGCGAACGGCGAATCACGGCCGGACGCACTTTTCTTTCGCACAGGTCGCGGACTTTTTTGACTTGGAGCAGGTCGAAGAACGAATAGCTTTCGCTAGTCTTTACCAGTCCTGCCTTCTCCCATGTCTGCAACTGGCGCGGGACGACCCGCAGGATTCGCAGCAGGTCGAGGCGGCTATAACGGTACATAAAGAGTGAAGTGGGTCGCTTAGATTATCAGGGAATTTATGCGGAAATCGCAAGTAGCTGCGCGGTGGAGCGCTGTGGAGAAAGGGACTGAAATAGCACCGAAGTGGTATCGAGCGCTGGCGGCGTTCTTGGTTCCGGGACGAGCGGCTAGATTTCCGGGAGGCTAGCGCCAATCGCCGATCAATTAACTGGGGCTCGCGTTAACTCGGCACTCGCGCCGTCGATTCGCGAACGATCAACTCCGGCTCCACGACAATTTCTCGCGGATAGGAGTCGTCTTCCGGGCGGGCAATGCGCCGCAATAAGGTCTCGGCGGCGATCGTACCCATTTTTTTTAAGGGCTGTCGGATGGTGGTCAGGCGCGGGTTTTGGAAGGCTGCACTTTGAATGTCATCAAAGCCGACGACCGAGACATCGCGGGGTACCTCCAGTTTGGCGTCGCGCAATGCGCCGATCGCGCCAATCGCGGAGATATCGTTGAAGGCAAAGAGCGCCGTGAAGTGCTGCTTCTGCTCGATGAGCCGCTTGGTCACGCGATAGCCAAGTTGTGGGGTCATAATTTCGCCTTCGAGCTGTGCGGTCAGCTTGGGATAAAGTTTCAGCTTGAGCCGCGCCGCCGCTTCGGTAATCGACTTCCAGCGCGCTTCCGTGTCTGAACTAAACTCCTGCCCCTTAATGATGGCGATGCGTTCGTGTCCGAGCAGTTGTAGATGGCGCAGCGCGAGTTCGGCTGCACGCTTGTGGTCCAGCAGAATGTTGCTGACCCCGGTGGACGGATTGTGCCCGGAAACAGTGAGCACGGGCACAGGCAGGTCGTGATGCCACGGGGTGTCCACGGCAATCAGACCGTCTACGAACCGGCCCATCAGCATCTTGGGATACTCCTCGATAAGATCGGGGCGGTGATGATGGCTGGCCACGAGGTAGAAATATCCCTCTTTTAGAAGATGCTGTTCGATGCCGCTCATGACCAGGGCGGCGTAGCCTTCGCTGACCTCGGGAACGAGGACGCCCACCGTAAAACTGCGCTGCGTGCGCGCCCAGCGAGCCGCAAAGCTGGGACGGTAATTCAAATCGCGGGCGGCGGCAAAGATGCGTTCCTGGGTGGTGCGTGGGATAGAGTCCGCGACGGACGCGCGGTTCAGGACCAGTGAAACGGTGGCGGGAGACAATCCGAGATGCTCAGCCAGCATACGGAGGGTTACTTGTCTGGGGCGAGTGTCGCTTCGGGCAGGGGTTCGGCCAGATCCATGTTTCGCAGGCACGGGTGCAGTCTTGCACACGGAAGATCATGGGGCAAGAGTTTAAGACGTAAGTTTCGCCGGGCGAGGCAGGCGGCGGTGCAGTTTGAATCTGGCTTGGTTCAATCTGGCTTGGTCCATGGGGGACTGCGAAATTGCCGAAAATGGTCAATATTGAACATTCTGGGGCCTCGCCTTGGGGCAGTATTCTCGGTGCGAATGAAGCCAGAAGTCAGGACAGGGCTACTTGTGTGGAAACCCGAACCACCACCGCCCGGCGCGTTCGCTTGACACTGCTTCGGCAACAGTGCTAAAAGCCTATGGGCTACTAAATCACTTTACTTCTGTTTTAGTTGGATGCATCATGGACTGTTTGCATTTCTGAACTGCCAGGTCTGGAATTCTCTTTCGGAGGCTGTTATGAGCCGTTCCCGTTCCGCACTCCACGTTGTTCTGCTTGTCGTTTGCTTCCTCCTGTCGCCCATTCTGTTGCACGCCCAATATCGCACTTCGATTCAAGGCGTGGTGACGGATCCGACCGGAGCAGTGGTTCCCGGCGCAACCCTCACACTGACCGACCCCGCGACCAACGAGACCCAGGTCCGGACCAGCAATAATGACGGCGTATTCAACTTCAACGCGCTGGCCAATACACACTTCAAGGTGGAAGTGGAGAAGCAGGGCTTCACGAAGAAGGTACTCGACAACGTGGACGTGATCCGCGACCAGGAGAACGCGCTCAACATCGTGCTCGAGGTTGGCAGCGCATCGCAGACGGTGAACGTGAATGCCTCCGAGGCGCCGGCGATCGATACGGAAACGGCCGCCCTGAACGGGACGGTCTCCGGCAACGAGATTCAGCATTTGCCGTCGCTTGGCCGCGATGTTCTCAAACTCGCGCAGCTAGCTCCCGGCATGTTTGCCGACGGTTCACAAGTCAGCGGCGGCCAGTACAACCTTCCCGGCACGCAGAGCGGACCGGCTCCGTCGGGTGGCGCGGTCGGAATCTTCGCGACTGAAAACCTTGCCCAGGGTTATTCAGCCGGCAATCAGGCTCAGAACACCGGTATTTCGATTGACGGCATCAGCACGACCAGCGCCGTGTGGGGCGGATCCACTGTCATTACCCCATCGGAAGATTCGCTGGAAGACGTAAAAATCGTGACGAACAGTTATGACGCCGAAGATGGCCGCTTCAGCGGCGCGCAGATTCAGATCACTTCCAAGAGCGGCAGCAACCAGTACCATGGCAGTTTCTTCTTTACCAATCACCAACCGGGCCTGAATGCTTATCAGCGCTACAACGGCGGCAACCAGGTCCAGCGAGATGACAGTAAATTCAACCAGTTCGGTGGCAGCGTTGGCGGCCCGATCTGGAAAAATAAGGTCTTCGCGTTCTTCTCCTATGAGACGGTGCGCGAGCCCAACGCAAACTTCCAGAGTAACGGCTGGTACGACACTCCTGCCTTTGACGCCCTAGCTCCTACCGGCAGCATTGCCTCGACCTATCTCAATTTCCCGGGCAATGGCGTTCTAAACATGGGCCTCAGTTCGGGTAACACCTGCGCCAATGCCGGGCTGATCGAAGGCGTGAACTGCGCGACCATCGCCGGCCAAGGGATTAATATTGGCACGCCTTTGACGACGGGGTTAGGTACCCAGGATCTCGGGTGGACTGCTGTCAACAACCCCGGCTGCGGCGGGGCGGGCACGGGTTGCGGAACGGTGGGAAGCCCGCTCGGAACGGTGGCCGATCTGGCCAACTACATAACTTCAAACCCGACCACCCACACCGCGGTGCAATATAACGGCCGGCTTGATTACGACGTCACGGCCAAGGATCGCATCGGCTTTGCCATCTACTGGGTTCCGCAATCAAGCAGTTTCTACAACGGCAACCGTACCTATGACATTTTCCATCACAGCCAGGTGAATGACGCGTTCTCCCTGATCTGGAACCACACGTTCTCACCGACCCTGCTCAACGAACTTCGCGCCAATGCCGCCGGATGGCGTTGGAATGAAGTCAAGGACAATGGGCAGTCGCCCGTGGGGCTGCCTTCGGACTACATTGGCCAGACGGGCAGCATTACACCGGAACAATTTGGGCCTGCCGTTGGCAGCATTCTGAATCAGTGGACCTACAGCTACAAAGACGTGGCCACGAAAATCTGGGGGCGGCACACCATCAAGTTTGGCGGTGAAGCGACCCGGCTCTTCTACCTGCAAGACTGCGCCGGCTGCGGAGTGCCGAGTTACAACTTCTTCAATATGTGGGATTTCCTGAACGATGCGCCGTATAACGAATCGGGTGGCTTCGATCCCAATACCGGCGATCCGACTACGATTCGCCAGGATCAGCGTGAAAACCTGCTGGGCTTTTTTGGGCAGGATGACATCAAGGTGCGCTCGAACCTCACCATCAACGTGGGACTGCGCTGGTCCTACTTTGGTCCGCTCTCCTCTAAGCAGGACAACATGCTGCGGGCGATTCCCGGCTCGGGGTCGAACTATCTTACTGGACTGGTTGTTCAGAAAGGAAATTCCTGGAATGCACAGAAGAATAACTTCGGACCCAATGTGGGTTTCGCGTGGAGTCCGAGCCGATTCAACAACAGGCTCGTTTTCCGCGGCGGTTATGGCCTCAGTTACAACCAGGAAGAAATCGCCATCTCGGCCAACATCAGCAATAATCCGGGGTTGGTGATCTTTCCGAGCTTGAGCTCCAATTCGCCGGAGACGATCAATCCGGAAATTATCTACGCGGTTTCAAATAGTCCGCACAATCTTTACGGCTATCCCGCGAATCCGAATGTCGTTACCGCTTTTGGCCCCAATGGACTGCCCACCACTGGTTCGGTTGGCGTCGAAATCTTCCCGCAAACACTTCCCACAACTCGAGTCCATCACTACTCCTTGGATATGCAGTACGACTTGGGTCACCAGTATGTGATGAGCCTGGGATATCTGGGCAGCTTGTCGCGGAATGTCTTCTTCCACGAGAACCCGCTCGCCGCCCCGGCAGCCAATGGGGATCCTCTCAACCCGAACATTGGCGGAGGAGACTATTGGGGCGTGAACGGCCGCGGCAACTACAACGCCATGCTGGCGGAATTGAAGCATCAGTTCTCGCACCAGTTCATGGCCGATGCTCAGTACACATTTGCCCGGACCATGGACACTAGTTCGGCGCCTTATTCCGAGCAGCCCTATCCGTATAACCCCACCCTTAGTTACGGGCGTTCCGACTACAATGTCACGGATGCGTTCAAGTTGTTCGGGATGTGGCAGCCGGTATTCTTCCACGGCAGCAACGGGTGGATCGAAAAAATCGCTGGTGGCTGGTCGCTGAGTGGCATATTCAACTGGCACTCCGGATTTCCCTATAGTCCATTCGTGAGTGTTCAGGGAGGAAGCCTCTATTGCGGGCAGTGCGGTTATTCAACGCTGCTACCGGCTGCCTACCTTGGGGGCGCGGGCAGCAGCACCAGCAATGATGCGTTCAAGGGACCAGTAAGTTCGAACTTTCCGAATGGCGGCACAACATACTTCTCGACGCCAACCTACACTGTCTACACCGGGACCGCTTCTGGGTCGGCGCTTCCGCAGTCTCCAGGTGTGGGCCGCAACTCGCTTACCATGCCAGGGTATAAGTCTGTCGACGTGACCCTGGCCAAGGGGTTTGGTCTTCCGAACATGCCAATACTCGGCGAGAACGCGAAGGTCGAATTCCGCCTGGACGCCTTCAACTTGTTTAACAACATGAACTTCAACGAGAACGATATTTCGAACAACATCGGCAACTCTAATTTCGGCACTATCTCGGGCGCTCTGTCTGGCCGAGTTCTTTCAGTCGGTGCCCGCTTCAGCTTCTAGCCTTACGCAATTCAACCGGGCGATGATGAACAATCAGCGCCCGGTTTTTCCTCTCCTCAAAGGCCACTTCATGCAATACCTCTACAAATTCATAAGTCTTTCTATAATCGCTTTGGCAGCGCTTCCCCGCCCTGCACTCGCCGCAAACAGTGCGCCGACGCCTGACGTTGTCACCATCGATGACTCGGCTCCCGCTCATCCTCTTAATCACTTCTGGGAGGAGATGTTTGGCTCGGGCCGCGCCATCCTTGCTCTACGCGACAGTTATCGCGACGATTTGCGCAGCGTCAAGCAAGTTACCGGTTTTCGATATGTTCGTTTTCATGCCATCTTTCAAGACGAGATCGGCCTTTACGACGAAACCGCGCAGGGCACTCCGGTTTATAACTTCTCCTATGTCGATCAGATCTATGACGGCTTGCTCGCCAACGGAGTTCGACCCTTCGTCGAACTAAGCTTCATGCCTAAAAAGCTGGCATCTGACCCGAATGCACTGCATGCCTTCTGGTACAAGCAGAACATCTCGCCCCCCAAGGACTACGCCAAGTGGGATGACATGATCCGCCAGTTTACGAAGCATCTGGTGGATCGCTATGGCGCGTCCGAGGTTGAGCAGTGGTATTTCGAAGTATGGAACGAGCCGAATATCGATTTCTGGGGCGGTGACCCGCACCAGTCGACTTACTTCGAGCTTTATGACCACACCGCACGCGATATCAAGTCGATTGACCCACACCTGCGCGTAGGTGGGCCGGCGACGGCGCAGGCGGCATGGGCCGACGTTTTTATTCGTCACTGCGTCGAGAACAACGTTCCCGTCGATTTTGTTTCGACTCACGTCTATGGCAACGACAAGGCGGAGGATGTATTTGGAACCTCCGAAAACATTCCGCGCGATAAGATGGTTTGCCGGGCCGTCAAGAAAGTTCACGACCAGATCAAGGCCTCGACTAAGCCCGATCTGCCGCTGATCTGGAGTGAATTCAACGCCAGTTATATGAACGAGACTGAGGTAACGGACTCAACTTACATGGGGCCGTGGCTGGCCGATACGATCCGGCAATGCGACGGCCTGGTCGATATGATGTCCTACTGGACATTCTCGGACGTCTTCGAAGAGCAAGGCGTGGTGAAGCAGCCTCTATATGGCGGCTTTGGAGTCATAGCCGAACGCAGCATTCCCAAGCCAGCCTACGCGGCTTTTGAAATTCTCCACAAGCTTGGCGATGAGCGATTCGCGCTCGATTCGGATTCCGCGATCGCGACCCGGCGCAAGGATGGGACGCGCGTGATCGCCGTATGGAACTACGCGCCGCCCGACGAATCCGGTGCTCACGATACGGGGGCGGCCAGGACGTTTACTCTAGAGTTCAAGGGCCATTCAGCCAAGCACGCAACCATCTTCCGGGTCGACAAGGACCACGGCGACATGCGGTCCACTTATGAGAAAATGGGGTCACCTCGCTATCCGACCGAGGCGCAGATCGAAACTTTGCGCAGTGCCGCCCGTCTTCCCGCCCCCGAGAACCGCGACGTGCATCACGGAGAGTTGACTCTGACGCTGCCATCCCACGGCTTGGCGGTTATCGAAGTGAAGTAACTCGCAATCATTAAGCTGTTAAGAAGAAAGTTATACGATGGACGCCTGGCCCGTCCCAAAGAAAGCGCTCACTCGCCGCGCAGCACTCTCATTACTGGGCAAAGGCGCGCTCGCCTGTCCGCTCCTGAACGTCGCTCTGCTCGACGTCTCGTGCTCGGGCTCCAAAAATACGGGCCAGACGCAGCCCCCGCTTACCGACGACCAGTTTCTCGATCAGATGGAGAAGGCCGCGTTCCAGTTCTTTTGGGAGCGGGCCGGGGCAACTACCGGGCAGGTCATGGACCGCGCGTATGCCTCGGGAGCGGCCGATTCACGCACCATATCGAGTATTGCGGCCACTGGTTTCGGACTCGGTGCACTCTGCATCGGTGCACAGCGCGGTTACATGCCGGCTTCGCAGATCCAGTCGCGCGTGCTGGCCACATTGAATTTCATCTGGACGCAGTTGCCCCAGCAGAACGGATTTTTCTATCACTTCGTCGACATGAACACCGGGCAACGCGTGAACCAATCCGAGGTGTCGTCGATCGATACGTCGATCCTGCTTTGCGGCGTGCTCACCTGCCGGCAATTCTTTCAGGACGCGCAAATCCAAAGCCTGGCCTCGCAAATTTACGACCGGGTGAATTGGCCCTGGATGCTCAACGGAGGAACCACCTTCAGCATGGGATGGACGCCGGAGAACGGATTTATCACCGCGCGCTACGACACCTATTGCGAGTTGATGATGCTCTATCTGCTGGCGATTGGATCGACCACGTTTCCGATTCCAGCCAGTTCGTGGAATGCCTTCTCGCGCCCACTTATCACCTTCCAGAGCTACACTTACATCAGCGGCAACGATCCGCTCTTCACACATCAGTACTCCCACGCCTGGTTTGACTTCCGCAACAAGCAGGACGCCTACGCCAACTATTTCAATAACTCCGTCATTGCGACGCAAGCGCACAAAGCGTTCTGCCTTTCGCTGGCCGGGCAATTTCCCGATTATTCGAGCAATCTCTGGGGCATCAGCGCGTCGGACTCGATCAACGGCTACGTGGCTTGGGGCGGGCCGCCAGCGCAGGGGCCGATCGATGGCTCGGTCGTTCCGTGCGCCGCGGGAGGCTCGATTCCCTTCGTTGCCACCGACTGTATTGCCGCCTTACGCAATATCTGGACAACTTATCCCGCATCGTGGCAGAGCTATAGCTTTGTCGATGCCTTCAATCCACTCAAGAACTGGTACGACACGGATGCACTCGGAATCGATCTCGGTATCGCCATGCTGATGGCGGAAAATTATCGGTCGCAACTCGTCTGGAACACTTTCATGAAGAATCCCGAGGCGCAGGCCGCCATGGCCGCTGTGGGATTCAGGTAAGCTACTCCCGGTCGCGGCTCAGCCACTCCCTCTTGACTTAAGCAAAACCAAGGTCACTTACCGTCCTTCTATTTGTCTGCTTGGACGCGACCGCCGGTGAAATAATCTCACGAGAGGCACAGGCGAATGAGATACGTGCGATTTCATCATATTCATCTTCATTTGAGCGCGGGCATTATAACGGCCGCGTCGATTTTTCTGTTGACTGTGTTCGGCCATGCTCAGAGCGCGCCGGCGAAACCGGTTGGAGATCCCTTTGCCGAAATAGAGAAGAAGTATCCCGGTCTCGTGCCCGAGCTCGGCCATCTCGTCGACCGTCTCAAGCACGAGGTGAAGTTACCACCGCAGCGCGAAGAGAGCAACCTGCTTCCGCGGCTTCCGGGTTCTACAACTTTCTATGCCGCCTTTCCCAACGTCGGTGAGGCTGTACACCAGGCGATGGTCATTTTTAGTGATGAGCTCCAGAAGAGCGCGCCGCTCCATGACTGGTGGCAGCAGAGTGACATGGCCAAGTCTGGACCGCTGGTTGAGAGCTCCATGGAAAAGTTCTATGAACTCTCCCAGTATTTGGGAGATGAGATTGTGATTGCGGGCGGCACGGAAGGCTCAGCCCCACACGGCGTGCTCGTTGCCGAATTGCGAAAGCCGGGACTGGAGAACTTTCTCAGGCAGATGCTGGGGGACTTCCCGCAAAAGTCAACCGACATTCACATCTTGAGTCCACAAGAGCTTGCAAGCGCGGCGTCCAATCCTAGGCCGAACTCGACACCGGGCGCAATCAAAGCGAGCCAAGTCTTCGTGCTGGTGCGATCCGATGTCGCCGTGGTTGGCTCCGACCTCGCCGTCTTAAGTAGCTTCAACGAACTTCTTGACGCAACGACCGGGGGAGCAACCGAGCCGTCGAAAAAGAGCGCCCAGTTCACCTCAACTGCCTTTGGCGAACGAGTGGCGCAAGCCTATCAGGGCGGGGCTTCCGTCGTGGCTGCCGCCGATCTGCATAAAATCATCGCCCAGGCTACGGCGGGCAAGAAGCCTAACCAGGAGGCGATCGAGGACTCGGGATTTAAAGACGTTAAGTACGTCGTCTGGGAACACCGGAATATCGGCGGCGAACCGGTTGGCGAGATGGAACTGAGTTTTGTTGGCCCGCGCCACGGCGCGGCCGCATGGCTTGCCGAACCCGCACCACACGGTAGCCTCGATTTCGTTTCGCCCAAATCAGCGATGGTCTTCAGCATCATCCTCAAAAATCTGGCCGCGATCTTCGATGACATCAAGGCCTTTCCGTCCTCAGGTCCCAACACCTTCGCGGCGCTGCCACAGATGGAGCAAGCTTTGCATTTCAGCTTGCGCGACGATCTCCTCAGCCAGTTCCGCGGCGAAATCACGGTGGCTATTGATGACGTCACCACAGTCCCGCCGCAATGGGAGGCCGTGCTGCGCGTGGAAGATTCCGAGCGCGTGCAGACGACGCTCGATAAACTGCTGAAATCAACGCCGGTGTTCTCCCGGCAGATCGAGCAAGACGAGATCGTCTATCACACCGTCACGATTCCCTCGGCGCAAAAGCCAACCGAGGTCGCTTACGCTTTTGCCGATGGCTACCTGATTCTCGCCTCAAGCCAGAAGTCGGCGGCGGAGGCGATTCGCATCCACCACTCCGGAGAATCGCTCGCCAAGTCGCCGAAATTCCTGGCGTCGCTTCCGCCCGGCCACTCGCGTGAGACTTCCGCGCTTTTCTATGAGGAAGCATCCGGCATGACTGCCTTTCGCCTGCGTCAGATCTCGCCAGAATTGGCGGAGGCGATGTCCCATCTGAATGGCGGCCCCTCGCCCATTGTTTTCTGCGGGTATGCCGAGGAGAAATCGATTCGCGGCGTGAGCATCGGAGGCGGCGCCGACGCGATGGGAATTCTGATCGGCGGAGCCATCGCCATTCCAAATCTGATGCGCGCGAAAGGCGCGGCCAATGAGTCGACCGCGGTTAGCACGGTGCGCGCCCTCAATGTGGCCCAGAGGACTTACTCGTCGAAGTATCTGCAAGCCGGGTACGCTCGAGACCTTGCATCACTCGGTCCAGACCCGCGCGATGGGGCGCCAAAGACCGCCAAGCACGCTGGCTTGATCGATGCCGATCTCGGCAATGCGAGCTGCACCTCGGGCGCGTGGTGCGAAAAAGCGGGATACCGCTTCAGCATCGCGGCTGTGTGCCAGTTGCGCTCGTGCAATGAGTTCGTGGTGGTCGCGACCCCGGTCGCGTTTACAACCGGGGCGAAGAGCTTTTGTTCAACCTCCGACGGCGTGGTCCGCTTCAAGGCCGGCTCACTGCTGATGTCGCCGGTGAGCCCGATGGCCTGCAAGGAGTGGACGCCGCTGCAATAGCGTCGTGTGCCACACCGCCTTGCGGATATAAGGGCAGCAGCTCTCGGGCGCCTTGCAGGTTATGACGAGCGCCTCTTCATGGAAGATCGGCTCCGCCCTCGAACTCGTCCGCACTTTCGCCCGCACTTTCGTCCGCTCTGAGTACTAGCGCCATTATGCGGCGCTTCTGATGTTGTGGAAGGGGATCGCCCGCTTCGTCTCCTATCCGCACACCCCTGTCCTTTTCGGTACCGTCAGCATCAGCAACGACTGGTTATCTGCTCAACCTGGAACTCCAAGGTTGCCCCTTGGTAATGCCCGCCATGCCACGCAATGGGTCATCGGTCGGGAGGGTTTGGTCGATCTAAATAGTGCAGGGCCGTGCTATGCCACTCCGTCCAATCCCCCATTTATCCCCCGGCAGGTTGGGTGCGGAACTGCAACTGATACTCGACGCCATTGGCGAAGGGCTTTGTGGAGTCGATGAAAACGGAAGCACTACCTTTTGTAACGACGCGCTCTTGCGGATGACAGGTCTTACGAGGGAGGGCATGGTGGGAAAGAGCCTTCACCGCGTGCTCCACTACAAGCGGGCGGATGGTACGCCATATCCGGAGGAGGAGTGCCCGCTGCATGCTGCGACGATTGCGCGCCGCGAGTTCCATATGGTGGCGGACATTCTCTGGCGTAAGGATGGAACTTCCTTCCCGGCGGAATACTGGGCCCGTCCGGTGGATGACTCGAGGCCGACCGTTTCGGTAATCACGTTTCAGGACATGACCGAGCGCGAGCGCGCCATTGACGCGCTTGGAAGCAGCGAGGAAAGACTCCGCAAGATTCTGATGAGCGTGGCCGATGTCGCGTGGACGTGTGACCGCGATGGCCGGATACTCTACATCAGTCCCAAGGTGCAAGGCGTTCTTGGCTATACGAAGCAGGAAGTTTCCGCATCCGGCAGCAACTTTCGGTTGGGGCTTATTCACCCCGGCGATTTCGGGCGGGTGAAAAGGAGCTACCTTGCCCTCTTCGATCAGCGAAGGCCTTTTAACGAGGAATATCGCATCCGTCGAAAGGACGGTGACTGGATCTGGATCCACGACCAAGCCAATGGCACGCACGAGGAAGACGGTGTCGTATACGCCGATGGCGCTTTTACCGATATCTCGGCGCGCAAGCAAAGCGAAGCTGAACTCCAGTCGAAAACGGCCTTCCTGGAAGGGCTGGCGAACTCCACCATTGATGGCATTCTGGTAGTCGGTAACGGACACAGATTGCTTCAAAACCAGAAATTCATCGAGATGTTTCGTCTCCCCGCCAGTGTTCTTGCCGAAAAAGAAGACGATTCCTTGCTCGAATATATTGCTTCGCTCGTGAAGGGGCGGGAAGCGTTTGTGGCGAGGATCAACCATCTTAACGCGCATCCCGACGAGACGACCCGGGATGAAATCGAACTGAAGGATGGAAGATTTTTCGATCGTTATTCCGCGGCCGTAATCGACAAGAACGGTATCTACTACGGGCGCATCTGGACTTTTCGGGACATCACGGATCGAAAACAAGATGAGCAGAAGCTGCGGCGTAGCCAAACGTATCTGGCGGAAGCCCAGAGACTGAGTCACATTGGAAGTTGGGCCTGGAAGACTAACCAGCGGGAATCTGTCCACTGGTCGGAAGAGCACTATCGCATCTTCGGACTGGAACCGGGCGACGGGGTTGTGCCCTTTGAGAAGTCGCTGGCTGGAATTCATCCCGACGATCTGGCCGGTTTCGTCGATACCGTGCGGCAGTCGATGGCGGAAAAGAAAGACTATGAATTCGATGGCCGGATCGTCCTGCCAGATGGATGCATTCGAAATATCCATGCTATCGGTCATCCCATACTGGATGGGTCTGGCGAACTGGTCGAGATTCTAGGTCTTTCTCACGATGTGACTGAGCGCAAAAAAAATGAGGACGCGCTCCAACAGCTATCGATGGCCGTCGAGCAGAGTCCGGCATCCGTCGTCATTACCGACACTAAAGGCCGGATCGGCTATGTCAATCGGAGGTTCACGGAGGTTACCGGCTATCAGCCCGGGGAGGTACGGGGGAAGACTTCCTCGATCCTGCAGTCCGGCCTTACTTCTCCGGAGACATATCGAAGCCTTCGGTCTGCGGTTAAAGAGGGACGCGAGTGGCGCGGCGAGCTTTGCAATAAAAAGAAAAACGGCGAGCTATTCTGGGAGGCCGTAACGATCCGGCCGATTCTCGATGCCAGCGGAGCCATCACCCACTACCTGACCCTCAAGGAGGACATCACCGAACGCCGTCGGGCGGAAAGGGAATTGCGGCTCACGCAATTTTCGGTGGAGCATGCCTCCGACTCGATATTCTGGGTGAACTCGCAAGCCAGTATCGTCTATGTCAACGCAGGCGCCTGCCATTCCCTGGGGTTCTCGCGCGAAGAGCTTCTTGCACTTTCTGTTCACGACGTCGATCCCCTCTTCCCGAAAGAAGTCTGGGGTACATTTTGGAAAGACCTCAAGAGCCAGAGCTCGATGAGGCTGGAAACGCTCCACAAAGCCAAAAGTGGACGAACTATCCCGGTCGAAATCATTGCCAACTATGTGGAATTCGATGGGCAGGAGTATTGTTTCGCTTTCGTGCGCGACATTAGCGAGCATCGCCAAGGAGAAGAAGAGCTTCGCGCTTCCCGCCAGATGCTCCAGTCCATCCTGGACGCGATTCCGCAACGTGTTTTTTGGAAAGACAGGAAGTGCAATTATTCCGGCTGCAATCGTCCTTTTGCCACCGACGCGGGCCTGGATTCTCCCGCCGCCATCGTTGGCAAGACTGACTTCGATCTTTCCTGGAAGGACGTCGCTGAACTCTATCGCACCGATGACGAAAAAATAATGACGCTGAGTTCGCCCAAACTCGATTATCACGAGCGTCAGACCCGGCCTGATGGAAGCGTGCTGTGGCTGCAGACCAATAAGTTGCCTCTCTTCGATCTGGAGGGCAACGTGACCGGCATCGTGGGCACGTACGAGGACATCACCGAACGCAAGCGAGCCGAACGCCAATTGCGCCTGACGACCCATTCGCTTGAAATCGCCTCGGATGGCGTGTTTGGGCGGACCCAGACGCCCGCATCGTCTATGCGAATGATAGCGGCCTGCCGCAATCTGGAACGCACCCGCGAGGAATTGCTCTCCTTGTCGATCCTTGACATCGCTCCGCCTCTCTCGATGGAAAAATGGAGAGCCTATTGGCAGGAACTCAAACGCGTGGGGGTGCTTAGCCTTGAAGATTCGGAAACAGCCAAGAGTGGACGCATCTTTCCGGTCGAAGTAACTGCTAATTATCTGGAATTCGACGGACAGGAGTACTGTTTCGCTTTCGTGCGCGACATAACCGGACGCCGGGAACTGGAAGGCCAGCTCCGCCAGGCGCAAAAGCTCGAAGGCATCGGCCAACTGGCCGCCGGCATCGCCCACGAAATCAACACGCCCACCCAGTTCGTAACCGACAATCTTACTTTCCTGCGGGATTCCTGGAAGTCCGCCCGCGAGTTGCTGGAGCTCTATCGCAGCCGCCATCCACGATTCCCTGGCGCGTTGCCCCCGGGCGTCGCCGCCGCGATCGAGAGGCGGAAAAAAAATGCGATCTCGAATTCATCGTCGCCGAAGTGCCTCGCGCCATCGATCAGAGTCTCGACGGTCGCGCCGGGTCGCCAAGATCGTTCGCGCCATGAAAGAGTTTTCCCATCCCGACTCCGCCGAGAAGACCGCCGCCGACCTTAACAAAGCGATCGAATCCACCATCACCGTCGCCCGCAACGAGTGGAAATACGTGGCCGAATTCGATACTCGACTTCGATGAAACTCTGCCTCCGGTCGTGTGCTATCCCGGCGATATCAACCAGGTCATCCTGAACCTGGTCGTGAATGCCGCCCATGCCATCAAGGAAAAAATGAGAGACGGCGAAAAGGGCAGGATCACCGTCTGCACCCGCATGCGTGGACGACATTGCGGAAATTTCCGTCACCGACACCGGCACCGGTATTCCCGAAGCCATCCGCACGCCGCATCTTCGATCCTTTCTTCACCACCAAGGAAGTCGGCCGAGGAACCGGCCAGGGCCTCGGCCTGGCCCATGCCATGGTGGTCAAAAAACATGGCGGCAAAATCTGGTTTGAGACCGAAGTCGGGCCGCGGAACCACGTTTCTTCATTCAATCTGCCGCATCAAGCCGCGACCGGCCGGCGAAAGGAGAATAAATGTCCAAGCGACTGCTCTTTGTCGACGACGAAACCATGATCCTCGATGGCCTGCGGCGCGCCTGCACGGCATGCGCGGGCAGTGGGAGATGAATTCGTCGACAGTGCCGCGGCCGCCCTAGAGGCGCTCGAAGCGACGCCATACGACGCCATCGTGACCGACATGCGCATGCCCGAGATGGATGGCGCGCAATTGCTGGAACAAGTCAAGCAGCGCTATCCCGATGTGATCCGCGTTGTGCTCTCCGGACAAGCGAGCCGCGCCGCTGTTCTGCGCTCCATCGCTCCCGCTCATCAGTTTCTCTCCAAACCTTGCGACCCCCAGGAACTCGCATCGCCGCCTCGGCCAGGCCTTTGCCATGCGCGACTGCTGTCCAACCAATCACTCAAAACCATCGTCTCGCGCCTGCGTTCCATTCCCAGCCTGCCCACCATTTACGACGAACTGACAGTGGCTCTGCGCTCGAGAGAAGACCCATCGATCTCGCGCAATCGAACGCATAATCGCGAAAGATGTCGGCTATGGCCGTCAAGATTCTGCAACTGGCGAACTCGGCATTCATCGGCGCATCGCGGGCGCGTATCGAGTCTGCTGCAGGCTGCTATCTATGATCGGCACAGAGACCGTGCGCACGCTGGTTTTGTCGGTTCACGTTTTTTCGCAGTTCGATAGAAATTCCGAGAGTCGCCGCCTACTTGCCCTCCGCTATGGGATCACAGCGTAGCCACCGGCGCACTGGCGCAACAAATCGCCAGTCGCGAAGCGGCTCCGAAGTCAGTGGTCGAGGAAAGCTTCACCGCCGGACTGCTCCACGACATCGGAAAGGTCGTTCTCTTGCGCAGAAATGCCGCGCGAGTACCTCACCTCCTTGCAGAAAGGCCCGGAGCGATCATCGTCCCTCGAAGTGGAAAACGCTAGGTTGCACGCACGCGCAGGTGGGCGCGTATTTGATGAGCATCTGGGGATTGCCTGTGCCGCTGGTTCGCGCCGTCGCCTTCCACCAAGCTCCGGTCGAATCCGGAGAAACTCAGTTTTCTTCACTCACCGCTGTCCATGTCGCAGATGTGCATAACAAGCGACAGCGATCTTCTCCTCTCATCCACGATGCCGCACTCGACATGCCTTATCTCGATAGCTTGGCGCTTTCGCAGCGCCTCGATCATTGGCGCACCCTCCAGGAAACAAAGCCCGTGGCGAACGCCGCTGCAGCTTCGGTTGGACCTCGTCATTCGTAAAGCATCTCCAATCCGGCTGTAAAGGCCAACCTGTCCTTAGCCGATCTTCCAAGAGAAAGAACCGCTCCCGCAAAGTGACAGCCAACGCCTGAATGCTGAGAGCTGAGCCGACGGCTGAGAGCTAAAACGAGAAGGGGAATCCATGGCCGAAAAAATTCTGCTGGTCGATGACGACACCAATGTCCTCGACGCTTACCGACGCATTCTAAGCCGGGAATTTCGATGGAGACCGCGCATGGGCGGCGAAGCAGGCCCTCAAACTGATTGCCGAAAATCACGGCCCTACGCGGTCGTCGTCTCCGATATGCGCATGCCCGGCATGGATGGCATTCAACTCCTGAGCGCAAGTGAAAGGCCTCGCGCCCAACACCATGCGCGTGATGCTCACCGGCAACGCCGACATGGATACCGCCATCAAGCCATCAATGAGGGCAACATCTTTCGCTTTCTCAACAAGCCTTGCGGCAAGGAGATGATGGCGAAAACGCTCACAGCCGCTCTAGTGCAATACCGCCTCGTCACCGCTGAAGATCAACTCCTCGAACAAACTCTTAGTGGCTGTATCCAGGTGCTCACCGAAGTGCTGAGCCTCGTGAATCCTGCCGCTTTCGGCCGCGCCGAGCGCGCCCGCCGTTACATTCACCACATCGTCAGCGCCATGAAGCTTGGCAATCCTTGGCAGTACGAGGTTGCGGCCATGATGTCCCAACTCGGCTGCGTAACCCTAGCTCAGGAAACCATCCAGGCAGTCTATGCCGGCGAGGCGCTCTCTCCCGGCGAGCAAGCGCAATACGATGCCCATCCCACCGTCGCTTATAGCTTGCTCTCGAAAATTCCCCGCCTGGAGCCCATCGCCTGGATGATCGAGCATCAGAATCGCACCCTCAGCGTCGATGACGATCCCGCCGGCAAGGACATCCGTCTCGGCGCCGAGATTCTCCGCCTCACCCTCGCTTACGAGAGGCTCATCCAAAAAGGAAGATCCCGCAACGAGGCCGTCCACACCCTGGCTCTTCAGAACAAGGGATTCAGCCCGGATTTTTTTGAGGCCCTGGTGGCGCTTGATCCCAACGCCGAAGAGGGCGAGGTTCGCAAGTGCCGCATCGAACTCCTCACTGCCGGGATGATCATTCACGAGGACGTTCGCACCGTCGATGGCGCGCTCCTGGTTTCCAAAGGCCAGGAGGTATCCTCGCCGCTCATTCTCAAACTTAAGAACTTCCACGCGCGCCGCTTGATTGGCACCGAAGTAGCCGTATCCATGCCTAAGACCTCGCTGTCGTTTGTGAGAGGCGCGTCCTAGAAGTCTCTGGAAAGAGGGGAACCTAGGGCCAGGGATGCGGCGGTGCAGGCTCGCGGGGCATCGCCCGACCTGGGGCTTCGTCGACGGTGTTTAGCGGCAACCGGATGTTGAACGTCGATCCTTTCCCTACCTCGCTGGTAAAGGTCAAACTGCCTCCGTGCCGCTCCACGACCACCGACCGCGCAATTGCCAATCCCTGTCCGGTTCCCTTGCCAGCGCCTTTAGTGGTGAAAAAAGGATCGAAGATTTTGTCGCGGATTTTTTCCGGGATGCCACTCCCCGTATCTAAAATCGAAATCAATACGCCATTATCTTCAGCCACCGTTCGGACCTTGATGACTCCCTTCTCGCCCGTGTCTTCTTTTACTTCGCCGATCGCGTGTGCGGCATTCACCAGCAAATTGAGAAAAACCTGATTGATCTCGCCCACATTGCAAAGCACGAGTGGCAGATCGCCGAACTCGGTCTCCACATTCGCGACGTACTTCAGTTCATTGCGCGCAACCGTAAGCGTGCTGAGCAGCGCTTCGTTGATATTGTTGGCGGCTTTTTCGGCTCCGTCTGGATGCGCAAAGACTTTCATCGCTTGCACCAGCGTCGCCACGCGCGTCACGCCATCCAGCGATTGCCCAAGCGCTTTGGGAATCTCTTCGAGCACATAAGCGATGTCGACAGATTTCTCAGTCTGCGCCAACTCGTCCACAAACGGCCGCAGCAGTGCGCTTTCGGCTGCGTGTTTCCGCAGCGCTCCATATTGATCCAGCATCTTCCCGAGATCGCGGAAGGCGTCGCGCAGAAAGCGGATGTTGTCGCCCACGAATTGAATCGGCGTGTTGATCTCGTGCGCAATTCCCGCGGCCAGACTCCCCACCGCTTCCAGCTTCTGCGCGTGTCTTAGCTCGATTCGAGCCGGTTTCGCTCGGTTACGTCCTGCGCGATCGAAAGGCAAGCTCGATGTCCGTCGTAATCGAGGTAGTGGAAGTGGATCTCTGCATTGAGGATTCTCCCTTGCCGGGTGAGATGTTTCCACTGTCCCGCGCAGCCCTTGTAGGCAGGATACTGGCGCATATAATTCACAACCTTCATCGCGTCTTCCACCGGACGAATGTCTGTCAGTTTCATTCCCAGGAACTCTTCCCGGCTGTAACCGTATTGCTCGACCGCGGTTTGGTTTACCTCCAGGAAATCCAGGCTTATCCGGTCGAACACGAACGCCGGATGCGGAATCGTCGCGAACAGCAGGCGCGCGCGCTCTTCGCTTCGTTGCAGCGCTTCTTCCGCGCGTTGACGATCGAGCAGCGGCCCAATTTGTCCCGCGATCGCGATCAGCATCTGCAGCACCTGTTCGTCCGGTTCCTCCACCTCGCGATTGAAGAGCTGCATCACGCTCAACACCACGCCTCCCGACATGATCGGGAACGTAAGCACCGCTCGCATTCCCCAACCTGCCGCGATCTTGATTGGACCGTCGATTGGAGTAATATCCGGAATCCAGACTGGTTCGCGGCTCTGCCAGACTCTTCCAGCCAAGCTCTCGCCCCGGGCAAACGTGAGTTGTCGCTGCGTCTCCTGCAAGCCCATCAGGTGCAGCGGATCGTCGTGCCAGCTTTCCACCCAGCGCAAACGATCGTTCTTCTGGTCCACTCCCCAAAGGACTCCGCTATCCCATCCCAAAACCTCACAGAGCGCCTCCAGAATTGCCGGCGCTGCTTCCTTCAGGGACTTACACTCCGCCAGCGCCTGCGCTGTTCTCGACTGCACCCGCAGACTCTCTTCCACTCGCTTGCGTCCGGTGACGTTGGAGAGGATTCCATCCGAGTAACAAACTCCGTCGCGCTCGTAGGTTGTGAGCGCACGGTCCCGAATCCAAATCCATTCCCCGTTCTTGCGCCGCATTCGGTACTCGACATCGTAGGGCTTTCCCCTCGAGAACAGGTCCTTAAAGCCTTGTTTGACGTGGTCAACATCGTCAGGGTGAATGCATGCTAGATGAAGGCGCGCGCCGAGCGAGCATATTTGTTCCTGTGTAAAACCACTCAGCGCTTCGATGTTCGGGCTAATGTATGCAAAATTACCCGCTTGATCCGCGCTCCAGACTACGTCCGGAATGTTGCGTACCAAGGAGCGGAATTGCTCCTCGGAGGTGTGCAGAGCCTCTTCCGCGCGCTTACGCTCGGCCAGATGTCCCGTCAGCAGAGAGGTCAGGAGAAGGCCCGCGATCAGCGCTGCCAACTCGTCCGTCAGGCTGAAAGCTGTATGCGTTCGGATACGCGGCCAACTCCCATATCCTTCCCGGCCACCGAGACTTTCCGCCTGACGATCAGACCTCCCGGCGGATTCTGCACATCGCCGGTCGCTCCGCCTTTCGGATACAGAAGCTCTTCGCCGGCCTTGGCACTTCGGTCGAAAACCGCGAGGTCCAAGCCCGGCAGAAAATCGTGCGCGCCACGGGCGTTTTCCACGATATCCGCTATGCGAAACACAGCCAGCGCGAAGCCAGCCAACTCCTTTCGCCGATCCACAGGGTTCGACGGTGTGATTCCTCCACGGTAAACTGGCCGGTAAACAAGGAACCCGTACTGGTCCAGGTTTCCTGCACCAGCTTGACCCGGCTGGTTGCGGTCAGCGGCGCGGAATCTGCCGAGTCGAGCAAGGCATCTCGCCGAACGGGATCAGTTGCCAGGTCAAACCCAAGAGCCTTTCGTTGCCTTGAAGCGCCAACAAAATAGACAGGGAAATAGTCAGGACGATTCCGGTACCGATCATTTGGTGACTGGATTCTTGCTGTGAACCCAAAGTTCGCAAAACCCTCCCGCCGTGCGTTCTGCTCGTAATCCCGCCGCAACTCTCGGGGTACTCTGGGAATCCATTCCAGCGCCTGGATTGCCGGTTCCGTGCCAAAAGAGGTGCAGTAAAGCGCCCGAAGCTCCGGCGGTCGATTTCCTGCGAGGCATCGAAGAACTCCCCCAGCGAGACCAGGTTATTAACGGTTAACGAGACGGAGGTCTCAAGAGCATCCAGCCGTTGCTGAGCTATGGCATCGAAGGACGTTTGGCATTCCCCATTCGAGATCGCGCAGTCTGGTGAAGACGAGGGCTGTGAGCAGTACTCCGGCAGCGAAGACGCTAATCGCGGGTAGATTGCGGCGCACAAATGACGGCTCCCTTAATCAGTTATCGGCAGGAAAGTAAGTAAGGTAATGCGCAACGGCGTAGTTGGGGGGTGCGACTCGCTCCTCCGTTAGCGCCGGCCGAGGTACGAAAGTTCTGTCCATTGGGCGTTCTGTGAGCCGGCGTTGATCACAGGATTCT
>CAWJFC010000029.1:0-295870 GCA_963841945.1 uncultured Acidobacteriaceae bacterium
GGGTTTTTTCCCATTCGGCGTTCCATAATGCGTCCAGGTCATGGCCCGCGGGATCAATGACCTTGTCCACGGTGCGGGTGCGCGTGGTGGTTTCCTCGGAAGGAGATTGGGCGGCGAAGGGCCCGCGTTTGCGGAGCTGGTCGGTGATGCGCCAGCGGGTCATGTTCAGCAGCCACGTTTTGAAGGAGCCGATCGCCGGGTTGTACTCGAAAGTGGGCATGTGCTTGGCGACGGAAATCATGGTTTCCTGCACAACGTCCTGCGCCTCGGCTCCGGTCAATCCGCCCTTGATGGCGACGCCATAGATCAGCTTCCAATAGGTGTCAAAAAACTCCTGCCAGCTCGACTGATCCTGCCAGTTTTTCAGGCGTTGAATCAGGGTCGCGCGCGTCGGAATCAATTCATCTATAGGCTCTGCCATTGATCAATTAATGAAGTCACAAACGACCGTTGGCAACAATATACACATTATCGCGAAAAATGTTGATGAAAATTGCGTTTTGTGATTGTCTTCTGGTTGTTCACCAGCCGGTTGCGTGAGGGATTAAACGCTTGAACTTGTTTTCAAAAGCTGTCGGGTGCGGCCTGATCACGGTCGTCATGGGAGGGTTCTTGGCCTGTGCCGGGGTGTCCAGTGCGCAGCCTGCGGCGGCGGGCGGGTTGACCAACGAAATCCGGATTGTAGAACTTCAAGGCACGGCTGAATTTGCGCCTCCGGCCACCTCCACCTGGAAGCCCGCCCAGACCAACCAGGTGCTGCACCCGTTCGACCGGCTGCGCACCGGGCCCAACAGCCGGGCGGCGCTGCTTTGGTCCGACCGGAGCGTCGTGTCTTTCGGCGCCCTGACCGAAATCGAGGTGCTGCCGCAGGATTCATCCGACGCGCAATGCGGACTGCATCTGCTTCAGGGCGTTATTTCATTTTTTCATCGGGACGAGCCGGGGCACCTGCGGGTCATCACCCGCGGCGCCGTGGCCGGGGTTGAAGGCACGGAGTTTGTCGTCACTGCGGATGAAACGAACCGGACAACCCTGTCGGTGATTGACGGCAAGGTCCGGTTCGGCAACGAGCAGGCCACGCTCCTGTTGACCAATGGCCAGCAGGCGGTCGTCGAGGCGGGCCAGGCACCCGTGCGCACGGCCGGTTTCCTGGCCAACAATGTGTTGCAATGGTGTTTTTACTACCCGGCGGTCATCGACCTGCAGGATTTGTCTTTCACGTCCGAAGAGGAGAAAAATCTTGGTGAATCACTTCAGGCCTACCGCTCCGGCGATCTCCAGGCGGCGCTGGCCAGATACCCGGCGGGTCAATCGCCCGGCTCCGACGCCGAAAAGGGCTATTATGCCGGGCTGCTGTTAAGCATCGGGCAGGTGGAATCGGCTGAAACCGTGCTGGCGTCGTTGTCCGACACCAACGCTGCTGCCCATCCGCAACGCGTTGCCGGGGCTTTGCGCCGGTTGATTGCCGCGGTGAAGCGGCAGTCCGAGCCGACACTGGTGGCTCCCCAACTGGCCACGGAATTCCTGGCTGATTCCTATTACGAACAATCGCGCAACGTCGCGGGAGTTTCTTTGTCGGTGGCCTTGGATCTGGCGCGGCGATCGGTGGCGATCTCGCCGGATTTCGGCTTTGGCTGGGAACGGGTCGCGGAACTGGAGTTCAGCTTTGGCCATAATCAAGAGTCGCTGGCGGCGCTCGACCGGAGCCTGGCCCTGGCGCCGCGCAACGCCCAGGCCCTGGCCTTGAAAGGTTTTCTGCTCGCGGCGCAAAACCACACCCGCGAGGCCATCGGCTGGTTCAATCAGGCGCTGGCCGTGGATACCGCCCTGGGCAACGCCTGGCTGGGACGCGGTCTTTGCCGCATCCGCCAGGGTGAAACCAAGGACGGGCGCGAAGACCTGCTGGTGGCCGCTGCGCTGGAGCCGCAACGCGCCGAATTGCGCAGTTATCTGGGCAAGGCTTATGCCACCACCGGCGATTATCCGCGCGCGGCCAAGGAATATAAACTCGCGGAGAAACTGGATTCCCGGGACCCGACCCCGTGGCTTTATTCCGCTCTGTTGAACCAGGAAGACAACCGGATCAATGACGCCATCCGTGATCTGGAAAAATCGCAGGCCTTGAATGACAACCGGAGCGTCTATCGTTCGCAACTGTTGCTGGACCAGGACCAGGCGGTGCGCAGCGCCAATCTCGCGGCGATGTACCAGGACGACGGCATGCAAGATGTGGCCATCCGCGAAGCCTCACGGGCGGTGACTTACGATTACGCAAATTACTCGGCGCACCTGTTTCTGGCGAACAGTTATAGCCAGCTGAGCGATCCGGATGAAATCAATCTTCGTTACGAAACACCCGCCGAGAGCGAATATCTGCTGGCGAATCTGCTGTCCCCGGTCAGCGCCGGCACCATGTCGCCCGCGATTTCCCAGCAGGAATATTCCCCCCTTTTTCAGCGTGACCGGTTTGGGGTCGTTTCCGACACGGAATATCTAAGTCGCGGGGCTTGGACGGAATCCGGCGCCCAGTTTGGCACCTACCAAAACTTCGGCTATGACGTGGAGGGATTTTACCGCAGCGACGTAGGCCAGCAGGTGAACAACGATGTTGAACAACGTCAATTGTCTGCCGCGCTCAAATACCAGGTCACACCGCAGGACACCGTTTATATGCAGGTCAAACAATACCATGCAACCAGCGGGGACTTGTACCAATATTACAATCCGACCAACGCCAATCCGGCCGCTCGCGTGAGTGAAGATCAAAATCCGATCGTTGGATTGGGCTATCATCATGACTGGAGCCCCGGGGTTCACACCCTGTTTTTTGCGGCCCGGCTGGAAGATTCAATTGAGGTAACCAACCCGACCGGGCCAACCCTGCTGGCGTTCACACCCGGTGGGACATTGATAACCTCAGTACGAGGCGTTGCGTTGCAGCAACAATATCACAGCGATTTGACGGTTTATTCAGGCGAGCTGCAACAGATCTGGCAGACACCCGAGCATAATACCATCCTGGGCACGCGAATTCAGTATGGCGATTTCGATACACACAACCTCCAAACCGGGCAAGCCGGTTTCGTTAATATATTTCCACCTCCGCCGGCCAATGCCGCAGACCAGCAGTTCGATTCACAGTTTAACCATATTTCCGTGTATGGGTATCATCAATGGCAGGTTTTTGATCCCCTGCAATTGATTGGCGGGGTGGCCTATGACCGGTTGAGTTTTCCGGAAAATATCTGGAACGCCCCCATTTCCGGAACCGGCCAGACCGTAAACAAGGTTTCCCCCAAGGCCGGCTTGATCTGGACCCCGCTGGACGGCACCACCTTCCGTTTCGCCTATACCCGCTCGCTTTCCGGCGCGAGCCTGGAGCAAAGCTATCAACTGGAGCCTTCGCAGGTGGCGGGTTTCATCCAATCCTACCGGAGCATCATTCCGGAATCGGTCGTTGGGCCCGTCCCCGGGGTGAATTTTGAAACGTATGGATTCTCGCTGGAACAGAAGTTTTCCACCGGAACCTACCTCGGTGTTTCCGGTGATCTATTGTATTCCGATGCTGGGCAGACAGTAGGAACATTTTTTTATGATCCATCGGTGCTATCTCTTACTTCGTCTGGACTGCGTGAGGACCTGAATTATCGGGAGGAATCACTTCTGTTCACGGCCAGTCAGTTGGTGGGCAAGTGCTGGGCGTTCACCGCGCGTTATCAACTGAGCGAGGCGGTTTTGAATGAAAATTTCGTGGATGTGCCGAATGGCATTATCTTTAATAATTTTCTGCCCAGGCAACGTCTGGAGGGTATGCTTAACCAGGTGGATTTGCTCATGGTTTACAATCATCCCTGCGGTTTCTTTGCCCAGCCCGAGGCCCACTGGTACGGTCAAAGCAACAGCGGCTACACCCCTAGCGAACCGGGCGACAACTTCTGGCAGCTCAATGCGTTTGTCGGTTACCGTTCCCCGGGTCGAAAAGCCGAAGTGTCGCTTGGTCTGCTCAACATCGCGGATCAAAATTACAATTTAAACCCGCTCAACCTATATAACGAACTGCCGCGCTCACGCACCCTAGCCGTGAGTCTGCGGTTGAATTTCTAACCGGCATCTAGGCTCAGATTTTATCCTGAAAATCCTGTTAATCTTGGCATGGTTTCATTCAGGGAAGACTTGAGGACAGGATACAAAGGAATTACATGATAATTAATGTCGGGCCTTGCCGCTTGACTCCCTGCCGCTAAAATCTTATTCCCATGACCATGGAAAAGAACAAAGTGGATTCCTGACTATGCCAAAGCAAATCCATCTCTTCTGTAAACCTACAATTTTCAATTGGCACGTCCTGCCAGAATTGCCGGCAAGGCTTGCTAGGGCTGGCTTGTCGGTCAAATCTTATGAAATTTCAATACAACGTTATCAAACGACCATCGAGTACGATTCCATGGAAGAGGCGCTAAATGATGTTCGCGTGAATGGCCAACCCATAGGGTATCACTTAACATTTTTAGGGGCTGGAAACGAAAAGAGTTTTGGTCTTTCACGATTTTGGAATGTGCATGCCCAAGAAATTCTGCAAATTAACCTCATAGGGTTTGGGTCTGTCGACGATGCCCGTTCTTTGGCAGATTTTCTAGGGCTTCAAATCGATTCCGCTTCTCTGAAGAAGAGCTTGCTAGAAAGAAAATGTTTTATCGCGCACCGCTTTGATGAAGTGGGAACTGAGCTGGCGGACAAACTTGCGAGATTCTTGAACCTGCTAAACTTTAAGGTTTCCACGGGACGAGGATTCTCGCCGAGTTCCGTTTCGGAAAAAGTTAAAGCGCGGATGGAAATGCAATCGCTAATCTTTGCAATAATGACGACAGGCGATGATTCGACTTGGCTGATACAAGAATCCTTGCTGGGTTCTTTGGGAAAGCCACTGTTCATCCTAAAAGAAAAGACCTATTCGTTTAAACCCGGGCTCTTAGGTGATCGTGAATACATCCCTTTTACGAGCCCAACCCTCGAAACAACATTTGTTCCAATCTTAGAAGGAATTCGAGACTTGGGATTCACGTTCAAGTAGGTCGGGAAAAGTTGGATTTTGAGAACGTAATTTTAGGATTCAAATCATATCCACTACCGAGATTTGAATGTTCAACCTTTGAATCCAATTCCGCAGAATTGAATTGGTGATGATTCCATCTGGAAACGAAAAACCGGGCTGAACTTCGTTCAGCCCGGCTTCTTTTGGACACGCATTTCAAGTTTTTCAAAACGGAGATTAAGGATTAAACCCGGTTAACAGAACCATGGGATAGGCATTCGTCGGAACATTATTGGTAAAATAGATATTAAACTGGTAAACCGGGCTATACGTGGGATTTACTGAAATGGTGGTTTGAGCGCACCCTGAATCGCCATAGTAGCCGACGTATTGGACTTTTGTATCTGTCCGATTCGTATCGGTAACCGTATGGGCCACACCAGAAATAGGCGCCCATCCCCAACCTTGGGAAGGCGGCTTGGAATAGGTGACGTATCCCACATATTTTCCCGGGCAACCACCCTGTGAGCCGTTGCTGACCAACGGAGTGCCGTACACAGTGATAGATCCGCCACCTCCCATAGCGGGAGTCATGGTGCTCGAGCTGGCCAGCACAATTGATTTAGCCGCGGCACTGGTTGATTTGATTGTGACCACACTTGGACCGGTCGTATAAACGCACACATTGGCAGCCCGGGTCGGCACGGTGCCTCCGCCGGTCAGGGAGACATCGCAGGAATAATAGCCCACATCGCTAATCTTTGCACTGGCAATGGTGAGGGTGGTGTTGGTCTGGCCGTCAGCGGGAATTCCATTGATCAACCATTCATAGCTGTCGGCGTTGTTTGCCTGCACCGACAAGGTCACGGTGGCGCCGACGGGAACCGTTTGATCCACCGGTTGAATGGTAATTTGAGGAAACGCTGCTTGATCGATCGAACTGACCAGAAGCGAATCGGTCGTTTGTGCTTGAGCGGCAATTCCGGCCATGGCCAGAAGTCCGGTGATGGCTGATAGAGAGATGATACGAGGGATGATTTTTTTCATAGGTCTTTGTGGTGTTGTTGTGGTTAATTGCTGTCGTTCTCCCTGTCCCGACAGTCCCTTCCCTTGAATCCTGCACAGCAGTTCGTTCACCATTTCGGCAAACTTACCGGCAATACGCGGCCCCCGGGTCAATCTTTCAGCCATTGTCGGTTGAACAGCAAATAGATGTGAAAACCGCCTGGTTGTTTAGCGTTGCTAATTTTTCATCCGTTCGATTGGGAATGGAAAATTGGAAATTATCTGGATGGGGTACCGTTGGAGTGCAATGCCGCGGCGGGTCAAGGCCCGGAGCTCAAAAGAGGCCGGAAAATCACTGATTTCTCGCGGGGCTTTTTCTATGCTCAAGCCTTGGTGAAGGGCAAAGCCGTCAGACAAGATGCATGTCGAAATCCGTGCCGGGGGCGGTGCTGGCAGTGCTTTGCGGCATCCTGTTGTGGAAAACGCCGCTGGGTGAGCCCTGGGTGAACACCAGCTACGATTATTTGTTCCGCTTCGGCGCGCACACGGTGACCAACCGGGTCACCCTGATCCTCATGGACAACGAGGCATACGATCAATTCCACCAAAAGCGCGGGCAAGGACAGCGGTGGGATCGCGGATTGCACGCCCGGTTGTTGAACCGGCTGGCGGATGCGGGTTGCAACCTCGTTGTGTTCGACTCCTTCTTTCTGGAATCGCATGATCAAGCGCAGGACGAAGCCCTGGCCGAAGCGATGCAGCGGCTACCGCACATCGTGTTGGGGGCCAAGCAGGCCGAGGTGACCTACTCGACGCTGGCCGGGGCACGTCCCATACCGCCGGCCGAACCATTTCTCAGTGCCACCAGAACCAATTGGGGTGTGGCCTGCCTGGACCCGGACCCCGATTCCATTGTGCGCCGGCAATGGCCGTTCTCCGTCGCCAGGGCCATACCCCAGCCTGCCCTGGGTTGCCGCGCAACTGACGGGGGCGCAACTAAGCGAAGTCCCGCAGGAACGCTGGTTGCGGTATTATGGGCGCGATGGCGCATGGACCCGCATGAGTTACCGGTTTGCGCTGACCCAACCGACAAACTATTTCCGCGGACGGATTGTCTTTATCGGCACGGCACCGGAAACCACGGTCCCGAATAACGGTGAAGCCGACAAATTTAGCACGCCGTACACACGCTGGACCGACGAATCCACCGGCGGCGTGGAAATCCTGCTCACCTCCTTTCTGAACCTGGTGAACGGCGATTGGTTGCGCCGGCCGGCCGGATGGCTGGAGGCCTTGACGCTGGTGGGGTCGGGATTGTTGCTCGGCGGGGGATTATGCCGGTTACGACTCCCGGTGGCCTGTGGCGTTGCCGGCGTGGTTGTCCTGGTGGTGGCGTACGCGGCCATTTCCTTCAGTTATTTTACCAACTACTGGTTCCCGTGGCTGGTCATCGTTGGTGGTCAGGCGCCCTGCGCCCTGGCTTGGGCGGGAGCCTTGAGCGTGCGCGAGGCGTTCAAAAACAGAATGGTTTCCGTTTCGCTGTCTTTTCCCCAAAAGGTTTCTTCGGTCGGGGAAACACCCGAGGCGCCTGATTACCAGTTGTTCAATCCGCCCTTCGGCGAGGGGGCCTACGGAAAAGTCTGGCTGGCCCGCAACAAGGCCGGCCAATGGCGGGCGCTGAAGGCGGTTTACCTGGCAAATTTCAATGAAAACAACGACCCGTACGAGCGCGAGTTCAGCGGCATCAAAAAATACCAGCCGGTTTCCGACAAACATCCCGGGCTGTTGCAGGTTGAATTCGTCAGCGAGAAACAGGAAGGATATTTTTATTACGTCATGGAACTGGGCGACCCGTTGGAACCGGGGTGGGAAGGGGAACCCTCAACTTACCGGCCGCGCGACCTGGTCAGTGAACGCGCCCGTTCCCATGGACGCCGGTTGCCGGTGCGCGAATGTGTCCGGATTGGGCTGGCGCTGACGGATGCGCTCGAGTTTCTTCACGGCCGGGGTCTGACGCACCGCGACATCAAGCCGCAGAACATTATTTTCATAAACGGCCAGCCCAAGCTGGCGGATATGGGACTGATCACCGATATCCGGCCGTTGGACCAGGAACGAACCCTCGTGGGGACGCCCGGCTACATGCCGCCGCCGCCGGAACGCCCGGCACGCCCCAAGCGGATGTTTATGCCCTGGGCATGGTGCTCTATGTGCTCAGCACCGGCCGCGGAGCCGCCTACTTCCCGGAAATTGCGACGACACTGGTGGAAGCCGGCAGCGACCCGGCGGATTTCTTTCCCTTGAACAATGTCATTCTCAAAGCCTGTCAGCCGGACCCGAAACAGCGCTATGCGTCGGCGGCGGAAATGCATCAAGCTTTGCAAACCGCCCGGAAGGCGCTGAAGATGGAGTGAAGGTCCGCTGCCGGAAGCCGTCAGGCTGTGTCCAGGCACAGTCGCACCGTCTCGGTCAGATGTTCCAATGAAAACGGCTTGTGCAGAACATGGCCGTTCAGTTGAAGTTTCTCCAGCCGGTCAGCGCTGTAACCGCTCATCAGCAACACTTTCAAGCCGGGCCGATTTTTTTTAATTTATCGGCCAGATCCCGGCCGTTGAGTCCGCCCGGAAGGACAACGTCGGCCAGGAGCAAATCGATCTTCGTTTCGCGGGCCTTCCACACAGCCAAGGCTTCCGAACCGGTCGGCCGCTTCCCAAATCTGGTAACCGGACACCTCCAAAACGTCGCGGGCAACCATCCGGACATCGGCATCATCCTCAACCAGGAGGATTTTTTCATGACCGCCGGCCAGGCAGGTTTTCTTCGGGGCGGGCAAGGGTTTCAATCTCGCTGCAAGCATTGGCGGGCAGGAAAGTCTTGAAGGTGGTTCCGTGCCCCAGTTGGCTGGAGACTTCGACCCATCCTTGGTGCTGTTTGACGATGCCATAGACCATGGCCAGGCCGAGGCCGGTGCCTTTGCCGGCTTCCTTGGTGGTGAAGAACGGCTCAAAAATCCGCGGCAAATATTCCGGATAGATGCCCGTGCCCGTGTCGCTGACGGTGATGCACGCAAACTGGCCCGGTTGCGATTCGGGATGGGTTTCGACGAAAGCCTCATCGATCTGGACGGCCTCGGTGGCAATAATAATGAGCCGCCTTCCGGCATGGCATCGCGCGCATTGACGATCAAATTAATTATAATTTGTTCGACCATGCCCACGTCGGCATCCACCGCCGGCAGGTTTTTCGCGTAAAGGCATTCCAGGGCAACATGCTCGCCAATGACCCGTTTGAGCATTTTGGTGAAATTGGCAATGACATCGTTCAGATTGACCGGTTTAAATTGAATGTCCTGTTTTCGGCCGAAGGCAAGCAGTTGGCGGGTTAAATTGCCGGCGCGTTCGGTCGCCTCGGCAACCTGTTTCAAGCATTCCCGGTTCTCCTCCCTTGAGCTGGGGTTCGTCCATCAGCACCAGTTGCGTATTGCCATGAATGACCGTGAGCAGATTGTTGAAATCGTGAGCGACACCCCCGGCGAGCTGGCCGATCGCTTCCATTTTTTGCACGTGATGCAATTGTTCCTTGAATTTTTTCCGGCGGGTGATGTCCTCCTTCACCGCGATAAAATGAGTGATTTCTCCATTGGCCTCCTGAATCGGGGTGATGGTCATTTCCTCGTGGTAGAGGGTCCCGTCTTTGCGGCGGTTGATCAATTCACCCTGCCAGACACGGCCCAAGAGGATGGTTTCCCAAAGTTCGCGAAAAAAAATGGGATCGTGTTTGCCCGACTTGAGGAAATTCGGGGTCTTGCCGAGAACCTCCTCCGGGGCATAACCGGTCATGGTGCAAAAAGCCTTGTTGGCAAAGAGAATTTTTCCAGCTGTATCCGTCAGAATGATGCTGTTTGCCGCAGCTTCCAGGGCGGTGGATTGAATCCGCGCCTGCTGTTCTGCCGGCGGACATTCATTTCGTTTTTGGGATATCATGGTTGTATATTTCCGATGGCGTCTTTGCAAGGATATGTACTCCTTGTCCGGCACCTTCTCAGACCTATGGAACCATCGTCATCGCCTTCCAAATTGTGGCAAATACCAGCCCCGTCCTTTTAAACCCTTTATCCCTAAAACCCGATCCCTAAAGCCCGTGCCCCACCGGAGCGGGGCTGGTATAAAATGTTGCCACCAATACAGCTTAAATCGATTCGCAACCACTCACGAATCGGCCGTCAAACTGTCACCGGACATCGCTGCATCACCGCACTACTCTGATTACGTCTGTAAGTTTAGGATCTTTCAAAAATTTTTCAGAATTGTGCATTTTCCCACGGGAGTGCGTATTTAACGCAAATTGAGCATGGCCGGCGGCGGATTTACTGTGCTGATTGGGGGATTTGGGTTAAGTACATACTCCCGGCGATTCGGCGCGCATCCAAAGAACATTTCCATGGCACAGACCCATTGACAGCGTGAATCGGTTTTGACCAAATGCGCGGAGGCCGTTTGAATAAACTCCATCGGAGAGCAACGAGATTGAACCATTGATGCCATGAGCCCGCTTCGAATTTTTGTGGATTTTGCCATCCCCCCGGACGTTTTGGAAATGCTGCGGGCGGGAACCCGCGGTCATCAACTGGTCTTTCCCAAAACGGCGGCGGCCTCCGTTCTGGCCCGGGCCGAACGGGATCCGCAATTCGCCTCGGTCGATGTCGCGTTCGGTCAGCCGGATCTCGAGTCCATTGCCGGGGCCGGCCGGTTGAAATGGATTCATGTCAGTTCGTCGGGCATTACCCGCTATGACACGCCGGAGTTTCGCGCAGCCATGGCCCGGCGCAACATTTTGCTGTCCAATAGCGCCGGCGTCTATAGTGAAGCATGTGCCACCCACGCGCTGAGTTTCATGCTGGCCCAGGCGAGAAACCTGCCCCGGTCACTTCGGACCCGGACCGCCAATGGCACCCAAGCCTGGCGTGCCCTGCGCGGTTCCTCGGTTCCGCTGTACGGGCAAACCGTTTTGATCCTTGGTTACGGGGCGATTGGCAAACGGCTGGTCGAAATGCTTCGCGCCTTTGACCTGAAGTTCATGGCGTTCCGCAGAAAAGCCCGGGGCGATGAAGGAGTGCCAGTCATCACTGGCGATCAACTGGCCCGGACGCTGGGGCAGGCCGATCACGTCGTCAATATTCTCCCGGACAATCCCGAATCCCGCCATTTCTTCAATGCCCAACGCTTTGCCGACTTCAAACCCGGGGCCATTTTCTACAACATCGGACGGGGTTCGACGGTGGACCAGGACGCGCTGCTGGCGGAATTGCGGTCCGGGCGCCTCGGGGCGGCATGGCTGGATGTGACCGATCCGGAGCCCCTGCCGGACGAGCATCCGCTCTGGGCGGAGCCAAATTGTTTCATCACCCCGCACGTCGCCGGTGGACACTTTGAAGAGGCCCAAACCCTGGTCCGCCATTTTCTCGAAAATTTTGAGCGCTTCATTCGTGGCAAGCCGTTGCTGGACCGGGTCATGTGAAAAGCAGGATCGAATTCCGAATCCCGGCCCCCGCGCCCGGGGCCTGAATTCTTTCTGCGGCATCAGCGGAATTGACAGATGTCATCAATTTTGACCAAATGCACAAAAGCCATTTCATATGACGACGCCAAACAACGCCATTTCGACGGATTCGCTGCTTGCAAGAAAACCGGACCTTCCCGCCTTCGCCCGAAATCCTCAAACGCGCGCACCTCAACGCCGCCCAGTTCACCGCGCTTTACCAGCGGTCCCTCCGCGAGCCGGACAAGTTCTGGCTGGAACAGGCCGCGACGCTCGACTGGTTCAGGCCACCAACCGTCGCCGGCAAACATATCTGGGACACCGACGCCCGTAAAATCCAGCACACCTGGTTCGAGGACGGCCAGCTTAACGTCACCGTCAACTGCCTCGACCGCCATCTCAAAACCAAAACCCGCGACAAGGTCGCCATCATCTGGCAGGGCGAACCGGAGGAGGAGGTCAAAACGCCTTACTTATGCGGAATTGCATGCGGAGGTCTGCAGATTCGCCAACGGTTTGAAATCACTCGGCGTGAAAAAGGGCGACCGGGTGGCGATTTACATGCCGATGATTCCCGAGGCCGCCGTCGCCTTGCTCGCCTGCGCGCGCATCGGCGCGATCCATTCCGTCGTTTTCGGCGGGTTCAGCGCCGATTCGCTCAGCGGACCGCATCAACGATTCCACCTGCAAACTGCTCATCACCGCGAATGTCTCGTTGCGCGGCGGCAAAAGCATTCCGCTCAAAAGCATCGCCGATGAGGCGTTGAAGAAAACTCCGAGCATCGAAAAGGTCGTCGTCGTCAAACGCAACAGCGAAGCCGTGCAACATCGTTGCCGGCCGCGATGTCTGGTATCACGACCTGATGGCGAAGGCGTCGCCGGAATGTCCGCCCGAACCGATGAATGCCGAGGATTTCCTGTTCATCCTGTACACGTCCGGTTCCACCGGCAAACCCAAGGGCGTGGTCCACAGCACCGCCGGTTATCTGTTGTGGACGGCGCTCACGCATAAATACGTCTTCGACATCCACGACGACGACATTTATTTCTGCACCGCCGACATCGGCTGGGTGACCGGGCACAGCTACGTGGTTTACGGCCCGCTTTGCAACGGCGGGACGACGCTGATGTTCGAAGGCATACCGACGTTTCCCGACGCCGGGCGGTTCTGGAAAATTGTCGAGAAGTTCAAGGTCACGGCGTTTTACACCGCGCCGACGGCCATCCGCGCGCTCATCCGGCTGGGCGATGAATGGCCGGCCAAATACGACCTCAGCTCGTTGCGCGTGCTCGGCACGGTGGGCGAACCCATCAATCCCGAGGCGTGGATGTGGTATCACCGGAACATTGGCCGTGGCCGCTGTCCGATCTGCGACACGTGGTGGCAGACGGAGACCGGCGGGCATCTGATCACGCCGTTGCCGGGCGTCAACACTTTAAAACCGGGCAGCGCGAGCCGTCCGTTTTTTGGCGTGGAACCGGTGGTGCTGCGTGACGACGGCACGCGAATGCGCGCCGAACGAAGGCGGCAAGCTGTGCATCAAGAAACCCTGGCCGGGCATCATGCGCACCACCTGGGGCGACCATGACCGGTTCATCAACACCTATTTCCCACGTTCAAAAACATGTATTTCACCGGCGACGGTTGCCGCGTGGATGCCGACGGCGATTACTGGCTGCTCGGGCGCGTGGACGACGTGGTGAACGTATCCGGCCATCGCATCGGCACGGCCGAAGTCGAAAGCGCGCTGGTGAGCCATCCCAAAGTGGCCGAAGCCGCCGTGGCACCCATGCCGCACGACATCAAAGGCCAGGCGCTATACGCCTTCGTCACCCTCAAGGACGGCATTAACGAGAGCGAGGAATTGAAGAAGGAACTCGCGGCGCATGTCCGCAAGGAAATCGGGGCGATTGCGGTGCCGGACAAAATACAATTCGCGCCCGGCCTGCCGAAGACGCGCTCGGGCAAAATCATGCGCCGCATTTTGCGCAAGATTGCCGAGAACCAGACCGACCAGATTGGCGACATCTCCACGCTGGCCGATTCGCAGGTGGTGGAAGCGCTGGTGAAAGGGAAGCAGTGAAGAAGACTAAAGGCTGAGGGTTGGAGGGCTCGGAACATCGAACACTCAACGTCAAACGTTGAACTTTGAACCAAAAAGGAACCGTACATGAGTGACACCGTAATGCTTTCCAAGTCTTCCCCGGCGAGTCGGGGCTGGGTCGTCACCTTTTCCGGCACCGGCATCAACCTGGCCCTCGGCATCCTCTACACGTGGAGCATGTTCAAGGGCGCCATCGAGAAGGAATTCGGCTGGCAAGGCTCACAGCTCAACGATCCCTACGCCCTATGCTGCCTGGTGTTTGCGTTTGCGATGATTCTCGCCGGGCGTTGCCAGGACCGGTTCGGTCCGCGTCTCACGCGTCCATCGGCGGCCTGCTGGTCGGCGCCGGATTTGTGCTCTGCTCCACCACGAACAGTTACGGCACATGGTTGCTTGGATTTGGCGTACTGACCGGTATCGGCATCGGGTTCGGCTATTCCTCGGCCACACCGCCGGCGCTGAAATCGGTTTCCTCCAGCAAAAACGGGGTTGATCGCCGGTCTGGTGGTGGCGGGATTGGACTTGCGCCGGTGTATCTCTCGCCGGCCTCACAATATTTATTGGGCCATTACCAGGTTAAGACCACAATGCTCATTCTTGGATCGCTTTCACGGTGATCGTTTGTGGCCTGGCGCAATTGTTGCGCAATCCGCCGGCGGGTTACGTTGCGGGCCTTCCGTCTTCTTTTGATGCTGTGCCGAAACCTGCTGCTGTCGGCAGCACCCCGGGTGAAATCCTGAGGATCCCGGGCTTTTACCTGCTGTGGGCCATTTACTTCATCGGTGCCGGCGCCGGCCTGATGGTCATCGGCAGCGTCAGCGGCATGGCAAAGAAAAGCATGGGCGAAGCGGCTTACATCGCCGTGGCGGTGATGGCCGTCGGCAACGCCTGCGGCCGCATCGGCGCCGGCTTGTTGTCCGACAAGATCGGCCGGCGCTGGACGCTGATGCTGGTGCTGTTGTTCCAGGCCGTGTTGATGCTGGTGGCCATCCCGGCTACGGCTGCTGCCGGCGGGGCGCCGGCGGTGATTGTCGTGGTGGCGTCGCTGATTGGATTCAACTATGGCGCGAACCTGTCATTGTTCCCGTCGTTCACCAAGGATCTGTGGGGATTGAAGACGTTCGGGATGAATTATGGCGTGCTGTTCACCGCGTGGGGCATGGGCGGACTCGTTCTGCCCCGCCTGCAACAGATGCTCACGGCCAAAAGCGGCAGTTATCAATCTTCGTTTATCACGGCTGCGGTGCTGCTCATTGTCGGCGCGGCGCTCACCTTGTTGATCCGGCCGCAATCGAACAGCAGCGCCCGAAACTAACCGCCAATCCAGGCGGGTTCCGACGGAAATCAGGACGCCGGTGCCCGCAAGTCGGCATATTCCGGGTGTTGGTCCATGAAGGCCGCGGCGTAGCTGCATTGTGGATCAACTTTTTTTCCTTCGCTTCGGGCAAAATCCAGCGCGGCCCGGGTCAATCTTCCGGCCAGGCCACGGCCCCGGAGCGGCGGCGGAACGAACGTGTGCGTCAAAACCAGGGTCCGGCCCGCATCCAGATATTCCAGGTACGCCATGTCGTCATCAATCTGGATTTCAAACCGGTTTGAAATCGAATGATGTTGGATGGGAAAGTCCACGACGTTGACTTGCGAGGCGCGTTTCTTAGTTTCGTTCTGGCGGTCAACCGGTCCGTCGCTGGTAAAGTCCGTACAAACCTTTGCCAATCCAAAATATGCCCAACCCGTCGAAGATCCAACTGCTGATGCTGAAATCACCCAGAAAAATCGAACCGCCGAACACGAAGCCAACGCCGATGAGAACGGCTCCGGCGATGATGTCTTTCATTTTTAGCCTTTCACGGCTGATTTGCCTCAGCCTTGGGCGCGAAAACCAGCCGGGTTTCTCGCGTGGCTTTTTAGGATGATGAGACGCTGAACAAAGATTGGTGCCGGTCTGGCCGTGGCAGCAAGGGAAAAATCTGTCCGACCAGCGCTTAACAACGAATGTTGCTTCTTTGGCAAAAAAAGTGAGGGTTTCCGCGCCGCTGGTAACTTAAGGTGATTTCAGGGTCGTCGAACGCCGAAAAGTCCTAATGAATCCGACCGGCGCCACCACCGTTTTTAATGACCCGGACGTTGAATTTATAAATCGCCAAATATGAGTACCAGACCCAAACTGACTGTTGATGCCAACGAGGGCGTTGCCCACGTGGCGTACCGCCTCAATGAAGTGATGGCCATTTATCCCATCACGCCGTCCTCGCCCATGGCCGAATTTTGCGACCAATGGGCGTCGGAAAACAGAAAGAACCTCTGGGGCACCATCCCGTCGATCGTGGAGTTGCAGAGCGAAGGCGGCGCGGTGGGCAGCGTGCATGGCGCGTTGCAGACCGGCTCGCTGGCCACCACGTTCACCGCGTCGCAAGGCCTGTTGCTGATGGTTCCCAACATGTTCAAGATTGCCGGTGAATTGCTGCCGGCGGTCTTCCACGTCACCGCCCGCGCGGTGGCCACCCATGCGCTTTCCATCTTCGGCGATCACAGCGACATCATGGCCTGCCGCACCACCGGCTGGGGCATGCTCGGCTCGGCCAGCGTGCAGGAAGCACGGACTTTGCCCTAATTTCACAGGCGGCGACGTTGCGGTCGCGGATTCCTTTCGTGCATTTCTTCGACGGCTTCCGGACATCGCACGAGGTGCAGAAAATCGAGACGCTCACCGACGACGATTTGCGCGCCTTGATCGACGACAAGCTGGTTGCCGAGCATCGCGCGCCGGGCGATGTCGCCCGACCGTCCGGTGCTGCGCGGCACGGCGCAAAATCCCGACGCCTTCTTCCAGAACCGCGAAGCGTGCAACCCATTCTACGCCGCCTGCCCGCAAATCGTGCAGGAAGTCGATGGACCAGTTCGCCAAGGTCGTGGGCCGCGCCTACAATCTGTTCGATTACGTCGGTGCACCCGATGCCGACCGTGTCATCGTGCTGATGGGTTCCGGCTGCGAAGCGGCGCACGAAACCGTGGATTACCTGCTCAAAAAGGGCGAAAAGGTCGGTGTGTTGAAGGTGCGGTTGTACCGGCCTTTTGACATCAGCGGTTCGTCGAGGCCTTGCCGGCGAGTGTGAAATCCATCGCTGTGCTTGACCGCACCAAGGAACCGGGCGCCACGGGCGAGCCGTTGTACCAGGACGTCATCACGGCGTTGATGGAAGGATTGGCAGCCGGCATCGGCAAATTGAAAACGATGCCGAAGGTCATTTGCGGTCGCTATGGTTTGTCCTCAAAGGAATTCACCCCGGCCATGGTCAAGGCGGTGTTTGACAACCTCAAGTCGAACCAGCCCAAGAACCATTTCACCGTCGGCATCAACGACGATGTTTCCCACACCAGCCTGACGGTGGACAACGAGTTTTCGACCGAGCCCGACAACGTGATCCGGGCCCTGTTTTACGGCCTGGGCGCCGACGGCACGGTGGGCGCGAACAAGAATTCCATCAAGATCATCGGCGAAGGCACGGACAATTACGCGCAGGGCTATTTCGTCTATGATTCCAAAAAGTCCGGCAGCATGACCGTGTCGCACCTGCGGTTTGGGCCGGAGCCGATCCGTTCCACCTACCTCATCAGCCGCGCCAATTTCATCGCCTGCCATCTGCCGACGTTCCTCGAACGGTACGACATGGTCAAACCGCTGGTGTCCGGCGGCACATTCCTGCTCAACACGCCGCATGCGAAGGACGAAGCCTGGTCCAAACTGCCGACGCCGGTGCAGGAGACGTTCATCGCCCGGAAGGCGAAATTTTACGTGATTGATGCGACGAAGGTCGCGCGCGACAGCGGCATGGGCGGGCGCATCAACACCATCATGCAGGTTTGTTTCTTTGCGTTGTCCGGGGTGCTGCCGAGCGACAAGGCCATCGAATCCATCAAGAAATCCATCAAGAAAACCTACGGCAAAAAGGGCGAGGAAGTTGTGGCCATGAATCTCAAGGCCGTGGACAACACGCTGGCCCACCTGCACGAGGTGCCGGTGCCCAACCGGGCGAACGGCTCCGGCCCGTTGTTGCCGCCGCTGGTGGCCGGCGCGCCGAAATTTGTCGAATGACGTGCTGGGCAAAATCACTGCCGGCGAAGGCGATGACCTGCCCGTGAGCGCGTTCCCGATGGACGGCACTTTCCCGACCGCGACGGCGCAATACGAGAAGCGCAACCTGGCGTTGGACATTCCGGTGTGGGACGAAAAAATTTGCATCCAATGCCTGAAATGCGTGGCGGTGTGCCCGCACGCCACCATTCGCGCAAAAGTTTATGAGTCCGCGGCGCTCAAAGGCGTGCCGGCCACCTTCAAGAGCGTGGACTCCCGGATTCCGGATTTCAAGGGGATGAAATTCATATTGCAGGTGGCGGCCGAGGATTGCACCGGCTGCGCGCTTTGCGTGGACGTTTGCCCGGCCAAGAACAAGACCGAAGCGAAGCTCAAGGCCATCAACATGCGTCCGCAGGCGCCGTTGCGCGATGCGGAACGGGCCAACTGGAATTTCTTCCTCGAACTGCCCGAACTGGACCGGCGCAAGGTCAAGACCACGCAACTCCGCCAGCAACAGCTCCTGCGCCCGCTGTTCGAATTCAGCGGCGCCTGCGCCGGTTGCGGTGAAACGCCTTACATCAAGATGGTGTCGCAGCTTTTCGGCGACCGCGCCGTCATCGCCAATGCCACCGGCTGTTCCTCCATTTACGGCGGCAACCTGCCGACCACACCTTATTGCGTGGACAAGGCCGGCCGCGGGCCAACCTGGTGCAATTCGTTGTTCGAGGACAATGCCGAGTTCGGCCTTGGCTTCCGGGTTTCCATCGACAAGCAAAAGGAATTTGCGACCGAACTGGTGAAGAAACTCGCGCCGCAACTGGGTGACGACCTCGTGACCGGCATTGTCAATGCCGTGCAAACCGACGAAGCCGGGATTTATGAACAACGCGAACGCGTGGTGGCCCTGAAGCAGAAGCTGGCGAAGGTGGATTCCATCGAGGCGAAGACTTGCTGCCCATCGCCGACTCGCTGGTCAAACGCAGCGTCTGGATTTTCGGCGGGGATGGCTGGGCCTACGACATCGGCTACGGCGGCCTGGACCACGTGCTGGCCAGCGGCCGCGATGTCAACGTGCTCGTCATGGACACGGAAGTTTATTCCAACACCGGCGGGCAAATGTCCAAATCCACTCCGCGGGGCGCGGTGGCGAAATTCGCCGCCGGCGGCAAACCAGCCGGCAAGAAAGACCTCGGCCTGATCGCGATGAGCTACGGCAACATTTACGTGGCCAGCGTGGCGATGGGCGCCAAGGACGAACAGACGTTGCGTGCGTTTGTGGAGGCCGAAGCCTATCCCGGTCCGTCGCTGATCATCGCCTACAGCCATTGCATTGCGCACGGCATCGCGCTCGACCAGGGTGTGGGCGCGCGCCAGCAGAAGCTGGCGGTGGATTCCGGCCAATGGTTGCTCTATCGCTACGACCCGCGCCGGGCCGAAGCCGGCGAAAACCCGTTGCAACTGGATTCCGGGGCGGCCAAGGCCAAAGTGCAGGATTATCTGCTCTCGGAGAACCGGTTCAAGATGCTCACCAAGAGCAAACCTGAGGACGCGAAGAAATTCTTCGCCCAGGCCCAGGGGGATGCCGAACGGCGCTGGAAATTTTATCAATATATGTCCGGGCGCAATTTAAAAACTGAAACGGCATCAACTCCGGCATCGAAGCCTGCCGCCACGGTGGACCAACAGCCTTAACGAACAAATGAAAACGTGATGCGTGAAACGTGAAATGCCTTCGGCTGTCGCCGGGCGGTCACGTTTTACGTTTCACGCATCACGATAATATTTATGGACCTGACCACGACCTATCTCGGTTTGAAACTGCGCACGCCGTTGGTGCCGGCGGCCTCGCCGCTTTCGGAGGACATTGACAACATCAAGCGCATGGAGGACGCCGGAGCACCGGCGGTGGTGCTTTATTCGCTGTTTGAGGAACAATTGCGCCAGGACCGCCTGGAGCTGAACCGCAATCTGGAGCAGGGGACTTTCAGCTCCCCGGAAGCGCTGACCTATTTTCCCGAGCCGGATGAATATCATCTCGGCCCCGAGGAATATCTCACGCATATTGCGAACGCGAAAAAGTCGGTGAAAATTCCCATCGTCGCGAGCCTGAACGCCTCGTCACCCGGTGGCTGGACGCAATATGCCAAGCAGGTCCAGCAGGCGGGCGCCGACGCGCTGGAATTGAACATCTATTACATCCCCACCAAAATGAACCTGTCCGGTACGGAGATTGAACAGACCTATCTGGACATCCTCAAGGCGGTGAAGGCCGAGGTCACGATTCCGGTGGCGGTGAAGCTCAGTCCGTTTTTCACCAACTTCGCCAACGTGGCCAAGCAGATGAACGAGGCCGGCGCGAATGGGCTGGTGCTGTTCAATCGGTTTTACCAGCCGGACATTGATCTGGAAACGCTGGAGGTGAAGCCCAACATCCTGTTGAGCACGCCCATGGCCATGCGTGTGCCCTTGCGCTGGATTGCCATTCTTTACGGCCGGCTCTCGGCCAGCCTGGCGGCCACCAGCGGCATCCATCGCGCTGCCGATGTCTTGAAGATGCTGATGGCGGGCGCCGATGTGACCATGCTCTGTTCCACACTCATCCGGCATGGCATCGGCCAGATCAACGTCATGGAACACGAACTGGCTTCCTGGATGGAGGAGCACGAATATGAATCCGTCAGCCAGCTCAAGGGCAGCCTGAGCCAGAAAAACTGTCCGGCCCCCAGCGCCTTTGAACGGGCCCAATACATGCGGGCTATTTCCGGCTATTCCCTGTCCTGAAAGATTTTCCAGCCTTAACACAGTCATACCCATCACATTGTCGGCGTCGAAAACCCCGCTGGACTTGAGGACTGCGCCATGGAAGACTTGGATTGTCTCGTGCAACTGTATGACACGATGGCGATCATGGATTATCTGGCTGCCCGAAACAACCTGCCCCGCCTTGGGTGACAAGGCGGCTTTAAATTTTTTCGGGTCGAAATCCTTGGAGCCGGTGTCGATCCGGTCCGTGATATAACCGTGACCTACGCCGAAGCGGTTCAATTTCTATACGGCCTCCGGCTGTTTGGCGCCAAGTTCGGTCTGGAGAACACCATGCGGCTCGCCGATCTGGCGGGCCAGCCGCAGGATCGGTTGCGTTTCATCCATGTCGCCGGCACCAATGGCAAAGGTTCGACGTGTGCCATGCTGGAAAGCATCTATCGCGCAGCCGGTTTGAGGGTCGGCCTGTTCACCTCGCCGCATTTGATGTCGTTTCGCGAACGGATTCAGATCAACCGCCAGTGGATTGCGGAAATGGAAGTGGTCCGGCTCGTCGAAGATTTGCAGCCCTGGCTCAAACAATTCCCGGATGGCCATCACCCGACCTTTTTTGAAGCCGTTACCGTGATGGCGTTGAGATTTTTCGCGGAGCAAAAATGCGATCTGGTCATCTGGGAAACCGGCCTGGGCGGCCGGCTGGATGCCACGAACATCGTCCGGCCCCTGGCCAGTGTCATTACGAACGTCGCCCTGGACCATCAGCAATGGTTGGGTGACACCGTTGAAAAAATCGCCGCCGAAAAAGCAGGTATCATCAAGCCGGGCGTGCCGGTCATCACGGCGGCGGACGGAGCGGAAGTGCTGGCGGTGATGGAAAGGACGGCGCGGGAGAAAAATGCGCCGCTGCAGGTGGTGGCGGCCAAACACGCTGCGAATACGCCTTTCCTTTCCTTGTTGGGCGAACATCAACGGCTTAATGCCGCGCTGGCGCTGGCAACGGTGGAAGGGTTGCAGGGCACAATTTCCGTCAGCGAACCCACCGTCCGCCAGGGATTGGCCGCAGTGAACTGGCCGGGGCGGTTGCAGCTGATCACGCGGCCAGCCGGTCAGAAAATCATGCTTGATGGGGCGCACAATGTGGCCGGGGCCAAAGCCCTGCGCAGAACCCTGGTGAAAAATTTCCCGGGGACCAAGCTGTCGCTGGTTCTAGGTGTGTTTCAGGACAAGGATTGGCGGCACATTTGCGAAATGCTCGCGCCCCTGGCGGTGCGGATTTTTACCGTGCCGGTGGCCAGCGAGCGCACCGCCGACGCGCAGGAACTGGCGGTGGTGTGCCGCACGGCGAATTCGCTGGCTCAGATTGTTGCCAATGTGTCCTTGCGGGAAGCGCTGGAGAAAAGTGCGGATGATGAGTTCGTTTTGGTTGCCGGTTCACTTTATCTTGTCGGCGAGACGCTGGAAATCTTCGGTCTTTCACCGGCCGGCAGCAGTGAGCGCGCCTTGAACGAATGGCATGCCCGACCGCTCCCGACGGTCGCGCGATGATGAAATGTTCTGAAGTAAAGACGTAGTGTCGCTTATATTTACTTAACCTCTCATTGACGTTTCTGAAACATAATTCGGTAAGTATTAGCACTCTATGGCTTACGCTGACACACTTCCAAAGCAACGTGGCTTTGGCGAAACAACCCGGCCGGATGTTTGGTGGCTGCAGCCACTGGTAGTGTTCCTGGGTTTTTCCGCCTTCATTATTTATTCCACCTGGGCGGCGTTCCAAGGTGTGGGGACGTCCACAACGGCATCTGCAGCTATTAGTTTGGTGGTCTGCATGGCGAAAATGGCGGCGCTAATTATCTTTCGCCGTTTTACTCGCCGGAAATCTGGGGCGTCTCGCCGCATGCTTTCGGCACGCTGCCGGTTTGGTGGCCGGCTTGGGCGCCGTTCTCGCCGGCATTTTTGATCCTGTGGATCCCGGCCGGCTTCCGTTTCACCTGCTATTATTATCGCGGCGCGTATTACAAGTCGTTCTGGGCCGACCCGATCAACTGCGCCGTCGGCGAACCGCGCAAAACCTATTTTGGGCGAACGTTATTTCCCGCTCATCATCCAAAACATTCACCGCTACTTTTTTTATATTGCCGTTGCTGTTCATCTGATCCTTTCGCTATGACGCCTGGATGGGCATGTGGTTCACCGACCTGGCCGGCAGGGAACATTTTGGCCTCGGCGTGGGGACCATCGTGCTGACGTTGAACGCCTTTTTCCTGGCCATGTACACCTTCGGCTGCCATTCGCTGCGGCATTTGATCGGCGGTTTTCTGGATTCCAAATCCAAGGCGCCCGACCTGCGCGAAGGCCTACAATTGCGTGAGCTGCCTCAACCGCCGCCACATGATGTGGGCGTGGATCAGCCTGTTCTGGGTCGGTTTCACCGATGTCTACGTCCGCCTGTGCGCGACGGGCAAAATCTCAGATTTCATTTTGTTCAAATTTTAAACCCCGACCCAATTTCCCTGTGGCTACCAACTACGAAACTTTTGAATACGACGTGCTGGTGATCGGCGCGGGCGGCGCGGGTCTGCGCGCGGCCATCGAGGCCTCGGCGGCCGGCGTGAAGGTCGGCCTGGTCTGCAAATCGCTGCTCGGCAAGGCGCACACCGTCATGGCCGAGGGCGGCATGGCGGCGGCGATGGGCAACGTGGACGACCGCGACAACTGGAAGGTTCATTTCGCCGACACGATGCGCGGCGGCCAGTACGTCAACAACTGGCGCATGGCCGAGCTGCACGCCAAGGAGGCGCCCGGCGCGGGTGCACGAGCTCGAAGCCTGGGGCGCGGTGTTCGACCGCACCCGGACGGGAAGATTCTCCAGCGCAATTTCGGCGGCCACCGATATCCGCGCCTCGCGCACGTCGGCGACCGCACCGGACTGGAATGATCCGCACGCTTGCAGGACCACGGCATCCATCAGGGCATCACCGTCCACATGGAATACACGATGGTGACGCTGCTCAAGGACGGCGACCGGGTGGTGGGCGCTTTCGGCTACGACCGCGAGCGCGGGCGGTTCAAAATTTTCAAGGCCAAGGCGGTGGTGCTGGCCACCGGCGGCCTCGGCCGCGCCTACAAAATCACCAGCAATTCCTGGGAAGGCACCGGCGACGGCGTTTCGCTGGCGTATCACGCGGGCGCGGAACTGCTGGACATGGAATTCATCCAGTTTCATCCCACCGGCATGGTCTGGCCGCCGAGCGTCATGGGCATGCTGGTGACCGAAAGCGTGCGCGGCGAGGGCGGCGTGTTGCGGAACAAGGACGGCAAGCGGTTCATGTACGACGACATCCCGGAGAATTACAAGTCGCAGACCTCGACCGATCCGGAGGAAGGCTGGCGTTACACGCAGAACGACAAAAACGCCACGCCGTCCGCCGGAACTGCTGACGCGCGACCATGTGGCCCGCTGCATCAACCGCGAGGTGAAGGCGGGCCGCGGCAGTCCGCACGGCGGCGTGTATCTCGACATTGCCTGGATCAAGGAAAAGATTCCCGAACGCGGCGGAGCACATCAAAAAGAAACTGCCGAGCATGTACCACCAGTTCATACAACTGGCGAACCTCGACATCACCCAGGAGCCGATGGAAGTCGGTCCGACAACGCATTACGCCATGGGCGGCATTCGCGTGAATGGCGAGACGCAGATGTCCAACGTTCCCGGGCTGTTTGCCGCGGGCGAATGTGCTGCCGGATTGCACGGCGCCAACCGCCTCGGCGGCAATTCCCTTTCCGACCTGATCGTGTTCGGCAAACGCGCGGGCGAATACGCGGCGAAATTCGCGAAGGAACACGGCGCCGGCCAGATCAACGACGACGCAGATCGAGGCCGCCGCGCGTGAAGCTCTGGCGCCATTCGAGCGCGGTGCCAAGTCCGGCGGCAGCGCCGAAGGCCCGTATCAGGTCCAGCATGAATTGCAGAGCATGATGCAGGAACTGGTCGGCATCGTGCGGCGCGAAGATGAAATGACCCGGGCGCTGGACGGCATCGGCAAGCTTGAGACCAGCGCGGCCGGACAGGTTGCGGTTTACGGCCATCGCGAATACAACCCCGGCTGGCACACGGCGATTGATTTGAAACATCTGCTCACGGTTTCCGAGGCCATCACCCGCTCGGCGCTGGATCGCAAGGAAAGCCGCGGCGGCCATTTCCGCGAGGATTTTCCGAACAAGGACGCGGCGGCGGCCAAATAGAACATCGTCATCCTGAAAGGCCCGGATGGCTCGATGCAGTTGCGCCGTGAACCGATTCCGGAAATGCCGGCGGAGTTGAAACAAGTCATCGAGGAGATGAAATGAACAAGACGGTTACCTTCAGAATCTGGCGCGGCGACGCCGGACGGCGGAAAGTTCGTGGATTACACCACGGAGGTTTCTGAAGGCATGGTCGTGCTCGACGTCGTCCATAAAATCCAGGCCACGCAGGCCAACGACCTCGCCGTGCCGCTGGAATTGCAAGGCCGGCAAGTGCGGCTCCTGTTCGGCGGAAATCAACGGCATGCCCGCGCCTGATGTGCATGACGCGGCTGGACATGATCCCGATTGACAAGCCGGTCACCATCGAGCCGATGCGCGCGTTTCCCAGCATCCGCGACCTGGCGACCGACGTTTCCTGGAATTTCCGCGTCAAGACGAAGATCAAGAAATTCAATCCGCGCAAGCCTGATGCGCGGACGGCACCTGGCGGATGCAGCAGGAAGACGTGGACCGCGTGCAGGAATTCCGCAAGTGCATCGAATGTTTCCTCTGCCAGGACGTCTGCCATGTTTTGCGCGACCATCACAAGCACGATGAGTTCATCGGCCCGCGTTTCCTGGTTTATACCGCCGCGCTGGAAATGCATCCGCTGGACACGGAGGACCGGCTGCCGGAATTGAAGCAGGCGCATGGCATCGGTTTTTGCAACATCACCAAATGCTGCACGAAGGTCTGCCCGGAAAACATCACCATCACCGATAACGCCATCATTCCGTTGAAGGAACGCGTGGTGGACGAATTCTACGATCCGTTCGGCTGGCTCTGGAAAAAATTGCGGCCGAAGGGTTGAACCAACGCGGCGCACAGCCACCGGCGCAATTCAGAAAAAACGGTCCGGGAAGCAATCAAAAAGCCGGCCGGCCCCGGGCCATCTCCCGGATCATGTCTTCGGCCTGAACACGCAGCTTGGCGTCTACATTGGGCAGCAGCAACGGCTGCAAGGTCTGGCGCGCGGCGTCGGCGTTATGGTTTCTCAACTGCAATTGGGCCAGGGAAAAGCAGTAGGAGGGGTTTTCCCGTTCCAGTTCGATGGCCCGGCGCAGGTGTGTTCCGCTGCCGGCAGATTTTCACCCTGGACCATTTCAAAAAAGCCCAACAATTCATTTGCCGGCGCAAAGTCCGGCATCAAGGCGAGCGATTTCTGGAGTTCGTCGCGTATTTCCCCAGCGGCCTGGCCTTGGAGCGGCGCGTAGCGGTCCTGGGCGTCGGCGGTGAGCTGGTATTTTTCCCGGGCATAAACGTAATAGACCAGGAAACTGTCCGACCCGCGTTGGATCGCCTCATTCAGGTTGCGTAGCGCGGCATCGTGCTGTTTGCGTTCGGCGGCCAGGAGGCCCAGCCCTTCGTAGGGCAGCGGGCTGTCGGGCGCCAGTTTTTGCGCCTGGATGAAATACAATTCCGCGGTGTCCAGCCGGTCAATCCGCAGCAGTTCGTCGCCCAGCCGGAAATAAATTTCGATGGGTGTGACATTGCGCGTGGTCAATTTAACGGGGGCGGAAATATCCGATTTCAATGCCAGCCCGATCGGCGTAAACTGGCCGCGTTTGAGGTAGCGTCGAAGCTCGGCTTCCATCGCCGGCAAACTGGCCTGCATCGCATTGGTAAAGGCCGGTTCCGGCAGCTGGCCTTGATAGAGCAGGTCCATGAATTGTGCGAAATGGGCCTTGTAAACCGGGTTGTCACCGGCCATCAGGAATTCCGTCAACCACCACGATTCGGCATAGAATATGCCCTGCCGATTGCGCTCATTGTATTGGGGCGAATCGTGGGTAACCGCAAACAATTCGGCCAGCGGCATGCACGGGCTGTTGCCAGCAGGCGCAGGTGATGCTCAATGGGTTTGCCGATGCGGATATTGTAACCGGAGGTTTCAAAAGTGGAATAAACCTCGGCCATTCCCTCCTTGAGCCAGAGCGGCCAGTCACGGTCGTTATGCCGAAACAGCAGATGGGCGTATTCGTGATAAATGACTTCCAGATCCGTGTAGCCCGAATTGGGCCCGGCAGTGGCAAGCACGATCAGGTTTTCGTCGCTGCCGCGTTGGAAGAAGGCTGCCAGATTGGCCGGTTTGCCCTGATAGAGCGGCAGGAACGGCTTCATGGATTCGTGGTCAGGAAAAGCCATCACCACAATCGGAGGGGACGCCACCGCCTGTGACCCGTTGGTGGCCAGCAGGGTGTAAGCTTCGCAAAATTGTTCCAGGCGGGCGGCCAGTTTGTAAACGTCCCGGGTGACGCCACAACTGTAAACATTAAAATGGGCGGTGCGCACCTCGGACCATTGCCTTTGCACCATGGCCGTGTTGTTCGGCTCGCCAAAACCCGGACCCGGAGCCAAAAACAGGATTAAGAGCAGCCAGCGGATCATACACCGGTTCATTCTAAGGCATGAACCATGGAATGTCACCGTGGGCCTGTCGGTCTTCTTCATCTTGAGAACCGTCCGGTCTCACAAACCGGTCCCGCGGACAGCAGCGTTTTCCATCGCCAGGGGTTGGCGAATGGTGCGCGGTAAAGGACTCGAACCTTTGACCCCTACCGTGTCGAGGTAGTGCTCTACCAACTGAGCTAACCGCGCATCCACGAGGAAATCAAGCGTGACAAGCCTTTCGGGCCATGGCAAGCCCGAACTGATTGTCCCCCGGCGGTCCACCCGGGATGGCTATCGCCAGTTTTGGCGATTGCCGGGTGCAAATTTATCAAATAATTTTGCAGAACTTGCAGGGGGCAAAAGCAGGGATGATCGTTACCCTTGTTTCGGTTTGATTGATGTTTATGAGCAAATATCTGGCACTGGGAAAATTTTCCTTTGGCATGGGCGACCGCTTTTGCGCATCAGGGCCGGGCGCAACTGCGGGCCTGCCTCCTGGCCACCGACCTCGGGGCGGATTTCTCCCGGTCTGGAACAAGTCCAATCGTGAACACACGTTCATCGGCACCGAACCCGCCAGCCTGCGCGCCGAGGCCGATGCCGCCGTGCAAGGCGCTGGGATGGCAGCAGCCCTACCACGTGGACGCCGACCATATCCGGCTGGAAACCGTGGACCGTTTCGTTGCGCCCTCGGATTTCTTCACCATTGACGTGGCGGACTCCATCGGCAAGCCCGCCGCCCCGCGGACGTGAAGGCCTTTATGGACCGCCATCCGGAATTGACCGGCAAGATCGTCATCCCGCACATTGACCGGCCGTTTGACAGCGCCCGTGAGGTGGAACGTATCGCCAAGAAATTTCTGCTGGCCGTGCAGGACGCCGGCAAAATATACCGGCATATCGTCCGGACAAAGGCGCGGCCAATTTCATCACGGAAGTTTCCATGGATGAAACGGACAGCCCCCAGACGCCGCCGGAGCTGCTGATCATTCTGGCGGCGCTGGCGGATGAACAGATCCCGATCCAGACCATCGCGCCCAAATTTACCGGCCGTTTCAACAAGGGCGTGGATTACGTCGGCGATTTGAAGCAGTTTGAACAGGAATTCAACGAGGACCTGGCCGTCATCGCCTTCGCTGTCCAGCAATACGGCCTGCCGCCGTCGCTCAAGCTGAGCGTCCATTCCGGCAGCGACAAGTTTTCGATCTACGAGCCGATCCGCCACGCGTTGAAAAATTTGACGCCGGCATCCACCTCAAGACGGCCGGGCACCACCTGGCTGGAGGAACTAATCGGTCTGGCCGAAGCGGGCGGCGATGGCCTGGAAATCGCCCAAGTAAATATATGCCCACGCCATGGAGCAGGTGGATGAATTTTGCGCGCCTTACGCCACGGTCATTGATATCAACAAGGCCAAAGCTGCCTTCGGCGGCGACGGTCAACGGCTGGAGTTCGGCGCAATATGTTTCGGCCCTGCGGCACGACGAGAAGAACCCGGCTTACAATCCGAGTTTCCGGCAGTTGCTGCACGTCAGTTTCAAGGTGGCCGCCAAAGATGGGCGACCGTTATCTGAATGCCCTCAAGAAGCATGAGGCGTCATCGCCAAAAACGTCACGGAAAACCTGTTCGAGCGGCATATGAAACCGCTGTTGCTCGGCGAGACGAAACAGGTGAAAGCCTCCGTTCGCGAGGCAGTTGCCGCCTGAGCCCGTTCAAACTACCCTCCCTGCCCATGCCCTTCATTCACGAAGAGTTTTTGCTGAGCACCAAGACGGCCCGGAAGCTTTACCACCAATACGCCGAAGCCGAGCCGATTTTTGACTATCACTGTCATTTGTCGCCACGCGACATCGCCACAACCGTCAGTTTCGAAATCTTTTTGAGATCTGGCTGGAGGGCGACCATTACAAATGGCGGGCGATGCGGACCAATGGCGTGGCGGAGAAATTCTGCACCGGGGATGCCCCCCGTATGACAAATTCAAGGCCTGGGCCGCAACCGTGCCGCAGACCCTGCGCAACCCGCTTTATCACTGGACGCACCTGGAACTGAAGCGTTATTTCGGCATCGCCGATTTGCTCGACGAAAAAACGCCGGCAAAATCTGGAAACTGGCCAACGAAAAACTGGCCACGCCGGAACTGTCCGCCCAGGGCATTCTGAAAAAATTCAAGGTCAAGGTGGTCTGCACCACCGACGACCCGGCTGGACAACCTGGCGCATCACCGCGCGTTTGCATTGCAGGGCCATCCGACCCGGATGTTGCCGGCGTTCCGGCCGGACAAGGCCTTGACGGTTCATCAGCCCGCGGGTTTCAACGCCTGGGTGGAGCAACTGGCTGCCGCGGCGCAACATGGACATCAACAGCTTTCCCGCCTTCACCGCCGCGCTCAAGAAACGCCACGAATTTTTCCATGCCCAGGGCTGCCGGTTGTCCGACCATGGCACTGAACCATTGCTTTGCGGATTTTTGCTCGGAGAAAACCGCTGCCGACATTTTTGACCGGCGCGGAATGGCGGGACAGTTTCGCCGCAGGAACACGGACAATTTGCGTCGTTCCTGATGCTGTTTTTCGGCCAGCTCGACGCCCAGCGCGGCTGGACCAAGCAACTTCATCTGGGCGCGCTGCGCAGCAACAACACCCGGCTGCTCAAACAACTCGGTCCGGACACCGGGTTCGATTCCATCGGCGATTGGCCACAGGTGCCGCTCTGGCGGCCTATTTGGACCGGCTGGACTCCGAGAATGCACTGCCCAAGACCATCATTTACAATCTGAACCCGGCGGACAATTACGCCTTTGCCACCATGATTGGCAATTTTCAGGACGGCACGATTCCCGGCAAGATCCAGTACGGCTCGGGCTGGTGGTTTCTGGACCAGAAGGAAGGCATGGAATGGCAGATGAACGCCTTGTCTAATCTCGGCCTGCTCTCGCGCTTCATCGGCATGATCACCGATTCGCGGTCGTTCATGTCGCTATCCCCGCCATGAATATTTCCGGCGCACGCTCTGCAATTTGATCGGCCGGGACATGGAAAGTGGCCTCATTCCCAATGATGAAAAACTGGCCGGTCCGATGATTCGCAACATCTGTTACGCCAATGCCGAACAGTACATGGCTTTTCCGATGGGTGAAACGGGCGGCAGGAACAAACGGTCGCAGATGCGGAACAAATAACCCGATTGACTACGATTAGTAGTTATCGTTGGCGAGTCTTTGCAGCAGTATTAAAAGGAAACTTCACCCGGGGACTCATTTTTGAGACCTTAACACTCAATAATCATTGGGTGTGGCGACGGGCTTGGTGCCGACGTGAAAATCGAAGTACAGAAAATTACGAATCTTTCCATGAACCGGAACAATGGCGACAAAATCACTTTTATTGAAGGAGCCATCCAGTTTCATGGTGCCCAGCGATGAGGAGGGATCCACTGCTTGAAGGTCAAAATCAGCAATTGCCCAAACCTGATCCAACGAGCTTACCATGGCGCTCATTTTAAGTGAGACTTGGGGGGAGGCACCTGATTTGCCAAAGGGCCAACCCGGGAGATTGGTTATTGATCTGGTGGAACTATAGCCCAGCGCACGGATGAAGTTATTTGCCTCGATATCATAACCGGGAATTCCTTTGACAACGCCCGGCAGGCTGGTGATATATCCCGGACAAAGAAATGCCTTGATGGTATTTGTTCCCTCACCAATGTCGGCGGGGCCGGGCAATCCCATATAAGTTGCCAGATAATATGGCAGATATTTTTTAAAATTGCTGGTCGATGTGGTGCCGCTGTAAGCAGGTGATTGAACATCGTCAAGGGCGTATGGTGTTGCACTGAGCGGGCTTCCCGGTGGCAGCGTATCATTGGAATCATCAGACATACATGTGCAAGGCCTGCCCCACCTGGCGAAAATTGGACAGGCAACTGACTTGTTGGGCCCTTTTCTTGGCGTTGGCCAAGGCGGGAACAACAACGCCGCCAGAATGGCAATGATGGCGATCACCACCAGCAATTCAATCAAGGTGAAGGCCTTATTGAACCGGCCCCTGGTTCCAGCCAGGTCACGGTCGCGGCCGTCGCAGCCGAGGAAGATTTTTTTTGTCATAAAATCAATTTAACATTTCTCAATGCTTCGGCTCACGCCCGCGATTATGGACTAATCAGCCGGAAAAAGACCGCTCCCTTGAGTCAAATCCATGGGAACGACCACTTTATTTGTCGTGCTGGATCCGGCCACCGTCGCCCAATTCGAGGCCAAGCCGACGTTTGACGAGTTGGTCTGGCTTTGAAGCGTCCAACCGATGTAAGCCGGATCCCAGGACAAAGTCAACGTGCTTCCCGCCAGGTTCTTGGCTATCACTGGTGGTGTGACGGCGGCCCCGGGCGTGATCGTCACCACTTTGAACGAGGTGAAATTCCAATTCTGGGCCGAGCCTGTGCCGGAACCCAAGCGCACGACAAAACTGGTGAAGTTGGTATAGCAATAATTCGTGTCTGTCTCCGTCTGGCTGATGCTCCCGTTGTTCAGGTTGGGCCCGACAAACTGGGTGGTGATGCTGACGTTGGTGGGATTGTTCTCCGTGACGGACAGGTACAATGTATAATTGTCGTTATCAAGGAAGCCTGGATCATTGGTATTTCCGCCGCCGGCACCTCCGATGGAGACGAGCTCGGCGCTCTTCGACAACAAGGCATCGACGATCAGCGCAGGATCATAATTGGTGGTAGCGACCGTTGAAAATGGCTGGTTGCCAAACGGATTGCAAAAATTCATATATTGGGCGTATCCCATATAATTGGTCTGCTTGGGGTTGCCGTTATTGACAATCATTTGATTGGTGCAATTGAATATGCCGAACCGCAGGTTCCGCGGCATCAGTTTGCGGTGATAGTTCCCACGACGAAGAAATCCAGCTTGATTTGAATCGTTTGCCCTGGGGTCAGAGTCACGGGATCATTAGACGAGTGCAAAATAAGTTAGCCACGTTAAGGAACTCGAACTGATGTCGGTCGCCAGCAAATTGGTACTGGTTCCATTACTTACGGTGGTCAACGCCGCCGCGGTTCCGGTGAACCAGGACGAGATTGAGGGTAAATTCTGTATGTTGGTGAGCACACCGGAGCTGCCCAACAGCCAGTTGGTTTGCCACTCGATCACATTGGTTGTTTGGGCGGAGCTCACGGCCGCCAGTCCGAGCACCGTTAAAACAACGGCAATAAATAGTTTCATAATGGTTACAGATTTTGAGTTGACTTGTGAATTACAGGATTAACTTAGCATTGTTATTAGATGGCTGGAAGCGATTCCATTTGATTGGTTTTGCAAAAATATTTGAAAAAAAGGCACTTCCCTGCCGGTTGGCCGATTGGACGAAGCTTCATTCAAAGGATCCATTTTTGAATGTTTTCGCCAAACCGGGTGAAAAATGACAGCTTGTCTCGTCCAAGCCTGGCCGGATTAGCCTTTAATTGGTCTTGCTCGGAGCGATGCCTCAACCTGATGGGCCACCGAAAAAAGACCGTATCACCCGCGTTGTTTCTCGATCGGGTCATTTGTTTCAATCCGTCCGCCAGTCAAATCATCGCGCCGCCGGAGTGCATTTTTTTTAAAGTGATATGCTCAAATTGGTATTTTCAGTCCGGATAAATTGGTGCATTTTCTAGTCCGTGCGCTCGATTATTTTGTCCTTGATGGTTTTGCCTTTTTGGCCTGTTTCACTTTCGGCCGCTGACGTGACACCCGTTTTTGATGTCCGGCAGTCGGGCGCCAAAGGCGATGGCCGGACGTTTGACACGGAGGCCATCCAAAAGGCCCTGGATGACTGCGGCAAGGCGGGAGGTGGCACGGTTCGTTTTACCGCCGGCACCTATCTCAGCAAGCCCCTCGTCGTCCGCTCCAAAACCACGGTTCTGCTCGAACCGGGCGCCACGCTGCTGGCGTCACCGACGCAGTCCGATTTCGTCAAAGGCGGCGGTGACTGGCTCCTGGCCAGGAGCAACAGCGATTTCAATCCGTTCATCAGCGGCAAGGAGTTGACGGACGTGACGTTCACGGGCAAAGGCACGATTGACGGCAATGGCGCGGTCTGGTGGGAAGAGGCCGAGAAGGCCCGACGGAAGGTTTCCGGGTTTACGCTGCCGCGCCCGAACCTCATTGTTTTGAACCGATGCAAAAATGTGCGCCTGGCGGGCATCAAACTCGTCAATTCCCCCAAGTTCCACTACGTGCCGACGGATTGCGAGGATGTCACGGTGGAGGACGTCACCATCATTTCCCCCGCTGGCGCGGCCAACACCGACGGCATCGATCCGAGCAATTGTCGCAACGTGACCATCACCCGTTGCACCATTGACATCGGTGACGACAATATTGCAATCAAATCCGGCAAAAAGGTGGCCGGGCGCGAATTCGGCTGTGAAAACATCACTGTGACCGACTGTGTTTTTCTGCATGGCCACGGCCTGTCCATCGGCAGCGAGACGGTCGGTGGTGTGCGCAATCTGGTGGTGAAAAACTGCCGGTTTGACGGCACGGAAAACGGCCTCCGCATCAAATCCCGGCGGGGCAAGGGCGGCGTGATTCAGGACGTGAGCTATTCGGACATCACGATGACGAATGTTCATCCGGCCATTTCCATTGCCTGCTATTATCAGGACAGTTCCCAAGCCAGATATCCGCAGGACGATCCGGCCCAGCCGATGACCGACACCACCCCCGTGGTGCGCAACATTCAAATTTCCAACATGACCGCCATCTCCACCCGGGACGCCGGCCTTATCGTTGGCCTGCCGGAGAGTGTGGTTACGAACATCGTGCTGGAAAATGTCCGCATCACCGCCGAAACCGGCCTGACGATCGCCAACGCCCAAGATATAAAATTTCACAACGTCGAAATCTCCGCGAAGCAGGGCCCTCCGTTCACGACGGAAAACGCGCAAGTTGAAGGCCTGGCGCCCGCCGCCGAAAAGCATTGAAGAAACAAACCGACGGTTGGTTTAGTCATCCTGATTTGCCGGGTACTGGTCTGTCAAATTGTTTCTGTAACAAAATCACCAACACAATTTTTATCAAGTCCAAGCAGTTCATTGATCGTCCAAGCGTGGTCTGTCAGCTTGGCAGCCTGTGCTGGCGTTGAGCCCGGCGTTGAGTGTTTACGGCAGAAGTTGAAGTGGGCGATGAACAATGCCGTTGAATAGCGCAGATATTCGATTTTTTTGGAATATCCCAACGTAAGCCGCGTAAATCTGCGGTTGAATAGCCTCACGGACAGGTTTGTGCGTTCAATGTAGGACGTGCTGATTTTGTCGGGGTCGGGGTCGCCACAGCGAATCTTGATGCGCACGCCGATGCATGGGGTGGGCGAGTAGCGCCGTTCCGCCCCCAAGTCAGCGGGGCTTGCCTTATAGATTTTCATAAGCTGGGCGTAATCCACCTTATCACCCAGCCCAAGCCGCACAGAAGTGCGATACGGCAAAAAAGCATCGGTGGTCAGTTGGAAACGCCCAGCAACCCTTTCATTTAGGTCTTTGATAATCTCGAAAGCATTGCCCGAATCCCGCTTGCCGATGACATGGGATAAAATCAGCTTGCTTGTGGCGTCAATCGCCAGAAACAAATACTGGTCGCCGCGTTCGTAATCATGGGCGTGATTGTTCCGCTGTTTGCAGCCCACAAAGCAAAACAGTTCGTCCACTTGGACAGAGCCCACTTGGACGCTTTGGATTCTCTCATTCAGCAGCTCTTGGCAATGACGGCCAGCAGACGCCAGAATGCCAAGAACCGTTTCCTTGTGAAGCTTGGTAAGGCGGCAAACGGCATTAATTCCTACGCCTTCGACCAGCAGTTGAATAACCTGCGCGGCCTTTTCGGTTTCAATCCTTGTTCCGCCCAAGGGCTGCGGCTCAGAAAAGGTGGCCCCGCACTTTTTACAGCGATACCGTTGCACCATGCGGTTGCGATTTGAAAAACGTCCGGCTCTTTTGGTTTCACCATTGCAGCAATAACAGTTCACTTGCGCCTTTCGCGGCCTAGGCTTACAGTGATTTTGAATCGACTAGATTCCACTGAAGGCTTCGGCCTTTGGTTGCGCCCTGTCGGTGCTTCGAACACTGGCAGGGCTTTTGTTTATCTACTTGACTAAATGTAGACGGAAAGTTATATTGTGTCAAACATTTTGTATACAAAAAGTATGAAAACAAAAATGGGCAGACCAACATTGCCGAAAGGCGAAGCTAAAGGCGAAGTATTCTCGGTTCGTGTGGCCGCGAACAAAGCCAGCAAAATCTACCAGGCAATAAAGAAGTCCGGCCTTAAGAAGCCGGACTGGGCGCGTAATGCACTGATTCAGGCAGCGAGCTCTTAATGCCTAGTGGCGCGGCCCAAGGTTTCGCTTGGTGCGCGTTGCTATGGCACATCCAATTTTGAGAACCGTTATTGTGAAAAATCCGCCAATTATAAAACCCAAACAAAACAGTTCTAATGAGTGCATGGAATAATCCAGACCTCCTCTCCAAGTGGAAGTTTTTTCTGACATGGGGCGGTTATTCGATTGCCTTTTTGGGACTGCTTGCAACGATTGCCGGCGGCGTTCTGAGCAAACGCATTGATACGCTTCTTCACCCGCCGCTTGAGGTGCGATTCCAAAATCTCTTGGGGGAGATTAACCCGGAAATTATCAAGGCAATTGATGCGGGCCGCATTGAGTTTTCTGTATTGGTAGACGATTCCAACGTTTCCAGATTGGATTCTATGATGAGTGAAGATGGCTTTGCCGCACTCGCCTCCATTCAATTCAATGGGAAGCTTATTGCGTCCCGGGATCGAGCATGGGTGAAAATTTTAGAAAGCTGGGAATACACCGGGTAATTCAGACATTGTGTGTATTTCGCTGTATGATCAAACCCCTGCCATGACGCCTTTTTCCGTCCGTTATCAAAATGCGAATAATCCAAACCTCGATGGCGAGATATAAAGCGTACACAAAAAGCATCAAAAAATGGTGTGGATTATCGACCGGCAACACAAAAAGAGTGAGGGGCAAAATCAGGGCCGCAATCCGGCACAAGCGGTTTTTTGAATATCTGGTAACCTTGGAACCGTGTCTGCCGGTGGCGGTTTTTATTCCGCTGCTTGCGATACAGCCATCAATTAATTCCTTTGGTGGGAACGTTTTAACGGAAGTCAATTGCGTTGGCAGGATTGTCGCTTTGATTTTGGCTTCTACTGTTTGCATAATGAAAATCTTTTATCTTTGGGAGCACTTCAAAAGCATTTTAAAAAGGGATAAGATAAAATCCCTAATGTTTAATAGGTAAAACGAATTATAGTAAAACAATGTTTTTCATTTTTACAAACGATATGCCTGATTCTATTGGCGATTGTTCGATATGCGGTATAACAATATACCTTATATCTAAAGTGGATAGAATCCGCTTGCGAAACAGTGTGTATTGAACGTAAATGCAAGAGGCACGATTAAGTGAACGCCCGGTCAAGACTGCCATAGAAGGAACAGCCGGAACGAGCCTCGCAGCTAACTTAATCGTGCCTTTTAACTGACCGGATAGACTGTCAGCCAGTCCTCCAAAACTGTCAAGCAGTTCTGCAATCTTACGTTCGCCAACTTCCACCGACATAAAAGCCTTATTTTCCGGCCAATTATTTTCCGGCGAATAACTCCGTGAACAACAAAAAACAAGTTTGCGTTGATAGCGGCTTTGGTAGGATTTTAAATGGAAGTGGCAAGGTTCGATTGACAGCGGGAACGGGTGTGGGGCCGACCAGCCTTAATACATACCCCTATGCCTCATAAGCTAGGATACCACACCGCTAATCCCTAAGAACCTTGCCGCTTCTTTTTTACCAAAGAACATAACCAACTTTCAACGCATTCTTATCCACAGGTTGTACGCCAAAATCAAACTCAGGCACAATTTACCGTACCATCATCATTTGCCGGCAGTGCATAAATTTCAAAGCCATTTGCAAACGGCTGGCATTGAGAACCATGGGCTTTCTGTTAGTGTGGAGCCGACCCTTTATTTTAAGCCTGAAAGGGATTGTTGAGGCAATCCCAGCAACTCTACTCATCAATTTGTATGAAGCACCCCTGTCAACTTGTTCTTATTCTCATATTCATCCTTGGACTTGTGGCGCCAGGTTACGCCACGATCCTGGTCAGTAACGTGTGGAACACCGGCGTCCGGTCCTATCCCGCTTACAACGATCCGAATTCGCCGTACTCGGAAATGGGGGTTGACTACAATTCCAGCGGCGATTTCGAGTCCGCGTGGTTTAATGCCGGCGGCACGATGACGGCGACTCCGGGAAATCTGGTCACCACTTTGCCTGCGAACGGCACTTCTTCAGCTTCCTGGACAACCTATTTCACAACCGCTGAATCGAGTCCGGTCACTCTCGCCGGAACAGGGGACCAGCTAAAAATCACGTGGATCTTCACCCCCACCGGGGTCAATTCAGGCAGCACCAGTTCAAGCGGTTTGCGCCTGGCGGTCGTGGACAGCCGGTCGGCGGCGCGGTTGACCAGTGACGACAGTCCAGACAGCAGCACGTACGCCGGCTATGGCATGTTTATGAACATGGCGACGACACTGGGCAGCAGCACTCCTTTTCAACTGATTGAGAGAGCTGCTCCGGGGACAAGTTCGGCCCTGTTATCTTCCAGCGGTTCCAGTATCTGGACCGGCTCGCAAATGGAGCCACCAGCGGACACACCGGGTATGCCAGCGGGACACAATATACCTTTGTGATGACATTCTCCCGCAACGCCTCGGGCGGATTGGACATCACGGCCACCATGACGGGAGGCAGCCTCAATAATACTGGCAGCGCTTCGGTTTCCTACAGCGACAGCACCCCGAGCAGTTTTACCTTCGACACATTCGCTCTCCGGCCCTCCAGTGCGAATGATTCGGCATCTTCATTCGACACCACTCTTTTCAAGGTTGAGTTCATCCCCGGGTCCACTCCTCCTTCGATTGATTCTGACCCGCAGGACCAGTCCGCTTTGGTGGGTCAGGATACCTCGTTCAGCGTTCAGGCCAGTGGCACCGCGCCTTTGGGTTATCAATGGTATTACAACACCAACACCGTGTTGACCAATGCCACCAGTTCCATATTGACGCTGACCAACGTCCAGCCGGCGGACGCGGGCGGTTACTCGGTGGTGGTGACTAACGGGATCGGTTCGGTCACCAGCGCGGTCGCCCAATTGACAGTGAATCTTCCGGTGGCCCCCTCCATCATCACCCAGCCGCAGGATCAGGCCAACATATTGCCTGGAGCCACCGCCACCTTCAGCGTTGAGGCCAGCGGCAGTGATCCGCTCAGCTACCAGTGGTATTACAACACCAATACCGTGTTGACCAATGCCACCGATTCCATTTTGACGATCACCAATGTTCAGCTCGCGAATGCAGGAAGTTATTCCGTCGTCATCAACAATTCGGCCGGATCCACCAATAGCTCCAATGCTTTCCTTACCGTCAACAGCAGTCCCGTGGCGCCGGTTTTCAATTCCCAACCAGCTTCGCTGGTGGTGTTGGCCGGCAGCGCTGCCAGTTTCACCGCCGTCGCGGGCGGCACCGCCCCCATCAGTTATCAGTGGAGCAAAAACGGAACGCCGATTCCGGGCGCGACGTCATCCACCCTGAACCTGTCGAATGTGCAGACCACCGATGACGGCAGCTACACGCTTACTGCCACCAACAGCGTCGGAAGTACGAATAGCAATCCCGCCCAGCTGACCGTGACGACCACGGTACCGCTGGTCAATTCCGCGTATAACCTGACCGGCTTTGCCCAAGGCACAACTGGCGGCGGTGTGATTGCCACGAACGATCCCGCGTACGTGCAGGTCTATACTCCGCTCGATTTCGCCAATGCCCTCCAGTCTGCCTACAAGACCGCCGGCTCGGTCAAGGTCATCGAGATCATGAACGATTTGAGCCTGGGTTGGAATGAGGTCGGCGCGGCGGTGCAGGCCGTCGGCCCGTTCCGCGCGAACACCACGCCGTTGCTGCACCCGGTGCTCCTGACCGTGGGCGAGAGTTTGATCGACATCAAGCCCAAGAGCGGACTGACCATCTTCTCGGCCAACGGCGCGACCATCAAACATTGCAACTTCAACATCAAGAGCTGCCACAACATCATCGTTCGCAATTTGAAGTTCGACGAGAACTTTGAATGGGACGAAAGCACCAAGGGACAATACGACCGGAACGATTGGGATTTCATCACGGTCGGCAATGGCGGTGCGGTGAGCAACCTCTGGGTGGATCACTGCACGTTCACGAAATCCTACGATGGTATTCTTGACACCAAGGCCGGTTGCTCGGCCATCACCATTTCGTGGTGCCGCTACATTGGCGACGATGGCGCCACCAACACCAACAGTTGGGTCTGGCAGCAGATCAATTATCTGGAACAGAGCCCGTCCAGCTATCCGATGTATAATTTCCTGCGTACGTAATGGTTTCAGCACCACCAATATCGTCACCATCATGCAGGCGCATGACAAGACCCACCTGGCGGGTCAAAATGATCTTGACCCGAACAACGCGACCATCTCGATGACCTTCCACCACCTGTGGATTGGGGTGTGGGATCGCTGCGTGCCGCGCCTGCGCGCCGGCAACGTGCATGATTACAATATCTATGTGGACGACACCCAGGTGCTGGCGGCCAGGCGTCTGCGCGATTCGATTGCGGCCACCATGAGCACTGCCGATCAGAACACGATGAACAACACCTACAGTTTCGAGCCGCCCGTCAACGGCACCATCTCCACCGAAAATGGGGCCATCTTGGTTGAAAAGTCGGTTTACATCGATTGCCTCTGGCCACTGCGCAACAATCAGACTGATCCTTCAAATCCGGCCTATACCGGAAAAATTAAGGCACTGGACTGCCATTTATCAATTCGACAGCACCACCGTGCGCGGCAACAGCACCGACCCCGGCAACCCGCTGGGGCCATTCCAGGCGCCAATCATTCCATTTTCCTGGAACCCGGCTTCGGGCGCGCCTGGCGGCCAGTTGCCTTACACTTACACGCCCGATGATCCGAGCCAGCTTCAAAGCATCGTCACCAGCCCCACCGGCAGGTGCGGGCGCGGGCGTGTTGACCTGGGCAAAGACCAACTGGCTGATGACCGTTTATCCGCCTGCGGCGCCAACCATCGTCGCCGCATCCGCAGAGCCAGACCAATTCGCCGGGCCAAAGCGTCTCCTTCACTGTGGTTGCCAGTGGCAGCGCACCCTTCAGCTACCAATGGTATTTCAACACCAATACACCACTCCCCAATGCCACCAACGCATTTCTGACGCTGACCAATGTTCAAGCCACCAATGGCGGCGCTTATTCGGTTGATAGTGACCAACGTGGCCGGTTCGACTGCCAGCGCCAATGCATTCCTCACGGTGTCGGCGAGTGTGCCGTCCCAACCGCAACTGTCGGGCTCGATTTACGACAACAATGACGGAACGTTCAGCCTTACTGTCAGTGGCGATGCCGGCCCGGACTACATCGTGCAGGCGTCCACCAACTTCACGGATTGGGCGAGCATTTTCACCAACCATTCGCCCACCCCGCCGTTTGTCTGGACGGACACCGGCGCGAGCAATTTCAGCCAGCGATTTTATCGCATTCAACTTGGGCCCTGACCCCGGGGCATCGTTTGCGTCCAAAATAAAACATGCAAAAAATCCGCGCGCTTTTTTTAGCCTCGTTATTTGCCGCTCCGTGGCTCCATGCGGAACAGGCTGAGTGGGCGCAGGTGCCCGAAATCCTGGCGCGCATAAAGGCGCCGGTGTTTCCGGCGCGTAACTTCGTCATCACGAATTACGACGCGGTGGCCGGGGGCCAGACCGATTGCACCCTTGCGATTGGCAAGGCGATTGACGCTTGTGTCAAAGCTGGCGGCGGGCATGTGGTGATCCCCGCCGGCGAATTTCTCACCGGCCCGATTCATTTGCAGAGCAACGTGGATTTGCATCTGGTCGCAACCAACTCGATATTAAAATTCAGTACCGACCCGCGGGTTTATCTGCCAGCGGTCTTCACGCGCTTCGAGGGTATGGAATGTTGGAATTATTCGCCGCTCATTTACGCCCATGGCCAGGAAAACATTGCCGTAACCGGCGAGGGCACGCTCGACGGCCAGGCCGATGCAACGCACTGGTGGCCGTGGAAAGGCAGAGAAAGCCGCGGCGCGGAAGCACGGCCAAGTGCGGGCGCGCGGCTGGTCAGAATGGTCGCCGACAGCATGCCGGTGGATCAGCGACGTTTTGGTGAAGGCGATAATTTGCGTCCGAGTTTCATCGAACCGAACCACTGCCAAAACATTCTAATCGAGGGCGTGCATATCCGCCGCTCGCCCATGTGGGAAGTCAACCCGGTGCTATGCACCAACGTCATCGTGCGCGGCGTGGACATCGTTTCGCATGGCCCGAACAACGACGGCTGTGACCCGGAAAGCTGTCGCGACGTGCTGATTGAAAAATGTCTGTTCGACACGGGGGATGACTGCATCGCCATCAAGTCCGGCCGCAACAACGACGGCCGCCGTGTCGGCGTGCCATCGGTGAATCTGGTCATCCGCGACTGCACAATGCGTGATGGCCATGGTGGTGTGACGATTGGCAGCGAGATTTCCGGCAGTTGCAGCAACGTATTTGTGGAAAATTGCGAGATGAGCAGCCCGCGGCTCAACTGCGCCTTGCGGCTGAAATCCAACGCCGTGCGCGGAGGGATCCTCCAGAATATTTTCCTGCGGAACGTGCATGTGGGCCAGGTGGCGGATTCGGTCCTGCAGATCGATTTCCTTTACGAGGAAGGAACCAACGGCATTTACCAACCGGCCGCCCGTAACGTGGCAATGGAAAATGTCACCGTGGACCAAACCCCGCGCGTGCTGAACGTCCGGGGATTTTCCGGTGCCGAAATCAGCCATGTGCGGATATACGACTCGACCTTCAAGCGGGTCACCCAACCGGATGTCATCCAGGAGGCTGATGTGAAATTGGTGAACTGTACGCTGGAACCGGCAAGGTGATGTAAACTGTGGTAAAATATCCGGAAATAACTCGACCGATACGCTGTGTCATAAAGAATCATGAAGCTGCTTAATCGTTTTCATTCGTTCCGGCCATGTCTTCTGGCAATCCTGGGTTGTGGGTTGTTTGTCTTTCCGGTTCTGGCGGTGCCGACCTTGCCGAACATCAATACCAACAACATCATCACCGTCACCAATGCTCCTTACAACGCCGCAGGCGATGGCGTGAGCACGAACACCACCGCCATTCTAATGGCGATTACCAACGCGGCGGCGGGCGGCAACACCAACGGTCTTTACGGCGGCACGGTCAGGATACCCGTGTCAGGCATAGGCACATTTTTATGCGGCCCGCTCACGTTGAAAAACAACGTGAATATTCAGATTGATGCCGGCGCAACCTTGAAGATGCTGCCCGTGAGCGTCTGGACCAATTTACCGGCACAAAACCTGACTTACGGCGACCTGATTTACGCCAGCGGAGTGACGAACCTTGAAATCAGTGGTTCCGGCACGTTCGATGGCAACGGCGCGGGGTGGTGGAGCCTGCCGACCGGTGGTGCCGTTTACGGCAATCGGCCCTACATGATTTATTTCAATGGCAGTTGCGGGCGGGTGTTGATTCAGGATGTGACGGTTCAAAACCCGCCGAAGATGCATTTCGTCTTCAAGGGCAGTGGCGACAACAACATCACCTTTCAAAACATGACCATCAACACCACGGCGGCCAACGCAGCCAACACCGATGGGATTGATCTGGTTGGGACCAACTGCTTGATCCAGAACTGCGCCATCAACGCCGGGGACGACAACATTGCTCTGGGCAGCAGCACTAGTTCCGCAATTTCCAAGGATGTTGTGGTCACCAACTGTGCCTTCGGCGTTGGCCATGGGGTGTCCATTGGCAGCAACACGGCCGGCGCAGTTTCAAACCTGACGGTGATCAACTGTACCTTCAATGGCACGGACTACGGCATCCGCATGAAGTCCGATGACGCCACCAGTGGAGGCAGTGGTGAGGGCGGACTGGCGCAGAACCTTTCCTATCTCAACATCGGGATGACCAACATCGTCGATGGTGCGATCGTTATTTACAGCTATTACAGCGAGTATGGCACGCCCACCGGGATCACGCCGTTCATCGCTTCCACCCAGACGGTTGACATTACCTCCGTTCCCGTCTGGCGCAACATCACCATCAGCAACGTGAACGCGACCGTGGCCGGTGGCGGGGTTCCGGGCATCATATGGGGACGCATGGAAGTGCCGGCCACCAACATCCTTTTGAGCCATGTCAACATCACGGCCTCACAACCCTTTGATGTTTACAACGCCCAGGGTTTCCAGTTTGCCGATTCCAAAATCACCGTGCCCTCGGGCACCACCTCCTTCCTGTTGTACAACGCCCAGTTCATCCTCACCAACAGCGCATATGCCACCAACCTGGTCACGTTCGACGGGCTTACCACCAATGGTTTTGGCAACAGCCTGGCCTTTTATAACGCCCGAACCTCCTTGAAAAATACCAATGTCTTTGATGACGGTCCGTTGACCGTCGTGGACAGTATTCTCACCGTCAGCAACAACTTCATGCTCTTCCCCAGCACCTTGCTGAATTACACGCTGGATCCCAACACCAACCGGGTGGCGGTGGTGGGCAATCTGACTTTGGGCGGGACCATCAATCTGACGAACGGCCTTGGATTTGGCGCCGGCACCAACACGCTGCTGACCTACACCGGGACTTTAAACGGCAATCTTCCCGTGCTTGCTTCAACGCCGGGGGGCGCCTTTACCTACACCTTTGACACCAATACCGCCGGTCAGGTGAGGCTGGTCGTGGCGATGCTGGCGCCTTCCGCCCCCACCAATTTTACAGCGATGGGAACCAACCTGTTGATCGCTTTGAAATGGAACGGCGTGTCAGGTGCCACCGGCTATAATCTTAAACGTGGAACGGCCAATGGTGGGCCGTATCCGACGGTTTACAACGGGTTGACATTGACCAATTATCCCGATGCAGCAGTGACCAATGCCGTGACGTATTATTATGTCGTTACCGCGGTGTCCGGTGGTGAGAGCACCAACTCCCTGCAAGCCAGCGCGGCCCCGTTGCCTTCGTCGGCACCAATCAACCTCACCCTGCAACCGCCTGACAACGGTCAATTACCGCTATCCTGGCCGCAGGATCATCTGGGCTGGCACCTGCAGATTCAAACCAACAGTCTTACCACTGGTTTGGGTGCCAATTGGGTGGATGTTCCCAATTCCGAAAATACCAACGAGGTTTTCATCCCCATCGATTTCAACAACGGTTCGGTTTTCTTCCGATTGGCGTATCCCTGACGCCGCGCCGGGAAACGCGGCAAAATACCGGCAACTGACCGGCTCAACATCAGCGGAAAATGTCATAGTTGTTCATGGTAAGGAGTATGAGCTTCAAAAAGCTTGAGCTGGATTTGAATGGCATCAACCAAAGGGCGGTTGTTTTGAGCCGTGGCCAGATCTGATGCCTGGCGGGCCTTTTCCATCGCTTCGGCAAATCGCCCGGCCTCGGCGTAAGCGGCCGCGAGGGTGTCGAGAATCTCCGGAGACGCCCCGCCGGAAAGTTACCGGGCTTGTTGTGCCAGCTCCACCGCTTTATTCCCGTCGCGCAGCGAGTTATCAGGACAGGTTGCCAGCAGCCAGGCCAGATTGTTGTGGGCCATTACATTTTTGAACGACCGGATTCTGAGATACATACACGTCATCGTCCCAACGGGGGGGGGCTCGTACCGACGTGTCCGACCAAAGACGAGAAACACCGCCACCACGAGTGCGACGCACACGCCGAAAATTGTGCACTTGCGGTCCGGATTTCTGGAGTGTTCCGGCGACGGCCATGCTTTTCCAGCAATTCTGTCGGGCTGCGCTTGTGAATGCCATTATAAATTCAACAACGGAACAATCCTGGTGTTGGCTGGTCGGGTCATTCTGAAAATTAAACAGGCGCCGGGAATTTCCCGGCGCCTGTATTGAAGAAAGTACTGTGAAACTTACTTGCGTGCCCGGCGCGCAAAAATCAAACCGAGCATGCCCAACCCAGCCAACGTAAAGGTGGCAGGCTCGGGAACGGCGATTGGGGTGACATCCGCCCAAGTCGTGCCAACAAGAACAGCGAGGTCTTGCCGTGATCGACGTGGCCCATGACGGTGACCACAGGCGAACGAGGCACTTCCAGCTCTCCGGTGTTGTCGGCTTCAAGAACCTCCTCGATAGCCTGATTGGCGATCTCTTCTTCGTAGCTGATGACGGTGGCGGCAGCGCCGAATTTGGCGGCGACATCCTTGACCATCTCGGCGTCGAGGGATTGGTTGACGGTAACAAAGATGCCGCTCATCAGCAGCGTGGCGATCAGATCCTTGGCGCGGACGTCGAGCTTCTCGGCCAGATCCTTGACGCTGATGCCTTCTGTGACCGTGATTTCGCGGGTGATGGGAAGCGGCTCACCGCCGTATTGCACCCCGCCATAACGTGGCGGCGGCACAAAGCCCTTCATAGGGCCTTCCTTCGTCTTGGGATATTGCGTTTGCCGTCCGCCGCGACCACGAGATGGGGCGCGCTGCGGGCGCGGAGCTTCGCCGGTCGGCGGTGCGCCGCCGGGCCGTGGTGGGCCGCCGGGGCGGGGTGGGCCAAATCCAGGACGAGCGCCAAAGCCGGGACGCGCTCCAGGCGCTCCCGTTCCCGCACCGCCGTAGCCGCCGCCGGTTCCGGCATAACCGCCGGGCGTCGAACGGGTGGGATGCTTGGGACGCGGTCCACCGGGGAACTGACCCGGCATTCCCGGAGCGCCACCAGGGCTGCGCTGAGGATAAGAGCCGGGGCCGCCGGAAGGCCTGTTGCGGTCAAAGATGGGCCGGCCGCGCTGGATTCCGCCGCCAGCGGCGATTCCGGTATTGGCGGCGGGGACGGTAGGAACAACAATAGGCGCTTTGTAAACTGGCCGTGGCCCGGTTTGCGGCACGATCATGCGGCGGGCAGGGAGCGCCGGAGTCGGCGAAGGAGTATGCGTGTGCCCTTTGGCGCGATGAACTGCGGGTGCGGAGTCCGCTCCCGGTGCTGGCGAAACGGCGGGCGGCTCCGTTGCCGTTTCGACAGCGCTTTGCGCTTCCGCTACAGGCTGAGCTGCTGGAAGAACCTCCTCGGCAGCCGGGATAGGCGTGTCTTGTGGCTCAACCGCTGCGGGGGGAGCGGCTTGCGCTGCTGCAGTTGGAGGCACGCCGACCGGCTTGGCGGTACCAGCCGGCTCGACACCCTGGAGGGGCGCTTCGCGAACAACCGGCTCGGCAGGTGGCTTGACCACGACCTTCACGGCTGCAGGCGTAGCGGCCGTTGAGCGAGGTGGTGGCGCTTGTCGAGCGCATCCTGCCCTTTTTCATTTGTGCCCCGCCCGTTCGTCCTGGTGCCTTCGGTAACTTTCTTCCTGTTACGTTCCGGCTGAAAATTCGTGTAGGGACTGGTGCGCCTCGGGTTGCTGTGGATCTTGCACCGAGCCACGTCGATGATGATGCGCAGAACTCCAAGCTTCGGGTGGATTGCATTGCTGACGCTGGCTGCGGTTTTGTGGCCGGCGAAGGGCGTTGCGCAGGAGGACGAGCAATCGCTGGGGGATGTGGCCCGAAGTCTGCGTCGAGAGAAGGCGCAGGAGAAGGCTTCGGCGCCGGTCGCGCCAGTGCAGCCCGTAGTCATCGACAACGAGAACCTCTCGCAGGTTATGGAGGATAAAAGCAAGCTCAAACCGCCTGCGCCGGACAAGACAGTTATCTCGCTGAGTTCGTCGGGCAATATGATGACAGTCTCGTCGCCGGATGTGACGTGCAGCATGTCGTTCAATTCGCGCGGAAGTTCATTGATCGTAAAACCAGTGCTGGTCGAGAATTTGCCGCTCGAGGAACTGGTGAAGCTGGATGGGCCGGGCTCGATTCATGACGACAATCTGCAGGTGGACGTTTTCAACGGGACGGATTGGTCTCTGCGAGAGATTACGGTAGCGCTGACCCTGGAGCGGCGTCCGGGGGAAGACGCCGAGATGGCGGCGCGGGCGCGGGTGCTGCCGGCGGCGCAGGGAGACACGCCGGTCGTGGAGCGGCATTCAGATGTGACGCTGCTGTTTCATCTGAAGACCGAGACGAAGCCATTTGCCCAGGCATCGCTGCGCGAGTATGTGGGAGTGACGCCGGGTCCGGATGAGGAATGGCGCTGGTCGATTGTGGAGGCGAAGGGAATTCGTCCGGAGGGATCGCGGTCGGCGCCGGAATCGCTGAGCGAACCGCTGTTCGGCGTGAAGACGCCGGCGCTGCCAGCTACGAATGCGCCCGTCGCGGCGCCCGAAAAAAAGGCCGACGCGCACTGACGTGAGTTCCGATGGTAAGAAAAAACCACTCTGAATGACGCGCGCGAGGGCAGGGTGAAGATTGTTTTTGAATGGGAGTGAATGATAGTCTAGCGAAGTCGAGCGGGAGTAGTTCAGTGGTAGAACGCCAGCTTCCCAAGCTGGATGTCACGGGTTCGATCCCCGTCTCCCGCTCCATGTTCTAGCGGAATTCCATCCCAACTGGGTCACGCAACTTCATCCTTGTGCACCGGAGCCAAGCGGGATTCCGAAAAAGACGCGACCGCTATCAGTGGCCAGTGGTGGTCGAGGAGGAAGCAGCCTGCATGGAATGCAGTTGAAGCGCGCCGACTCCGAGGCCGCCAATGGCTCCGGCGAGCACGCCGAGGACGATGAGAACGATCACGTTCTCGAAAATTGACTTGTTCCTGGTCACAATTTTCCCCTTTTCAAGTAGCTGTTCCTCTTATCATAGCACTCGCGGTTCCACATACAATAAGGGAGTTGACGGGTAAGTTACTGAAGAGACTGGAGATGACTGAGGTGGTTTTTTAGGGATTTCGTGAGCCGCAGAAATGTGCCGTCGGCTGGGTAGAACAATTCAGGGCTTCGAAGTTTCGCGCGCCGGACTTCGACGGGATTCGCCTCGGGCTCGGCTCAAGTATGATGAAGAGAAATTTTTGATGAGGTGCATTCATGGCAGAACCGACGTATGACGAGTTGAAGGCAAAGCTGGCAGAGCTTGAAAAACAAGTCGAGACCAAAAAGCGCAGCGGGGCGATGGAGTTTCGGGTGAGCGAGAAGGGTGGCGTGAGCGTGTACGGGTTGGGACGCTTTCCAGTGACGCTCTATTACGAACAGTGGACGCGGCTGCTGGGCGCGGCAGAGGATTTGAAAGCGTTTCTGGAGGAAAATAAGGCCAAGCTGAAGTTAAAAGAGTAGCTGTTGAGCCGGGAGCTACCAGCCGAGGGCTTCAGGCGGCGAGCTTTGCGCTGCGACCTAGACCACGTGATTGAGACGCTCGTGCGCGGTTATCGGTCACAGTCCTGCCGCGCGCGGCTTGCTACAATCGGGCTCAACTATGAGCGCCGTGGATGAGTATGCGCTGGCCTTTGACGCCGAAGATGCGTTTGAAGGCTTCGAACGGCTCATGCCGTTCCGCGTGCAGGATATCCTGCTCGTCTCCAACCTGTACGATTCGTTTATTTTGCGCGAGGATGGCCGGCTCAATGAACTGCTGATCGGCGAATCGCGCGAACTCAATCTGCAACAGATTCCTGGAATCACCCACGTCTCGAGTTGCTCGCAGGCGCTCGAACTGGCGCGTTCGCAGGCACGCTTCAATCTTATCGTCACCAATTTGGCCGTTGGCGAGATGAACGCCGCGCAACTGGCGCGCGAGGTGAAGAAGCTTGGGCGCGATATTCCGGTGGTCGTGCTGGCGTATGACTACCGTGAGGTCAAGAGTTTTATTGCGCGCAATCCGGTGACGGATATCGATCGCATTTTTTTGTGGCAGGGAAATGCGCGCATCCTGATTGCGATCGTCAAGTACGTGGAGGACAAACGCAACGTCCGTAATGACGCTAAGACGCTGGGCGTGCCGGTGCTGCTGCTGGTGGAGGACAACATACGTTACTACTCGGCGATCTTGCCGGTGGTTTATACCGAGCTCATCAGTCAGTCGCGGCGGGTAATTCGCGAGGGCATCAACGTGGCGCACAAACTGGTGCGCCAGCGGGCGCGGCCGAAGATTCTGCTGAGCTCCGATTATGAAGACGCGGCGCGGCAGGCCATGGAGTATCGCGACAACCTGCTGGCGGTGGTTTCGGATGTGCAGTTTCCGAAGGGCGGCGCGCCCGATGAGAACGCGGGATTCGAACTCGCGCACATGATTCGCAAGCTGGTGCCGGATGTCCCGATCGTTTTGCATTCCAGCCACACCGAGTACCGGTCGCGCGCCTACGGCGAGGGGTTCGCCTTCCTGCAGAAGCGTTCGCCGACTTTCTTGCGCGACTTCCGGCGCCTGCTGACCCAGCAGTGCGCGTTTGGCGATTTTGTTTTTCGCATGCCGGATGGCGCCGAAGTGGCGCGCGCCAGCGACCTGAACGCGCTCGAGGCCTTGCTGCATACGGTTCCGGTCGAGAGCCTCGGTTATCACAGCGCGCGTAATCATTTTTCGCGCTGGCTGACGGCACGCACCGAATTCGCGGTTGCGCAGAAGTTGCGTCCGCGTAAAGTCTCTGATTTTCCCGACCTTGAAGCCCTGCGCCAGGACCTCATCTCTTCCATCAACGAATACCGGCGCGAACAAAGCGAATTTCTGATTGGAGATTTCAACGCGGCGACCTTCAAGGCTGAGGGCAATTTCTTTCTTCGCATCGGCGCCGGGTCGCTAGGCGGAAAGGCACGCGGCCTGGCATTTGTGCGGCACCTGCTTTACAAGCGGCAATTCGCCCGGCGTTTTCCCGGGGTGAAGATCGGCGTGCCCCCGGCGCTGGTCTTGAGCACGGATGTCTTCGATCGCTTTCTCGCGGAGAACAATCTGCTGGAATTTGCGATTCACTGCAAGAAAGATGCCGAGATCGAGCAGCGATTCCTGGCTTCGCCCTTACCGGCCTCTCTCCAGCATGATTTGACCGCCTTCTTGAGCGAGGTACGGTGGCCGCTGGCGGTGCGCTCGTCCAGTTTGCTGGAGGATTCACAATATCAGCCCTTCACCGGCGTCTATGAGACTTTCATGCTAGGGAATCATCAGCCGGAGTTAGAGGTTCGCCTGGCGCGGCTGACGGAGGCAATTCAGCGGACCTATGCCTCGACCTTTAGCCAGCACGCGAAGTCTTATGTGCGCGCGACCCCGTACCGGACTGAAGAAGAAAAGATGGCGGTGATCGTGCAGCGGGTGGTCGGCGTAATACACGGCGAGCGCTTTTATCCGAATTTTTCCGGCGTCGTGCGGTCGCGGAATTTCTATCCGGTGCCGCCCATGGCCTCGGAGGACGGCATCGCGGCGGTCGCGCTCGGGATGGGAAGGGAAGTGGTGGAGGGCGGAAAGAGCATGACCTTCTGTCCACGATATCCGCGAAATATCGTCCAGTTTTCTATCGGTGAAAGATATCTTGTCGAATTCGCAGTCGGAGTTCTGGGCGCTGGAGATGAACCATGACCATGGCAGCGCCACCGGCACCGGTATCAGCGCACTGCGCGAGGCGCGTTTTGCGCTCAAGGAGGCGGAGGCGGATGGCACGCTGCAAGCGGTCGCGTCCACTTACAGCCGCGACAACGATGCCGTCTACGACGGATTGAGCCGCCAGGGCACACGCATCGTCAGTTTCGCTCCCGTGCTCAAACATGAGGTTTTTCCCCTGGCGCCCATCCTCCAGCAACTGGCGCGAGTAGGTGAAGATGCGCTCGGCCAGCCAGTGGAGATTGAATTCGCGGTGAGCCTGGCGGAAGCAGCTGAGGTTGGCGGCGCGCAAACGGCCGCGGAGTTTGGGTTCTTGCAGATTCGTCCACTGGTGTTATCGCGCGAAGGCGAAGAGCTGCGCATGGGCGACGTCAATGAGGCTGACCTCATCTGCCGCAGTTCGATGGTGCTGGGCAACGGTCGCGTTCAAAATCTCTCGGATGTGGTCGTCGTCGACTTCCACCGCTTCGAACGCGGACAGAGCCAGGAGGTCGCCGAGTCGGTCGCGTACTTCAATAACAAATTAGGGCTGGAGAATCGTCCCTATCTGCTGATTGGTGTGGGCCGCCTTGGATCGAACGATCCGTGGCTTGGCATCCCGGTGGAGTGGGATGAAATCTCCGGAGCCCGCGTGATTGTCGAAGCCGGATTCCGCGACTTTCGCGTGACTCCCTCCCAGGGTAGCCATTTCTTTCAGAACCTGATGGCCTTTCAGGTCGGCTACTTCACGGTGAATCCCGACGCCGGGGAGGGTTCGGTGGATTGGGCGTGGCTAGCGGAGCGGCCTGCGGCCGAAGAGCGCGGCTGCGTGCGGCATCTACGCTTCGAGGATCCGCTGCTCGTGGTGATGAATGGGAAGGCGCGGGAGGGAATGATTTTCAAGCCCGACCGTGGCCAGCAGTAAATTTACGTTCGCGATGGGTGGTACACCTTCCAAGAAAAAAGGCGGGACACTTCGTCCCGCCTTTTTGCTTGTTGATGGTTAGTTACTTGCCAGTGCCAGACAGAGTTGAGGTCTGCGGGCTGCCAGCGGCGCTGCTGTTCACTTCCAACGTGCCGGTCTGAACTCCCGTTCCAACCGGAGTGAAGATGACATCGATCGTGCACTTGGATTTCGCTCCAAGGGTCGATCCGCAGGTGCCGCCGGAGACGCTGAAGTTTCCGGTGGTGGACGCCGAGATGCCCGTCAGCGTTGCTGCTCCCTTGTTGGCGAAGGTGAACGTCTTCGGGGCACTGCTGGTTCCGTGCTCCGTCTTGGGGAACTTCGCCGACGCCGGAGTTAAGGTTGCTTCCGCCGTGCCGGTGCCGGTGAGCGAGACCGACTGCGGACTGTTGGGAGCGTTATCGTTGAAGGTCAGCGAGCCGGTGCGCGCGCCAATTGCGGTGGGCGAGAAAGCGACAAATACCTCGCACGTGCCGCCGATCGCCAACTGGCCGGTGCAGTAGTTGGTCGTGATGGTGAAATCGCCACTGGTGGTGACGCTCGTAAACTTAAGGGCCGCCTTGCCGGTGTTGGTGACAGAGACGCTCTTCGCTTTCGAGGTCGAGCCGGCGACCTCGTTACCGAAAGCCAATGAGCTGGGCGAAATCGTAGCTATCGGAGCCGGAGTAACTGTGAGCTCAATTCCCCCTTGTCCGGTGGTACTGCCCGAAACGCCGTTCACGAGGATGGTGGAGGTTCCGGTGGCCGCAGTCACCGAAGCGGTGATGGTTACGCTGCTGGTTGTGCTGGTGGGATTTGTCCCAAACACAACCGTCACGCCGCTCGGCACATTGGACGCCGACAAGGTCACGGCTCCAGTGAAGCCGCCGAAGTCCGTGACAGTGATGGTGCTGGAGCCCGTGCCGCCCTGCACAATCGTCACCGAGGACGGATTGGCGGTCAGGGTGAAGCTCGGTCCCGGAGGGCCGCCCAACGCGTTTATTAGCGCCGATCCGTTCGGGCTGCCCCAGCCGGTCACGAGGTCATAGCCGACAACCGCGGGATAACCGTTGCTGCCACTGGTGACGTCGTGGAAGTAGGTGTTATAGTCCGCGCCCAACCCATCCTGATAAATCGACGGATTAATGAAGCCGAGCGAGGGCGCGCCGTTTTCCGCGGCCTGCTGGTTGGCCAGAGCCAGGTAGCCAGCCCACATGGGAGCCGCGAAGCTGGTTCCACCGATCTCGTTTTCGGAGCAGGTAGTCTGGTCAGAGCAGACGTAGAACGACCAATTCGCGTTGGCTGCAACGTCAGGTGCGTTGCGATAAACAGACGATGCCTCATTCTGCCCATTGACGACGCCGGTCTGCCAGGAAGGAAATGGAATGTTGTCCGGTGGCCAGTAGCCGCCGCCGCTATCCTCCCAGGCTGTTTCCGAGGCCCATGGGCCGCCGGCGCTCTGGGTGTTGAGGTCGGTGCCACCGACAGAGGTAACGTAGGCGGAATCGCAAGGCCAGGTTGGGTAGCCGGAGTTAAATTCCGCGTCGTCGCCCGAGGCGTTGAAGTAGTTCTGCCCCTGCGCCGCCATTTTCTGGAAGTAGGGATCGTCGGCTGCCGGTGAGGTGGCCCAGATCCAGGAAGCGCTCAACTGCGCCGGTAGCGGATTGTACGAAGACATGGAACTCAACAGCGCAGTGTCCGACGATCCGATGAACATGACGAGGCTGGCGGTATTCGGCGCCATGCCGAGCGCCTGCGTGATGTCGATGGTGGGCTCGGTGTCATCGCAGCCCTGCGAGTTGTAGCAAGTCGTTCCCGTGCCGTCAACCGAATAAAGGGTGATAGGAGTATTGAGCGATTGGCCAACGTTTTTGTAGTAGGTGTTGACGTCGGCTAAGTCGGTACCTTGATACTCGAGCAAGCCGATGGTCTGGCCGGCGCCCGTCAGAGGACCGTTGCCATAGTAGGCGGCGCGCATGTCGCTGCCGAGGAAGGAAGCCCCCGGACCCGAGCCGGTGCTGGCATTCGACTTTGCCTTTGTGCTGCGACGCGCCAGTGCATTGCGCGGGATGGTGTAGTTGTCGAGTCCCGAAATGTGCCAGAGCTGGAACGGCAGATCGACGGTGGGCTCGCGATCCGGAGCGTAGAAAGTCCGGTTCTCTGTCGGATGTTGATAGAGATTCATCTGCACGTGGAAGGCTTTCTCGATAGCTGAAACGGTCGCGGTGAAGCGGACATCCATGGCATCGCGAGAGCCGCCCGTGATGGTGAAGCCGCTGGCCTTTGCGAACTGGATGAGAGCGTTGTAGTCTTCCTGGCTCGGACCAAATTGCTCGGTGAACTGTTTCACCGTCACAAAATGGCGATAGTTGGGGCTGGTGGCATCGTAAACATCTTTGAGGAAGTTCTGGAGTTCCGGGGCGTGGCGGAGGGCCAGCACGACGTCGAAATGAAGGATTTGCGTAGCCGGCATCCGGCCGGTGGTTTGCACTTCGCCGTTTACGACGGCGGGAATCGTATGAGTTGTCAGAAGTGGCTGCACTTGAGCCTGGGAAGCAGCGCCCAGTAGAGCAAGAATCGCGGCGAGCGAAAACACGAGCCAACTGCGTCTTTGAATCATGGTTTCTCCTTGAGCAATACGGCCGATGAAGGAATAGTTCTGGGTGGGGTTTCCTGAGAACCAGAGCCGATTAACTGCGCACGAAGTGTACAACCATTTGGCGGCAGCGAATAGAGTGAAAGAGCTTTCACAGGATGCGCATGTACTAGGTTGGGTCGTAAGAGAGACGAAAAAAGGCGGGACAAATTTTGTCCCGCCCAAATTTCAGCTGTTGTCCGTTACTTGCCGGTTCCGGTCAGCGATACGCTTTGCGGGCTGCCGGAGGCGTTGTCAGTGAAGTTGACGCTGCCGGTTCGCACTCCTGTTTGTGTGGGGGTGAAGCTGACTTTGATTTCGCAGGTTGCGCCGGGCGCTAGATTCGTGCCGTTGGCGCACGGTGTTACTTTCTTCGTCTGCTTGACGGCCACCAGCGCGAAGTCGCCGGTAGTGGCCAGATTCGTGATGCTGAGGGTGGAGGTGCCGGAGTTGGTGGCGACCACTTTTTTCGCGCCACTCGTTACGCCCACCGCAACCTTGCCCCACTTAAGCGAAGTCGGAGCCAAACTCATCACTGGGCCGCCTCCGCTACCGCCGCAACTCGGGAAGACGAATGAGGAAATGCGAGTCGTCCAGTTCTCGTAGCCCGTGACCGGCTGATACTCGTCGATATACCAGAAGGTGCAATCGTCCGTGGGATCGACCTGCATGGCCGTGTAGTCACCCCAGCGATTGGCGGAGCTGCCGCCGCTCTGCGAACCGGAGCCTTCGATGATGCTCGCCTCCGTTTCCATCGAGCCAAGCGGATCGCTGGGCACGCGGCCCGTGAAGCGAATGGCAGGATAGACGCTGCTGCTGGAAGCGCTATACCCGAGGGCGATGTCGGCGCTTTGATCCTCGGCAAGGCTCGACATCCAGCGATAAGTGGAGTCGGGAGCGAAGGTGCCTTGCTGATTGAGCGTGACGTTGCCTGCGGGATCGTAAAGCTCGTACCAGCGAATGGCGACCGGGCCACCGTTATCGACCGCGTGGCTGAAGACGGCGCGATCGTGATCGGCGAAATGGCGGATGGCAAAGCGATACATCATGCGATCGCCGAGCGTGTCCAGTTCCTGCGTGGTACCGGGCTGCACAACGCAGGTACCGAAACCGACTCCGCAGGAGAGATTGTCGTTGGCCACATTGATGGTCGTCGCATTCGACAGGGTAGCCTTGCCGGAGGCGAAGTTGAGCGTGAGTGAACGCAGGTAGAGCTCCCCGGGATTGTTGTTCTGCCAGGTGATGAACAGGCCGGGCGTGCCGTCAACGGGCGTGGTCGGTCCATCCATATCGGAGGGAAGGTAGCTGCCCTCAGAGGACGGCGTTGCCTGGCAAAGCATGGCGGCCTTGGGATTGCCGGCCAGCATCTTGGTGCGGTCAAAGCCGCAGAGGTCGGCTCCCGCGAAGCCACCGGGCGCGAAAAGGTTGTAGGTGGCGAGGTATGCGCTGTTGCTGTCGGTAGCCCAGACGCTCAGCTTGTCATAGTCGTTGAGCGTAGAGCCGAACTGGTATTCGTAGAGCGCGTAGGAGCCGGCGGGATCGTTGGTGGTCGAGACGGCCACGCATTCCGAATAGCTGCCGGCGTAGTTGTCGCCGATGCCGGCAATGATCCAGCGATCAGCAGGGCGATCATAGAGCACGATCGGGTCGACCACATAGGTCGTACAGAGACCACCGATGGCGGCAAAGATGGTTGGGATATTGGTGGGACCGGAGAGAAGCGTGCCGGTCTTGGAATACGCGGCAACATCGGTGTTCACGGTGGTGAAAATCTCTGTCGGACCGACCGCGAGATTGTTATCGGGAGGAATCCAGCCGCTCTGGGCGATGCCGTTAAAACTGACTCCCTGGGTTGCGCCAACTTCCGGCAAGGCTTCGGTCTGGAGAACGGGGTCGCGCTGCCACGGGCCGGGAGTCGCGCGCGTCGCGAGTGGACTGGGCCGCGGCTCGGGCATCACACGGTTCGGGAATAAGGACAGATCGATGGGAAGGTCCGACAGTCGCTGTGAGATACCGAAGGCCGAAGGATAGGTGACGTGAGTTGTATCTTTCTTGCCGGACGCGAAAGCCAAAGTGGCGCAGGCTAAAGCGCAGACGACGAGCATGCCAGGGATTCTTGTTTGACGGAGCATCGGAATTGTCCTCGAAATGGTGATGCGTGGTTGTGCGGGCGTGAGTACCGCCATAAGGTTTGGTTGCAGCCGCTGGAGGAGTGCGCGCTACGATCGGCTCTAGTTTATATGCGGCCAGATCGGAAAGCACGAGGAATTGCGCGTCCGGCGCGACTTTCTGCAGGGAAAGATGAAGTTCTCTGCACATGCCTCAACAAGACAAGTTCAGCGAAACGGGCACTCAGCGGACCCATGCTTAGTGAGACCCGGCTTAGCGAGACCACGGCTAAAGATACGCAGGCTTGACCACGGATCGAAAAAAATGGCGGGACCGAAGTCCCGCCATCGAGTTCGTTGCTACAACTGGTTATTTGCCGGTCCCGGAGAGAGCGACGCTCTGCGGACTGCCGGGCGCATTGTCGGTGAAGTTCAGCGAGCCGGTGCGCGTTCCAGTCTGCGTCGGCGTGAAATTCACCTTAACGATGCAGCTGGCGCCAGCGGCCAGCGTGCTGCCGCACTTCTTTTTTGAGGTGAAGGAGAACAGCGCGAAATCGCCGGTGGTGGCGATGTTCGAGATGTCCAGCGTGGAAGCGCCCGTGTTGGTAAGGGTCACTTTCTTGGCCGCGCCAGTGCTGCCGACCGCAACCTTGCCCCAGGCGAGTGACGTGGGATTCAAGGAGACGACCGGGCCGCTGGCAGTGATGGTAAGGCTAATGTTCGTGGAAGCGGTGAGGCTACCAGAGGTCCCGCCGATGGTGATGGTGGAGGTTCCAGTTGCCGCCCCGGCACCCACAGTGAGGGTTAGGGTGCTGGTCGTGCTCGTCGGATTCGGGCTGAATCCGGCGGTCACGCCGTTTGGCAGATTGGAGGCGCTCAAGGTGACGCTTCCGGTGAATCCGTCAGCGGGAACCACGGTGATGGTGCTCGCGCCGTTGTTGCCCTGCTGAATGGTGAGGCTGCTCGGGTTCGCCGTTAGACTGAACGACGGCCCCAAGGGTGTGGTGAGCGCGTTAATGAGATTGGCACCATTCGGGCTGCCCCAGCCGGTGGCCAGATCGTACCCGGTGGTTGCGGGATCGCCATTGCTGCCGCTCGTGATGTCGTGGAAATCGGTGGTATAGCTGCTGCCCAATCCGATGGTGTAGAGAGCCGGGTTGATGAAGCCGAGCGGCGGATTGCCGATCCCTTCGCCCTGCTGGTTGGCCAGAGCCAGGTAGCCCGCCCACATGGGGGCGGCGAAGCTGGTTCCACCGTATTCATTTTCCGTGCAGCCGCTTTGGTCAGCGCAGACATAGAACGTGAAGTTCGAGTTCGCGGAGACGTCGGGGCCGTTGCGTAGAGTTTGCGAACACTTGGCGCAGCCCTCGGCGGTCGCGACCTGCCAGGACGGGATCGGAATGTTGTTGGGGGAGATGCCGCCGCCGCCATCGGACCAAGCCGTTTCCGACTTCCACGGTCCGCCGGCGCTTTGGGTCTCCAAATCGGTTCCGCCGACCGAGACGAGGTTGGCATCGTCGGCAGGCCAAATCGAGCCGCTCTCCTGCCAGTCGCTGTGGTCGCCCGCAGCGTCAAACAGGTTCTGTCCCTGGGAGGCGAACTCCTCGAAGATCGGATCGAGCGTCTTGGGATCGGCCGGATTCCAGTACCACGAGCAGCTCAGCTGCGCGTTCAGCGGGCTGGCTGTCGCCATGGCATTGAAAATCGGAGTTTCGGTGTTGCCGATGTACATGACGAGGCTGGCGAGATTGGGGGCCATGCCGAGGGCCTGCGTCATATCGAGGGTCTGTTCGGTGTCGTCACAGGGCGACACGCAGCTGGTTTTGGCTCCGTCGACCGAGAACAAGGTGATGGGAACATTCAGCGTCTGATTCACGTTTTTGTAGTACGTGTTCAGATCGGCCAAGTCGGTACCCAACAGTTCGAACAAGCCAAGGGTCTGGCCTGCGCCGTTCAGCGATCCGGTGCCGTAATAGGCGGCGCGCATGTCGCTGCCGAGGAACGACTCGCCCGGGCCAGAGCCAACCGTTGCGTTGGATTTAGCCTGCGCATTGGCCCGCTTCAGAGCGGGACGCGGGATGGAATAGTTATCGAGTCCATCCACATGCCAGAGCTGGAAGGGAAGATCGACCGAGGGCTCGCGATCCGGAGCGTAGAAGGTGCGGTTCTCGGTGGGATGCTGGTAGACACCGAGTTGAACGTGGAACGCCTTCTCGATTTGCGAGACTGAACCCTTGATCGAAACGACCATGCGGTTGCGCGCCGGGTCTCCTACGATCTGGAAGCCATTCTCTTTCGCGAAACGGACAACCGCGTCATAGTCTTCCTGGCTGGCGCCAAAGCGCGCTGTGAATTGCTCGACCGTCAGGAAATGACGGTAGGAGGAACTGGAAGGGTCGTAGACATCATGGAGGAAATTTTCGAGTTCGGGAGCATGCCGGAGCTGGAGCATGACATCGAGCTGAAGGGTCTGGGTAGCGGGCAGACGTCCAAGCGACTCGGCCTGGCCACTGGTAACGACATCGCGGGTATGACGCGTCGGCATCGTCGACTGCGCCTGCGAGACGACGCTCACCAGCATCAGAATTGCGACAGCAGTAAGCAGAGACACACTTACTCTTCGGATCATGAGATCTCCTTTTAGATGGCAACCGCTGGAGGAAGCTTCTCTGGCCGGGTCTGGAGCCAGATACCACAGAGCGGATCTGCTTCGCGAGTTTACACCGGATTCTCAGCCTACGATAGTGTGAAAGAGTTTGCAGTTGAGAGCGCATGAAATTGGCCGAAATTGCAGTGTTGATGCGGGTTTTGCGGCATTCGTAGGGTGCGAGATCGGCGCCAAGAGCGCGATTACAGAGGCAGGAAAAAGCCCCGATTCTTGGGAATCGGGGCTGCTTGATTGTGTGGCTAGAGACTGCTTGTTCTTATTCTGCCCGGAACTTCTGCCCTAACTATTGACTGCTGGAACGCGCTGCGAACATCTGGCGATAGCTCAAGCTTTCGACGTCGCGGAACATCGGGGTTCCCGGCGGCAGACCGGCGGGATTGGTGAAGTCCGTGTCGAACAGATAGTTACGAGTCGGCGGATAGTAAACCGAGTACGTACAGCACTTGAAGACGCCGGTGTTGTAAGTGGAGTAATAGAGGCTCACGAGCGAGCCTCCGTAGTTGAGCGTGTTGCCCGACCAGTCTTCCAGGAAATGCAGGAAGTTGTGGATTCCGCCATCGGTGCCGAAGCCGTAGTCGATGCCGGTCTCCCATGACGGGAACTTGAAAGCCATGTTCTTTCCTGCCGCTACCGCCACGCGGTAATAGGTATTGATACCGACCGCGCGGTTGCCAGCCCACGGGCCACCGCTTGGGGCATAGGTAATGTCGGTGTTGCCGTTGATGCCGACCATGCTGACTTCGTCATTCCAGCTGTCGGAAAGAACGGTCGCGGCATCGGCAATCACCGAAGCCGCGGAGTGATAGGGCGCGGTCGAGTCCGGTCCGGGGACGCCGGTGGAACTCGCTCCCGTAAAGAAGGTGTCGCCTGAGTTGCTGTTGTAATCGCCCTGAATGTAAACCGGGTTCTCGGAGGCGACGGTGAAACCGCCATGGTAGGTGACGCCATTCGAAACCGTGGTGGTCGGGCTCATGGGCACGTTGCCGAGCGAGCCATCGACCAGTTTAAGCACGTGACGCGCGCCACTGACCCAGTTCTTACGGCCGGTGCTGGCGCAACTCGTCATACGCGGGCTGAAGGGATTGGCGGGCGAGGCGGCGAGAATCTGCGTATTCTGATTGGCCGCGCCGGTCACCAGACCCGTGCTGTTGCTCATCGTGCCACCGACCCACTGCCCCAGGCCGAGGTTGTTCACGCCCCACATATCGAGGACGTTGTTCTCATCCACATCTTCGGGAGAGAGCGAGTGGCCGGCTTGCACCGGTTCGAGATGGCCGTCGGGAGCGCCACCCGCGCCGTCACCTGCGTAGTTGGCATTGATCACGTCTTCGAGCCCCGATTCGCCCGTCTTGTAGCCGGCGGTGGGACTCGCCAACATGCCGCGGCGATCGGAGAAATAAAGAACGTAACCGTTCTGATTGGTGTAGTTGACGCTGGTGCCGGAGCCGGCGATTGCGCCCGTCAGCCAGCGATTCAGGTTGCCTACGTCGATTTCGACGGCGTTCAGCAGGCCATTGGTGGTACAGCTGTTGTTGCCCCAATCGGCTGCGCGGACTTCGCCTTCGCGGGCGTCGTAGAAGTTGATCGGATACCAGTTGAACATGGTGACGCTCTGGCCGGTGGGAGCAAAGGTGCTGCTGCCCGAGGCCGGCGCGGGCGAAGAGGTAGTCGTCAACGCGAAATATGGAGATGCGGTCAGCGCGTCTTTGATCACCTCAGGCGGCTGAGGCACGCTCCAGGTGCCGAGGCAAGCGGTGTGACCTGCATTCCAGGAACTGCAGGTGGGACCGGTGCCGTTCATGTCGGGTACCGCGGGCGGAGAGCTAAACGCGGAGTTGCCGTTGCGATCGGCCGGTTGCTGAAGCAGCAGAATCGCATTGGGGTTGATGGGATTCGATCCCGGCGTGGTGGGAGCGGCCAACCCGCGCGCGAAGCCGAAGGCCAACCATTCATTCGTAACGTTGTTCCAGTTGCCGCTGTTGTCGAGGTAGCCGACCCAGAGATAGCCGTCGATAAGGTTCCAGACCTGCGAGTCGGCCTGGTTCAAGACTGTGAAGTAGGGATACGGTTGCGCGGTCGCGCCGGTGCAGGGGTTCGAGCCCGTAGTGGGTAACGCTCCACCCACACTTGTGCAGAGCGCGATGGTCGGATTTGGGCTGGCCCCGGCGGCCTCCAGAGGCGCAGCAGGAGAACTCGTTGGCTGCAAGGTCTGATAGCCGGTCGGCGCCGTTTGCGGCGCGAACGGCCAATCGGGCGGCAGATACTGCGTGGAGCAGTTGATGCCACTGCACTTCAGCGTCGGGCAGGAAGTTCCGGTGCAGGTGCTGACGTCGGGCGTGACGCCATTCGAGGCGGCCGCAAAATACATGGTGTAGGTATCGCCGCTCGGCGCTGTGCCTAACTTTGGATTGATGTAAGTCGTATTGGCCGAAGGCGGCGCAATGGCGATTCCGTAAGGATTGCTGGCCCCACCGTTTTCGCTGGAGGTGATGTTCGCCAGACGGACCGAGCCGCTCGGCAATTCGGCGGGATCGTCGCTGATCAGCACGCGGATCTGCGCCAGATTTTCTTCCCGCGAGTCGCTCAGAGCTTGCGAATCGGTTGATTGGTCGCGGCGGATGATCTCAAACGGGAAGGTCGTGCCATTGACGAAAGGCATGGAGAGCTTGGTGGCGCCCGTGCCTACGTTGGTCGCACTCCCGTAGTTGCCGTTGATCAGCATTTTGTTGGTGGTGGTTTTGGAGAACGTGTTCCAGTTGCTGCCGTTGTAGCAGCACGCAGGCGGATTGCCTCCGAATCCCGTCACGCTGCCGTCGCCGTACGGGCTGGCGGCGGGAGCGCTGTTGGCTGGCTTAAGGGTGCAATCGGTGTGATCGACTCCGGGGTTGCTGCAGCCGTTGTTCTGGGTCGGAATGTAGACGTCGCCGGTATCGTCCCAGTTGCTTCCTGTGGCAGCCAGCTGGTTGGGCAGTTGCTCCGTGATCACGTTGCCATAGGCTTCGAGCTTATTGTTGAAGACCAGCGTCGCCCCGTTGGACACGCCGAGGTAGAGGTCGGAGTTGGTGTGAACGCGTCCGCCGAAGGTGAGGTTCGGACTGTCGAAGAAGCCGCAGTCGCCTTCGCAAAATACGCCGAACTGAAAAACCGGAATGAGCGCGACCTGCGCGGTGCGCGTCATGCTGACTTCCTGCCCGCCCGGATACGCGGCGGTGACCAGGAGGTTGATCGGAATGACCTGCGCCCAAAGGCCGGCATCCGGACCGTTGCCGCTGATCTGGCCCCAAACGGAGGTGAGGGTGGTCGGACAGGTGGCTTGCTGGGTGGTGCCGGGCATGACCTGGTACTGCGTCCAGCTCACGCCAATCATCGATGGCTCATTGGCGGCCGAGCCCAGCGGCGGTCCGCTCACTCCGCAGATCTGCGCGGCGGTCGGCGACTGTGTGCTCTGGAACACCGAGCTCAGGTCGGCATACATCTTTTCCATGCCGCCCTCGGCGGCGTGAAAGGCAAGGTTGTTCTGCAGATCCGTGCCACCGACTTTGCCCTCGGTGTTGACCATCATCATCAGGCCGATTGCGATACCGGACAGAAGCAATAGCATCAGCAAGGACGCCACCAGAGTGAAGCCCCGGCTGCGGCGATTCGCTCCGTTCGTGCTACCGTTTTTTGTCGTTTCCATAAGCATCGTTTGCTCCATCGTGAACTATTCCAAACGCGGAGGCGTCAATTGGGATAGTTGTTCATGTAAGTCAGATTTCGAGCGCAGACCGAGGTCTGCAAATCCATTCGCTGATAGCCGTAACCCAGCCCGAACTGAGACGCCAATTGGGTGCTGTTGATGGCCATATTCTGGATGTTGATTTTGGTGATCTGATTGGGAAGCAGGCCGTTGGAACAGGTGTCGTTCGCGTCGCCCGAGCCGGGGTTCGGCTGTAGCGTGCAATAGCTGGCGGTCGAGTCGTTGTACAGGTCGTAGGTGAACTTCATCCAGGCCACGTTTTCGACCACCGGCATCGGGGTGTGCCCGCTGATCTGCCGCATGAGGCGAGGAGTGGTGCCGGTATTGTCGACGTAATAGGTGACGATCATGAGCCGGCAAGGACCCTGCGCACCGCAGGGCGCGGCCGACGATGAGCCCACCGCGTTCAGGGGAACGCTATTCAATCCGGTTCCAGATCCGGTCTGATTCAGTTTCAGCGCATCGTTATCGGCAAACGGAACCGACCAGGTCTCGGTGCTGCCAGCCCCGGCAGTGGTGATGGCGCCGGTGACCTCAGCCACGATGGTTTTGGCATTGAGCGTCATCATGACCACATCGCCGATGGCCAGCCCGGCGGCCGGATCGTTGGGCGCCTGCGGACTCGACACGCTGGGATTCGGCAAACAGCCCTCGCTCGCCCAGGTATTGGGAGAGACCGGCTGCGAGAACGTCACCACACCCTTGGCTGTCACCTGAGGGATGTAGCAGTTAAGAAGAAAATTCGAGTCGGTGTAGATCACCGTGATGACGTCGGTGTTGCCCTGCGATGCATTAAGAATTGGTCCCTTGTTATAGCCGGGGATCAGGCCATACATATAAGGGACGCCGGCGTTCAGCGGATAGGTCCCGGCCACGCCGTTGATGTAGCATGTGCTGCTCTGGTCGCAGCCGTAGCGCGGGGTAGTGCCCGAGGGGAGCGCGATCGCTGCGCCGTTGCCCATGCCTGCGCCCGCCAGGCTCAGGTCCTTGGTGAGCATATTGGAGGCGGCCCGAAAATCTTCCTGCATTTCGGCGCGCTGGCTCACCATGAAGGTGGCGGAGACACTCTTGGTGTACATCTGCACCGCGGCGGCCAAAATAATGGCGCCCAGGGCCATGGAGACCATCATTTCCACCAGACTGAAACCACTCTCACGAGTTGTTAAGCGCTTATGCATGGCCCCTCGTCTACTGATACTGCGAAATTAAGGAATTCAGCACATAGGTCGACGGCAGCTTGGTCTGGGGGTTCGCGTACTGCACGGTAATGGTGACGCTGCGCACCGTGGACTCGCCCGCGATAGGGGAGATAGTGATCTGGCGCTGGAATCCGGTCAGGGGAATCAGGAGATCGTCGGCGGTGAGGAAGACGCCGTCGGCGCCGGGATCCTGAAGCGTCTGCTCTCCGGAGGCCGCATCGTCGCTCGTGCCATAGATTCCGTCGGCGCCCGCGTTATCGATGGGCTGCATGCCGGTCAGGAAAATGCCGCAGGTGGCCGCGTTGGTGATGGGGCAACTGACCGAGCCGGTATTCTGAATATCGTCAAAATCGATCTGCGATGTATTGCGCGCCGTGATGATGCTCTCGTACGACTCGTTGGCGAGCTGCTTGGCGATGAGCGCGTCTTGCGAGGTCTGGGTCGTCGCCATCGCCAGGCCGAACACACCCAGCAGGCTGACCAGGCCAGTCGTCAGAACCACCATCGAGATCATGACTTCGATCAGCGAGAAGCCGGACTCTACCGATGAGCCGCGCCGCAACGAGCGAGCGAACGGTCTCGGATTGCGATTCTGAATTCCCATTGGAACCTTCAATTGCGCAGCCATTGATAGACCCCCGAGGTGCTGGTGGTATAGATACGCCAGCCGTGAATGCGGCCCGTGCCACCCCACACGGTGATGGCGCGCATGCCGAGCAGATCACCCGTGCGCCCCATATAGACGACGCCGCCGCTCCAGTAATTCATACCGGCGCAACTGCCGGCGCCCGTGCTGTTCTGAGAAGAACCGTCCGGGCAGAAGTAGACGACCGTCTGTCCACCCCCGGTCGCGGCCGGCGCCGGGTAGCCGAAATCGATCGCCGCCGTCCCCACTCCGTACCCATCGGGCGGAGGCGTGGTGGAGAGCTGCGTTTGTACCTGGAACGTCACGTCATTGGGCAACTGATAGGTTGCGCTCGGCAGATCACCCTGAAATCCAGTAATCGTTGGCGCCACTACGATCGTGTTGGGAATCGCCGCGTTGGAGAAGGTCACCGAATAGGCAGTACGTTGCGAGATCGCGTTATCACGCGCCTGGCGGAGCGCGGAGATCGTGGTGTTATAGCCATTCGTCACGTGCTGCTGGTTCATGACCGGCACCAGGCTGATGATGGCGAAGGTGCCGAGCGTGAGGCTGATGGCCAGCACGGAGACGATCTCCAGCAAGCTAAAGCCGCTGGCCGCGCTGTGCTGATGTCGAAATGTATTGTTAGATCGCATGTGGCGGCGCCTGCTTTGCAAATCTCCGACGCAAACTCCGGTTCGTCCCCACGGACATAACTCGGAATAGACAGTCGTGTAGGTTCGATGTTAGGAACAGGGATAGATAACGTCAAAGTACCGGGGTACACCGGCCATCCGGACAATGGCCGTTAGTAAGTAATGATGGACGATGTTACTGATGGGGTAGACCTTCACGTCGGGACCCGAGAGTCTGGCAAATCTTGCTTACTCCGCAGCCGAAACAGTTTTTGTTTTCTCAAACTCTCGCGGCCGATTTTTTTGCGCGATGCACGGGCCGGCTCGCGCTATGTATACTGCCTGTACGAATTTGATTGGATGATCGGGCGCGTGGGGCGTCGAGACGAAGAGAACAGGAAATTTCTCGCAATGAATTCTGCAATCCGTACGCGCGAATTGCGCAAAGTTTACAACTCCCCTCCTCCGGCGGCGGCTGGCGGAGGACCACCGGGCATGGGCAAAAAAGCCAAAGGCCCGAAGCCGGAGATCAAGGCGCTGGACGGCATCGATCTTGACGTCGCGCCCGGCCAGATCTTCGGACTGCTCGGCCCGAACGGCGCGGGCAAGTCGACGACGGTGGGAATTCTGACCACGCGAGTGCGCCCGACGAGCGGCACGGCCTGGATCGGCGAACACGACGTCTGGCGTGACCAGACCGCGGCCAAGCGCCAGATCGGCGTAGTGGCGCAGCGTCCGAATCTGGATTTTTCCCTCACCGCGCGCGAGATTTTGACGTTTCACGGCGCCTATTTCGGGCTGACCTTGCACGAACGCACCGAGCGCGCCCAGACTCTGCTCGAGCGCTTCAAGTTGACCGACCGCGCGGACCAGTTGGTGCGCGGATTTTCCGGCGGCATGATGCAACGTGTCTCCATCGCCCGTGCCATGATGCACGATCCGCAGGTCCTGTTTCTGGATGAGCCGAGCGTCGGCCTCGATCCCCAGACCCGGCTGCTGCTCTGGGAGATCATTCGCGAGTACAACCAGAAAGGCCGCACGATCCTGTTGACCACGCACAACATGGAAGAGGCCGATACTTTGTGCGAACAACTCGCGATCATCGATCACGGCAAGATCATCGCGCAGGGAACGCCCGCACAGTTGAAGGCGTCGATTCCCGGCGGGTTTTTACTGCGGCTGCGTTTTGGATCAATGTCGCCCGCGCTGCTGGAGAGGCTTAAGACCCTGGACGGTGTCACCGAAGTGCGGCCGTCGGGCGAAAGCGGCGCCGACGTCTACGCCGGGCGCGGGGGCTCGCTGATTCCGGAGATTGTGAATGCGGCGGCGGCGATGAGCATCGAGTTGTCGGACGTCCACATCTCCGAGCCCAGCCTGGAAAATCTGTTTCTCCATCACACTGGCAGGAGTTTGCGCGAATGAACTGGAAGGCATTTATTGCATTGCTGGCGCGCGACGCGCATGTGGCGCGCCGAAATATGCTCCCGCTGATTCTGCAGACCTTTTTGCAGCCGCTTCTCTTCGTGTTTATTTTCGGGCGGGTGATGGTGGGCAGCGGCTATATGCCGGCCTCCTATAAAAGCCTGCTGCTGCCGGGAATCATGGCGATCAGCATGGTGTTCACGGGCGTGTGGGCGGTGGCGATGCCGCTGATTGCGGAGTTCCAGTTCACGCGCGAGATCGAAGACCGCCTGCTCGCGCCCATCGATATTTCATGGGTCGCGGTGGAGAAGGTCATCTACGGGCTGATTCAGGCGCTGCTTGCGGGGCTGATTGTGATTCCGATGGCCTGGCTAATTCTGCGTCCCGGCCTCGAACTGCATATTACGAATCTCGGGCTTTTCCTGTGCATGGCGCTACTGGTAGCGGGATTCTCGTCATGCGGCGGCCTAGCGCTCGGCTGTAGCGTCGATCAGCAGCACATCGGCCTGATGTTCAGCATGGTCATGACGCCGATGATCTTTTTCGGATGCACGTATTATCCGTGGAGCGCGCTGAAGACCTTTCCGATTCTCGCCAAGCTGGTGCTAATCAATCCGCTGGTGTATGCGAGCGAGGGACTGCGCGCGACGCTCGTGCCGCAATTTCCGCACCTGTCATTGCCAGCGATTCTGGTGGCGTTAAGTTTGTTCGATATCTTGCTGCTGTTTGTTGGGCTCCGCCAGTTTCGGAATAAGGCCGTGAGCTAGTCTGCCTGGGAAGCGGAACGGCATTCTTCTTCCGAATCTTCTTTCCGCTCGGGCTCGAGTCCGCCTATTTTTTCGTGGAGAACGTCGTCCACGGAAACGCGTCCATGTCGTGCAGGACGCCTTGCTCCCAGCTGAATTCGGGATGCTCTTTGATCTGCTCGCCCGCTTTAAAGTCCATGCCGCAGGCGTGGCCGGCGTGCGCGGCGAATGACATCCGCGACACCATGGCGGCGTCCGCAACCTTGTTCTGCGCCGCTCCGGCATTGCCGTAGGGCGGCTGCCAGGGCGCTGAACCGCGCGGCGAGAGGTCGATGTGACCATCCAGCGTGCGCTCGTCGGCCTCTTCTTTTTTGTCGTAGGTATCGTAGTGGTCGGCCATAAAGCGCTCGGCCGCACTGACGTCGATTTTGCCCTTGTTTTCGGCCATGAGCTGCTCCCAGCGCACGTGCCGAGCATTGGCGCTCACACTCATGTCGCTCGGATTAAAGTTGGTCTCTTCGCGGATCAGGTTTTCGTTAACCGGAAAATTGGCGCCCACAAAATATCCGTCCGTCTTCTTTTCCAGCGTGACATTCTTCAGCCCGAGTTCCAAGCTGGCGATCTCATTGGTCTTGATGTCGGCGAGCAGCCAGTTGTTGGCATAGCCGCCGTTGTTGCCCTCTTTCATGATGCGCGCAAAGTCGTCGATCGAATTTGAGTACTGCGCCGCTTTTCGCGCCCGGACAAACTCAGGAATTCCATTCGGATCGTAGCCGCTGAAGTGGCCAATGGTAGTTTCCGTAATGACGATGCCGGCCGCGTTGACCACAAAATCGTCGCCGCTGTGGATGAAGCCGGGCAGGCCGTCCATCAGCATGCGATAGCCCTTCGCGGGCACGATATCGAAGACGATCGTCCAGCGCGCGCCGTCCAGGTAGTTCGTCCAGTTATTGTGCGCGATCACGATCTTGCCGTCTTTCGTATAGCTGCCGGTGGCGACGAAGGCGCTGCAATGCTCGGGCGCGACCATCGACGCGGCGGACTGAATCGCGTGCTCTTTGTTGTATTCCTTGACGTAGTACTCCCACTCCATGGCCGCGTTCATCGCCACGACATCCCAGACATCGAGCTTCACGCCTTTGGCATTGGCTCCATCGGCGATGCCTTGGAGTTCCTCGCGATATTCGGACTCGATGCGCGGCCACATCATGGTGCGCGCGGCGTCGCGGAAAAACTGCCAATCCTTCTTGTTGTCGCGCGTCGTCTCGAGCGTGAAGACTTTCAACAGGTCGTCGATTTCGGCGGAGAGCAAATAGCCGTTCTGGAAGCCGATTTCTTCGGGTGTTCCTTTCAGCCGGATATAGGTCCAGCCATTCTTAGCGGGTGCGCGGAACGAACCCTTCAGGCGCGAATCGGCGGAATGTTTGGCCATCGACGGCAGAACGAGAGCGATCAGCAACAGCGCGATGTAAACGGAGTTTCGGCGAATCGAGGTTCGGATCATTGTCTCCCCACGGCTGCCGGTATTCTAGCAAAGGGCCAAGGCTGCGGGCGTTTTGGCAGGGGCCCTTTGAACCTCTGCCACGGAGACGCGGAGAAAAATCAAGCGCTTGGCAGGAAGTTCGCCCCCCGGGTTTTGCGCTCGTGACTCCGCGGTGAAGGAAAGCGAATTCAGAACACTGCCTGCGTTTTCACTTTACTCGGTCACCACCTGGATCACCTTCCCCGAGCTTGGCTTGTGGAAGGCATCGCCAGGATAGCTGGCTTTGATCGTGAAACTGCCGGACTTGGAGAACGACGTACTTACAGTCGCAATACCGCCACTCGTCGTTCCTGTGCCGAGCGCCGTGCTGCCTTGGTAGAAAGTTACGGTCTCCCCGTCGGGTACAGATGTCGCCGAAGTGATGGTCGCCGTGAAAGTGACCGACTGACCCACAACGGCGGGATTCGCCGAAGAAGCGAGAACGGTAGTGGTTTTCAGGAGCGAACTGTTCAGCAGGACGGCCACGATCCCGTTGCAATTATCTTTAGTGGTACAGTTGTCCGCGGTGACGATGTCGAGCTTGCCATCGCCGTTCAGATCGACCGCGGCGACCGAGGTCGCGTCGTTTCCGTCGGAGTCGTACAGCAGCGGCGACTGAACCGTGCCATCGCCCTTGCCAAGTAGCAACGCGACTCCGCCCTTCGAGCAGTTGGAGCTGGTCTTGCAAATGTTGTCGACGACGAGATCGGGAATGCCGTCACCGTTCATATCGGCCACCTCGACCGAACTCGCGCCATAGCCATCGGAATCGTAGGCAACCGGCGGCTTGAAAGTCCCATTGCCATAGCCAATGAGGATGCCGACCACGCCATCGACGCAATTGGCGCTGGTAGCGCACAGGCTGGCGACAATGATGTCGGGTGGGCCACCGCTTTCCAGGTCGGCGACGGCAACGGACAGCGCCGAGTAGCCGCCTGAGCTATAGCTGGAGCCAGCGTGCAAAGCGCCGTTGCTGCTGCCGAGCAGAATGTCGACTTCGCCGTTGTTGCAGTTTGATTTGCTGGCGCACTGGTTAGCCACAACGACGTCAGGAAATCCGTCGCCGTTAACATCGCGGACGGCGACCGAGACCGCGCCTTGGCCGCCGGAACTGTATGTGGTCGGCGACTGAAAGGCGCCCTTCCCAGTGCCAAGAAGCACCGACACGCCGCCGTTGTTACAGGAGTTGGCATTCAAACACTGATTCGCAACCACCAGATCCGGAATGCCATCGCCGTTCATGTCCGCAATTGCGACCGCATCGGTGCCATAACCGGCGGAGTAACTCACCACCGGGGCAAAGGTGCCGTCGCCATTGTTCAGCAGGACGCCGACATCTCCACTGTTGCAGTCTGTCACGCTGATGCATTGATTGGCGACGACGATGTCGGGATAGCCATCGCCATTCAGATCGGCGACCGCGATGGACGAGGCCGCGCTGCCTCCGGAGATGTAGCTCACGGACTGTTGCAGCGTGCCGTCGCCATTGCCGAACAAAACGCCAACCACGCCGCCCGCATCGCAGTTGCTACCGTTGCTGCTGGACTGGCACGAATTCGCGATGGCCATGTCGGGGTTGTGATCGCCATTGAAATCTCCGGCGGCGACCGAGGCGGCGTAATAGCCGCCCGTGCCATAGATAACAGGACGAGAGAAATCAGCAGCCTTGGCAGTAATAATGGATGCCGCATGAGTCCGATCGGTGGGCGTGACGTCGCGATCGGACGGAGGCAAGGTGTAGGACCCTTGCGCGAAAAGCATTGCCGCGAGAGTGAGACTCAACGTCAGAAAGAGTGCGAGAAACAGTGCGGTGCGCTGGGGAGAGCAGTGCATAGAGAAGTTCAGGGAGAGCCTTCAAATTTGTGATGCAGTTTTCTTGTACGCCCAGGGAGTGTTGGATCTACGGGTCGCCCTAGTTCGCCAGCACGACCTATACGGAAAACGAGTCCTGTTTCCTGCCTCAGATGCCAGGATGCCAATTTGAGTTGGTCCGACCTGTACCCACTAAGGGGCACGCTGAGTCAGCACAACTAAGCGGCCAGACAGACCACGCGAAACCCTGCGCCAGAACCGGGATTCCGCCTCGCGGTCCACGACGTCCGCGAGAAGTTGGCCTATTGTATATGCGATTTTGCGGAATGTGTCCAGCCGCGAAGTAATAAGATTGTCTATTTTTCGGCTTCTTGCCTCCCTTACGATGGCTTGATCATAGAAAAGCGATCCGTCGTTTGGGCATTGGCATCGCCCCGCCGAATCCCCCGGGACCGCAAAACCGGACCTCACAATTGGACCGCAGGGTGTTAAAGAGACAAAGGCTGTTGTAGGTTGGTTGGGGCGATCTGTCCGCGTAAAGCCGTCTTTACTAATCCCGCTGAATCGCCAATTTTAATCAGTGGCCTTGCGCCAGTTGTGGCGTTTTCTCGCCCAGCGTGAAGTGCACCTCTACCGTTTCTCCCGCGGGAACAGTGACCGATTTCGCCCAGACGACCGGGGCGGAAAATACCGGGCGTTTGACGCGAACCTGCGTCATAACATCGTAGAGCGGAGTCTCGCCGACCACCCGCCATCCTTCATGCCAGGCGGCAATCTCATACTGGCCGGGAGGAACGTCCGTCAATTCGAAATTGCCCTCGGCATCGGTGACGGCATAATAAGGATTGGCGGCAACGATCATCTCGGCGTTCATCCAGACGTGCCCGGCGTTACAGCGCAGGTCGACGACGCCTTCGCGGGTCATGGGGCGGCTGATCTCCTCTCCTGGATTCACAAATGGCAGATTGTAGTCGGCGCTGCCCGACATGTGTACGGTGTGGAGTACCGGATCGCTGCTCTTGACCGTTAGCGCCGCATGTTCGGGCACCAGCAAAATATGCGGCTCGTAGCGGCAATTTTTCTGGTCCAGGAAGCGGCGAGGCAATGGCAGGTCCATCGCCTTGCCTGCGCTGATGTTTTTAAGATAGACAACGGTGTTGGCCACGCCGCCCTCGGGCGAAACCTCAAGTCGCTCGAGGTCGCGATGCTTCTTCCCCAGCGGATCGCAGATCTGCGGATCCTTGTTAATCTCCGAGACGAACAGATGAGGCATAGGTCCTTGCCACTTCACCGTGCCCCTGATCGTTCCTCCATCTGGCACGGCGATGACCTGATAGGGCGACTGGGCGGCGCAGAGATGCGCGGCGAAAAGAATGCAAAAGAACGCCGCAAGCAACATCAGGCGCGGCGCTAAGGCTCGTACAGACTTCATAGGCGTTCCTAAAGAATAAAGACACGGCTGCCAGAGGAGGGAAGTGCAGCGTTGCGGCCCCACGCCGCAACTTTTTAGCATGAACATATTCGGGACGGGCAATAACTGCAAATAACTTTGGTGTAGGCACACCGACTGGACAGTTGGATTGCACCCGCCAGACAATCTCGATCATGTTTTGCGGACCAAGTAAGGCGGATCGAGCCAGGCAGGTAAAGTCAGGCAGATCAAGGCAAATTAGGACCAAAACCACGATCGGACTATAGGCTACCAGTCGTGCCCGTGACCGGAAGCAACCAATCGCCGCAACCATTCGGGCGATTCCCCCCAGCCCCGCGCGGCCTTCGCCTTCCGCAACGCCGACTGGCCGGCAGCAACCGTCTCGCCAATTCCGAACGAGAAGGCCGCGCCCTCGATCAACTGCATGCGGCCGTCCGCATAGAGCTCGAAGCCCTGCCGGAATATCTCACGCGCTCGTGACAGCCCGGTGCATAATTGCTCGCGGGATTTTCCCCGGCACAGAAACTCATCTTCGTGGCTGTGGTAGGTGTCGATCCCTGCGTCGAGAAGAATCTTGCCGAGCCGGCGCAGCAACATATCTCCGGCAATGCGTCCGAAGATGTCGTTGAAGATTTTGATGAAGTCGACATTGAGAACGGCCACGAACGCACTGGTAGGTGCTTCCTCGAAGGCCTGCCGGTTGGGCAGTCCGGTGAGAGCCGAGACCAGCACCACCTGCCGCACGGGCTCGGCAATCTGCTGCGCGGGCTGCACCTTTCGATGCACCGAGATCGCAGCCTTCGCTTCTTCGAGACTGGGCGAGATTCCGCTGTGCACCATGTAGGCGGCCAGAAACGCCGGAGCCCGCGAAATCCCGAACATGCAATGAATCAGAATCCGTTGCTGGCGCTCGCCTTGCTCCCCCAGCCAGCTCGAAGCTTCGCGCACGTGCGCGGGTCCGATGAGACCCGTGTCCGGCGCCGGTATCCACTTGTAGGCTTTTCCGGGGTGTTCGGCTGACTGATCGCGTCCCGGCGGATGGTAAGCGTCCGGCCCGCGCACGTTCAGGATGGCGGTGATGTTTTCAGGATTCCGCCCAACCAGAGCATCGGCGTCTTCCTGACCCCCGAGCCAAAAATTTTGGACGATGCGCTGCATCAGTGTTGAACGCGAGGTCTCCGGAAATGACCAGAGGATCCTGAGGCGAACCCGCGACAGGGGTGTACGAAGCCTCCCAGGACCGTAGGACGAGGCTAGACAAGGAAAAGATGCCTGGGAATAGCTCGGAAGGGCCAGCGGGTAAATCCTTGAGGGCGGTTGAAGTATGAGGCTGAATTATGAAGATTGGGCAGAATTAGGGCCGACGCTACGACCAGCCTGCTATAGAGCAAACAGGGGGAACCTAGCAGAGTGTCCTTGCTGGTGAAGGCAAGTCTGGAGAAGAAATGGTGGGCCCGGAGCGATTCGAACGCCCGACCCCTTCGTTCGTAGCGAAGTGCTCTATCCAACTGAGCTACGGGCCCCGCCGAACAATTGTACTATGAAGCTGATCCCACGCACACGCTCTGCGAACCTCGTGCCAAAATTATGTCGTATGCCGAACTCATACCCTCCGATCCCGGCTTCTGACCGGCCTTCTGGTCGAGTTGGGTGAAATGGTTTTTACATTCGGCGAGTAAAGTTTTCCGATAACGCGCAAAAGATACCTGTCGCCTCGTTCTCCAACTACGCGCCCACAACGTCTTACGATTGGCAGTTGAACTGCTTCTCTTTAGGGCAGACGAAGTGGCGCGCAACGGGGCACATCGGAGAATACTTCGGCCAGAGGTCTTTCCGAGTGCCCCTTTGCAATTCAAGGCAATATCGCAAGAGGGTTCTCTCTGGTTTGTAAGCGCCCCGCTCTGATCTTCGGCAGCCCTCCCCCAGGGAATGCATGAATCCAACTGACGGGGACGGAGCGGGGTGGGTTGTTCCTCGACCTGATCAGGCCTCGAATCCCAGATACGAAAACGCAAGTTAAGCCAGAACGAGCTGATCCTGTATGTCGATCCCAGCCTCACGCAGCAGTTTGGCGACCGCGCTGGCCTTCAGCCGCGAGGCGTCGAAGGTCACTCGCACGGTGCGTTCCTTCTCGTTAAACTGCACGCGCTGAATTCCATACACCTCACGCACCGTGTCGATGGCGCGCAGCTCACTCTCTCCGGGAGTACTCTGATAGCGGAAGGCCGCTTCAAGATAGGTCATGGCGTGTCTCCTGAATTTCGCTGAGTTCGACCGAGTTATTTAAAATAGCGCGTCCTGTCGTCGAATCTTTCAACCATCCCTTTAACTTCATCCCGGGACGTCATTATCCGTGTCAAGATTCCAGATCGCTCTTTCGAGTATCTAATATGGAAGGCATTTCTCCAAGCGCAACGTACTGCCGGAATTCCATGGCCAGAACACACGAATCGAGGACAGCTTTGTGGATATTGACTAAGGACGCTGGGACAAGGAGATCAGGAAGATGAGCGCGCAGCCATCAGGCCCGGCCATCGATCCCGTTTGCGGCATGAAGGTCGATCCCTCGACCGCACGTTTCAAGGCCGCGCACGCCGGGCAGAACTATTTCTTCTGCTGCGCCGGTTGCATGACGAAATTTCAGACGAATCCGGCGGGAGTGCTGGCCGCTCCACCCAAGCCGATGGGCTCAGGGCTAGTCGGCATCGGAATGAAGCCCGCGTCGGGCGGCGGCGGAGCATTGGTCTCCATCGGCACGCCGGCGAAGGGAAGTGGGGCGACAGCCCCGTCGCATCCTGGCCGGGCGTCCGCCGCCAATACAGGACTCGGCGCTCATGCTGACGCCCGCGCTTACGTCTGCCCCATGTGCCCCGAAGTCCGCCAAGTCGGCCCGGGCCCCTGTCCAAAATGTGGCATGGCCCTCGAACCCGAATCGCCCGTACTCGACTCAACCAAAACCGAATACACCTGCCCGATGCATCCCGAGATTGTCCGCCCGGAGCCGGGCAGTTGCCCCATCTGCGGCATGGGGCTCGAGCCTCGCACCGTGACCGTCGCGCCGGAAGAGAATCCGGAACTGCGCGACATGACGCGGCGGTTCTGGGTCGCGGTTATGGTGACGGCTCCGCTGCTGGCAATTGCCATGGGCAGCATGATCTGGCCCCATGCGCACCTGGGCGGCGAGCTCAGCCTCGCCCTGGCCGGGATGCACTTCAACGCCACCATCAGCTCCATTCTGCGCTGGCTCGAACTGCTTCTCGCGACGCCCGTCGTCCTCTGGTGCGGCTGGCCATTCTTCCAGCGCGGCTGGACCTCGATCGTCAACCGCAGCACCAACATGTTCACGCTGATCGCGATAGGCACCGGCGTGGCCTATGTATACAGCGTGGTCGCAACGTTATTCCCGCAGATGTTTCCGGCCTCTTTCCAGTCCTCCTCGCGCATGTTGATGAAAGGCGAGCCCGACGTTTATTTCGAGGCCGCGGCCTCCATCGTTACGCTCGTTCTCCTCGGACAGGTTCTCGAGCTCCGTGCCCGCAGCCGCACATCGAGCGCGATCCGTGCTTTGCTTGATCTGAGCCCGAAGATGGCCCGCGTAATTGCCGCGGATGGTTCCGAGAGCGACATCCCGCTCGCAGAAGTAAAAGCCGGCGACAAACTCCGCATTCGTCCGGGCGAAAAAGTTCCCGTCGACGGCGTAGTCCTCGACGGCGCTAGCGCTATCGACGAATCGATGATCACCGGCGAATCCATGCCAGTCGAGAAGAAATCTGGCGACCACGTAATCGGTGCAACGGTCAACGGCACCGGCGCGCTCGTCATGCGAGCCGAACGGGTCGGCAGCGAAACCATGCTCGCGCAAATCGTCAGGCTGGTCAGCCAGGCGCAGCGCACGCGCGCTCCCATTCAGCGCCTCGCCGACCGCGTCGCCGGATGGTTCGTCCCCGCCGTCATCGCGTGCGCCATCCTCACCTTCATCGCCTGGGCCGCCTTCGGCCCCGAGCCGCGCTTCGCCCATGCCATCGTCAATGCCGTCGCCGTTCTTATCATCGCCTGCCCGTGTGCCCTCGGACTCGCCACACCCATGGCCATTATGGTCGGCACCGGCCGCGCCGCCAGCGCCGGTGTGCTCATCAAAAATGCCGAAGCCCTCGAGACCATGGAAAAGGTCGACACCATCGTCTTCGACAAAACCGGCACGCTCACCGAAGGCAAACCGAAGGTCGTTAGTTGGGGAGCCGAGTCGGCAGGTCTAACCAAAGAAGAGGCGACCGACAGTGCGGCCACCATGAGACGAGCCGATGAGATTCTCCGACTGACGGCCAGTCTCGAACGGGCCAGCGAACATCCATTGGCGTCGGCGATCGTCAGGCTGGCGAACGAGCGCAAAATCAGTTTGTCCGAGGTCTCCGAGTTCGAGTCGGTGCCGGGCAAAGGCGTCAAAGGTCGAGTTGATGGAAAGCTCGTCGCGGCAGGGAACTGGGCGATGATGAAGGAGGCCGGAGCCTTTGGCAAAGATGGACAAAAGGCAGTTGGGGTTGGCGTTATCAAGGGTGCAGGAGCAACCTCAGTTTTCGTGGCCGTCGACGGAAATTATGCCGGGAACATTGCCGTCGCGGATCCGTTCAAGCAGTCCACGCCCGATGCGCTACGGCAATTAAAGCAGGCCGGCATTCGCTTGATGATGCTCACCGGCGATCAGCAGGCTGTGGCCCGGGAGATCGCCGAAAAGCTGGGCATCGAAGACTTCAAAGCCGAAGTCTTGCCCGGGCAAAAGAGTGAGATCGTGCGTGATCTGCAACAGCAAGGCCGCATCGTCGCCATGGCGGGCGACGGCATCAACGACGCGCCCGCCCTCGCCCAAGCCGACGTCGGTATCGCCATGGCCACCGGTACTGACATCGCCATGGAAAGCGGCGGAATCACCCTCCTGAAGGGCGATCTCGAAGGCATCGTGCGCGCCCGCAAGCTAAGCCATGCCACCATGCGCAACATCCGCCAAAATTTATTCTTTGCTTTTATCTATAACTCGATCGGAGTGCCAATTGCGGCGGGGGTGCTCTACCCCTTTTTCGGCCTGCTGCTAAGCCCGATCCTAGCCGCCGCCGCCATGAGCTTCAGTTCAGTCTCGGTAATCACCAATTCTCTGCGATTGAGGAACGTGAAGCTGTAAGTCTCGGTTGTGGGCTTACAGCTTGCTCAAATAGTCAATAATCTCCGGACTATTCCACTCCACCGGCCCAATAAACTTCCGCCGAATGACTCCATTGCGGTCAATGATGTAGGTCTCCGGCCAGCCAAACGTCCCATAGAGCGAGCTCGCTTTCTTCGCTTCGTCCCGCACCGTAATCATGCTGACGTTATAGTCCTTCAAAAATTTGTGGTAGGCCGCATCATCCGCGTCGATGCTGACCGCCAGCACCACCACACCCTTATCCTTCATGGTATTCGTCATGCGCACCAGAGCGGGCGTTTCTTCGACGCAGGGTGGGCACCATGTCGCCCAGAAAGTTCAGCACCACAACTTTTCCGCGATACTGGCTCAGCGTCACCGAGTGGTCCGAATCCTGCACGGTGAAATCAGGCGCGGTCGAGCCAATACGCGCCGGATGATTACTGCTATAGCAACCGAAGAGAAATGCGAGCAAGAGAGCCGGCAATACGCGAAGGGCAAGGGGCAAACGTTTCACACATTTATAATAGCGAAAATAAGAGGATTGTTTTACCGGCCATGCTTTCCCCGTCCGGTCTACAAGCACCCATGCAGCCCTCGCCGTCCACGCCGCCATCCGATGCCGCGAATCTCGAAGTCTCCATCATCGTCCCCGCCCGCAACGAACAGGCCAGCCTAGCCGATTGCCTACAATCGCTGATCACGCAAGATGGCGTGACCTATGAAATCATCGTAATCGACGACGCCTCCACCGACCGCACCCGGCAAATCGCCGAGAGCTTTCCAACTGTACGAGTGATCCCTGCGCCGCCCGTCCCGACGGGCTGGACAGGAAAGAACAACGCGGTAGTAGCCGGAGCCGCAACTGCGCAAGGCGCATGGCTCCTCTTCACTGATGCCGACACGATTCACGTCCCCGGATCGCTAGCCCGCGCCCTAGCCGAAGCAAAACAAAACGCCGCTGACATGCTCTCCTACTCGCCGGAACAAATTGCAGTCACATTCTGGGAGATGGCGGTTCTTCCAGTCGTCTTCGCCGAACTCGCCCACGCCTACCCGCCGAAAAAAGTCTCCGACCCAGCCTCGCCCATCGCCGCCGCCAACGGCCAATACATTTTGATTCGCCGCGAAGCCTACGACGCGGTCGGCGGACACCGTGCCATCGCAGGCAATCTCCTCGAAGATGTAGCCCTCGCCCAAGCCGTCAAGCGCTCCGGCCGCAAACTCCGGTTTCGCTATGCAGCCGAAGCCGTCCGCACCCGCATGTATCGCAGCCTCTCACAACTCCGCGAAGGCTGGACAAAGAACCTCGCGCTCCTGTTCCCCAACCCCACAAAGCTCGCCGCAAAGTCGCTGCTGATGTGGGGGTGCGTCTGCGTGCTTGTTCTGTGGCCGGCCGTAACGTCAATTGGCGCGGGGCTATCCGACCGAATTGATTCGCTCGCATGGGCGCGCGGCTTAATGCTGACGCTGAGTGCCGTCTCGAGCCATTGGTGGTGGCACGGAATGGGTGTGTGCGGATTTCTCCTAATTGCACAGCGCCTTCGCCGGGCAAACTTCACCTGGGACATGGAGATAATTGCGGCAATCGCGGGCTACCCCATGTTCGCCTTCTTATTGTTGCGGTCGAGGGCCGCGCGCAGAAACGGTAATGTATCGTGGAAGGGGCGTACATATTCGCAGCCCTCGGTTCCATCTGCTTCTGTAAAACTGAGAACCGACAACTGAGAACTAGCAACTGGCAACTGTTCTTATGGTCTATCTAACCCGCAAAGCTGAATTTTCCGCCGCCCACTACTACCACAATCCGGCCTTCACGCCGGAAGAGAACGCGCGCCTCTTCGGGAAATGCAACAACCCCAACGGGCACGGCCACAACTACACCCTCGAAGTAACGGTCAAAGGTGCGGTCGATCCCCGGTCCGGCTTCGTCGTCGACCTGAAACAGCTCAAAGAAGTCATGAACAGGGAAGTGCTCGACGCCCTCGACCACCGCTTCCTCAACAAAGAAGTTCCCGAGTTTCTCACCCAGATTCCCACCACCGAGAACATCGCCATTGCCATCTGGCAGCGCCTCCAGCCCAAACTAAACTCCGCCCAACTCCATCGCGTCCGCGTCTACGAAACGCCCGACCTGTTTGTCGATTTTTACGGAGAAGAAGTCTCCGGCGACGAAGGCCACGGCAACGACGCCCACGGAGGCGCATGAAGGCCCATCTCACCCGCCGCTACCTAATTTCGGCCTCCCATCGCCTGCACAGCGACGAGATGTCCGCCTCCGAAAATCAGTCCACTTACGGCAAATGCAACAATCCGTATGGACACGGACATAATTACAATATTGAAGTGACAGTCAGCGGCCCGGTGAACCCCCAAACCGGCATGGTCTGCAATCTGGTCGATCTCGACGGCTTCGTCCATCGCGAAATCCTCGAGCGCTTCGACCACCAGAACCTGAACCTGCTCCCCGAATTCGCCAGCGCCGTCCCGACCACGGAAAATCTATGCATCGCCATCTACAAAATCGTGAACCAAGGCTTCCACAAAGCGCATCTAGAGAAGGTACGCATTGAAGAAACCATGATGAACTCCTTCGAATATCGAGGGAATCTGTAATTGGCAGTTTGTAATTTGTAATTGCGTACCCTGAGATCGAGAGCTTTGGCTTTTCAATTACAAATTAGAAATCACAAATTACAAATCCTATGAAGTCCACAACTGAACCGACATCCCTCACCGCCGCCACCTACGAAGAACTCGTTCGTGAAACCATCGTCCGCCTGGGCGAAGACCCCGACCGCGAGGGCCTCCTGCGCACTCCCGAGCGCGTTCACAAGGCCATGCAGTATCTCACCAAGGGCTACCAGCAGGATCCTGAAGCCCTCTTGCGCGATGCGCTTTTCACCGTCACCTACGACGAGATGGTCATCGTCAAAGACATCGAGATGTTCAGCCTGTGCGAGCACCACATGTTGCCGTTCTTCGGCAAAGTGCACGTCGCCTACATCCCCAACGGCAAAGTTATCGGCCTGAGCAAAATTCCGCGACTGATCGAGGTCTTCGCGCGCCGCCTCCAAATCCAGGAGCGCCTCACCACTCAGATTGCCGAGACCATCCAGAAGGCCATCGAACCGCAGGGCGTCGGCGTCGTCATCGAAGCCCGCCACCTCTGCATGATGATGCGCGGCATCGAAAAACAGCACTCCTCCGCGGTCACCTCGTCCATGCTCGGCTGCTTCCGCCACGAAGAAGAGACGCGCACGGAGTTCCTCTCCCTGATCCGCCAGCGCACCAACGGCGCCTAACCCAAACGTGAAAACAAAACCGTCTCTACTGAAAAGCCGTCTCGCCCTCGTCACCGGAGCCAACCGTGGCATGGGTTTCGAAATCGCCGCCGCCCTCGCCCGCCAAGGTTGCGATCTCGTTATCACCGCGCGCGACGCTAAAACTCTCGGCCAGTCTGCGCGCCAGCTGGAAAAACTCAATGTCCACACCCTCGCCCAAACCTGCGACGTGCGCGATCCCGCTTCCGTCGACTATCTCTTCGCCATCATCCGCCGCCTGCGCCGGCCGCTCGATTTCCTCATCAACAACGCTGGCATCGCGCACCCCGCGCGCAACGTCAGCGACCTGCCCTACCCCATGTGGCGCGACGTCATCGAGACCAACCTCACCGGCACATTTCTCGTCACTCAGGCCGCCCTCGCTGTGATGAAGAAGGGAAGTGTGATCATGAACAATCTCTCCGTAGCCGCCGAGCGAGTTTTTCCCGGCTCCGCTGCCTACTGCGCCTCGAAGCATGGGGCACTCGGACTCACCGACACACTCCGCGAAGAGCTTCGTCCCAAAGGAATCCGCGTAATCGCCCTGCTCCCCGGCGCAATCGACACCGACATCTGGAACACCATGTGGCCAAAGGCGCCGCGCAAAAAAATGATGTCCGCCGCCACGGTAGCCCAAGCCGCAGTCAACGCCCTCATGCTTGCACCCGACAGCGTGGTAGAAAAAATTGTGATTAGACCGCCGGCCGGAACGCTCTAGTCGGGGGCAGATGCAACGGCAGGGAAGCATTCTCGATGCTTTGGGCATCTAATTAAGCGAGAGTCGCGATCATGTCATTCCTGGAATATTTCAAGTCGCTCCGGCCCGAGCAACGACTCGCATGGCTGGTCGCCGTTGGAGCCGACGCGCTACAAATTATTGCCTTCCCGCTCTTCGCCGAAGGTGGCGCCTCGCCCGCCGACTCAGTTCTAGACCTGATCGTGGCCTTCGCACTGATTCGCCTGCTCGGATGGCACTGGGCATTCCTGCCCTCGCTGGCGGCCGAACTCATCCCCGGCGCCGATCTCTTTCCCACCTGGACGGCCGCAGTGTGGTTCGTAACTCGCAGGCAAGTCCGCGAAGGTGAAGTGGAGATCCTTCCGCCCGGCCCGGCACCCGAGCCGCGGCGCTAAAAGCTTGAAAACTTCTCTTCTAGTACTGCGTGTCGAACCGTAGATTATCGTCCGCCTGCTTTTGAATCGCGTCGGTCAGATTGGCGTCGAACTGGAGCCCATAGCAGATCCACTTTCCAGCCGGCTTATAGTACTTAATTCTTACCGAGATCGGCTGCCGATCGTATGCGACAAAGTAGTGCTGGTAGACGAACATGTCTGCGACCTTCGTCTCAATCAGCTTGCTATGAGATATGTATGAGCCCATCAGCGTCCCTATAGATCCAAATTGAGTCTTGAGCTGATCAACCGTATCGGGCATCTTCTTCATGGCGGGATTCGTGTCGAGTAGGTAATCGACCGCTTCCGCATTTTTTCCCTCTTTCACCATACTGAAGAAATGATCTGACATGGCCTGGTACGATGAATCCTCCGTAGCCGCCAAACATGGCGCCGCCAGAAGGCCGAGCACAACCAGGCAGAAGAAGCTTAAACGGCATTGGTTTTTCACGGGTTCTCCTTTTCTGAAACGCACAGGATACTGCTTCTCTTTGAAAGTCAGCCTCGGGCAGCCAAGACTTACTGAGAACTGGCCACTGGAAGCTGGCAACTGCTTTTCTCACCACGTCCCATACCGATACCGTCCCGGCCGCTCGCGAAAGATCTTTACCATCAGCATACCGGCCACGAAGCCACCCACGTGCGCCCAAAAAGCAATTCCTCCTGATGCCGCCGTCGCCTCCGCCGAATTTACCGTTCCACTGAGGAAGTTGATCAGGAACCAGTACCCGAGCATCAGCCACGCCGGAACGTGAAACAAAAAAATCGGCGGAAACCAGACCAGCACGCGCGCCCGCGGGTAGAGAATGAAGTACGCTCCCATTACTCCGGCAATGGCACCGCTCGCGCCGATGATCGGCACGCGCGAATTGGCATTCAGTAGCACGTGTGTCGCCGCCGCGGCGCATCCGCTCAACAGATAAAATACGAGATAGCGGAAGTGGCCGAGATAATCCTCGACGTTGTCGCCGAAGATCCACAGGAAGAGCATATTGCCCGCGACATGCAAGAATGAAGCGTGCAGGAACATCGAGGTGAACACGGGCAGGATCGCGGTCGCGATCGGATCGTGGTAGCGGCCCGAAAGCACGCCGAGCGCGTGCCGCGGCACCACCCCGAACTGAAAGGCAAAAGCCTGAAACGCCCGAGTGTTCAGCCCAACCGACAGCTCCCAGACAAAAACCAGCACGTTCAGCACAATCAAAAAATAGTTGATGAAGGGCGTGGAGAAGCTCGGCTGATCGTCGCGGAGAGGAATCATTCAATTGGTAATTGATAATTTGTAATTGCTAATCTAAAACCGGCGGCGGGCAATTAGGTTTCGATTTGGCCGCGTTCGAAAATTACCAATTACAAATTACCAGATCACGAATCCTCTCAATTGGTAATTTGCGATTGAAGTTTGTAATTTCAGGTATGGCGAACGAGCTGCCTTGGTCTTGCTCTTCAATTACAAATTACAAATCCTATGAACTCTGTTCTCATCCTCGATAAGCCGCCAGGGCTCACCTCGCACGACGTCGTCAACCGTGTGCGCCGCATTCTCGGCGAGCGCTCGGTCGGCCACCTCGGCACGCTCGACCCCTCGGCCACCGGCGTCCTGCCGCTGGTCATCGGCAGCTTCACCCGTCTCGCCCAGTTCTACGCCCACTCCGAAAAAAAGTATGAGGGCGTAATCCGCTTCGGGTTTTCCACCGACACCTACGACGCCGATGGCGAGCCCACCTCAACGCCGCAACCCGTCGCGCTTGACCCGGCTGCGCTTGAAGCCCTGGCCGCCGATTTTCGCGGCACCATCCAGCAGACGCCGCCGCCATTCTCCGCTAAGAAGATCGCCGGTGTTCCTGCCTACAAGCTCGCCCGCAAAAATCGCGAAGTAACGCTCCAGCCGGTGCAAGTGGAGATTAAGGAATTTGCCCTCCTCGACATCGCGGCCGATCGCGTAACGTTCCGCGCCCACGTCACCTCCGGCACTTATCTCCGCTCCATCGCCCACGACATGGGCCAGAAGCTAGGCTGCGGCGCCCATCTCGCCTCGCTCCGCCGCACCGCCGTCGCCGAGTTCACCATCCAAGACGCCCACACCCTCGCCGATCTCGAAGCCGCCGCCAAGCAGGCGAAATCGCAGGGAAGTATCGAAGACTCCTGCGAGCATCTCTTCGTCCATCCCCGTCTGCTCGTGCCGCAACTGCCCAGCGTCAACGCGACCGACGAAAACGTCGCCATGATTCGCGCCGGACGCGCCGTCAATCTTCCCGAAATGTCTCGCGCTCCACTCGTCAAAGTTTTTTATGGACAGCGCGAACTGGTGGCCATCGCCACCCGCATCGCCGGCACACTTTTTCACGCCGGCATCGTGCTCACGACCGCGGCCCCGTAAGGTCATTCCAGCCATAACCAGCCGCTTCAAGCGGAGATCGCCAGCCTGAAATCAAAGTTCTGCCCCGCGATCTAACCTAGACGCGACGCCTACCTCGGCCGGCCGAAGAACAATACATAGCCGTCCGGGTCGCGAATCTGAAATCCACGCAACCCGTCATGGGTATCCTTCAGCGGCTCGCTGAACACCACTCCACGCTCCGCAAATTCCGCGGCCAGCGCATCCGGGTCTTCCGTATAAACGAAAGCATCCCAAGCGATCCATGGATGCCGCGTCGAATTCGGCATCGGCGCCAGGCCGCCATGGGATTTGACAAAGAGCTGCGCCCCGTTGCGCCCAACAATACCGAAAAAAGGATTCTCCTCCGGTTGCCGGAATCGTGTCTCGAAGCCCAGTTTGTCGCGGTAGAAGGCAATGGTCTCGTCGACATTGCTGACGATAAAAAACGGTGAAATCCCCGAAGTGGTAGCTCGTGTCATGACCGTAAACGCACCCGCCGCTGATCGATCCTGAAATATATCAGGGGTCGAGTCGCAATGAAATTTTGCGGCACGAACCTTGATACGTAAAGAAGTCCACAAGGGTTGAAGGGTTCTCAGCGGTCGCCCGTCTACGTGGTAGAAAGTAGGAGGCTGCCTATCGGTACTGTCCCCAGGGCCTCTCTTTTTAACCCGGTTGTAACAACCCTTTGTTAGCCTCAAAGCGGAATGGCAAATCCAGCTCTGCCCCGGCCGCGTTTTGAGGCTCCCGACCCGGAGCAAGGACCGAAAGCTATCCAGAAAATAGAAGCCAGCACCGCGCCGTTGTTGCAGGGGAAGGTGAGCGAGGTCCCCGACGCTTTATTTGCCGGAGCCATGCGTTTTTGCGGCTTTGCAGTCGTCGCCCTCCTCGGCCTGATCGTCTATCAGTTAATCCTTGGCTCACAACTTTCCTGGCACGCCTTTGGATGGAAATTCTTTGGCACGCAGGACTGGAACCCGGTCGAAGATCAATTCGGCGCGTTGCCATTCATCTACGGCACGCTCGTTTCCTCGTTGCTCTCCCTGGTCATCGCCGTCCCGCTGGCCGTCGGAGTCGCCGTCTTTATTACCGAGATGTGTCCGGTCGCCCTGCGCGGCATTCTTTCCTTCACTACCGAACTGCTCGCGGCCATCCCGAGCGTGGTCTATGGGCTGTGGGCAATCTTTGTTCTCGTGCCGGTTCTCCGCGAATATGTCCAGCCCTTTCTCGCCAAAACTCTCGGCTGGACCACTTTCTTCTCCGGTCCGCCTTACGGGATCGGAATGCTCGCCGCCGGTGTGATCCTCGCCATCATGATCCTCCCCATCATCTCCTCGATCACGCGCGAAGTGCTGACCGTAGTCCCGCAACATCAGCGCGAGGCCGTGCTCGCCCTGGGCGCGACCCGCTGGGAGATGATTCGCGTCGGCGTGCTGCGCAACGCCCGCGCCGGAATCGTCGGCGCCATCATTCTCGGCCTCGGCCGGGCTCTGGGCGAAACCATGGCCGTCACCATGGTCATCGGCAACCGTCCGGAGATCGCGAAGTCGCTCTTCGCCCCTGGATACACCATGGCCAGCGTGCTCGCCAACGAATTCAGCGAAGCCACCGGAGATCTTTATCTCTCCGCATTAATCGAGATCGGCCTCGCGCTTTTCCTGGTAACCATCGTAGTCAACGCGCTTGCCCGCCTCATGGTGTGGAGCGTCACCCGCGGCCAGCCCACGCGCGGAGTAGTGTGAGGACGGCTCGTAGTTCAGTTTTAAGATCGGATTGCGGATCGGTATTTAAGATTAGTTGTTGAAGCTGCTTTAGGATTTTTCGTAGACGAGTGAGCCATGGCCGATGCAATCGCCAATTCGACGTTGACCGAGATCCCGCCCATCAGTTGGCGGCGGCGCGCCACCGACCATCTGATGACCGGCGTTGCTGTGCTTACCGTCATCCTGGTGCTCGCCCCGCTCTTCGCCATCTTCACCTATCTCGTTTACAAGGGCATCGGCTCCCTCAACATCGCATTCCTCACCCAGACGCCCAAGCCGGTCGGCGAAGCCGGAGGCGGCATGGCCAATGCCATCGTCGGCTCCGGGCTCATCCTCGCCATCGCCAGCCTTCTGGGAGTTCCCATGGGCATCGGCGCCGGCATCTTCCTTTCCGAGTACGGCCGCAACCGCTATGGCGACGCTGTCCGGTTCGTCTCCGACGTGCTCAACGGCGTGCCCTCGATCGTCATCGGCATCGTCGCCTACGGCCTCGTGGTCATTCGCCAAAAGCATTTCTCCGCCCTTGCGGGTGGCGTCGCTCTTGCCATCATGATGGTCCCGACCATCGCGCGCACTACCGAGCAGATGCTGCTCCTCGTTCCGCAATCGATTCGCGAAGCCGCCTACGGCCTCGGCGTCTCGCGCTGGCGCACCACCCTCTCCATCACGCTGCGCACGGCGACCTCGGGCGTCATCACCGGCGTCATGCTCGCCTTCGCCCGCGTTGCGGGAGAGACGGCGCCGCTGCTCTTCACCGCCTTCGGCAACCAGTTCTGGAACTTAAAGCCGAACGAGCCAACGGCGGCTCTGTCCTTACAGATTTATACGTACGCGCTCTCGCCCTTCGATGACTGGCATCGGCAGGCGTGGGCCGGTTCGTTTGTTCTCATCGTGCTGATCGTCAGCGCGGTCGCAGCGGTGCGCCTCGCGGTGCGCCACGGAAAGTTGGCGGGAGCCTAGGGTTATGGGAGTTGGAATCACAGTCGAGCGACTCAACGCCTTCTACGGCAAGACGCAGGCGTTGTTCGACATCAACATCAACGTGCAGGCCAATCATGCCACCGCGCTGATCGGGCCCTCCGGGTGCGGGAAGTCCACCTTCATCCGCTGCCTCAACCGCATGCATGAAACGCTGCCCGAAGCGCGCGTGGAAGGCACAGTCCGCATCGGCGACTTCAGCGTCTATAACGGAAGCTCCGCGACCCAGCTCCGCCGCCGTGTGGGAATGGTCTTTCAGAAACCGAATCCCTTTCCGACCATGTCGATCTACGACAACGTTGCCGCCGGCCTGAAGCTGAATGGATTTCGCAATCGTAAAAAAATCGACGAGATCGTCGAACGGTCTTTGCGCAGCTCCGCCCTCTTCGACGAGGTCAAGGATTCTCTCCACAAGAAATCCGGCGCCGGCCTCTCCGGCGGCCAGCAGCAGCGCCTCTGCATCGCCCGCGCCTTGGCGGTCCAACCTGAGGTCCTCCTAATGGACGAGCCCTGCTCCGCCCTCGATCCGATCTCTACCGGCAAGATCGAAGAACTGATTTTTCAATTAAAAGAGCAATACACCATCGTCATCGTGACGCATAATATGCAGCAGGCCGCCCGTGTGGCCGAGTTCACCGGATTTTTCCTGCTCGGCAAGATGATCGAGTTCGACAAGACGGAGAAGGTATTCACCAATCCCTCCGACAAGAGAACCGAAGATTACGTAACCGGTCGATTCGGCTAGAAATTTGATAGCTGGCGGGGCACTGGAGTCAGCGAATAGAGAGATTTTGGGTGACGCAGCGCTTCAATGCTGCGGTGAGAGTTGCAATTTGACAAGCGGCTTGGGCCGCTTAGGGCTTCACGGAGCAGACAAATAATGGTGCGAACCCGTTTTCAACAACAAATGGAGGAACTCCGCGAAAAGCTCCTCCGCATGGGCGGCATGGCCGAACTCGCGGTCGACCGCGCCTGCCAGGCCTATACCGAGCGCGATCTCCACCGCTGCCAGCTCGTCCTCGAAAACGAGAGCTTGATCAATGCGGCCGAGCGCGAAATCGACGAAATGGCCTTCGACATCCTCGCCACCCAGCAACCCGCCGCGGTCGACCTCCGCTTCATTCTCGCCGTCACCAAGATCAACGCCGACCTCGAGCGCGTCGGCGATCAGGCCGTCAACATCGCCGAGCGCGTCATGGACATGATCGAGCTTCCCGCCGTCGAACTACCGGTCGACATCGGCCGCATGGCCACCGCCGTCAGTGCTATGGTTCGCCGCTCCCTCGAATCCTTTGTCGAAGGCAAAGCCGAACTCGCCCAGGCCGTGCTCGAAATGGATCACGTCGTCGACCGCATGCGCGACGAAGCCTTCATCGTCCTCGTCCGCAGCATGAACGAACAGCCTCAAAGCACGCAGCAGGCGCTCGACGCCCTTCTCGTCGCCCGCAATCTCGAGCGCGTCGCCGACCACGCCACCAACATCTCCGAAGACGTAATCTTCTGGGTCCTCGGCGCCGACGTCCGCCATCACGCCCAGGCCGCCTCGATCAGTCCCGTTCCCGCTCCGCCCACCGAATCCACCGGCACCTAAAATTGGGAGGGACTGAGAAGGGGCGCAAGAGTAACTCAAGTGGGTGCCGGGAGACAACCACGAAGATGCCCTACGTGATAAACAAGGAAGCGTTCGTTTAAGTGCGGACCATCGCGTGGGCTATCACACCTTACCGGTGACAATCATCACCGACAAATAATCTCATTCCTGATAATCCACAGTTCGTAACCGAATTCCCAGCGTAACGCCTTCACTGGCGCATTCTCTTTTCTCCTCGCCTCCCGAAGAGCAGTTGCCCACAAACGGGATGCAACACCCCTCAGGCGAGCAGCAACCTTGCAGATTCAAGCGGGCCCTGGCAAGTCCAAGAAAAAATCATGGAGGGTTATATGAAACGCATCAGCATTCTGATGTTGGTTCTTCTCGCTTGCTTCGTTCTGGTCGCGTGGCCGCAAGCTGTGGCCCAGGATAAGTACGTAATTCAGACCTTCGATCCTGTCGTTCCCCCGGGAGGCTGGCTTCCCTACCAGGGAACGCAGGCTCCCGCGATCAACTCGCTCGGGACGATCGCCGGTTTCTACTCCGACACGGAATTTGTCTACCACAGCTTCGTCCGCACAAGCGACGGCACTATCACCCTTTTTGACGCTCCCGACGCTGGCACGCAGAGTGTGGCCGGATTCGTCCCGACCGCGCTCGGCGTTTTGGGTGGACAAGGCACCTACGCCATCGCCATCAATGATTCCGGAGCCATTACCGGATTCTATGTCGATATCGCCAACATGCTTCATGGGTTCCTGCGCACTCCCGATGGCACCATTACCGAATTCGACGCTCCGGGCGCGGGCACAGGCACCGGCCTCGGTACCGAGGCGGCAAACATCGGCAAGGATGGAACGATCGCTGGAACGGTTTATGACAACAGCGGGGTAGCTCACGGCTTCCTGCTCCCTCCGAACGGCAAGTTCGTCACCTTCAGTGTTGCCGGCGCCGGCACCGGCTCCGGTCAGGGGACAGTTATTGAATGGGCCTCCAGCCTTGCCTCGACGGGTGCGGTCACCGGTTATTACGTAGACGCCGGCAACGTCATTCATGGCTACGTGCGTGCGCCTCTTGGCGCCATCACCACCTTTGACGCGCCAGGCGCCGGTACGGCCGCCGGGCAGGGAACCTACTCCTGGAGCATCACCAACGCTGGCGTCGTGACCGCCATGTTTATCGACCCGAATGGCGTAATGCACGGCTACACGCGCACCGCTCATGGCGTGTTCCGGGTGTTTGATATTCCGGGCGCTGGCCGCGTCTCAGGTCAGGGAACCATCCCGGAGGGCATCAACGCACATGGAGCAGTCATCGGAAACTTCATCAACACGTACGGCGAGAACCGCGGCTTCCGTCGTGCGTGGGGCGGCTCTGTCAAACGCTTCAGCGTTCCCGCCGCCGGAACTGGCAGCGGCCAGGGCACCGTGCCCTTGAGCGACAACGCATCTGGGATGACAACCGGCTCCTACTTCGACAACAACTTCGGTCTTCACGGCTTCGTCATCACCTTCTAGCCGACTCGACCTTCAATCCAGGCCGCCCGAAACTTGGGGCGGCCCGTTTTTCTGCCCAAGCGAAAGCGATCGCAGCGAAGCCCGCGCAATCGCCATTTTCGCGGCCACCGGCGCGTTTCTCCGGTTGGCTCCCGGCGGTTACAAAGCCAAGCTCGTCGAGGAAGCTCACAAGATTTGATGCGAGTCCTCTCAAGTCTACGAAGTGCAATTCCCCGACAAGAAAAACGGAAAGTTCGAGGTCATCGGACAGCTCGAATAACATCTTTTCGGTCGGGTGTCGACGCTAACCTCGTCGGCGTAGAGTCGTCTAACGTGGAACCATGTACCTGCCAAACACAGTCCTCGCGCTGGTGATCGGCGCTCATTTCCTGCTCCCGACCGCTCGCGCCCAATCGGGCGGACCTCCGCAAGCGCCTTCTCAGAACTCTACTCAAATATCGCGTGACAGACTCCAGGCCTATCGCGACTCCCTCGCCTCCGGCGGCAACGGTCCTGAAATGATCGTCCTGCCCGCTGGCAAGTTCGCCATGGGCAGCCCCAATGACGAAGCCGGTCGCGAAGAAAATGAAGGTCCCATCCACAACGTCAGCATCCACAGCTTCGCCCTCGGAAAGTATCCCGTCACCCGCGCCGAGTTCGCCCGGTTCGCCGCCGCCACCGGCTACAGAACCGACGCCGAGAAAAACACTCCCATCCCCTTCCAGCCCGCCGAACTTGGCGTGCCGGTCGCCTGTTTCGCCTATAAGGGCGGTCAGGATTACGGCTGGAAACCCGGCAGCAGTTGGCGCGATCCCGGCTATGCGCAGGCCGAGAATGAGCCCGTCACATGCCTGAGCTGGAACGACGCTCGCGCTTACGTCAATTGGCTTTCGCGCGAAACCGGTAAACCCTACCGCCTGCCCACCGCCGCCGAAATGGAATACGCCATCCGGGCCAGTTCCTCTACTCCCTATCCCTGGGGCTCCAATCCCGAAGATGTTTGTCGATACGGAAATGTACGCGACCTAACCGCCAACGCCCGCTTTCCGCAATGGAAAAAAGGTGTCTCCTGCAACGATGGCGCTCTCTTCACCTCGCCCGTTGGCCGCTATCGTCCCAACCCGTTTGGTCTATTCGATACCGTCGGCAATGTCGAGGTTTGGACCGCCGACTGCGGCTTCGGAAACTACGATTCCGCTCCCTCCGACGGCTCCGCCCAGCTCTCTCCCGCCTGTGAGCGTCATACCCTGCGTGGCTCCTCCTGGAACTTCTCATCAGCCAGCTTTCGCTCCGCCCATCGTGAGAATCCCCCCTCTTCGGGCCGCAGCTTCGACACGGGATTACGCGTCGCCGAGGATCTCCCTAACGCCGCAAACACAGCCCCCACCCAATAACCGCAATCGCGATCTCCTCGACCGTCCGCGAAAAAGAGAGTCGTTCCGCCGACTCTCCCGCGTCCCCGCCGCAGGCAGAGGGATGCCGCTGGGTGCAGTATTTATCGATGTTCTGCAAGGGAACTGCGGCGACGTTACAAGAATGTCCACATGGGCAACAAGGAAGCCTTCCTCTGAAAAACAGCGGCGTGGGTTATAACTTCGCCCGCCGGAAACGACTTCAAATAAAGGGCCGTTGACGCTCAGGATAGGAGAATGCAGGGCGGCGGTGCGGGCCTTCAGTTGACAGGGTAAAACTCTGGACGTTCCACGCCATCAAACGATACGCCTCGTCCAGCGTGCGAACGACTTGCAACTCGGGACGAGTCTTCTCGCCGAGGATTTGGAACATCCGCACCAATCCGTAGATGAAGGTTTGCGGAACCACGACCACCCGCATGTATCCAGCTGGCACGGCCGGCGGAGCCGCTGCCACTTGCCTGATCGCGTTGCCCGCAACTTCAAACTCCGTCACTTGCGACAAGTCAAGAATCGCCCGACATGGCGGACGGGAAGCCATGTATTTGGACGCGGCCGCGAATAACTCCAACAGAACCGCTCCGGTCAGCGGCCCTTCCAGCGTCCCCCGTAGGATGTTGTTCTTCTTGTCGAAAGCCAGGGTGATATTCGGCTCTCTATAGCATGTCACAAGCGTGCGTGGAACGCTGTGATCTCCGTCAGGCTCGACGCATTTCGACGAACCTCAGGAATTGCCGACGCCACGGCGATCTCTCCCATCGACAAAAATGCGCCAGTCCCGCCGCGCCGCGAAGCTAATTGGCCTGACTCAGCTATCGCTCACCTCTTGTTCGCAAGGGCGACCGTATGGATCGGCTCCTCTGTACGCTCAACCGGAAGTGTGATCATCGTCACATATCCCTGTGCTATCAACTGTTACGATTTCTGAACATCTGGCCCAAAAGAGGGGTAAGAGTAGGAGTAACAAATGAGGACGGTAGTACAGGAAGCCACCTGCGGCCCGCAGTGTTTGCTCGCCCATAGCTTCGTCAATAAACTGTCGATTATTGTCGGAGAGTGTGAATTGCTCGACACCCGAGCGAATCCCGAATTCGCGCACCGGTTAAGAGTCATCCGCCAGACAGCGCTGGATATGGCAGCGCAAATGAACGGTCATCGATGTGAAGTGCGTAGATTGCTTCACGACAACAAACTCGATCACAAAATCGGGAAAAAACCGAATGGTAGCGCCCGACTCGGGTGAGATCCGCCCGTTTCCCCAACAAGTCGCGGCATAAGTTCCGAGCCATCCATAAAGCACGCGAAAAGCACCCCACTTAATTACGCGACTTAATCTTTCCTGGTGTGTATGCAAGTTTTTGCAACTTACAAAACTTACCTTGATTTTTCTTGCTCGTGTAGGCAAGAAGTAAGATAATTTGCGCGAACAAAGAAGGCGGAGAGAACAAAACCTCCCTGCGCTCCCTTTCCGACAAGCGATATTTCCCAGGAGAAATTCGATGAAATTGAAAACCTTGGCGATAATTACTCTCGTGGTATGGGCCTGCAGCTTGGCTTCGGCGCAGACCGGCACGTTCAATTTCTGGAACAATGCGGGAACGTCCGAATATTGCAACTACATTGTCATCGACTATAACCAGGGCGGCGTCGTTGCCGGCTATGAGGACCTCGTGGCGTGCGGGCTCGACTACAATGCCCCGGTCGTGGGCTACGACGGCACCCTCCCCGGTTACGGGAAGGGCATCATCATTGGCGACGGCATCTACGACGCCGAATATGGCTCGTTCACCGGGTTACAGTGGACGGTGTGGTTATCCGACACGTCCAGCAAGAGGACGAAATCGGGACACTTTACCGGCAAGTACGGCTGGCTCGGCGTTGCTGGCAGCTACACTGGCACCTACTTCGGCGACAACTACGGCTATATGACCATCGGTTCTCACGACAACGGCGAAGTTGCCGGCCACACGACCAATGCCGGCAAACTGCCGCAGAAGCTGAGAAAGTAACCAAGCTGATTAGTGAGCCTTACTCACAGCTAAGCCGCCCGCTGTCTGGGCGGCTTTCTTTTTGCACCTGGAAGGTGGCCATGGAAGGCCCTTTCGATACTAACCAGTAAACAGTCACGAATAGCGTAAACTGTCCCGCGCATCCTATTCTCGAGGCAATGTTCTCCACGCGCACAAACTGGCATCTGGCTCCGAACGATCTCACTCGCGTCCTGCAAGAAGTCCGCGCTTCCGGGCAGCAAATCTTCGACCTCACCATCTCCAATCCCACTGAGGCCGGAGTTTCTCCCGACGCCGAATCGGTTCTCCATGCCCTCGTCCATCCCGACGCGCTCCACTACGATCCGCAGCCGCGAGGGCTGCTTTCCGCTCGCCAAGCCGTTTGCCGTTACTATCGCGAAGCCCATCGTGTCTTCGACCTCGATCCCGAACAGGTCGTTCTCACCACCAGCACCAGCGAGGCCTATTCCTACGTCTTCCGCCTCCTCTGCAATCCTGGCGACGAGATCCTCGTCCCAAAACCCAGCTATCCGCTCTTTGAGTTCTTAGCCGACCTCTCCGACGTCAAGCTCGTCCCGTATCCGCTTCTCTACGATCACGGATGGCAAATCGACTTCGACTCGCTCTACAAAGCAACCTCATCAAGGACGCGTGCCGTGATCCTGGTCCATCCCAACAATCCCACCGGCTCGTACGTCTCCGAACTGGAAACCTCCGCGCTCAACGCCTTCTGCCGCGATCACGCCACAGCGCTCATCGTCGACGAAGTCTTCCTGGATTATGCGCACGACGGCGAGCCGCGTCCCAGCTTCGCCGCCAACACCGACGCGCTCACCTTCACGCTCAGCGGCATCTCCAAGATTTCCGCTCTCCCGCAGATGAAGTTCGGTTGGGTCGTAACCAGCGGGCCGGCGCAGGCCGTAGCCGAATCCAGCGCTCGTCTGGAGATCATCGCCGATACCTATCTCTCTATGAACGCGCCTATCCAATTTGCCGCGCCCATGTTCCTCGATCTGCGCAAATCCATCCAGCCAATCCTCCTCGATCGCTTACGGACGAATCTGTCGGAACTAGACCGCCAACTGGTCTCACATCCGGCCTGCGCGCGCCTGCAAGTCGAAGGCGGATGGTACGCAGTTCTGCGCGTCCCCGCCCTCGAAACCGACGAGGATCTCGCCATCCGCCTGCTCCGTCATGCGCAAGTCTCCGTTCATCCCGGACACTTCTACGACTTCCCCTCCGAAGGTCATCTGATCCTCAGTCTCATCACCGAGCCGCCCATCTTCTCCGAGGGCCTCGCGCGCCTGCTCAAGCTGATATCCAAAGACTAGAAGCGATCTCGCGGAGCATTCGTTGGTTGAAATCGGTTGTCCGCGCCAGAGCGCTATCAACCCGCATGGTATCCTTTCTCCGTTTCATGCGCAGGGAGCCTTAATGTCCATTACTCGCCGGGGATTCATCGAATCCGCAGTCGTCGCATCGCTAGCCTCCAACCTCAACGCCTCACCGCAGGCTTCTAACACCGCGCCGGGCCAGCAAAGTGGCAAAAAGCCGATCATGATCTGCGCCCACAACGGCCTCAACTATCTTGACGATGGCTTCGCCTTCCTCAAGAGCGGTGGGGACACACTCGATGCCGCGATCCGAGTGGTCAAAGGTCCGGAGAACGATCCGAACGATACCAGCGTCGGTCTCGGAGGCCTCCCGAATGAAGAAGGCGTGGTCGAACTGGACGCATGCTGCATGCACGGTCCAACCCGCCGCGCGGGCGCAGTCGGGGGTGTCCGCAACATCAAGAATGTTTCCATGGTTGCGAAGGCCGTCATGGATCACACCGGACACGTCATGCTGGTCGGCGAAGGCGCTGAGCGCTTCGCCGTCGCCGTCGGCTTTCCCCGCGAGAACCTACTCACCGAACACTCCCGCAAGATCTGGCTGCTCTGGAAGGAGAACAACTCGAACCAGGATTGGTGGGGACCAGGGCTAGACGATCCGAGATGGAAGGGACCCGCGACTTCCACTGAGCCACAGTCAGAGCTGTGGCAGGAGCGCATTCGGCGTCTTGATGAACGCGCGGCCGCGCTCGGCATTGAGCCGGAATTCCGCATGGCCGCAATTCGCCGCGTCATCTTTCCACCCACCGGCACCATCCATTGTTCCGCACTCAACGAGAAAGGTGAAATTTCCGGTATCACTACAACCAGCGGGCTAGCCTTCAAGATTCCCGGCCGGGTGGGCGATTCGCCCATCATCGGCGCCGGCTGCTACACCGATCAGGACGTAGGTTCTGCCGGCGCCACCGGCAGCGGGGAAGAGAACATCAAGGTAGCCGGGGCCCACACCATCGTCGAGAACCTGCGCCACGGCATGTCCCCCCACGACGCCGGTATGGACGCTCTCAAGCGCATCGTCCGCAACTACAACGGCGATATGAAAAAGCTCAAGTTCGTCGACATGACGTATTACATCCTGCGCAAAGATGGCGCGTATGCGGGCGTGTCTCTGTGGGAGGGCTACGAGGAAGGTAAGCCGCACACGATCGCGGTACACGACGGCACGCGCAGGTCGGAGGTCACGACGCCGCTGTTCAAAGGTTACTCGCAGGATTTTCCAGCTGTTCCTACATTGCCTGATGAGGCAGGGAAGTAGTTCCCACAAACTTCCTGTTCCACGGATCATCGGGGATCATTCAGAGGCGTTATTTTTGTCCCCTGCGAATCCGCGGCATCCTGCGGGGGATTAAGGTGGGTCGTTCCCGTCGCCTTGCCTACTTTCGTAGGTGGTAGTATGCACGACCGACTTTTCTTCGCCGGTTTCCAGCGGGTGTACAATTAACTTGTCTAGGATCGCGCTTCACGGAATCTTCTTCCGCGTTCGAGGCTCGAAACATGAACGTTCACGTCAGTTACAAACTGCAAAAGACCCCCGACATCGACAAAGAGATTACCCACCAGATTGAGAAGATTCAGAAGCGGCTGCAGGTCTTCCGGCCTGAACTGATCCATCTAAAAGCCATACTGGATCAGAATTCGGCGCGCGAGGGGATCGAAGTCGCGCTCAATCTCCGATTGCCCTCAGGACAGCTCGCCGCGAACAAGAAAGCGCCGAGCGCGACCGCGGCTGTTAAGGCGGCGTTCGACGACCTCATGCAGCAGATCAACCGGCACAAGGAATTGCTGCGCTCGAGCCATCGCTGGCGCCGTTGGCGTGGTGGAGCGCAGGAGTCGCAGGAACCGGGCGTGCCCTTTGAGAAGACTCTGGCTTCGGTTCAGGCCCCTACCATTTCTGCCGATGATATCGGTTCTTACGTCAACGTGAACCTCAGTCGACTGGAGCGCTTCGTGGAGCGCGAACTTTACTTCCGGCAAGCCGAAGAAGAGCAACCGGGCGAAGCTTTGGTGGCGTCTGAGGTGGTCAATGAAGTAATCGCACGAGCGCTCGGCGATCATGATCGGCCGGAGAAGATGACACTTGAGCCCTGGCTGTATCGATTAGCTCTGCAGGCGATCAACGAGATGACGGCGCGACTGCACGAGCTTGAAGAGCCGGTGCACTTGGAGTCGAGCCGGCGGCGACAGAACGTCGAGGCGTCGGACGAAGCTGTCCTGCAATTTCACCAGGCCGATGAAAGCTGGACCCGGGAAAGCACGATTGCCGATCGTCGGGTCGCGAATCCGGAAGAGAGCAGATATTCGCATGAGTTGCTCGCGCTGGTTCAAAACGCGCTCGACGGACTCGACCGCACTGACCGCGAAGCCTTTCTGCTTTATGGCGTGGAAGGGTTTTCGCTGAATGAAATAGCATCGATTACCGGACGGAACGCCGAAGCCGTCCGCGAATCTGTACAACGGGCGCGCGACTGCGTGCGCAGCGCGCCGACGGTGGTCAGGGAGTTTGAGAAGGACATGGTTGGAAGCTCTCATAATGCAGGCTCTCGTACGACTGGTTCCCGCACTTCAGCATCGAAATAATCAAGGAGAAATCGCATGATGACACGGGATGAAATCCGTGAGTTGGCCGCTTTTCAGGCGGACGAATCGAAAGGCGCGTCCGCTCTGAGCTTTTACTTCCAGCCCGATCCTCCGCAGGACCGGTCGCACCGCAGCGAGGCGATTGTTGCCAAAGACGCCGTAAAACAGGCGCTGAAGAGTGCGGCGGCGCAGGGAAAGAATGGCTCGGTGCACGCCGATCTCGAACGCGTGGTCGAATTTGCCGCCAACCTGCGCGGCCCATCGCGCGGAAGAGCTGTGTTCGCGTGCTCGGCGGAGAATATCTGGAAGGAATACGAGCTTCCCCCACGGCTCGGGACGACGCGAATTTATGTGCAGCCGCGTTTTCAGCTTAAACCGTTGGCCGCCCTGCTGGGCGCGCAGCCCACGCTCTGTGTCGCGGTCGTCGACCGGCAGCGGGCGCGCTTCTTCGATCTTCGCCTGGACGATCTGCGCGAAGGGCCTTCGATTGTGCACTTGCTCTCCCGCACGGCAACCAGCTATGGCTACAACGGCTATGAAGCGGGACACGCCGAGCGTCGGGTGGCGGAAGAGGCCTTGCAGCATTTCAAAGCTGTGGCCGAGCGCCTGCGCGCGGACTTTGAAAGAGGAGTCTGGGAGCGTCTCATCATTGGCTGTCATGACGTGAACTGGCCGGAGTTTGAACCGGAGTTGCACCCTTATGTGAAACAACGCGTGATCGGCCGTTTCTCCGCCGATGTTGCCAGCGTTTCGAATGAAGAAATTCGTGACCACGCAAATTCGGTGCTGAACAAGTGGATCGTGGAGCGCGGCACAACGAAGGTGAAGGAAGCGATCAGCTTTGCCAAGGCAAACAGCCGCGGCGTGACTGGATTGCGGCGCGTGCTGCAAGCGCTGGAGACGGGTGAGGTGCAAAGCCTCTTCATGAACGAGAACTACTCGGCGCGCGCGGTCGAGTGCCCCCATTGCGGACATCTTAATGCGCACCTCGTGCCCATCTGCGTGGCCTGCGGACATGCCACGCATGAACTGACCGACGTGTGTGATGCAATTATTCCGATGTCGATCCGGCGAGACATTGAGCTGTTTTACCTGAAGGATAATGAAGATCTGGATCGTGCCGGGAATATCGCGGCGTTGCTGCGGTTCCGCTCCGATCAGAGCCGAACCGACAAGATGTTGGCCTCGTAAGGGCAGGAAACATCAAGGCCTTCTTGAACTCAACGGCGGTTTCTTTCGCGAGGGATAACTTTCCTTCCTCGGCGCGCGGGGCGTAACACTTTCGCCAGTATTGCCTTCGTACACTTCTGGTAGCAGCGCTCAGGACGTGCAGGTGCTAGACTGCAGAGTCCTTATGCCATATCGGTACACGATCTATCCCGAACGAAAACTGGTCATCACCACCGGATGGGGGTGTGTGACATTTGCGGAGATGCTGGCGCACCAGGAGCAACTTGCCAGCGATCCGCGCTTCAATCCCGAATTCAACCAACTGGTGGATGCCACGGCGGTCACCGGGTCGGATGTTTCAGTGGAGGAAGCCAAGAGGATTGTTAATCGAAAGGTGTTCTCTTCCACGGCACGCCGGGCATTTTTAGGCAGCGGATTATCCGTGCTGGCGGCGGGGCGGTTAATGCAGGCATTTTCCCACGTTTCCAAGGGGCGGGAACAGATCAGCGTGTTCCATGAACGGGACGCGGCGTTGAAGTGGCTGGGTTTGACCGGGCTGCCGCCAGAGGCGGTGGAGATGGCTGAGGAAGAGACGGGATAGGGGCGATGGGCAATCGCTCGCGACGATATGAGAATGATATAATCGACCTCGCGACGAATCGAATTGCGCGCGCCACGCGAGACGATCAGATCTCTCTTAGCACCGCGCTGCACCGTTCGCAAACTGTTGGATAGTTCGGGTTTTCGCCTACATGTGTGGAGTAGTTCCAGCAGCGCTCGCACTTTTGGCCATCGGCTTTCTTCACCTCTACCTTGACTTGGCCGGTCGGGCCGTCGGGAGACGCGGCTTGGCGCAACTCTACCGCCGAGACTATGAAGAGATAGCGGAGTTGGGCTTGGTAACGCTTTAGCAAGGCATAGAGCGGCTCGGAGGCGGTCAGGACTACCTGGGCTTCGAGGCCGGTGCCGATTAGTTTCGCGTTGCGGGCTTCTTCGAGGGCCTTGAGGACTTCGTCGCGGACGGTGCGGAGCGTGGTCCAGTTAGCTTGCAGTCCCCCAGGGGCTAGAGCCCCGTCAGTTAGCGCTTGTGACGGCACGGCTGAAGCCGCGCCCTTCCCAACATCTTTTTTTCCCGAATCTTCTTCCTCCAAACCTTGTGCGCCCAGAAGATCTTCGGCAGCAGGGAAGTGGGCGAGGTGGACGCTCTCCTCGCGGGATTCGACCTTCGGGAGATAAGGCCAGATCTCTTCGGTGGTGAAACTCATGATGGGCGCCAGCAGGCGTACCAGCGCCTCGCCGATTTGCCAGATGGCGGTTTGCGCAGAGCGTCGAGCTTCGGATTTGGGCGCCGAGATGTAGAGGCGGTCTTTGAGGACGTCAAAATAAAATGCGCTCAGATCGACGATACAGAAGTGATTTACTCGGTGGTAAATCTTGTGGAAGGCAAACTCGTCGTAAGATTTTTTCACGTCGTCGGCGAAGGCGACTGTCTCGCGTAGCATGTACTGGTCGAGCTCTTCCATCTTGTCAAACGTGACCGCATCTCTTGCAGGCTCGAAATCGTACAGATTGCTGAGTATGTACCGGAATGTATTGCGGATCTTTTTGTAGTTTTCGCCCACACGCTGCATTAACGCTTCTGAGCCGACTACGTCTTCGCGGAAATCCACGCTGGCGGTCCAGAGGCGGACTACCTCTCCACCTAAACGGCTGGCGATATCCACGGGATCGACGTCGTTGCCACGCGACTTCGACATCGCTTGACCCTTTTCGTCGAGGGTCCAGCCGGGCGTGACTACGCCTTTATAGGGCGGCGTTCCGTGAGTTCCCATGGCGCAGAGCAGGGAAGACTGGAACCATCCGCGGTACTGGTCGCCACCTTCGAGATAGAGGTCGGATGGCCAGGGATATTCGGGCTCGGCGGCAACGAGCGCGAGATAGCTGGCGCCGGATTCGAGCCAGACATCGAAGATGTCGGTTTCTTTCTCGAACTTTGTGTGCTGGCAGTGCGGACATTTCGTGCCCGCGGGCACGAGGGCATCCGGTTCGTTCGTGAACCACGCGTCTGCGCCCTTGGCGGCGAAGAGTTCGACTACCTTTTTATTGATCGCCGTATCGTTGAGCGGCTTGCCGCAGTTTTCACAGAGGAAGACGGCGATGGGAACGCCCCAGACTCGCTGGCGCGAGATGCACCAGTCGGGGCGGGTTTGGATCATGTTCGAGAGGCGCTCTTCACCCCACGCGGGATCCCACTTTACTTTTCTGATCTCTTTAAGTGTGCGCGTCCGAAGCGTGTCATGGTCTGAAACTTGACCACGTTCGCCAGTGCCGCCGGGCATGGGCGTTTCCATGGAGATAAACCACTGCTCGGTGGCGCGGAAGATGACTGGATTGTGGCAGCGCCAGCAGTGCGGATAAGAGTGTTCGGTTTTTTCGCTGTGCAGGAGCGCGCCACGGCTTTTGACCAGATCGAGGATCGGTTGGTTGGCGTCCCATACCCGCAAGCCCTCGTATTCGGGCAGGCCGTTACGGAGGATGCCTTTTTCGTCGACGTTGCTGGTGGCATCGAGTCCGTATTTAACGCCGGTGAGGAAGTCTTCGGCGCCGTGCGATGGGGCGGTATGGACTACGCCGGTGCCAGTGTCCATGGTGACGTAGTCGGCGAGGACACCCAGAATTGTGCGATCGAGGAATGGATGCTGGAAATTCAGGCGCTCCAGTTTGCGGCCAGGGAAGTGGGCTAGAGGACGCGGATCGGCCAGATTGCATTTTGCCGCGGCATCGGACGCTAGCTTTGAGGCTACGATGTAAACTTCGCCCCCGGATTCGAGAGCGACATATTCTTCATCGGGATGGAAGGCGACGGCCATCGAAGCGGGCAGGGTCCACGGAGTGGTGGTCCAGATGATGGTGTTGAGTTTCTTGCCCGCTAGTGCGGGATCGATCTTGGCCGGATCGTCGATGAATTTGTACTTCACCCAGACGGTGGGGCTCGTGTGGTTTTCGTATTCGACTTCCGCCTCGGCCAGGGCAGTCTCGTCGTGCATGCACCAGTAGACGGCGCGCAGACCTTTGTAGACGAATCCGTTTTCGTAGAACGAGAAGAAGGTTTTGAGTACGATCGATTCGTACTCCGGGGTCATGGTCGCGTAGGGATGGTCGAAACGGCCGAAGACTCCGATGCGTTTGAATTGCGTGCGCTGCAGGTCGAGATATTTCTGCGCGTATTTGCGGCAGGCGTTGCGCACGGAGAGCACCGGCATTTGCAGCTTTTTGCCGCCGAGCTCCTTGTCGACCTTGATTTCGATGGGTAAGCCGTGGCAGTCCCAGCCGGGGACGTAGGGCGCGTCGAAGCCGGACATGGTTTTTGATTTCACGACGAAATCTTTCAAACATTTATTCATCGCCGTGCCGAGGTGGATGGGACCGCTGGTGTAGGGCGGGCCGTCGTGGAGAACATAAACGGGCTTGCCCTTGCGCGCGGCGCGGATGCGGTCGTAGAGTTTGTCCTGCTCCCAGCGGGAGAGTATTTTAGGCTCGTTCTGAGGCAGATTGGCCTTCATGGGGAAGGCGGTTTTCGGCAGATTGATGGTAGACTTCAGGTCCTTGAGCTCGGACGGCACTAGAGAGGTTCTCCCAAATGATTGAATCTTCTCATTATAGGGAGGGTGGCGGAAGGCGTCCATGGGCGTGACACGTCGGGACATGAACTCAAAAAGTACTCATGGAAAATCCAAAAAAGTGTACAATTTTCTCCAAACAGGAAATGTCGGCGGCATCTAACCGTAACTAAAGAACGACCAAGATGCCGTCCCGTCGCGGAGCTATGGATTGCGAGCGACCGAAAAGGAGGTTGTGAGCATCTAAATCAACGGCTTCCAGATGTGAGAGTTTTTTCACAGCGCATCTGAGCTCTCGGGAAAATATGCCAGAACTTACCTCACTGCCGGAAAAGCCTAGTGTTGGCCCTGAGCCCGAACTCGATCTCCTGCTCCACAATCAGACCCTCGAAGAACCGATCTGGAAGTCTCTGTTCCGCAATATCGACGAATTTTTCTTTCCCAAGAAACTCCCGCCTCTGGTGCTGACGTCGAAGCCGATCCCGGTGCGGGACATCTGGGGCTTCTACAATTACAAAGGCAAGGGCGCGGTCGGATCGACAGTGGTGCACATTGTCGCCATTGCGCTGATTATTGTGGGAACGATCATCGCGCAGCGCGCAGTCAAGGAAATCGTCAAGCCGAAAGAGACGGTGGAATTGATTGCGCCGAGCGATATGCCGACGCTGGAGCCGTCAAGGACGGTTTCTGGGGGCGGCGGTGGCGGTGGAGATCGCGACAAGCTGCAGGCTTCGGCGGGACGGTTGCCGCGGCAGTCAATGCAGCAATTGGCGCCGCCGGTGGTAGTGGTGCGCAACGAACATCCGTTATTGCCGGTTGAGCCGACGGTCGTGATTCCGCCGGAGGTTCATATTCAGCAACCGAATTTACCGAACCTGGGCGATCCGCTTTCACATATGCCGGCATCGGTTCCGTCGAACGGAACGGGTTCGGGTGGAGGTATCGGATCGGGGAACGGTGGCGGAGTTGGCAGCGGCGAAGGTCCGGGATTTGGACCGGGCCATGGTGGCGGCACAGGCGGAGGGGCGTTCCGCGTAGGTGGAGGCGTTTCAGCGCCCAAGGCGATTTATGCGCCGGATCCGGAATATTCGGAAGAGGCGCGCAAGGCGAAGTTCCAGGGAACATGCGTGTTGTGGCTGGTGGTGGGTCCGGATGGGCGGCCGCGCGATATTCGCGTCCAGCGTACGCTGGGCCTTGGACTGGACGAGAAGGCGATCGAGGCGGTGAAGACCTGGCGGTTCGATCCGGCATTGAAAGATGGGAAGCCGGTAGCCGTACAAATCAACGTCGAGGTCAGCTTCCGGTTGTATTAGTTCTCGAAATTGAGGTTGGGAGCCCAGAGGACGGCCGCGCCAGCTAGCGGCCGTTTTCATTTGGGGGAGCTACGAGCTTTGAGCTACGAGCCTCGAGCTAAACCCCAAATCTATGCGCGGGGGAGTCGCCGCAACAGCCGCCGGCGCTACTCTTTCAGGTCCACGTGCACTACATCTTCTACGGGATGGCCGAGGAATCGGGTGCCCATCTTTCTGAACTTCTCTGCGGAGTCCGTAGCGAAAAACTTCAGGCGCGGGGCGGAGCGACGTTCGGCTTCGACGGGCGGTGCCAGCGGCGAAATCTGCAATTTTCTCGCTACATCATGAGCCGTGGATTCGGCGGAATCGACGATTGTGACGTGGACTGGAGCGGTTCGGCTTAGTAACGTCTTGATTAGCGGATAGTGCGTGCAGCCCAGGACCAGGACGTCGGCGTCACGCTCGTTGCCGGAGAACGCCTCGTTCAGATAGATTCTCGCAACTTGCTCGGTGACGGTATGCTCGGTCCACCCTTCCTCAACTAGCGGCACGAAGAGTGGGCAGGCTTTTTCTTTGACGGCGACGCCTCTGGCTTCAAGTGCGCGATGGTAGGCGTGGCTGGCAACCGTGGCCTCGGTGCCGATGACGACAACCTTGCGGGCGCGGCTGGCCTCGGCGGCGGCGCGCGCTCCCGGCTCGACCACGCCGATGACTTCGACTTCGGAGGCGGCTTTGATTTCATCGAGTGCGAGTGCGGTCGCGGTATTGCACGCGATGACGAGCAGTTCGGCTCCGTGCGACTGCAGGTGGCGGATGGCGCCGACCGCGTAGTGCGCGACGGTGGCGGCGGATTTGGATCCGTAGGGAAGACGCGCGGTATCTCCGAAGTAAAGATAGTTAGCTTCGGGGATGTGGCGCAGTAGGGCCGAGAGAACTGTAAGGCCACCTACGCCGGAATCGAAGACGCCGATGGTGGGACGACGTGTGCCGAACGCGTCGGCCGGGGGCGCAGCTGATTTATCCTGGTTGGTCACGGTGCGCTGCCTTCAGAAGCGCGACGCGGTGGTTCTGAAGGAGTTCGTCGTCCGCTTGCGCGCTGAGGCATGGCGTCGATTCTAGCATTCACTCGGATGCCGTTCGCTGCCGCCACGCCCGGCCTCACAGCGTCCGATTTCTTGCTCCTATCTTGCGGCCATATCCGCAAACGAAAACGCGATCGACACGTTCGGATACTCCTCGCCGGCGACTTCCACGTAGGGATAGACGAAATAGTTGAGCGGCGGTCCGTCCTGCGCTGGCGTGAGCTTCAGGTCGCGGCCTTGGGTCAACTGAAAACGGTTCGCGTCGTGCGCGCCGAAGAAATAATCGTGTTTCTCCTGATGTTTCCACGCTTCGGAGATGTCGACGGGAATCCATCCAATGGAGGCAATGTAGAACTCGGCCCAGCAATGGTAGCCGGGGATCTCGGCTGAGGTCTTGTCGTCCGGAAGAGGGAAGCCGATCTGGAAATGTGCGGGAATCTTCTGGGAGCGGGCCATCGAGATGAAAACGGAGTGAAAGTCGGTGCAGTTGCCGTGCTTTGAGTCGCACGCCCAGAGAGTATCGCCGTGTCCCCAACCGGTACCGGACTTGTCATACTTCATGGTGCGGAAAACGTAGTCGTAGATATCCCGGGCTTTTTCAAGCTGGGTGGTCGCGCCTCTAGTTTTCTCGACCGCCAGGTCGGCGGGGATGCCGGTGATGGGCACGAGACGATCCGGCTCAAGATCGCGTGCCAGTTCGAGCTTCGGCGAAGAACGGCGGGGAAGGAGGCCGGGCGCGGGTTTGCCATCGACCAGAACGACGTGCTCGCGGCGCACGACGGTGTAGTCCACTGAGAACTTGTATTCCTCTTTGTCCGCTTTCGCGGCTTCCGCATAGAGAACTTCGTTTCCGTATTGCGATTGCTGGAACTGCTTAAGGGCGAGATCACCGGATTTCGCGGTGACCTTCACGTCCTGAAATTGATCGGAGTGCGCCAATGGAATCCAGACGCGAACTCGCTCGCCGGGCGTGACGTTTTTCACAGTAAAGGCGTAATGAAAAGTGAAGTGTCGGGGGTGCTGTTCGGAGCCGGTCTGCGCCGCAGCGAATCGCGGAAACGAGAGCGTGGTCATCAAGGCCGCAACGGCAATGCAGGAATGGCGACGCCGCATGGCAGGATCCTTTCGAGTCAGCGGGAACGACTGACGGATGTTTTGAGGGAACTGCCCACACAAGTGGGAGCAGCCGAGGACCGCATGGTTTTGGCAGTGTGCACGGCGAAGTGAGGAGATGTCAAATGGGCCGCAAAGGCGCGAGCGGTGATCGGAAGAATTTGCTCTGTTGCTCGCATGGATGCGACGCTCGAAGGAGAGAATATGGGTGCAAGGCTCAATATATGTAACGTCCGATAACAGGTATTATGTAAATAACGAAGCCAGCGTGCCCACGCGAACCGCGCTGGCTCACGGATGCAGAATCGCCGTCAAATCTGCTCGAAATCGATTCAGCGCATCTAGCCTTTCAGCTGTCGCTTCGATGATCTCGGATTTTGCCTGGAACACTTTCTTGCCTTCAACTTCTGTCAGAACGCCCAGCACTTCGCCCATGCGCCAGCCGGGCGTGCCGAGCATTTGAAATCCGTCGACGCCTGGGACGAGCAAGGCTACGCAGTTGTCGCGAATTGCTCCCACGCACTTCGGATAACGGTCAAAGGTTTGCAGTTCAAACCCTGCGAGATAGATCCGTTGAAGCTGCTCGGCGGGATCCATTACATTTTGTACTTGCCGAGGTCGTCGTCGCCGAGGCCTTCAAGCCACTTGCGCAGTTCGTCGCTGGAGACCTTGTCCGCAGGGTTCGCGGCTTGCTTGGAGTGCTTGAGAACCTCCTCCTCGACAAAGATCGGGCAATCCATACGCAGGGCAAGGGCCAGCGCATCGGAGGGACGGGAATCGACGCTCACGATGTGGCCTTCCCTTTCCAGCCAGATCACCGCGTAGAACGTGTCCTCTTTGAGTTCCGTCACCACAACTTTGTGAACGAGCGTGTCGAGCCCGGTGAGAACGTTCTTTATAAGGTCGTGCGTCATGGGACGCGGCGTGTTGATTTTTTCGATCTCCAGAGCGATGGCATTGGCTTCGTAGACGCCCACCCAGATGGGCAACACAGTGTCGCTGCCAACATCTTTGAGAAGGACGATCGGCATGTTCGATACCGGATCCATCATCAGCCCGCGAATTTTCATCTCTACTTCCATGGCGACCTCAGAAAATCATTGAGACCTTGAATCATCCATGCATTGAATCAACGCGTCAACTCGTTCGATGCCCGTTGGTTCAATTCGACATCACTCCCGCCAGACTATTCGGGAAGCTGGCAGTCACCAGAACGTTCACATAGCTGCCCGTCTTAAGCTCGACGCCATTAGGAGCGGTGAAATTCAACACTTTAATCTGTGACGTGCGGCCGACCCACTGTCCACGAGCCGCGTTCTTCCCTTCAACCATCACTTCAACAATCTGCCCGAGGTGGCGCTGGTTACGATGGGTCGAAACCTGACGCTGTTTCTCGTTCACCACCGCCAACCGGCGCGCCTTTTCTGCGTCGGGAATTGCGTCGTCAAGCCGCAGAGCCGGTGTGTTGGGGCGTGGCGAATACTTAAAGGTGAACGCGCTGTCATAGCCGACTGCTTCGAGCAGAGAAAGTGTGTCGTCCAGGTCGCGCTCGGTTTCGCCCGGAAAGCCGACGATGATGTCGGTAGTAATTGAGACATCGCGCTTCATGGCGCGAATCCAGGCGATCCGCTCCAGATATTCGTCGCGCGTATAGAGGCGTTGCATCGCATCCAGAACATGCGTAGAACCGCTCTGCACGGGGAGATGAACATGGTCGCAGAGCGTGGGCGTGGCGTCGATGACGTCGACGATGTCGCGGCCGAAGTCGCGCGGATGAGAGGTAGTGAAGCGCACGCGGCGGATACCAGCGACCTCACCGACCGCAGCCAGGAGCTCTGCAAAACTCTTTTTTCCACTGGGATCGCGGTAAGAATTCACGTTTTGCCCGAGGAGTTGAATCTCCGTATAGCCCAGGTCGACAAGCTGGCGCGCCTCTGTTAAGACCGAGTCCGACGTCCGGCTGCGCTCTTTACCGCGCGTGTAGGGAACGACGCAGTAGGCGCAGAATTTGTCGCAGCCCTCGATGATGGTGATGTAGCCGCGGTGCGGGTTGGTGCGGGCGGTGTACTCGGTCTCGAAGCAGTGGTCGGTCTGGCGGTCGTCGAGGCCGGTGACCCTCTTCCCCTCCCCGGTTTGGGCGTTTTCGATTTGAAACAACATTTCAGGAAGATTGCGGTAGGACGCCGAGCCGCAGACGAGGTCGACGTGAGGCGCCTTTTCAAAAATCCTGTCGCCCTCCTGCTGCGCTACGCAGCCGAGCACGCCAAATTTTTTGCCCTGCTTGCGAAGCTTCTTATAGTCGTTCAGCCGATTGAAAACCTTCTGCTCGGCCTTGTCGCGGATGGAGCAGGTGTTGTACAGAACCAGGCCGGCTTCGTCGACACTCTCCACCTGGCGATACCCTTGCTGCACGAGCGTGCCGATCACCTTTTCGGAATCGTGCACATTCATCTGGCAGCCAAAGGTTTCGAGATAAAAAGTCTTATCAGCAGACCCCGACATTGCTTCAGTATAAACCAGCAAATGCGGGGCCGATGCGGGGCCTGAATCCGACGATCTCAAATTGGCCTTCATTTTTGCGTCCGCCGGGAGTCCGACTCGGGGCTGCGCTGTTGTACACTTCCACGATTCAGAGGTCTCATGAGCGCTCAAGTTGTCACGGTTGAACTCCCGCAGACACCCGTTCCCCAGTGGTGCGCAACGCAGCGTGTCGCGTTCCGATTCTGCTTTCTCTACTTCGGGCTGTATTGCTTTTACACGCAAATCATCACCGCGCTGATTTCAATTCCGAACATGGAGATCGGTGATCCATCGGCTCATTGGCCGATGCGGCAGATCGTTTGTTGGATCGCCTCACACGTCTTTCATGCGAAGTTGCCGCTGGTGTATACGGGAAGCGGAAGCGGCGATAAGACCTTCGATTGGGTGCTGACGTTTTTCCTGCTGATTTTCTCCGTGGTGGCAACAGTTCTCTGGTCGGCTCTCGATCGGCGCCGGAAAAACTATGTGACCCTTTACAAGTGGTTCCGGCTTTTTCTGCGGTTCGCGCTGGCCTCACAGCTCATTGGGTATGGGCTCGACAAGGTTGTTCCGTTGCAGATGCCGTTTCCCTACCTGCCCAAATTGCTGGAACCCTTCGGCAATTTTTCGCCCATGGGAGTTTTGTGGTCTTCGGTGGGCGCATCGCCGGCTTTCGAGATCTATGTCGGTTCGGCGGAGCTGCTGGCCGGCATTTTTCTGATTTTCCCTCGCACGACGATGCTTGGCGCGCTCATTGCGCTTTGCGACATGACTCACGTCTTCATGTTGAACATGACCTACGACGTGCCCGTCAAACTCTTTTCGTTTCATCTGCTGCTTATGGCTCTGTTCTTGCTTGCACCGGATCTACGACGGTTGTTTGACTTCCTGTTGCGGAATCATGCGGTCGCGCCTTCCGCGCACCCTGTGCTCTTTCGATCGCGCCGGGCGAATCGCATCGCGTTCTGGCTCCAGGTGGCATTTGGATTGTGGATGATCGGCAGCACCATCTATGGAGCGCGCGACGCGTGGCACACCTATGGTGGTGCACGCCCCAAATCCGCGCTCTATGGCATATGGAACATTGACGAGCTTTCGATTGATGGCCAGACCCGCTCGCCACTGCTGACTGATTACGACCGCTATCGGCGTGCCATCTTCGATTTTCCGGAGCGCATGTGGTTCCAGCGCATGGACGACACGCTGCTCTCGCTTGGCGCCACGATGGATGCAAAAACCCAGAGCGTCGCGCTCACGAAAACCAGCGACAAAAACTGGAAAGGCAACTTCGCTTACCAGCGTCCTGCGCCCGACAAACTTATCCTCGATGGCGAGATGGGCGGGCACAAAATGCACATGGAAATGCAACTCGTGGACCGCAACAAGTTTCTGCTCGTCAATCGCGGCTTCCACTGGGTGCAGGAGTATCCATTTAACCGCTGACGATCAATTACAACGAGAGCGGGCGGGACTTGAGCCCCGCCCGAAATCTGAACAGATCGAAACGTCACGGCAAACGCCGAGTTATTTTGACTCCGCCGGCCTGAGGTCGATGGTCTCGTCACGCTCCACATAGGCCTGCATCCAGCCGAGAACGCGCTTCCAGCCTTCAGCATGATTCTTGGCCGCTTCCGGTGCTCCGCCAAATCCGGTCTGGCGAATCTTGAGCATTGTGCCCGTGCCCGCGCGCTTCGGACCACTCGGATGCAAACCATGCACGTCGGTCGGTTCGAGTTCCCAACGCACCACGGTCTCAAGTTTGCCGCTCCAACTCGCGATCCAGGTATGCACAAGCAGGCGGGGCGGATCGACCTCGAGATACTCGCCCTCCACGCGGAAGGAGCTTCCATCGGCGCTCACACCGATGCTCGACCACTTCCCTCCCGGCCGCACATCGGCCTTCCATTCGGTGATGCGATACATGCCTTGCTGGCCCCACCAGCGCGGGACCTGCGCGGGATCGGTGATCGCCTCGAAGACCCGTGCCGGCGGCGCAGCTATGAATACTTCCCCTAAAACTTCGTCCAGTGCGGGGGTGGTTGCGACGGTTGCCATGAGGTTATCCTTTCGTCGTTGTTAAGAACATTTGGTTAAAGGTATTTGCGCGCCTAAGCACGTTCCGTAAATTCCTTGAGTTTTTGCATCACACCCGGCCAGCCGCCACGATAATCTTCGCGAGCCGCAGTTTCATTGGCGAGTGCGCTGTGCGTGACCTTGACACACGTGCCGTTTGCGATCGGCGTGAGTTCCCAGCGCACAACGGTCTTGCGTTGCTTGTCGATATGCCAGTTGGCGATCCAGGTGTAGACCAGCAATCGCGGCGGATCGAATTCAAGGATTTCGCCGTGACATTCAAACTTGTCGATCCCGTTGGAAGAGATGTCGCTTTTCACACTCGTGTAGCCGTACGAACCGCCCTTGCGCGCATCCATCTCCCACACCTTTACGGGACAGCTCCCACCGGCGAACCACTGCGCGAGCTGACGGGAGTCGGTGAGAGCCTCGAATACGCGACTGGGCGGTGCAGACACGTCGATCTCGGTGACGACCGCATCCTGATCTGCCGTGATGATCGCGATTGGCTTTGCTGTCATTTTGCTTGCCCAATGAGATTCTTTGTTGTGCCGCCATAGCCGCCGGCATCTTCCACGAAGTGATACTCGCCATCGATCACGCCTGATGCCTCGGCGGCCTTCGCCGCATCCGGGGCGCTGATGAAGGCGCGCGCCTTCTCCATGTTGGCGACTTCAAACATGAAGAAGACGTTCGTTCCATTTTCGACCATGAGCCGGACGAGATTCAGACCGGCGTTTCGGTGATCGTGCTCATGCGAAGAGAAAACGGCTCTCCAGCGCGAGAAATCCAGGACGCGATTACGACAGAGCATGTAGGTCATGACGCCGCTCCAGAAGAATGGAGGGCGGGCGACTTGCGGCCGCCCGCACCAGTTCCCTGCTATTTGCGTTCTACTTTCGCTCCAAAGTGAAAACTTCTCTTAGTTCCTTGCCGTGATCGAGGAACACCCATTCTTCAGTGTGATGATTGGCGTCCGGCTGCGAGAAGGTGACGTGCTGCATATGTCCGGAACCCGGGCCGATGTTGGTGCCATCAAAGAACTCAAAACTGACCGACTTCCCGTCAGCCGCCACGACCTTCATCCGCGGTTGATTCCCTGCCCCGCAATAGTGCGTCATGATCAGGCGATCGCCATCCATATGGAACATGGTGATCATGTTCTCCGGGCCGTGGCCGTGAATCTCGCTCATGAGGGCCGAGCCACCCGCCGTCATCCGGAAACTAACTTCAATCGGCTGCCCCTGGGAGCCTTTTCCAGTCCAGTTCCCTTCCAGCGCGGCCAGTTGGTGGAAGGATTTCTCGGCCTCGGTTTCGGCCAGCACAACACTGGCACTCAGCATTGCGATCACAACCGCAGCGGCTACAACCATCGTACGAAGCACTTTCATAACATCCTCCTGAGTTTATTTGTTCTTGCCCGGGGTCTTGAGCGCAGGCGCGAGCGAACTGCTCTGCTCGCGAGCGTACTCCGTCTCTACAAAGTTTTTGAGGTTCGCCAGATTGATCTGCCAGAACTGCCGGTAGTGCTCAAGCCATGTGTCGACGGCTTTGAGCGGTTCGGGATTGAGCTTGTAAAAACGATGGCGTCCGCTGCGATGCTCGACTACCAAGCGCGCCTTGCGCAGCTGGCGCAAGTGTTTGGAGATGGCAGGCCGCGAAACTGTGAACGATTCGGCGATGCGTCCAGCCGGTTGCGAGCCGGCGCGGAGCAAGTCAAGCACCGCGCGGCGTGTGGGATCGGCCAATGCGTGAAAAGTGGTCTCGGCCGAATATGTAACCGATCGGTTCCGCATAATGCGTAACTATAGGGTTACGCATTTACCTTGTCAAGGGGAAAGTTTGGCGAAAGTTGGGCTCGTTGCGGCGGTCTGCGGAGTTTCTCTTCTGCTACAGGGTGCTCAAGGCAAGTCGCGACGATTTACGTCGCGTCGAGCGGGATATTCGGATTGCCCCGTCCAATGCGCTCGCTCAGGCTGGCGGCGATCAGTTTGCCGTGAAAGCGTCCGTTCTCGATGAAGATCTCATTCGTGCGGGAGCCGGCTACGATTACGCCAGCGACGTAAACTCCGGGCACATTCGATTCGAGCGTCTCCGGGTCGCACACCGGACGCAACTGCTCGGGCGAAAGCTCGATGCCGATGCTCCGCAAAAAGTCGTAGTCGGGGTGATATCCGGTCAGCGCAAACACAAAATCATTCTTCATGCGCAAAGTGCCGTCGGGAGTCTTGATCACCACGCAGTCAACGCCGATCTCGCGCACGCTGCTGTTGAAATGGGCCGCGATTTCTCCGGCTTTAATGCGGTTCTCGATGTCGGGGCGCACCCAATACTTCACGTGGGGATGCATCTGCGCCTGATGATGAACGAGAGTGACGCGCGCCCCATGGCGCCACAAGTCAAGCGCAGCCTCGGCCGCCGAGTTCTTTCCGCCGATCACCAGCACGTCGGTGTCGTAATAAGGATGAGGCTCCTTGTAATAGTGGAACACCTTGTCGAGATCTTCACCAGGCACGTTGAGCTTGTTGGCGAGATCGTAGTATCCCGTGGCCACCACGATTTTGCGGGCGCGATAATCGTGGATTTCGCCGTGCCGTCCGGTGGTTGTGACACAAAATTTGCCGTCATCGCCGGTAATAGTTTTTACCCATTCGTATTGGCGGATGTGCAAATGGTAATGCTCGGCAACGCGGCGGTAGTATTCGAGCGCTTCCAGCCGCGTGGGTTTCGCAGATGCGGTAGTGAACGGGATGTCGCCGATCTCCAGCAGCTCCGGCGTCGTAAAGAAAATCATGTTCGTCGGATAGTGGTAGATGGAATTGACGAGGCAGCCCTTATCGATGATGAGTGCTTTGAAGCCGGCTTTTTCCGCTTCGATGGCGCAGGCAAGACCGGTCGGACCCGCGCCGATCACGACGATGTCGGGAAACGACTCCGGCCGCGCGTGGGCCTGGGAACAGGTCAGCGTTTCGGGCACGCGGCTGGTGGAAGTCCCGATTTCTGGAATCGGGACTTCCGGAATTTGTGTTTCTGAAATCGGTTTTACGGGCAAGAGTATAAAAGCCTCGGTGGGACGGAGTAGAAACCCACTATTCTAGCAGGAGAAGCGCCCGCTTTCTCGCCCTCCGCTTTCGCTGTTTTCAGACTCGGCCTAAGGGCATAAGAGCAGATGTCATCTACGCCGGAGTTCCGGTGTGCCGGGCGCGACGCCCGCGCATCCCTCACTTTTTGACGCAGACGGCCACACCGTCGCGCAGCGGCAGGATGGTTGTGAACAGCTCTTTCGACTCATAGATGAGGCGGTTGAATTCGAGAATAGCGCGCGTGGATTCATCCGGATTCGGATTCCGCAGCTTGCCGCTCCAAAGCACGTTGTCGGCTACGAACAGGCCTCCACTCTTTAGCTTCGGCAGCGCCAAACGGATGACCCGCGGATAGTCGACCTTGTCGACGTCGACAAAAACGATGTCGTAAGGTTCTTTCTCTTCAGAAAGAATTTCCAGCGCATCGCCCACCCGAACAGCGATTCTTTCGCTCACGCTCGCCCGTTCAAAGTATTTGCGCGCCTTATCGGCCGTCTTCTTGTCACCGTCGGTGTAGATAACGCGACCATTCGCGCCCACGGCGCGCGCCCACCATACCGTTGAATAGCCTATCGACGAGCCCATCTCGAAAACCCTTTTCGCCTTGGCGATGGTTGCGAGTTGATAAAGAAAGCGTCCAACCGCTGGCCCGACGATGGGCAAGCTGGCCCGTGCGGCCTCCGCTTCCATCTCGGTCAAAACTTCATCGCGAGGCGGGAGCATGGCATAGAGATAGTCCTCGACCTCCGGAACCGTAATGCCGCCCATGCGCCAATGAGGCGCCGATTTGTGATCCGCCATGCCACCCCCAAACAACTGAATTACGAAGCCGTTTGCCCCGGCTTCATCTCGAAGACTTTCACCTCTGGAACAAGCTGCTGCAAATCAGCCGGCCTCCCAGTCAGCATCGGAAAAGTCCCAAAGTGCATGGGGATGACGATCTCCGGCTTGAGCAGCTTGCAGGCATAGGCGGCCTCGCGGGGCGACATCGTGAAGTGATCGCCTATCGGCAGCATCGCGATCTTCGGCGCATACAGATCGCGAATGATCGCCATATCGCTGAACACGTTCGTATCGCCGGCATGGTACATTTTGAGGCCGTTCGAAAACTCGAGCACGTACCCGCAGGCCTCGCCGCCATAGATGATCTGATCGCCGTCCTGAATGCCACACGAGTGCACAGCATGCACCATGGTGATCTTCACGTTGGCCACCGTTTGCGTTCCGCCCTTGTTCATAGGCGCAATCTGCTTCACACCTTTTTTCTGCAACCAGGTGCAAAGTTCAAAGATGCCCACAGCGACCGCATTGTGTTTCTTGCCGATCTCCACCGCGTCCGCGATGTGATCGCCGTGGCCGTGAGTGCAGATCAAGACGTCTGCTTTCTGAACGTTCCTCTCGGTCGCCGGACAACTCGGATTGCCCGCTACCCACGGGTCAATATAAATCGTCTTCCCTTCCGGAGTTTCGATGCGAAAGGTAGCGTGGCCAAGCCAGGTTAATTTGATTCCTTTGAGTTCCATAAAAACCTCACCACTTGATTATCATTCCGATGCGAGAACCCTTCGATGCGAACTCATATTTTAGAGATGCGTTCAAAGCTGCGCAATTGTGGTGTCGTCCTGGCGGCGCATTTGACATGCACGCCATTCGCATCGGGAGATAGAGGGTGCTAGTAATTTCAACGCATTTTCCACTTTGAGTCCGAGTTTTCTTGTGAAAGAATCGGGCCGGCGCGCCACACTTATCCGCTCTTTGCGTCGCCGAAGATCATTCAAATGTCTCGCGGACTGCTTTTTCTGGTTTTTTCCCTGGCTTCAATCGACTGCCTTGCGCAATCGAACACCATGCCGTCCCGCACGCCGCCGGCGAAACTTGACGTCGGAGCCGCAAGCCCCTCTTCATTGGCAACCCAACCCGCCGCGGTTCCGAACCCGTTGGGCGAGGCGATGCTCCTCTATGGCAAGGGTGACTACGATGGGGCGCTGGCGAAATATCGAGACTTTTTGCAGCTGCACCCAAAGTCGCCGGATGCCTACGCAGGAATCATTCGCGTCTATCTGAAGCAGAAGAATGTGGAACAGGCTGCCCGAACGGCCGACGAAGCTTTAGCGGCGTCAGATGCGGCACGTATTCGCGTCGCGCATGCCGAGGTTCTGTTTCGCCAGGGAAAGATCGACGAAGCGGAAAAAGAATGGGTCGCCGTCATTAACTCCGGCCATGCTGAAGCCCGCGCCTATTTGGGACTGGCCCGAGTGCGGCGGGCGATCGCCATGTACAAAAGCGCGCAGACTTTCATTCGCAAGGCTCACGAACTTGACTCAACGGATCCGGACATCGAAGAACAGTGGGTGTCTACTCTTCCGCGGAGCGAACGCATCAAGTATCTGGAGGAGAAACTCGCCGCCGGCGGGAGTCTCGATGCCGAAGAGCGCAGCAACGCAGCAAACTATCTCGAATATCTCAAGGAACGCGCGAAGAGGTCCGACAAGCCGTGCCGCCTCGTCAGCAAGGTAACCTCAACAGAAACGCCTCTGGTCCGCCTCCTCAGCGATCCAAGACACTTGCGGGGATATGGGCTCGCGGTTGAACTGAATGGCCACAAGAGTTCGTTGATGTTGGATACGGGCGCAAGCGGCATCCTTGTGAAGCGTGCCATCGCAGAGAAAGCCGGCATTTCGAAAATCAGCACGACCAAGGTTGGGGGTGTCGGAGACAAGGGGTGGAAGAACGCCTACGTTGGGGTAGTCGACTCGATCAAGGTTGGCGACCTGGAATTTCAATTGTCCCATCGAAGTGATGGAAAGCCGTTCCGTCGCCGATGAAGACGGTTTGATCGGCGCGAATGTTTTTGATGACTTTCTCGTCGATATCGATTTCCCGGACGAAAAGCTCAAGCTCAGTGCTCTGCCCAAGCGGCCCGGCGAGGCGGAACAGAATCTTGCCCTGAAGGACGAGGAAGATGCCGACAACGAGAGTTCAGCGAATCCGCAGAACTCAGCTGGCAGCGATTCGAAAGCGAGCCCGGTTCCGGCCGGACCGCAGGATCGTTACATTTCGCCTGAGATGCAGTCTTATTCAAGAGTATTTCTGTTTGGCCACCATATCCTGGTGCCGACAAAAATAGGAGATGTGCCGCCAAAACTCTTCATTCTGGATACCGGCGGCTTTACCAATATGATTTCTCCAGCCGCCGCCCGCGAAGTCACGAAAGTAGGCGCCGATCCCGATATGCAAGTCAAGGGAGTCAGTGGTTCGGTGAACAAAGTCTATAGCGCCAACAAGGCCGTCCTCACCTTCGGGCACCTCCGCCAGGAGAACCAGGACATGCTTGCCTTCGACACAACTTCGTTAAGCAACAACGCTGGAACTGAGATCTCCGGATTTCTGGGCTTTACAATGCTTCGCCTGCTCGACATCAAAATCGACTACCGCGATGCGCTGGTCGACTTTTCCTTCGATCCGAAAAAATGGCATTTCTGATCTGAATTTCTGATCTCGAGGCTGGGATTTGTATGCTCAGTCGTTTATTTTCGACAGACCGCAATCTCGTGTATAACATTGCTCTCGATGCCTGACCTCAAAATATTGCTTTCCCGCGAGCAGATCGCAAAACGCGTCGCCGAACTCGGAGCCGAAATCGCCCGCGATTTTCATGGGCAAACCATCATCTTTGTCGGGGTGTTGAAGGGCGCCGCGATTTTCCTCAGTGATCTGGCACGTCATGTTCCGCTCGATGCCACCTTCGACTTCATCGGCGTTTCAAGCTATGGAAATCGGCCAACGCCGAAGGAGGATCCCGCGGGACACGCCGCTTGGGACTCGCTCGGCGAAGTGCGGCTGACCAAAGATATGGACCAGTCCCTCGCCGACCGCAATGTGATTCTGGTGGAAGACATTTTAGATACCGGCTTGACCCTGAATTACATCTCCAAGATTGTCCAGGCACACCAACCGCGTTCGTTGAGTATTGCTGCATTGCTCGATAAGCCTTCGCGGCGCAAAATGCCGATCAAAGCCCGCTATATTGGCTTCACCATTCCAGATGCCTATGTGGTCGGTTACGGCCTTGATTACGCCGAGAAGTACCGCAATCTGCCGGATATTTGCGTCATCGAAAACCTCTAGACATTTGTGGCTTGCAATTTCAGATTTCAAATTGAAACTCGTTGCCCTCCGAGCACCCGGGCGTACTTGGAAATCACTCAATTTCAAATTCTCCGGCTGCTATCATGCTACCTGTGAAGCCGACGACCACCCCGACCGCCCCGCGTCCCTACGAACAGGAGCCCCTCCTGCTCGAAGTGGCGGACGTCGTCAATACGACGCTCGATCTCGAGACTACACTGCGCCGTGTGGCCGAGCTGGTGCGCAAGGTCATCGACTACGAAATCTTTGCGATTCTGCTGCTCAATGAACAGCGCCAGGAACTTTATGTGCGCTTTCAGGTCGGCTATCCGCCTGACGTCGCCGAGCGAATTCGCGTTAAGGTTGGCCAGGGTATTACGGGCCGTGCGGCTGAAACACGGCAGGCGCAGTTGGTCGCCGATGCCACGCGCGAAGACTTCTACATCGAAGCGCTTCCCAACGTGCATTCCGAGCTCGCCATTCCCTTGATCGTGAAGAACCGGCTGATCGGTGTGATCGATATTGAAGCCCGCGAGAAGGGTTACTTTACAGAAGAGCACAAGCGTCTGCTCACGCTGATCGCCTCGCGCATGGCGGTGGGAATCGAGAACGCCCGTCTGCATACCCGCATCACGCGCCAGGCGCGTACATTGCTGTTGCTGAATGAGATCGCGCGGGAGCTGACGTCGATCCTTAACCTCGACGAACTGCTCAAACGGATTGCAGAACTGTTGCGCCGGCTGATCGACTACCAGATGTTCAGCATTCTGTTGGTCGACCAGACCGGAGAAAAGCTCCAGCACCGTTTTTCGCAGCGCTTTGAAGAGCGATTACATTTGAAACACGATATTCCGCTCGGGCGGGGTGTGGTGGGCTACGCCGCGCAGGCCAAGGAAGCGGTGCTCGTTCCGGACGTTGCCAAAAGCGCGCGCTACATCGCAACCAATCCCGAAACCCGGTCGGAGCTGGCCGTCCCTCTGATCTACCAGGAGAAGGTAATTGGCGTGCTCGATCTCGAGCACACCCGCCGCGGCTACTTCACCGAAGATCACAAGCGGACGCTGACCACTCTCGCCGCGCAGCTCGCCATCGCGATCGAGAATGCTCGCCTTTATGAGCAGATCGCGCGCCAGGAGAGCCGCTTGGAACGAGAACTCGCCCTCGCGCGAGAATTGCAATTTCGCCTGCTTCCGCATTCGCTGCCTAAGATGAGGAGTCTCGAGGTGCAGGCGAGGTTCGTGCCGGCGCGGGCGATTGGCGGGGATCTCTACGACTTTGTTCCCTATTCGCTTTCTAGACTAGGCATTGCCATCGGCGACGTCAGCGGTAAGGGCGCGCCGGCTGCGATCTACGCCGCGCTGGTCAGTGGCATTCTGCGCTCCCATGCGCCGATTGAGCCGGGGCCTGCCGAGATGCTCTCCGCCATTAATCTTTCGCTCGCCGAACGCCGCATTGCGGCGCAGTTCGTCTCGATCATTTATGCGGTTTGGGACGATGAACGCCGAAGCTTGCTGGTGGCCAATTCTGGATTGCCGCGGCCGCTTTACGTCCACGACGGAAAGATCCAATCCATCGACGCGACCGGATTGCCGCTTGGCCTTTTCGACGAGGCGCAATACGACGAGCTTGGCTTCAAGGCCAAGCCGGGCGACTTGTTTGTGTTCTTCAGCGACGGAATTCTCGACGCCCGCAATCGGCATGGCCAGGCGTTTGGACCGGAGCGCGTGGAGGCTATCGTTGCCGGCTGCGCCGACAAATCGGCCGATTGTGTGGTACGCGAGATTTTCAAAGCCGTGACCGAGCACGCGGCCGGAGTCGAGGCCTTTGATGACCAAACCGTCGTTGCCATCAAAGTTAAAAATTCGGGCAAACGCAAGTGAGAGGCGAGACAGTGGGCAATCCTTTCGTCAGGCCCCCTGCGTTCGCATACCATCGCGACGGGCGGACATTGCGAGTGCTGTGTTGTGAAGGAGCGGATCTCACACGCCTGGCCGCTCGCTTTGGCACGCCGCTCTATATTTATTCGGCGGCGGGAATCCGCTCCCGCTTGCAGGCATTCGAACACGCGTTCCGCTCTGTTCCCCACACCATCTGCTATTCGGTAAAAGCAAATTCGACGCTGGCGATTTTGCGGCTTATCGCCCGGTTAGGTGCCGGGTTCGATGTTGTCTCCGGTGGCGAGCTGGAGCGTGTCCTGCGCGCGCGATCAAGGGCAGCAGGTAAAGTCGTATTCTCGGGCGTCGGCAAGACGGTGGCGGAAATTGAACTCGCTCTTCGCTCCGGCATTTTGCTTTTCAACGTCGAGAGCGCATCTGAATTGCACGCACTGGCCGCGACGGCCGCGCGCCTGCGCAAGAAGGCCTCGATTGCTGTGCGTGTGAATCCCGATGTTTCGGCCAAGACGCATCCCTATATTTCAACCGGACTGCATGAACACAAGTTCGGCGTGCCGATTCCCGAAGCGCGTCTTTTGTACGCCGAGGCAGCCCGGCAATCGCACCTGCTCGTCGCCGGGGTCAGCGTCCACATCGGTTCGCAGATTACCGACCCCACCTCTTTCGCCGATGCGCTGAGCCGAGTGGCCGAACTGGTACGTGAACTGCGCCGCGGCGGACACGAGATTCGGTACGTCGACGCAGGCGGGGGACTCGGCATTCCCTACATGGACACCTCCGAGCCCTTTGACAAGCAGCTCGCCGCTTATGCGAAGGCTGTACTCAAGCCGCTGCGCAAGCTCGACATTCATCTCTTACTTGAACCCGGAAGATCAATCGTCGGTTCAGCGGGTGCTTTGCTTACCCGCGTGGTCTATCGCAAGACGAATAACAGCAAGCGGTTTTTGATCGTCGACGCCGCCATGAACGATCTTCTTCGCCCATCGCTGTATGGCGCCTACCACCAGATCGTCCCAGTCCGTTTTTCGCAATCCACGGAGCGAGAGACGACTGACGTCGTCGGTCCCATTTGTGAGACTGGCGATTTTTTTGCGCGTAACCGCGAACTGCCCGTGATGCAGGAAGGTGATCTACTGGCTGTCCTCGATGCCGGCGCCTACGGATCGACTCTCAGCTCAAATTACAATACACGCGGGCGGGCTGCCGAAATGTTGGTGAATGGAAAGAAATCGAGCCTGATAAAGAAGCGCGAAACCGCCGCGGAGCAGATGCGGTTGGAACGCTAGCTGCTTCCCAGCCGTTTTTCCTATCATTGGCAGCTAGCGAAGGTTCTCGGGTCCCGAGCCCCACTCTCTACGAACCGCTTGCCAATTGCGTAGCTTCGCAATACTGGACTACTTGGAGGGTGGTGAAAATCTCTTTTCTATGCGGTCGAAGGCGAATTTGATTAGCCAGAGCAGGCCGACGAGCCCAATAGCCGACTCCGCGAATACGAGGTAGATTTTCATTGGCTTTCCGTAGCGACAACGATTGCGGTGAAAGAAATAAACTTACGCCCGCGATAGATGCATTTGAGGAGTCAGCCTCAACCCTACAAGAAGTGAAGGTAGTTGTTGAGATGACAATGGTAATGACCTACGTCGGTATCGCTCCGTAGTCCATCCTACGGAGATGTTCGCCCTACGAGAGACCCGGGCGGGACAGATTAGACCTGCAACCCGTCTTTTGTCACCGGTCGCCCCACTTTAACTTGGTCGAGAGCACCTCAAAAAACGTCTTCTGGAATCGCACCAGCCTTGCTGGATGTTCCGCCTTCACACAGCGCACCAAATCGCCATCCTGAAGCGGCATTCCAACCTGGCCATCGAGGCTCAGGTACGCTTCTTCCTGTCCAGTCTTCACGCGGAGTTCGATGACCACCGTGTCGCGTACCACGACTGGGCGATGCGTCAGGCCATGCGGGGAAACGGGCGTGATGACGAATGCCTGCACGTCCGGCTTAAGAATCGGCCCGCCCGCGCCCAAAGAGTAGGCGGTGGAACCGGTCGGCGAAGCGAGGATAAGGCCATCGGCTTTATAGCTAGAGACAAATTCTCCGTCCACGTAAAGCTCGAAGTGGTTCAAACGCGAGATGGCGCTCTTGCTCACAACCAGGTCGTTCAGGGCCGAATGAATGGCGAGAGTCGCTCCCTCGCGGATCAGCGAGCACTTGAGCATCGATCGGCTGTCGATGACGTAAGACCCGCGTTCGATCGACTCCAGTGATGGATAGAGCCCGGTTAGTGGAACCTCGGTCAGAAATCCCAGCGTACCGAGGTTGACGCCGAGAATCAGCGTGCCACAGTTCGAAACGGCGCGGGCGGCGGAGAGCAGCGTGCCATCGCCGCCAAGCACCAGTGCCAGTATGGGCGCGAACTCATCGAGTTGGACGCGTGGAATAACCCTGGCGCCCGAGTAATAAACTGCGCTTTCTTCATCGATAACGACTTCATACCCGTGCGTGCGTAGCCATTGGTCGAGCACTGGCAAGACCTCGACCAGTTCCGGGCGGTCAGGCTTGGAGATGAGGGCAACGGATTTGGGAGGGTGGGCCTGGGGAGTCTCGGGCATGATCGTGATTGAAGTTTTGATTGTACAGAAACAAGCGTTCCTGGATAGCGGAGTTCCGGAAGAAACGGTTACCGGTTACCGGTCACCGGAATGCCGAATCAGAGCGGGGGCGTAAAGATCCCATGCAGTAGGAATTCGCGGTTGCCTTCGCCTCCCAGGATGGGCGACTCGATGGATTCAATGTTCGTAGCCCTTAACTCGGTCAGCGCTGCCGCAACTTTTGTCACCGCTGCCTCCTGGGCGGCTCGGTCGCGGACAATTCCTCCCTTGCCGACCTGTTCCCTGCCCGCTTCGAATTGCGGCTTGACGAGCACGACGATTTCGCAGGAGGATTTTCCCGCGCCCTCTTGATCACCGAAGACTGCGCCAATCACCGCTGGCAATACCAGCGTCGCCGAGATAAACGAAACGTCCATGGCGATAAAACCGACTTCCCCGTCACCGCTTTGGCTGCGAATGTGCTTCAACAGATCAGGGCGCGTCAGATACCGCGCATTCGTCTTCTCCATGAGCTTGACCCGCGCATCATTGCGCAAGCGCAGGTCAATCTGGCCGTAGCCGGTATCGACGGCGATCACCGTAGCCGCGCCGTGTTGCAACATGCAGTCTGTAAAGCCGCCGGTCGATGCACCGATGTCCAGGCAGATTCTGGCTCCCAGATCGATCTGCCAACGCTCGAGCGCTCTTTCGAGCTTCAACCCTCCTCGGCTGACGTAGCGAAGGTCTTCACCAAGCAACCGGACGGCCGCTGCGTCATCGACAGGCGTTCCCGCTTTTTCGATTTTTTGTTCATCAACCAGAACTTTCCCGGCGAGAATGAGTGCCTGCGCGCGCTCGCGGGAAGCGGCGAGCCCGCGATCCACCAGCAGTTTGTCGAGACGCGTCTTCAACTGGAAACCTCGCGGCACGAGAATGGAAGTCCGCCGGATGCGGCAAGCACTCTATACAGTGCAGACAGTAGAAACGTTTCTTTAACAGAAGGTTACAAGAGTAACTTCCCGCTTTTCCACAAACTTTTCCTCAGCAGTGTTGAAAACTTTGGCGTACGACGCCATGGTGGCAAGTCTTACAAACAGCGTATGTTCAACGTCACGGTACCGGTTGGAAGATCACAAAAAAACCGCCCAACTGGGCGGCTTTTATGGAGAATCGAGGAAATCGCACGCTGCACGCGCTCCTACAGCGAAGGGCTATCCTGCCACTTCTTCGAGCGTCTTCTGATCGATATCGAAATTGGCGTGGACGTTCTGCACGTCTTCGCTATCTTCAAGAGCCTCCATCAAGCGGATCATCTGGGCCGCCTGCTGACCTTCGAGCTTGATATAGGTGTCGGGAACCATCGCCATGTTGGAGGATACCGGAGTGATGCCCGCCTTTTTTACAGCCTCCAAAACCGCTTCGTAAGCCGAAGGCTCGGTGATGATCTCCCAGTTCTCGCCATCGTCTTTCAGATCTTCGCCGCCCGCCTCCAGAATGATGCTCATCAAATCGTCTTCCTTGGCCGTTGACTTCGCAATGATGATGTCGCCCTTCTTGTGGAACATATAAGCGACGGCCCCAGCGGATGCCATATTGCCATTATTTTTGCCAAATACGTGACGGATTTCGCTGACCGTGCGGTTGCGATTGTCGGTGGAGATCTCGGCCAGCAGCGCCACGCCGCCGGGACCGTAACCTTCCAGAACAAACTCTTCATAGGTCAGGCCGGGCAATTCGCCCGTGCCGCGCTGGATGGCGCGCTTGATATTGTCGGCGGGCATGTTCTCCGACTTGGCAGCCAGAATCGCGGTTCGCAAGCGCGGATTCATGTCCGGGTCGCCGCCGCTCTTGGCAGCCATGGAAATTTCCTTGATCAGGCGGGTAAAAATCTTGCCCCGCTTCGCGTCGAGCGCGCCCTTCTTATGTTTGATTGTTGCCCATTTTGAGTGGCCGGACATGGGAATACCTCGAATCGATAAATGTTAAATTGCGCTGATTCTGTGTGCTTTTTCGAGCACGAGCGCGGATTCGCCTCTGGAGGAAATCATAGGAATAACGACAGCCTCGATCAAGAGCTCAGGCGAACGTCGATTATAGCATGGGGGTGGCCTGGGGCCGCGCAAGGGCATCAGCGGGCGATTCGTCTGTTCCGTCAGCCGAGAATGTGACCTCCGCTAGATCGCGTGCCATGAAAGGATTTGACGCCGGGCCATATTCCTTACTACTATGTAAGGCAACAGAGAAAACTGCCATGGCAGCCGCAACTCTCACCTCTAAGGGCCAAGTCACCATACCCTCTCGGGTGCGGCGCGCCCTCGGGCTGGAGGCGGGAGATCGCGTTGAGTTCGTTGAGCAGGAGAAGGGTCAATTTGCCATCGTCGCGGCCACGCGCTCTGTCCAGGAACTGAAAGGGCTGTTTCAAGGCAAACGAAGCCGTCCAGTCTCGATTGAAGAGATGAACGCAGTTATCGCCAAGCGCGCTTCCGAATCGCGTTGATTTTCTGAGATGATCGGCCTCGACACCAACATCGTCGTGCGCTATCTGACCCACGACGATCCTGTCCAAACCACCGCCGCAGTGAGGGTTGTGGAATCGCTATCAGAGACATCCCCCGGATTTCTTTCACTCATCGTCATCGCGGAACTGGTTTGGGTCCTGGAGTCTGCCTACCGTTTAAAAAAGAGCGAGGTTGAACACGTTCTGGCCTCATTACTACGAAGTAAGGAATTGGTGATTGAGCGCGCGGAAGTTGTCGCCCAGGCATTGCGAAGGTTCAGCGCCAGCCGCGCCGATTTTGCCGATTGCCTGATCGAACGCGGCGGCCACGCGGAGGGGTGTCCATACACATTCACCTTCGACCGCAACGCAGCTGGCACCGCGGGAATGAAGCTACTCCGCTGAATGCTGTAGGCTAGTCGTTCGACATGGCTTCCCATTCCATCGACCGCCAACTCTCAGAGCTTGAAGCCGCGCGCGACGATTTTTCTAAGGGCTCGGCCACGCGCATCCTCAAACTGATCCGCGCTCTTGACCACTCAGCTCTCAGCGAGCCGCGCGCCCTGATCCGCTTCCATGAAGCGCTCCTGTTTCTGCGAGCGTTTCCGCAGAGCGCCTCGGTGCTTCGCAGCGTCGAGCGCCTTCTGACCCGCTTCCATAAGAAGGTGGCAGCGCTGCGCCGGTCAGGCGCTGACATGTCGGATTTCGATACCTACGAGCACTCCGGTATCGCAGGCACCAGCATGGAAGACACGCTCAGCTTTGATGTGGCGCGCTGGCTGGTGCGGCGACTGCCGGGCAAGGTCGAAATTGCATGGGATAGCTATGAACCGGGGCGCGAACTCGGCACCACGGGGCCGCGCTTCATGCCGCTGCTTGAAGATGACGCCTTTGTCGAAGCCGACACGCCGTGGCGGGAATGGCTGACAAGTGCAGCGAGTAAGAGTTTAAAAGGCGGAGGCGGCATTCCGGCATGGCTGATCTCGCGCTTTGAAGCGCTGCCGCTTTCGGGGCAACAGCAGGCCGAACTCTACGAATCGCTGCGGGTGCCGCTGCGCTGGGAACCGGAAAACAGTCCGGTCTCGCGCACGCGGAACTGGCGAGCTACGCGCAAGGTCTTCTACCACGATCGACCGCTGATCACGCGCAGCCAGGTTTCGCTGCGCGACGAACTCGCTCGGCGGCCGCCAAGCTTCACTCGCCTCGCGCAAGGCGAAGGCGGAAGGATCATCGAATTCATACGCGAAGTCATGCTCGTGCGGTATCGCGAACTGTACGGGACGACGCTCGCGGACGGGCGCTCGGTGGTGCGGGTGGATCTCGGCGCATCGTCCGGATCGCAAGCCCGAACTAACAGTGAAGACGAATCGCGCGGCCTCGAGATCTATCTCTGGAACTTGCCGCCCGAACGCCGTTTACCGCTGCGCGCCTACGTGGCGGGCTTCACGCTGAAGAACGGTGTGCCCATCAACTACATTGAAGCGATTGGACTCTGCGAGTGGATGGAGGTTGGCTTCAATACCTTCTACACCTTCCGCGGAGGCGAGGCGGGCTGGATCTACTCGCAGGTGCTGCGCGCGCTGTGCGCATTCATGGGTACAACCATCGTCTCGGTCTATCCCTACCAGCTTGGGCATGACAACGACGAGGCGATCGAGTCCGGGGCGTTCTGGTTCTATCGCAAGCTCGGATTTCGTCCAGGCCGGGCGGAGTTGCTGGACCTCGTCAAGCGCGAGGAGAAAAAGATTGCCGCCAGTGCCAACGCCCAGAATAAATATCGCACGCCCGCCCGTACCCTCAAAAGACTCGCCGCCGGCCATGTGTTTTACGATCTGCCCGGAGCCGAGGTTGGCGCCTGGGACCGTTTCTCGACCCGCAATATCGGCTTGCAAGTGAATCGGAGGATGGGGAGCGAGTTCGCGGGAGACGCGGAGCGCATGCGCGAACAGGCAAGGCGGGCCCTCGAACGCGCTTTGCGCACCAAGACCGCTTCCTGGAGCGCGCTCGATCGAAGTGCCTTCGACAATTTTGCTCTCGTATTGGCCTATGCGCCGGAACTCCGCTCGTGGACGACAAAGGAAAAAGAAGACTTGGTTCGAATCATCCGCGCCAAATCGAAGGCCGATGAAATGACGTATCTGCATTTGACCCAGCGTCACCTCCGGCTACGGGACCTGCTGCTTCGCCTCGGTTCAGAGCCGCATTAAATCGCCGGAACTTCTGTCGGCCACCATCCGTATGTGGGAGCAGAGGACACATGAAGAGAATCTTGATTTTGTTCTGCGCGCTTGCTCTCTCCCTGCCCCTATGGGCACAACCTGAAGCGCGCCCGGAAATTCTGGTTCTCGGTACCTACCACATGTCCAACCCCGGTCGCGACCTCGTCAACATGCAGGCGGACGACGTGCTCGCCCCAAAACGGCAGGAGGAAATAGGGCAACTGGTCGAGGTGTTGAAGAAATTTCATCCCACGAAGATTGCCATCGAAGCCGATATCGGGAGCGAGCGCGTGGCCCAGCAATACTCCGACTATTTGGCCGGCAAATACACCCTCACGCGCAACGAGACCAATCAAATCGCGTATCGGTTGGCAAAAGAGCTGGGACATAAAGCCGTTTATCCCGTCGATGAGGACGGCGATTTCCCCTGGCAGCGCGTGGTCGATTACGCCAAGGCCAGCGCTCGCACGGAAAAGCTGGATGCCATTCAGGCCAGCGCGGGCGCGAGAGTAAAAGCACAGGATGAGTTCTTGAAATCGCACACCGTGCTCGAGATGTTCGAGTACATGAACTCCGATTCCATAATCGCCAAAGACGTCGCCTTCTATTACAGCCCTCGTGCCTTTTGGAGAGCCCGGCGATTACGCTGGATCCGACCTGCTGGCGATGTGGTTTCAGCGCAACATCCGTATTTATCGCAACATTCTTTCGGTGATTGACTCGCCCAACGACCGGATTCTGGTGATCTATGGCGCCGGCCACCTCGGCTGGCTGCAGCAGGACATCGCCAGTGACACAAGCGTAAAGCTGCGTAAGCTGGCCGAGTTCACCGTAAAGTAACGACTCGCTGCCTCGCCGCCAGTCCGCAACATTCGGGCCTGTTCATTCCGAGACTGTCTCCCTGGGCGGCCAGACTGTCTCCTGTGCGGCCAAATCCGCCCGCATCAGGGCGAAGCCCAATGCCGCCCGTTGCGCCATTTTGTCCCGCCTCAAGGTTCCATTCGACCCGCCCATTCTTTTGAATCACTTAGCCTTCCTGCCCTCGCCTTTCCCGTGCCAGGCGCGCCAAGGTGTCCCAATTTCCACCCTACCAGTGACTTTGCAAGCCATTGTTTCCATGAGACTTATATCCACGCCCCTGGCAGCTCGATTGCGCTACAAGGGCAGGCGAGAAGGGTGCCGCTTGTGCGACCTTCGAAGATTCGCCAAACAAACTTATGGAAAACAACGACAAAATGCTGATCACCAACCGCCGCAAGCCTGGCTTGTTCGGCGCTGCCTGGGGCGGTGTGGTAAGCCTGGCATTGCTCGCCTGTTTAGCAATGCCGTCTTTAGCCGCATCCAAACCGAAGCCTTCCAAGTATTCACCGGACCTTGCTCCGTATGTCGGCACAACCGGCAACGTGACTATCAACGTGCAGTTCAAATCGATGCCCGCCACCGGTAAGTTCAAAACGTGGCAGGGCAGCGGCGCTTCGCTCCGCTGGAAGCTGCCAATGATCACCGCGGCCACCATGACGATTCCGGCGAGCATGCTGCCAACACTGGAATCGGAAGCGTCGGTCGTCTACATGTCACTCGATCGCAAGATGACCATGACGGCGAATCCCGCGACTGAGGAGTTCGCCTCCGCCATCGAGGCCGATGTCGCGGCATCGCAGTATGGCCTGACCGGCAGCGGAATCGGCGTCGCCGTGATCGACAGCGGCATCGCCTCGCATCCGGACCTTAACAATGCCAGCGGCTCCAGCCGCATCGTGTACAGCCAGAGTTTTGTCGCCGGCGATACCACGACCTCCGACAAGTTTGGCCACGGAACTCACGTGGCCGGTCTGATCGCTGGCTCGGGCGCAAACTCCGGCACGGGCAACGGCTATGCCGCAACCTATGCCGGCATGGCTCCTGGCGTTAACCTCATCAACCTTCGGGTACTCGATCAGAACGGCGCCGGAACTGACAGTCAGGTAATCGCCGCCATTCAGGAAGCGATCACCTTGAAGAGCACCTACAACATCCGCGTGATCAACATGTCGCTCGGACGTCCGGTGTTTGAAAGCTATACGCTCGATCCGGTGGACCAAGCCGTAGAAGCTGCGTGGAAGGCCGGCATCGTCGTCGTTTGCGCGGCCGGCAACAACGGACGCTTCACCCCGACGAACGGTTTCGGCACCATCGGCGTTCCTGCCAACGATCCCGCCGTCCTCACCGTCGGCGCGACCATGACCGAAGGCACAGCGACGCGGGTTGACGACAAAATCGCCAGCTATAGCTCCAAGGGCCCAACGGCTGTCGATCACATCGTTAAGCCTGACCTGGTTGCTCCTGGAAACGCGCAGGTTTCATTGCGCGCTGCCGGCAGCACGCTCGATGCAGCCTTTCCGCAGTATGAGGTGAGCCCGAGCAACGGCAACGCTTCCAAGTACTTCGTCCTGAGCGGCACCAGTATGGCAACGCCGATCGTTAGCGGCGCCGTCGCGCTGGTGCTCCAACAGAATCCCTCCATGACTCCTGATCAGGTGAAAGCTCGCTTGATGAAGACAGCATGGAAGGGTGTCGGGCAGTTCACTTACTCGCACGACAGCCTCGGGAACCTTTACAACAACGAGTACGATCTCTTCACCTACGGCGCCGGCTATCTTGATATCGACGCCGCTCTTGGCAACACCGACCTGGCTTCAGGCGTTGCGCTCTCCATGACTGCGGTGGATAACAACGGTGTTGTTTCCGTACAGAACACGAACCCCGATTCAGTGTTCACCGGCAGCAGCGTTGTTTGGGGAGCGACTTCGGTGGTCTGGGGCAACTCGGTGGTTTGGGGTTCCAACGTCTTTTCTTCTACTTCGGTAGTGTGGGGCGCCACCAGCGTCGTTTGGGGATCAACTTCAATGAGCGGCTATAGTGTGGTTTGGGGAGCAACTTCGACGGTCGAAAGCTCCATCGCGGCACTTAGCGATGGCGATCCGGGGGACAACTAGGAATCCGACGGAGACCATATCGGAGATAAACCATGACAAACACTATGCCAATCAAAGCGAAAGTGATGATCGGAATGGTAGCTGTCGCGAGTTTGGGCTTCCTGACCTTCGGAGTCACAAACTGGCACATGCCAGCCTGGCCTCAGTTGGCGCTTCTCGTAGTAGCCGCGGTTTTGACCTCGCGTCTCAAAGTGAAGCTGCCCGGTATGACGAGCACGATGTCCGGCAATTTGCCCGTCATTCTTCTGGGAGTCACGCAGCTCGGATTCGCCGGTAGCCTGCTCGTAGCAGTAAGCGCAGCTATCGCCCAATCCTTTGCTTCCGCAACCAAAATGAAACCGGTTCAGTTCCTGTTCAACACCTGCACCTTGATGAATGCCTGCGCACTCGCATACGCCGTTTATCACAGCCCGTATCTACTGGCTCACGGCGGAGCGGCGCTGACGATGACACTGGCTGCGGCGGCCTACTTCGTGGCCAATACCGTGCCGGTCGCTGGCATCATCGGACTGACCGAAGCCCACAACCCCTTTGCCATCTGGCACAAGGTTTTCCTGTGGTCCTTCCCGAACTACGTAATCGGTGCGGGATTGACTGCGCTCGCTTCACTCTTCGGCTCCGTCGCCGGAGTCGCTTCACTCGGCACGCTGATGGTGGTGTTGTTCGGAGTCTACAAGTCCTATAAGACGTTCGTAGGCCACTCCGAGCAGCAGGCGCCCAAAGCGATGGCAATGGCCGCCAGCCGATAAACTCGGTACCCTCTCAACCGCGCGCAGCCCAACCAGGCTGCGCGCGTTTTTTTGCTTCCAGTACATCGTTCCCGAACGGCCCCAGAACTTATGCCGCGCTCGAGTTCACCATTGCCGATCCGCGCGAACCCAGGCACCGGCTGGTATGCTTCCGGAAGAAACGATGTGCCTATGAATAGATTTGCCGTTGTTCTTCTCCTGCTCTCCTCCACTCTTACCTGGGCTGAGTCAAAAGCCAAACCTGCCGATTACACCGTCAACATTCACGTCAACGCCTCCCGAATCGACCGCGGCATCCAACAACTGGAAGTCACCATCGATGGGAAGAAGTATGAGCTGGAATCGTTGGTTGCCGTCAATCGACTCTTAGCGCTCGGTGACTACAAGGCGAAACTCCTCGAGGAACAGCACAAGGATTCGTACGAATTCATTCAAACCTATGAGTTTTTCTTCCCAGACGGGAAGACAAGAAAGTTTCTTGTGAACGGACAGACTGAGTGAGTTGGAACCTCGACCCAATCACCGAGCACGATATAAGCGATTTCTATTGGGATTTGCCCGAAACCGCCTTTGGCTTCCCCGCCAGCATCACAACCGCTGAGGCGGAGACCGGATTCGCTCCCTCCAGCCTTCCCTGCACGCGTACGTAAGGAGGATCGGGCAAAACATCCGGTGCCACGTACAAACCGTCCGAAGAAATCGTCCCACACGCTTCGCCGCCGCAACCCGTTCCGGTCACGCTCCAATCCGCTCCCTTGCTCATCGCTCCGGCCAGCTCCACATAGAACTGCTCCCGCGCTCCAGAGGCAACCTGCACGGACCCGGGGTTAATCGACACCCCTCCCATGTGATAGAGGAACTGCATACGCACCGCCGCGGTCTTCCCGTTGAGTTCGGGAGCCAGAGGCTTGTCTGCCTTCAGGGTCGCAATACATTGGCGTGCATCTTGGTCCAGCACCGAGTCTCCCGAAGATGAAACGACGTCCGCTGTGCCCGCACCCCCATCATTTTTTATCGCGAACTGCATCGTCAGCTGTCCCTGCTTGATCGATGGACCATGCACCGTGTCCTCTGTCGCCTTAGCCCAACACTTCTCGGCATCGATCATGACTGGAGCCAGATACGAACTGATATTCGCTCCCCCAAAATCTCCGACAATATCCACCCTGCCCAGGGTTGCCGAGCCGTAAAGGCGAAACTGCACCTCTACGTTGATCATGACCGCGACCGGCTTCCCTTCCTTCGTCGCGGGCTCGAACTTCCATGTCTTCACCGCTTCGACCGCCTTCTCATCCAGTCCATCCCCCAACGGCGCCAATACCCTGATGTCGCGCGGCTTGCCGTCCGGCCCGACCACCAACCACAGGAGTACTGTGCCTTGCGCCTTAGCCTTCCGTGCTTCGTCCGAGTAATCGGGGTCGGGCGCGTAAACAGGGCGTGGAGCGACCACCCCGCCCGCCAACATGACTTTGGGAGGCTTTATCTTTGAATCGGAACTGGCCGCGGAATCGGAACTGGCTGCGGCATCATTCGGCGGCTGCGGCAGGACGCCAACGATCGTTCCGTGCCGAGAAAGCGACTCGATGTTTGCCTTTGCATTGTCGTTGCCTTGCTCCGCCGCCTTGCGATACCACTTCATGGCTTCGGCATAATCCTGCGGTACGCCCAGCCCGCCCTGATAAAGCCATCCAATATGATTCTCGGCGGCGGCGTTATTCTGGTCGGCCGCTTTGTGGTACCAGCTCATTGCTTCCGCATAGTCCTGCTTAACCCCACATGCATGCTCGTAAAGCTCGCCCATGCTCACTTGCCCGTCAGCATTGCCCTGGTCCGTTGCCTTCCGGTACCAGGTCGCGGCCTCGGTACAATCCTGCTGAACCCCCAGCCCATTCTCATAGAGCCATCCAATATGAACGTAGGCCTTCGCGTGCCCCTGATCGGCAGCTTTCCGGAACCACTTCATCGCCCGAACATAATCCTGCTTGTCTGCCTTTCCGTTGCGGTAGAGCAACCCGAGATTATCCTGCGCCTGTGCATATCCCTGATCCGCCGCCCTGTAATACCACGCCATTGCCGAGGCATAGTCCTGTTCAACGCCCAGCCCTTTTTCATAAAGCACCCCGAGGTCGTTCTGTGCATACGCGTTTCCTTGGTCTGCGGCAGCCAGGTACCAGGTCGAGGCCTCCGCATAATCTTGCGCCACTCCCCAGCCGTGCTCGTAGAGCCAACCAATACCGACCTGCGCGTCGGCGTTACCGCGATCGGCGCCCTTCCGGAACCAGCTCATCGCCTGCCCGTAATCCTGATGAACTCCCAGCCCATTCTCGTAAAGATTGCCGATGTTCGTGAGTGCCCTGCCGTTCCCTTGCGCCGCCGCTCTGCGATACCAGTTCATTGCCTCCGCATAGTCTTGCTTCACTCCCCAGCCGTTCTGGTACAGCCAGCCGAAGTTGTTTTCCCCCTCCGAGTTATGTTGATTGGCTGACTTCAAGAACCAGTTGAACGCCTCAACATAATTCTGGCTGACTCCGAGGCCCTTCTCGTACAACCAGCCGACGTTGTTCTGCCCGGCGGCGTCTCCTTGATCTGCCCCCTTGCGGAACCAGATCATGGCATTGGAATAGTCCTTAATCGCCAGGTATTCGTTGCCCAGCCGAACCTGATCGCCGGGAGCAACGGGCAGCGGCCGGTCCTGACCGAACGCAGCGAGGGCGCAGGCGGCAAGGCCCAGTCCGATAAGCACAATCAGGAAGATGAATCGTCCGTGATTCATGGGTTTCGAGGATCGCCAGCTCCAGCTCGGAGCCTTCAAAACGAGATGCTATCTCACGGGCTAAGCCCTTCACAATGGGAGCAAAGCCACTGAAAACCACTTAACCCCCTAACTACCCATGAGCTACGACGTTCTATGGATGTTTTGTGCGTACACGATTGTCAACTATTGCTCCACGTGGAGCAATTTCACGTCCCGCGCTCCCCATGGAGCGTCGCCCTAGCCGGTGCCCCGCCTGGCTCGGAAGGCATACACCACTGCCAGGAGCGGCGGCGCCAGCAGCACCCCCCAGAACGGAATGATGAACCCGAGAACGATCGGGCACAGGATGGACGCCCAGATAGGGACGCGGGCGACCCGCCGCATCAGGTAGGGCTGAAGCACGAGGCTATCGAAGACGACGACCACCGCGTAGAGAATTAGTACGTAGAGCGGATGCCGCCAGTCTCTCCAGCTTATTGCGGCCGCAAGCACCGGGCCGAGCATCCCGAGGATCGGGCCGAAGTGCGGGATGATCTGCAAGACGGCAGCCAGCATTGCCCAGAGCGGCGCCCATGGCACGTGAATGATCCAGAGGCCTGTCAGCCAGAGAATACCGACCGCAACCGAGTCTTGTAGCTGCGCCAGGGCCCAGTGCCGTAGCGCGGTGGTGGTGATGCGTAGATGATCTTTCGCTGTCATTGTCGTCGAACAATATTGAAACCCGTTTCTGGCTCAGCACATCAGAGGAAATACCCGTACGACGGCCCCTGCATTCGGGCGCCTCTGCATTCCGGAACTAAATCCACAAGACGCACCAACCGAAGTATAGGAGAAAAGAATGTCTGCGAAACTCGAAGGAAAAATAGCGCTCGTCACCGGTGGCTCGCGAGGTATTGGTGCTGCGATCGCGAAGCGTTTGGCGGCCGATGGCGCGAACGTGGCCATCACCTACACAAAGGGTGCCGAGGCAGCCGCGTCGGTCGTCAAGGAAATCGAACGCGCGGGAAGAAAGGCGATTGCAATTCAGGCGGACGCTACCGACGCAGCCGCAGTCCAAGCCGCGGTGGAGAAAACGGTTGCGACCCTGGGCCGGCTTGACGTGCTCGTGAACAATGCCGGCACGGCCATCCCCAAGCGATTCGAGGACACGACACTGGAGGAATTGGACCTCATGCTCGACCTGAATGTTCGGGGTTTCTTCGTAGCGACGCAGGCGGCACTCAAGCACATGAACAATGGAGGGCGCATCATCATGATCGGGTCGTGCGTTGGCGAGCGCATGATGACGCCCGGCCTGGCGGCCTACGCGGCCACCAAGGGAGCGGTGAAGATGTTCACGCAGAGCTTGTCGCGAGAGGTGGGCGGCCGCGGTATCACAGTCAATAACATCCAGCCCGGTCCGATCGATACGGATTTGAATCCCGCGACGGGTGATTGGGCGACACCGCAAAAAGCCATGACCGCGCTCAACCGATATGGATCCGTGGACGAGGTGGCGGCGTTAGCATCATTTGTGGCTAGTCCTGAGGCGTCCTACATCACCGGCGCTAATCTGACTGTGGATGGAGGTACGAACGCATAGTTCAGCGGTGAGATAACGTCGCCAAGTTCAATCGCCTGGGTACCTTTACTCAAGCGAAAGCAAAGCGGGGGCGGGTCACCGTCCCCGACTGTCCACTAACCTAAACCAGCCTACAATATTTTCTTCCCTCATTCGTCTACAGCAGTAGATGGACGCGGCGCTCAGAAAACAGTGGCCGATGGTCGACCAGGATCAACGGATCTCCGAGGCGGTTTCGCGCGACGAGTCACGGCTCCGCGACTTTATTCGGAGGCGCGTGCCCGACGCCGGCGACGCCGAGGACATTCTCCAGGACGTCTTCTACGAATTAGTAGAGACGTACCGGATGATGAAGCCGGTGGAACAGGTCACGGCATGGCTGTATCGTGTGGCGCGCAACCGGATCACGGATCTGTTTCGTAGCAAGAGCCGGCAGATGCTGCGCGGTGAAGCTCCGAAAACCGACGAAGAGGGTGAGGAACTTCTGCTCGATGAGTTTCTTCCCTCCTCCGAGGCCGGACCCGAGGCAGCTTATGCGCGCGGCGTTCTGGCGGAGGCGCTCGATGACGCGCTGGAGGAGTTGTCCGAGGAGCAGCGCGCGGTCTTCATCGCCCACGAAGTGTTGGGATACAGCTTCAAGGAACTGGCGGCGCAAACCGGCGTAAGCGTGAACACGCTACTTTCGCGCAAGCATTACGCGGTGACGCACCTGCGCGAACGCTTGCGGGCCATCTACGACGAATTTGCGAAGCGGTGAGATGGAGCGTGTGTACGGAAGCAGTAGTTCAGAACCGGTAGTTCAGAAGAACGATAGGAACGAATTGGTTCAGAGGAGGTATTGGTTATGGGAGGAAACAGAGCTTTGCGATTCCTGAAGTACGCGGTGTTTGGGATCGTGTTTTTCTTCGTATTTACTTTTGTGGTGCAGGCGCTGTGGAACTGGCTGATGCCGGCCTTGTTCGGCTGGCATGTCATCACCTACTGGCAGGCGCTCGGAGTGCTGGTACTCAGCAAGATTCTGTTTGGCGGCTTTCGATCGGGCGGCGGACATCGTTCCGACTGGCGCTGGCGGCGCCGCATGATGGAGCACTGGGACCAGATGACTCCCGAAGAGCGGGAGAAGTTTCGCCAGTCGATGCGCGGGCGATGCGGTTCGTTCGGCTCGTCCGCCGGGCACGCTTCCGAGTCCAAAGCGTGATCGTCCCGTCGAGTTAGCCGAGTGGTCGAGAACCACATTCAATCCTGCATCGTTCAATTCTGAATCGTTCAATCCGGCAACGGGGGAGACCATCATGCTGCGCATAACTATCGAGGAGCTAGGGAACAATGTCATTCTTCACTGCGCCGGGAGGATCGTTCTTGGATACGAGACGGCGATTCTGTGCGGCGCGGTGCGGCACGCGGGGAAGAACATCACTCTCGATCTGAGTGAGGTCGAGAGTATCGATGCGGCGGGAATTGGCGCATTGATTTCCTTGCAGGCGGCGGGAATTTATCTGCGGCTCAGAGATCCGCAGAGTGCGGTACGCGCAGTGCTGAAGGTTACCGGGGTCGAATCGGTTTTTGAGATCTACGCGTCGACCGAAGAAAACAGCGACGAAGAATGCAGCAACCTGGTGCGGAAGGGGGGATTTGAACCCCCATGCCTTTCGGCGCCACCCCCTCAAGATGGTGTGTCTGCCAGTTCCACCACTTCCGCAATCTAGAAAATCTTATCACGACGACATTGGCCGTGAGGTCAAGTTCGCAGCCTGGACGTCCCGCTCTGCGGCTGAGGACGTGCTTGACCGGGGTGGCTGCTGGATGCCAAACTATTCCTTACTCAAGCGGTTCCACCGTCGGCAGCACTGCCGAATTCCCGAGACTGAAATTCAGGCGGGATCATAAGCGGCGAAAGCCACGAAGGAGTTTTGTTGGCATGATCACGATTCTGATCACGATCATTCACATCCTTGTCTGTTTCTTTTTGATTGCGGTCGTGTTGCTGCAAAGCGGCAAGAGCGGCGATTTGGCCGCCGCCTTTGGCGGACAGGGCAGCCAGACGGCGTTTGGGCCGCGCGGCGCGGCCTCTGCACTTTCCAAAGCGACGACCTGGTCGGCGGTTATCTTCATGCTGACATCGATCACCCTCTCGATCTACGCCTCGCGCCGGACAGGGCCGACCTCGGTCTTTTCGGGAGTGAAGCCGGGACAGACGAAATCGCAACCCGCACCTTCAACACCGCCGACGGTGCCAGCGAACCAGACGCCGGTACAAAAGTAATTTCTCAGTTGTCAGTGGGCCCCGTGTCGGCAGAATCCTGCACGGTTGTAATGAGTCAACACTGACAACTGAACCTACCGCAAAAAAGGGTTTTCTTCCCTCTCTTCTCCAATGGTCGTAGCTGGTCCGTGTCCAGGGATTACCCTGGTCTCATCTGGCAGCGTCAGGACCCGATCGTGTAGTGAGCGCATGATCTTTTCGAACGAGCCTCCCGGCAAGTCGGTTCGTCCGATGCTGCGCGCGAACAGTGTGTCCCCGGCGATCAACATCTTCTCGGCGGGAAAATACAGGCAAACGCTGCCTTCGGTGTGGCCGGGTGTGTGCAGCACATTAGCCGAAAGTGTTCCTGCACGCAGCGTTTGGTCGTGCGCCAGGCCAGCTTCGATCTCGACCGCGCCCGGCGGCTTCATGCCCAGCCAACTCGCCTGCACGTCGAGCATCTTCAGCAGTGCGTAGTCATTCTGATTCAGAAGAATGGGCGCGCCCGTTAGCGCGCGGAGCTTCATGGCTCCGCCTACGTGGTCGATGTGCGCATGCGTGATGACGATCTGCTTCACCTGTAGATTGTGCTTGGCGATGATGGCCACAATCTCGTCGATGTCATCGCCTGGATCGATGACCATCGCCTCGTGGGTGGTTTCATCGCCGATGATCGAACAATTGCACTGCAGCGGGCCGACCGGAATGACTTTATGGATCATGCATTGATTGTCACACGAACGGTGCGCCCGGCGGGGGAACCGAGCTTCCAACCCGCCGCCGTCCCGCGGATGGCCAAAACACGATAATCTGACTAGGAAGCCGCCGCTTCTCAACGATGCGAAAATATTTTTTTCTGATCGCAACACTCGTGGTTGCTCTCGACCGTTATACCAAGTGGCTGATCGCGCACCGTATGACGATGCACGACAGCATCACCGTCATCCCAGGTTTCTTCCGCATCATCCACACGGAAAATCCGGGCGCCGCGTTTGGCCTCTTCGCCGACTCGCCTTCGCCGTGGAAGGTCGCACTGCTGATCATTTTTTCGCTGGTCGCGCTGGCGGTGGTCTCTTTGCTGCTCTGGAAGAACAGTCATCGCATGACATCCACGGGTATCGGCTTGTCCCTGATTTTGGGAGGCGCGATTGGAAATCTGTGGGACCGAATCGCGAGCCGGCACGTTGTGGATTTCTTGCTTTTCTACATCAAACAATATCAGTGGCCTGCCTTCAATGTGGCCGACAGCGCGATCGTGGTGGGAGCGTGCTTACTGGTGTTTGAGATTTTGTTCACAAAATCGGCGAGCGAGCAGTCGGTATAGATCGTAGATTTGCGAACCCAAGTGCGCCCCCGTCAAACCTCCACTAACCGTACGCGGGCATCCTTGCACGATCGCGCTAGGTCATCGTCCAGCGTTGCGAGCGGCAATCGGTTGTCTAGCGCAAGATCGAGGTAAGCTGCGTCATAGGCGGTCAATCCATGCTCGCGGCTCAGGCGTTGGACCCTGCCGAAGACAACGCCGCTGGGGAATTGTTCCAGCGCGATGGGGAGGGTTGCCAGGTCGTCGAGGAAGCACCGCACCAGTTCTTTGGAGATCCGCTTGCGTTTTTCTCCGACCAGCAAGGCATTCAGGACTTCGTGTGGCCAGAAGGAAGGCACGATGGCAGTGTCGCCTCGTTTGAACATGTCCGCCACAAGCTGCGCCAAGGCTTCGTTTTCGTCGGGAAAACACCAAGACAAGACGATGGACGCGTCGAGCACGATCCGGCTCAACGGCGGCCCTCATTGATCAGGTCTTTGATTTTGAGGCCACGTAACGAGAGCTTGTGACGCTCGCCGAAGGTGGCTAACCGTTCGGCGGCCTCCGCGACGGGAACGGCTCGGGCGGAGATGCGCTCCTTCAGAAGCGCCCCAAGCAGCCGCGAAACGCTGGTATCGCGCCGCGCTGCCTCGATTCGAGCCCACTTGGCCACATCTTCCTCGAGGGTTACGGTGACATTGCGCAAGCGCCGGATACGTGACATGACTTCAGTGTAACACGAAGTACGTGTCACGAGAAATGATCGAGCTGCTGCTTGCAAAAAGACAGGGAAAGGAACCTACGGCATTTGGTAAAGCTGGCGGTAAACGCTCGCGTTACGCAAAATCGCCTGCACATATTCGCGCGTTTCGGTAAATGGAATCGATTCCACGAACTCCTGCGGGTCGCGGTAATGCCCTTCGCCCAGCCAATCCGAAACGCGGTCGGTGCCGGCATTGTAGGCGGCCAGCGCGTATTCAAACTGGCCGTTGTACTTATCGACCATGTCTTTGAAGTAACGTGTGCCGAGCTGCAGATTCACTGCCGGCGTGTAAAGTTGCGGAGCTTTGTAGCCCTTCAGCTTTACCTGTTTTGCGACAGTTTTTCCGGTCTTCGGCAGAAGCTGCATCAATCCCACGGCATTCGCGCGAGAGATGGCGCCGGCATTAAACTCCGATTCTTGCCGGATGAGCGATGCCACCAGAAACGGATCGAGCCCATTGGCCATTGAATATTTGCGCAAGTCGCTCCAGTAGGCACGCGGAAACAGGGCCTCCCAATACGGCCGCGGCAGGTCGGGAATATCGACCGCGAAATAATTCGGCGTGGTCCGCTTCATGATCTCGATGCCGCGATCATAGCGTCCGCCGTCCTGATAAACGCGCGCCATCTCCGGCGGAGCCCAGGCCCCGCCTTCCTGGCTGGCCGCAGCCTGCAACTCGCGCACGGCCATGTCCGCAAGCGCACCATTTGAAAGTAGCCGCGCCCGCGCCACGCGCAGGTTATCTTCAGGCGGTTCCGCATCCAGAACTTTGAGAGCGTTCGGCAGTGGCGCGATGTGATCGAGCAGTGCGAAGTGAACCGCATCGGGAGACGACGGGTCGAGTTTCGGGTGCAGGCCCTTCAGACGTTCGCGGCCGAGTTCCGCATAGTAATAGTTGCGATATCGATCGGCGAGCTTCTGATAAAACGCGGCGGCCATGGCCGGATTGTTCTCTTCCTCGGCCAGACGCCCGCGCCAGTAAAGCGCGGCGGGAATCTCGGCGGAGTCGGGATAAAGCGCAATCTGGTTCTCAAATCCCTTGCGCGCATCCTCGGTTCTTCCCTGCCGGAAGTTGAGCCACGCCGCCTTCCAGTGGGCATAGGACGCGCGATTGCCGTGCGGAAAGCGCTCCTGCAATTCGCGGAAATAATCGATGGCGTGGTCGTAGTCCTTCTTCAGGAGGTACATGTTGCCGACGGAAAGCAAGGCTTGCTCGAGCCATGGACTCAAGGGACCAAATTGCCGAAGCTGGCTGACTGTTTCAAGAACCGAATTTTCATCGCTGCTCGAGCGCGCCGTTTCGCTCAGCAGATAGAGCCGCTCGGCCTCCTGATCGCCCTGCTGCGTGCCCATGGAAGTGAGAAGATGACGCGCCTCGGCGCTTCGTCCGGACTTCTCGAGAGCGGTAGCCAATGCCAGTTGCAGTTCGACCCGTTCCGCCGGTGCCGATTCGTTGGCCAGCCCTCGATATTCGTCGGCCGCATCGCTGTAGTGCCGGCTCTTGAATAAGAGATCGGCGCGCGTGCGGTGCTCCGCGGAAGAGCCTGCGACGCCAAGCTTGCGCAATTCGGCTCCCGCGGCCTCGGCCTCAAAACTGTTGGGCAGGTTGAAATAAACGTTACGGAAGGCCTCGATCGCTTTTTCCTTGTTGCCGGCATTCTCATACGCACGGCCGATCGCCAGCTCAATGTCGCTGCGCACTGGCAGCCGGTCTTTTTCCAGTAAAGCCGCCGCTTCCTGCGCACGCCCTTCATCGAACAGAACGCTGGCGTAGGAGACATGCGCATCCCGGATCAAGAGCGAATCCGGATAATTTTTGCTGAACTCCGCCAGGGTGGCGAGCGCTTCCGCGTTATGCCCGGTCTTCAGGTAAGCGTCGCCGAGATAGTAAGCGACGTAGTCCCCGAGTTCGCTGGCGCCTGCTTTCGCTCGATTGAGCGGCTCAATCGCCTTGGCATAATCATGGTCAAGGGTATGCGCATAGCCGACGACGAGCCAAGCGAGCGCGCCCGCGTCTTCTTTGGCGTGCCGGCGCGCATAGGCCTCTACACCCGCATACGCCACCGGCGTGCGGTCCTGCAGCAGTTGCTGCGCCATGGGCCGCAGGTTGGCTGAGGCAACGAATGCCGCCCGCGCCCGGCGAACTCGCGGCGAAACCGGTTTGCGGCGCTTCTTCGATGACGCTTTTTGCGCACCGCCCTTACGCGAGGCCGCTTTATGCGAGTCCGCTCTTAGCAGGCGAACTTGCGGACAAGGCTTGGCCGGCGTTTGGTTTGGACGCAGCCTTGTGTGACGCGGATCGCGGCGATTTAGAAGGCGTATGGGTTTCGGATTGTCCGGAGGCAGAAGATGAAGACGGTGAGGACTGAGCGTCGACTGGCCATAAGCCGGACGCAAAAACCAAGAAAGATGTTACAGCAATAACCGCGACTGCAAACTTACGCACCGAACCCTACCTAAACCCGAAAGTTGGGACCCATCACACTCAGATCGTCTTCTGCGAGACTTCGTTTCATCTCATCTTCAAAGTAATTGCCGGAAGCTGCAACCGTGCCGCCGTAACGTTTTTGGTACGTCGCACGGCTCTTGTCGATAGGATCCTGCAACAAATCGTACAGATTCTTATTCGCCCGGCCCTCGGCCAGCTTGGACTTGTTATAAAGCTTGATCTCATCCACTAAGAGCCGCGCAAATCGCTTGGCTTTGCGGTGAGTCTCCTCATCCTCGGGCGACATCGGCGGCCCGGCGGCCGGTTCCGGCGCGATTTCTACATGCACCTGCCCCATCGCCACGGGCTCAGCCGTCAACGGTTCAGCAGTGGGAGGCTCCGCCACTGCCGTCTGAACCTCGACCACGGCATGCTGTCCCATCGCCGCTGGAGCTTCATAATGCACCCCACTTGCCTCAGTGGCCGGTGCCGGAGCATGACTCGAAGCGGCCGCAGCCATCGCATAGGCCGGGACATGCGACGCGAAAGGATCGCTAAACGCCGGAGCGGCCGGCGACATCGAAGCTTTTACCGGGGCTTCGTGCGGTTCGGCATGCGCCGCTGGATCTTTGTGGGCCTGCTTGCGCAGCGAATTCACCTCCAGCCATGAACCCGTGGCCAGCACCAACACGTCGAGCGCGCCCGTATCCAGCGCCTTGTCCTCGACTCCGCCGTCGGCATAGACCAGCGCCGCAACTTTGTCCTTCAGCAACAATGGCAGCACCCTTACATTAGATGCGGTCCCAAACTGCTCCACGAAGCGTGCGTCGAATTCCCCATCGCCCACCTTGATGCTCACCCGCTCGGTCAGTGCCCGAACGACGGCCGCGGCCTTGGTGTCGAGGGCATAGTCCTTCAGCGCCTCGCTGGAAGCGAACCCGCGAGCCTGCCATCCTGTTGCAGTGCTGCCTTTAACGACAAAGAGCGCAACCCGCGCGGCATAGCGCGAGCACACGTCGAGCAAGGCACGCAGAATCTCTTTTTGCGAAGAGCCAAGTTGAATCTCGATGATGGCGCGGGCCAGGTCCGCCGATGTAGACGAGAAGGCGCTGGACGGCTGCGAGGCGATCTCTTCCGCCACGCGGCGCGTGATCTCGCTGCGTAACTGGACCAACTGGGTCTGGAAAACCTTGTCGACCACCCGTTCCACAATTGGTTCCACCCAATTGCGCTCTGCACCCCGTTCTGCCATTCGCGCCCCGCTTGATGGTCTTTTGGAAGACCGCTGATTGACCTTCTAACCCCTTATTGTAGGGCCGCTTGGCCCTGCCTCCATGGCACCTTGGTACGAGTCCTGAGAGTATCGAAAGTAAGGTGCCTCCCGCCTGCCGGCGCTTTTCCGGCATTTCCGGAAATCCGCCAGACAGAAAGCGCTCACAAACGTTACAATAGCAGCGGGGAATCTGCTGGAAGCGCAGAAAAATCTGCATCAAGTTACCAATGAGTGCAATCCAACCAAACGTACATCAGCCACAACCGGTCAGCGAAGAGATGGAGCTGGTCCGGCGCGCCAAGCGTGGCGACGATTCTGCATTTGAAGAATTGGTGCGGCGCTATGATCGCAACGTCTTTCGGATCGCGCAGCACATTACGCAGAATCGCGAAGATGCCGAGGACGTAGTTCAGGACGCGTTCCTGAAGGCGTATGGGAACCTGGCGCAGTTCCAGGAGCAATCCAAGTTTTACACCTGGTTGGTGCGGATTGCGGTTAACGAAGCGCTGATGAGGTTGCGCCGGAGACGACCGGAACGCATGGTCTCTCTGGATGAAGATGTAAAAACGGAAGACGACTCGCTTCCCCGTGAAGTTGCGGACTGGAGTCCGAATCCGGAGCAGATGTACAACCAGTCGGAATTGCGAGAGATTCTGACGCGCACGATTCAAGGATTGCCGCCCGGATTTCGGACGGTTTTTGTGCTGCGAGATGTCGAGGGTTTGTCGACGGAAGAGACAGCCCAGGCATTGGAATTAAGCATTCCGGCCGTGAAGTCGCGTCTACTGCGGGCACGCTTGCAGTTGCGTGAACGGCTCAGCCGTTACTTTCAAAAACGGGCGAACGGAAACGGCGAAAAATTGAGTGGAGATGGCGACCAGTGAAGTGTACTGAGTTTCTCAACGAGTTAACCAACTACCTCGATGGCGTCATTGACGCCCAGACCAAGGCCGAACTTGAGGACCATCTGGCTTGGTGCCACAACTGCTACGTGGTGTGCGACACCACCAAGAAGACCATTGAGATCTACCGCAATCAGGAACTCTACGAGTTGCCCGACGATCTCCGGGGTCGGCTTCAGACCGCCATTATGAGCAAGTGCACGGCCCACAAGAAGTCCGGGCCGCAGAAGGTCTGAAGTTCGGTTCTCGCCCTAAATTGCAATCTCTCGGGATTCTACCTTCATCTTTCCCTATCTACCGGCCTTTCCTACCGGTTCGTTCGCTACAGAGCAAGCCGGCAACCTTTGCCGCCTTTTGCGAATCGAAAAGTTGCGCTTTTCTGTCCCGAACCTTTTCTGGTCGAAACGAATCTAACTAGGTAAGAACATACAAGTAGGCTGACTAAAGTAACCGTCTTTGCTGCCTTTGTTCTGGGTGAGGGTAATTCAATGCTTACGAAAATGATGAATGCGGTCTTTGGTTGCCGCCACTCCCGCTATAGCTTCCCCATCACGATGCGGGCGAATGCCCGTCGGGGGATGGTAGCCCGTACCGGCACCTATGTGGTTTGCCTGGACTGTGGCAAAGAATTTGCCTATGACTGGCAGGAGATGAGAGTGGCGGACTTCGAGCCGAAGAAGGCGACACGCTCGCTCGTGACAAAGGAAGCGGCATAATTCCGAACTTGCCCGAGTGACACGCGTTGATCTGTCCGGTGCGCCCACTGTTTCCCAATCGTGACTGCCAGTAACCTCCTGCGAGCACTCCTCCCGTCCATCCCTACGCCCTCTCCCTGCGTACCATGACGCCGCAAATTTCGTTCACGCTTAATGCCGCCGCGGGAGGATAATAGCCGCAGCGCGGGTCCGCAGGCGTGTTCGAGGGAGCATGCTTTCGAGCCGATCCCCTGACGACAAGAAAGCATTCCATCCTGCGGCTCGGCTGGGAGGTTCTATGCCTCTTTCTAAACTGCGGGAATTTCTGGATCGCAATCAAATTCAATACCTGGTGATTTCGCACTCGGTGGCCTACACGGCCCAGGGAATCGCCGCGCTTACTCACATCAAAGGAAAAGAACTCGCCAAGACCGTCATGGTCATGGTGGATGGAAGACTGGCAATGGCAGTGGTGCCGGCATCCTTCCGCGTCGACCTTCACAAACTGGGAAAATATCTCGGCGCCCAGCCTGTGGAACTGGCCACCGAACAGGAATTTCGCAGCCGCTTTCCCGACTGTGAGACCGGCTCGATGCCGCCGTTCGGCAATCTCTACGGCATGGACGTCTTCGCGGATGAGTCGCTGGCCGAAGATAGGGAAATCGCCTTCAATGCCGGCACACACCGCGAACTGGTCCGGATGCGCTTCGAGGATTTCGAAAGGCTGGCCAAGCCGTTCGTGATCCCGATCGCGGCGCGCCCGGTTGCCGCGCACGTCGCCTGACGCGACGCCGAGAAACGGCGGAAGCTGCGACTTTCGCCCCCATTTCATCGGCGTCGTTTGGCTAATGTTTGTGCTTCGGGAGATTTCTGTCATTTTTCATGCTCCGTTCACAAACGCCTGTGTTAGATTTTTCCAAGTCAACCCGAAAGTTTGCGGAGGAAAATGAATTGGGCAAGGACATGGTTCCGAAGAAGATTTTCTTCACCAAGGGTGTTGGAAAACATCGTGAACGTTTGACCTCATTCGAACTTGCCTTGCGCGACGCCGGTATAGCAGCCCAGAATCTGGTGCGCGTTTCTTCCATCTTTCCGCCTCAGTGCAAGCTCATCCCGCGCTCGCAGGGATTGAAATACCTGCATCCCGGCGAAGTGGTTTTCGCGGTGGTCGCCGAAAATTCCACCCACGAGCCACACCGTCTGCTGGCTTCATCGATCGGCGTCGCCATTCCCGCGGACCGCAACACCTACGGCTACCTGAGCGAGCACCACTCTTTCGGAGAAACCGAAGACGCTGCCGGAGATTACGCCGAGGAACTCGCCGCCGAGATGCTCGCCACCACGCTCGACGTGGAGTTCGACCCCGACCGCTCCTGGGACGAGAAGAAAGAGATCTACCGGATCTCGAACAAGATCGTGCGGACGGCAAACGTGACTCAATCCGCCGTGGGCGACAAGCGCGGGCTGTGGACCACGGTGATTGCCTCGGCCGTAACGATTTTTGACTAGATTTTTCTTATTAAAGCTTTCCAGGAATAATCTTCGCGATTGCGTCATCGCACGTCGTACGGAAAAGCGCGGCGAAGAAGTTTTCCTAGACGAGCTGCGACCGGCAACCGCGATCGGAGCCGTTCCGCCGCGTGGTAGCAGCGTTGTTCAAGGAGCGCTGTTCTGCTGCTGTAGACTTCGACCGCCGACACCGTCTGGCTGCCGCTTCCTGCAAATTCCTTCTGCGGAGACTCGCCAAAGCCAAAATCCACGCACCTCATCCCCGACCGGAACGCATGCTCCAGAAGCATTTCGAGATGCACCATCGAGGGTGAGCACTTGGCGAATGCCGCGTCAAAGCAGGTTGAGTAAAGATGCACCGTGCCGTTGAAGACCGGCGAGAAACGCATGGCCACCGGTCGCGCACCGCAAGCAAGGACCGACAGCCAGATCCTTTCCTTCGGCGCCAGCTCGTCGACAATCTGCCGGTAAAACTCTCGGTGAGACGCGTCTGCAAGCGGGCTTCTCAATCCTCTGGCCGCAAAGCGCGCCACATGCCAGTCGAAAAATCTCTCCAGCCGGTCAGCGATCGCGCCTCTCTGAGTGAAAACGTCAAACGTCAGCTCTCCCTGCTCGGCCATCCGCGTTCGGGCCTTTCGCAGACTTCTGCCAGTGCGCTCTTTTCCGTCCGCATTTGCCTCATGTTCTTGCGCATTGAGCAGCCGAATCTTCCCCGCTTCCCGCACGTTCGCCAGCAGGCCGCCTTTCTTCATAGCGGATGAAATGCAGGCCAGAAAAGCCGAGTCCGCGCTGAGCCGGTCCAGATAAACTCCGTCCCAATCGTCCGCCTTCGACCGGCAAAACTCGGCCAACCGCTCAGCAACTGCTGCTTCCCATCCCGGACGCACCGGACACGACGCATAATCCGCATAGGGCTGACCCGCAAATTCCATCCAGCGCCGCTCGCGCAGGTAACGGCGGCCACGACGCGCCACCAAGGGAATCACGCCCACCAGGTAGGAATCCGGCTCGCGAAATGTCAGGATCCAGCTGTCATGATTGGGAAAGGCTCGAAGATTGGCTCGCGCCCAGCCTAAGCTGTCAAAAACCGTCGCCCGAGGGCAAGCGCAAAGCAACTCTTCCCACTCGCGTTCCAAGGCGCCGGCGTCAGCCGCTCCGGAAATGACTTTGAGTTCTACTCTCATGGTCAGCCAAGTGATGATCGGTCAATTGATGGTCAGTCAATTCCATGGCCAGTTCAGTGCAATGGCTCGCCGATCCACCGCCGCAGGCGACTCTCACCCCGCGAGTGGAATCAGGCTTTTCAGCGACTCGACCGCGCCCGTAACCGTCGCTGCAAATTGCGCCCGGGTCATGCGCCCGATACCCATGCGCGGCAGGGCGAACCGGTTGCTCGAGCGCGTTGCGAATCCGCCCGCTCCGGCAAAGGCGAGCGCATAGCCGCTTTCGCGGGCAAGCTCTTCGTCGCGCGGCCTGAAATCCAGCCCCGGCGCGCCAAATGGATAGGCCAAAGATCGCACCTCTCGTCCAAGAACTTTTTCCAGCGCCATTTTGCTCGCCGCGAGTTCGCGCCGTGCGCTTTCCGGATCGAGCGCGCCAAGAACCGGGTGCGTGGCCGTGTGTGATCCAATCTCCACGCCGTTGGCGGCCAATTGCCGGACATCATCCTCACTAAGAAACGAGAACCGGTCGTCGAACTCCGGTCCGGCGTCGCTCACTGGCAGTTGACTTCGCACCGCTTGCAGTTCCTCCCGTCGCTCGTTCTCCGAAAAAGTTCGGCATAGTGTAAAAAATCGGCTGCACGCCGCCACGCGCTGTTCGGCAGTTTCGAGTGGCAAGCATGCACCATCCCGCATGCACCACTTTTTAGCGGGAGAATATATCAGCCGGTAGTAGGCCTCTTCATACCACATTTGCTGACTCATACCGAACCCGCCAGTGAGAACGAAACATAGTGCCGTGACGTCATGCTTTTTCAATACTGGCAAGGCGAAACGCAAGTTATTCGCGTGTCCATCGTCGAAGGTGATGAGAACGGAATAAGGAGGCAGTTCGGCGCCTCGAAAATACCAGTCGCTGAATTCCTGAAAGTTAATAGGATGGTAATGTTTCTTGAAATACCCGATCTGCCAGTCGAATTCGTTGACGCTAACGCTCATTCCAAAAAGCGGGTTGCCCTCGGGAAATCCGGCCGGCAGCACATCGTGATAGATCGCGACCAGCACCGAGTCGCGATGCCGCAAGCGAAACAGCTTCACCAGCCCCGAGCGAAACAACACTTCAAACAATCCACGCTTCGCGCGCACATAGACCGGGTTCCCATACAAGTTGGTGGAATCGTGCAACGCGGCCCCTAGCTCTTGGCGGCGACTTGTGCCGGCCTGACAACGCGCCGCGCTGCCGGTTTCTTCTCCAGTCGCTCCAGCACCGCGGCCACGATTAGCGGCAGGCCGACCGTCGCGTCCACAAACACCTCGCCGAACTTTCCGCCTTCCGCGGGTGGAACGAACTTTCCCCACGAGACAGCCTCGCTGTACGGGCTCCCCGAAAGCCCGCCCCAGTAGACCGGCTCCGGGCAGATGCGTAAGCCGTAGTGATAGCGCTTGAGGGGAAGATCTTCCCCGCCGCGACGGTGCCGCAACTCGATGAAAGGCCCAAACTGCTGCGACCAGTTGCGTGGTACCCCGCCGCCAATGGTGAAGATGCCAAGCCGCTTCTGCGCTAGCAAAGTAGCCGCAAAATATTCGAGATCCTCGAAGGGGTCGAAGCGGAATCGCGGCTTGCCTTGCTTGTCGCGCTCGCGATTCGTCAAAGCGTAATCCAGTCCCAGCTCTGAATCCGAGAACGCCGGGACGAAGACCGGCACATTGTTCTCGTAGGCTGACTTGAGAATTCCCCGCTGTCCCTTGGCCGTCTTCGAGAGATGCGCGCCAATAGCCCGGTTCAACTTATACGAGCACATCACTTCGCTGGCATCCCATCCACCGAACACCGCGTGCATCACGCGCTCCACGTCGTCCAGATTCTGCTCCGGCTCGAGCGTGTCATAAACGCGGTTGTAGCCCGCTTCATACAATTCTTCATCCGTCAGTTCAGGATTGTGGCGGAAGTGCGCGCGGCCGGTGGCTTCCACCAATCCGTGCGCCATCAGCGCGCCGGTTGAGACGATCGCGTTCACGATGCCGCGCTCGATCAGATCGGCGATGATCAGACCCTGCTTCGCAACGGTCATTGCGCCAGCAAGCGTCATCACGACGAACGCATCCTTATCGCGCGCCATTGCCTCCAGCACGTCTGCCGCTTCGCCAAGCTGCCGACCGGTGAAGGCCGTCTTGGCCATGGCTCGCACCATATCGTCAATGGTGTGAATCTCTCGCAGGTCGAGTGGGGCGAGCGGAATCAGGCGATCGGTGACCGGATCGTGCAGCTTGCGGTCGATGCCCGCACCTTCGCTATGTCCGGCGCTAGGCCCGGCGCTAGGTCTGGCGCTAGGTCCGGCGCCCTTATGATTGCCCTGTTTCGAATTTGTTTTCTGTGCCACGAGACTGCCTCCAAAAAATAGTAATGCCGTTTGAGCGAAGAACCAATGTACTAGAACTCGCCGGACTGCTGCCCGCTTTTGTTAAGGAACTGTGACATGCATTCCGTTCTGTGTTTGATATTCTAAGCGCGCAGAGAAAGCTCATTGGTGGGAAGGCGGTTGCCGCGCCCCACTCCGCGAGGAAGAAGCCGTTTGCCTGACAAATTTAACGTCGCTCTGATTCAGATGTCGTGTGGCCCCGAGCCGGCCGACAACATGGCCAAGGCACTCGACCGCATCGCCGAGGCGGCGAAGCGAGGCGCACATGTTGTCTGCTTGCCGGAGCTTTTCCAGACACAATATTTCTGCCAGCGCGAAGACCATGTGCTGTTCGATCTGGCCGAGCCGATTCCTGGACCTGCAACCGATAAGCTTTCCGCGGCCGCGAGCCAGAACAAGGTTGTGCTGGTCGCCTCGCTCTTCGAAAAGCGCGCTCCTGGCGTGTATCACAATACCGCGGCGATCTTCGATTCCGATGGCGCGCTGCGCGGCATCTATCGCAAAATGCACATTCCCGACGATCCGCTCTACTACGAGAAGTTCTACTTCACGCCCGGCGATCTCGGCTACAAGGCTCTCGATACAAATGCCGGGAAAATTGGAACGCTCATCTGCTGGGACCAGTGGTATCCGGAAGGGGCGCGGCTGACTGCGCTGCAAGGCGCGAGCATTCTCTTCTATCCGACTGCAATCGGCTGGCATCCAGATGAGAAGGCCGAGTTCGGAGTCGCGCAGCACGATGCATGGCGTACGATCCAGCGCGCCCATGCCATCGCCAATGGCGTGTACGTAGGCGTGGTCAATCGCGTCGGATTTGAAACCGGCGATATCCGCGGCAATTGCGCGCCTGGAAAGGGACTGGAGTTCTGGGGCGGATCGTTTCTTGCCGATCCCTTTGGCCGCGTGGTGGCAGAGGCATCGCACGACAAAGAGGAGACTCTGATCGGCGAGGTCGATCTGAAACTGATGGAAGACACCCGCCGCAACTGGCCTTTTCTGCGCGACCGCCGCATTGACAGCTATGCGCCGATTACCAGTCGCATGATTGATGGGAAATGATCGATGGGAAATGACTGACGGGAAATGAAACGACCTAGCAAACTTCCGGCCGAACGCGGTTACCGCATGCCCGCCGAATGGGAGCCTCATGCTTCCACCTGGCTGGCCTGGCCCCATTTCCGCGGAGACTGGCCCGGCAAGTTTGAGCCGATTCCGTGGGTGTATGCCGAGATCGTCCGCAATCTCGCGCGGCATGAGCGCGTCGATCTGATCGTCAAGAGCGCGAAGGCGGAGAGGAAAGCGCGCGCGGTTCTAGAGCAGGCCGAGGCGCTATCGGACAACATAGTGTTTCATCTTTGGCGCACGGATCGCGTTTGGACTCGCGACTCGGGCTGCATTTTTCTCGCGCCACCCGAGGAAGGCAAAAACGGCGCTCCACCGATTGCCTTGCATTTTCGATTCAACGCGTGGGCAAAATACGACAACTACAAACTTGACGCGAAAATCGGCGCGCGTATGGCAAAGGCGGCGGGAGCCGAAATGGTGCGTCCCCGATTCGGCTATTCAAAAGCGACCGAGTATCCCATCGTGCTCGAAGGCGGCTCGATCGACGTGAATGGCCGAGGGACCCTGCTCACGACCGAAGAGTGTCTGCTCTCTGCCACGCAGCAGCGCAATCCGTCGATGAATCGGGCCGCGTATGAGCAGATGTTTGCCGACTATTTTGGAGTGCAGTCGGTAATCTGGCTCGGCGAGGGGATCGAAGGCGACGACACGCACGGGCATGTTGACGATCTGACCCGCTTTGTCGCGCCCGACACGGTGGTCACCATGATCGAGCCCAATGCGCAAGATCCAAACTATTCCGCCCTCCATCACAACGTGGGACGCCTGCGGGCCGCGCGCGACCAGGACGGGCAACGCTTAACCCTCGTCGAAATTCCGATGCCGCGGCCGGTCATTTTCGAAGGTCGCCGATTGCCGGCCAGCTATGCGAATTTCTATATCGCAAACGGAATTGTGCTCCTTCCGGTCTTCAACGATCCAAACGATCGCGTCGCCCTCAACACGCTGGCACAACTATTCCCTGCCCGCGAGATCGTGCCAATCTATTCCGGGGATTTGATTTGGGGTTTTGGTGCGCTGCACTGCATGACCCAACAGGAACCGAGTATCGAATCCTGCTGATGCCTAGCGGCGATTAATCGCTTTCTTTCCCTCGATCCGTCTTCTTGCAACGAACCTCCTTGGGAGCGCTCTGAAGCCCGGGGTCGGTTTGATCGACTACTAGCAAGACGGCAATTGACGACTCGGGGCAGTTCCGCACCAGAACGATGTCCTGCCCACTGAAATCGCGCGGCAGTGAATGGCTCTCGTCAAGAAAACTTTGCGGATAACTCCCGTCGAAGACCGCACCCGCACGCAAATTCCACTCGCTACCCAACCGATCCGCTATCTCTTTTTTCGCATAGATCTTGAGTTCGCCCATGTGGTATTGGGGGCCTTCGGAAATCGTGAGCTGTAACTCGACGGTGCCGGCAGAGGAGAACACGATGTCGGGCACGAACATGAGATCCTCATAGCCCGCCGGGACATAGAGCTTTCTGATCTCGTCGAAACCGCTGGCGATTTTCGAGCGCTGGAAGAGTTGGCCTTTCTTGATGGGAAACACAGCTCGAAGCTTGGCATCGCTGAAAGCGTGATTGCCTATGAATCGGATGGTTCCAAAGCGAAACCGCGGGCCTTCGGTGATTTCCGCCCTCACCGTAACCGGTTTGGGGATGGACAGCGTGTCGCTCGCCTTGAGGGTCACATTCTCAACATCTACTTGCGCAAATCCCTGATCGGAGAATGCATCCCGAATCGCTTCACCGACGACTTCACTCTGTTCGTCAAAACAGACACCCTCAACCCCGCTCGTGATCGTTGACAATTCACTCGAGCTGACAGTCGCGCCCTCCAGAATGACTTCCGAAACCAGTATTCCTGCATTGGGATCGGTGCGATGATCGGTTGCGCAGCCGGCGGAAGCTGAGGCGCGCTGCGGTGGTATTTTCGCAGCATGAGAAACCGCAACCGAATCAGAGTCCTGCCCGAGTGCAACGGCTGACAAGAGGATAGCGAGTGAAAAAAACGCCGTAAGAGACCGGATCATGGTTCACCTACCGAAGCTAGCGCTCGAATCGATTTTACGCGTTGGCTACGGCGGCCTGCTTCCTTCATTTACACTCTTACCCGTGGACGCCGAAATCATCGCCGTGGGGTCGGAGATGCTTACGCCCCACCGCCAGGACACTAACTCCCTCTTTCTTACCGAGAAGCTCAACGAGCTGGGCGTGGAGGTGCGCTTCAAGTGCGTAGTCGGGGACGACCGCGAGAACCTGGTGGCGGCGACGAAGCTGGCCATGCGGCGGTCCGACATTATTATTCTTTCCGGAGGGCTCGGGCCGACCGAGGACGATTTGACGCGGGAATCGGTTGCCGAGGCTTTGGGACTGGCGCTCAACCGCGACCCTGAAATTCTGAAGCGGCTTGAAGAGCGGTTCGCCAAGCGCGGCTATAAGTTCCCTCCGAACAATGCCAAGCAGGCAGACGTGCTCGCGAACGCCGTTGTGCTGCCCAACACGATGGGCACCGCGCCCGGACAATGGATCAGCGGGAGATATGACGGGCGTGAGCGAATTCTGATGCTGCTGCCCGGGCCACCTTATGAGCAGCGGCCGATGTTCGAGGGAGAGGGCATTCCTCGACTGCGAGCGAAAGTTCCCGAGCAGCATATTGCCGCCCGCACGTTGAAGATGGCGCTGATTCCGGAATCGCAAGTCGACGCACGCGTCGCGCCGATCTACAAGACCTTCACCGATGTTGAGACTACGATTCTCGCGGGAGGCGGCGAGATTCAGCTCCACCTCCGCTGCCGGAAAACTTCGCAGTCCGAGGCCGAAGCGCGGGTCGAAGAGCTGGCTTCAAAGATTGAAGACGAAATGGGGGATGCGATCTTCTCCCGCAAGGGCGAAAGTATCGAACAGATCGTCAGCTACCTCCTCCAGATGCGCGGCATGACGCTGGCGACGGCCGAGTCTTGTACGGGAGGGCTACTCGCGGAACGCATCACTTCCCTGAGTGGAAGCTCGCGGTATTTTCTGGGCGGCGCGGTAGTTTATTCGAACGAACTGAAGACCCAGTTTGCCGGAGTTCCGAAGGCGCTGATCGACCAGCACGGCGCGGTGAGTCGGGAGGTCGCACAGGCGCTCGCCGAAGGGATTCGCAAGCGTTGCCTCGCGAGCTACGGCGTCGGGATCACAGGTGTCGCCGGGCCGACAGGAGGCACCGATCAGAAGCCGGTCGGGCTGGTCTTCATTGCTCTGGCGGGGGAAGAAGGCACGCAGGTCGTGGAACGGAATTTCCCCGGCGACCGGCGCCGCATTCGGGAGTTTTCAACCATGCAGGCGCTGGAGATGATTCGGCGGGCGCTGCTATGAGAACGAGGGTGCTGGATTCATTCTGTTGTCTTTCCGCGCGTCGCGTGAAAGCTACGGTGCGCCACCAGATGCGGATCCCTCACTTCTTTCGGGATGACAAATTCCGAACGAGCGTTCCGATAGATCTCAGCCTTTGGTCTCATTGAGTATGCGCATCTTTATTGGCATCGATCTCGACGAGCAAATCCGCAACAAGATCGCGCGCTTCCTCGAAGGTGTCAGCGGCTTTGCGCCGGAGGCGCGATGGGTGCGGCCGGAGTCGCTTCATATCACCCTGAAATTTATTGGCGAGCAGAATCCCGAACAGGTCGCGGCCATCACCGAGCGCCTCCGCCGGATTCAGAGTGATCCATTTGAAATTCGGCTTGGCGGATATGGATTCTTCCCAACCGCGAAGGCGCCACGCGTGTTCTGGATTGGAATTCAGGCTGGACCGGAGCTATCCAAGCTTGCACGCGACATTGACTCGGCGACGGCCGAGATCGGCATTCCCCGCGAGGAGCGCGCCTTCAGCCCGCATCTCACGCTGGCTCGCACTGGAGGTAGATCCGGCGATCCTAAGTGGCGCAAGGGCGATGGATCGAACTCGACCTTCGCGACGCTGCAAAAACGCCTCGCGGCGATGGGCGCGCCCGACTCCGATACACTTAATCCCGGCCTCAATTTCGGCAATATGATGGCCGACAAGTTTATTCTCTACCAGAGCCAGCTTTCGCCCGCGGGATCGAAATATACGAAGCTGGAGCGCTTTCCGTTGCGGGCTTGAGCGACTGACCGATCGATGAACGCCGTTTCATTTTTGTTTACCGCCCTCGTCAGCTACCTGCTGGGATCGATTCCCTTTGGGTATCTCCTGGTGCGCGTTGCCACAGGCGAAGACGTGCGCGCGAGCGGCAGTGGAAATATTGGCGCCACCAACGTGGCCCGTAAATCGCCGGTGCTGGGCGCTGCAACGCTCGTGCTGGACGCGACCAAGGGACTGGCGGCGGTCTATTTGGCGGGCATGGCGTTCGGGGGACCGCATCGCCATCTGATCATGTCCGTGGCGGCGCTGTTTGCAGTGGTTGGGCATCTGTTTCCTGTTTGGTTGAACTTTCGCGGAGGCAAGGGCGTGGCGACGAGCCTCGGCGCATTTGTTCTCCTCACGCCCAAGACGATTCTCTGCCTGATAGCGCTCTTCGTTTTTCTCGCGGTCGCGTTTCGCTATGTGTCGCTCGGATCGATTGCCGTGGCGGCGGCATTTCCGCTGTTGACCTGGGCAACCGGAGAGTATCGCGAACCGGCCGAGCTTTTGATTATCGCGCTCGTTTCGCTACTGGTGATCTGGAAGCATCGTCAGAATATCGGCCGGCTGACCTCGGGCACGGAGGCGCGTATCGGCCAGAAGCCCAGTGAAGCGCGGGCTAAAAACTCTGGAGAACACGCATGAGCCGCGTCGCAGTGATTGGAGCGGGAGCTTGGGGAACGGCGTTGGCGATGGCGCTGGGGCGCAAGGGCGGCCATTCAATCCGGCTTTGGGCCAACGAAGCCGAAGTTGTGGAGAGTATTGCAGCGCGGCGCGCCAATGAACATTTCCTGCCGGGGTTTGAACTGCCCGCATCGATCGAAGGTACGGGCGACCTGACCGCTGCGCTCGATGGCGCGGAGATTGTCGTTAGCGTTATGCCGTCGCAATTTTGCCGGGTTTTGTTTGAGCGAATGGCGCCCGCGCTCCACTCACAAACGATGGTGGTGAGCTGCACGAAGGGCTTGGAGAATGGGACGCTGTTGCGCATGAGCGAGGTCATCGAAGATGTTTTGCGCAAGCGGAGATACACGCCGCGTGTCGGAGCTTTGAGCGGACCATCGTTCGCGAAAGAAGTAGCGCGCGGCGATCCGACGGCGGTGACCATTGCGTCATTGGATGGCGAACTCGCCCGCGCAGTGCAGGCAGCGTTTAACAGCTCACGCTTTCGCGTGTACACGAACGACGATGTGATAGGCGTCGAACTGGGTGGCGCTCTGAAGAACATCATCGCGATCGCAGCGGGAGTGTGCGACGGGTTGGGGCTGGGCCATAACTCGGTTGCGGCGCTGATTACTCGCGGCTTGGCGGAGATCGCGCGTCTGGTTGTGGCCTGCGGCGGCCGGCTCGACACCATGGCCGGGCTCGCCGGACTGGGTGATCTCGTGCTGACATGTACCGGCGATCTCTCGCGCAACCGCACGGTGGGCGTGGAACTCGGCAAGGGGCGCAAGCTTCCGGACATTATTGGCGGGATGCATGGGGCTGTCGCCGAGGGAGTTTTCACGACAAAAGCCGCGGTAGGATTGGCTCGGAAGAAGAACGTCGAGATGCCCATCACCGAGCAGATGTTTGCCATCCTCGAACAGGGCAAGGCGCCGCAACAGGCGATTGAGGAGTTGATGACGCGGGCGGCGAGAGCCGAGAGCTAAAAGCTGAGAGCTGAGAGCAAAGAGCAAAGACGCGTGTTGCTCCGATTCTGGCGCCGCGCTTGCTTCCAGCCCGGTCACACTGTTACTTTCATTGGACCGCAGCGTGCTACGCCGGCCCTCGGTTAACAATCCAAAGCTCATTCTGAGGCGTACTTCAGGGGGAACAAGTTCGCGGTGCCGAGTACTGACACCAACGCGGCAATCTCGGACCTGGCGCTGGTTGCGGCGATCCGGGCGGGCGATCAGGGCGCTATGGCGACGCTCTATGATCGTTATTCGTCCATCGTGTATTCGGTGGCGCTCCGCGTCTTGCAGGATACCGGGGCGGCCGAGGATGTGTTGCAGGAGATCTTCATGCAATTGTGGCGCAATCCCGCCTTCGACGCGAGTCGCGGCAATATGGCCGCCTGGCTGGCGGTGATTGCGCGGCACCGGGCGATTGACGCGCTGCGCCGGCGGAAGCCGGAAGACGACTTTGAAACCGTAGTGGTTTCGGTTGAGCCCGATCTGGCCTCGGATGCGGACCGTTCGCGGGCCATGGCAAAGGTCCGCCAGGCTTTTGAAGTGATGCCACCGCCGCAGCGCTCGGCACTGGAGATGGCGTATTTTGAGGGATTGACGCACGCGGAGATCGCCGAGAAGACCGGCGAGCCGCTCGGTACGATCAAGACCCGGATTCGCACCGGCCTGTCGTCATTGCGAAAAGTGTTGGCCGCATGAACGCGCACGAACAATTCGCGGAGGACCTGGCGCTCTACGCCTTGGGAACGCTTTCGGGCGATGAGCGCGCTGCGTTCGAACAGCACCTGGAGACATGTGCTGAGTGCCCGCGCGAGTTGGAAGCGACGCGCGGAGACCTGGCCCTTGTCGCGATGAGCACGAGCGGGCCGAGACCACCGGCGCGTTCGCGCGAGCGGCTGATGTCAGCCATCGCGAAAGAGCCTCGCTTGGCGCCGGCGCCACGAGCGATCGAGACGAAGCCAGTACGGCGACCTTTCTCGTGGTTTGGAGCTTTCGGATGGGCCGCGGCTGTGGCTCTGGCTCTGGTCGTGATCGGATTGATGCGGCAGAATTCTTCGCTGGAGCGCGATCTGGCGTCGCTCAAAGCCCAATTCGGTGATCAGCAGAGCAAACTGCAACAGGCGAACGACATCGTGGCAGCGCTCGTCGATCCCGAGTCGCAGAAAGTTGAACTGGTGGCAGCGGGAAACAAACCGCAGCCCCGCGGAAAGGCCATCTACCAGCGGCGCAACAACAGCCTGATCTTCTTTGCCAGCAATCTGCCTCCGCTGCCCGCGGAGAAAATTTATGAGCTGTGGCTCTTCCCTGCCAATGGCGGAGCGCCGATTGCTGCCGGCCTGTTCAAGCCCGACGCCCGCGGCAGCGCAACGGTGATCGATCCGCCAATCCCCAACGGAATCGAGGCGAAGAATTTTGTGGTTACGCTGGAGCCGGAGAGCGGCTCGCACGAAGCCCCGCGCGGGACGCCCGTGATTGTGGGCGCGGGCGAATAGGCACTACGGCCTAGATGGTGTCCCGGGGTTTCAGGACAATATCTGCTCGAAACAGCCTAAGTGATCCTTGCGTCTTCGGCGTCCCCTCACCCTTCCATCGTAGAGACGTCGCCCGCGTCAACTCCCATTTCCTTCGCCTTCAGGAATCTGCGCAGGATTTTGCCAGAGCGCGTCTTCGGCAGCCCGGCCACAAATTCTATCGCCGATGGCGTGGCGATCGGTCCAAGCTCACGCCGGACGTGATCCGTCAACGCGGCTGCAAGTGCTTCTGATGGAGTATGTCCCGCGCGACATTGCACGAAACACTTGATGGTTTCACCCTTGAGCTTGTCCGGGACACCGATGGCTGCCGCCTCGGCCACAGCAGGATGCGATACCAGAGCGCTCTCCACTTCGGCTGTACCGATCCGATGTCCCGCAACATTCAGCACGTCATCAGCACGCCCGAGGACCGTGATGTAGCCGTCTTTGTCTTTGAGAGCGACGTCGCCGGTCACATAAGAGCCAGGGATCATCTGCCAATCGCGCTCGTACCGCGCGGCATTACCCCACACCGTCCGCAGCATATGCGGGAACGGGCGCTTGAGCACCAGTCGTCCACCTACGCCCGGAGAAACGGCATTGCCTTGCTCATCGACCACCTCAGCTTCGGAGCCCGGCACGGACACGCCGCACTTTCCGGGACGCATTGGATAGGTTGGCGGCGTTCCAATGGCGGGGCCACCGAGTTCGGTCTGCCACCAGTTGTCGATCACGTAACCCCACTTGCCGTCACCCGCCAGATAAGTTTGTGCCCAGCGCCAGGCTTCCGGGTTCAAAGGCTCGCCGGCGCAGGCAATCAGGCGCAGCGATGTCAAATCATACTTCTGCGGATACTGCTCGCCGAATCGCATAAACATGCGCAGCGCGGTGGGCGCGGTGAACATCTTGCTCACGCCGTAGCGCTCGACGATCTCCCATGCGATCCCAGGATTCGGATAATCGATAGCTCCTTCGCGGAAGAGCGTGGTTGCTCCCGCGCACAGCGGGCCGTAGACGATATAGGAATGGCCAACCACCCAGCCGATATCCGAGGTACACCAGAAGACATCGCGCTCGCCCACATCAAAGTAACTCTGCAGGTGATACGTGATGCCGACCATGTAGCCGCCGTGCACGTGCAGCACTCCCTTCGGCTTGCCGGTTGAGCCCGAGGTATAGAGCAGATACAACGGGTCTTCCGAATCCATCTCTTCCGCCGGGCACTCGGCCGGGAACTTCATCAGGTCGGCGAAGTTGATCTCGCGCCCGCGCAGTTCGGTGGGCTGGCGAGAAAACACGACAACCTTCTCAACAAACTCCACGCCATCGAGAGCCTCGTCGACAATTGGCTTCAGCGGCACCGTCTTGCCGCGGCGGAAACCGACATCGCCCGCGATCACGATCTTCGCTTGGGCGTCGTTGATGCGGTCGCGCAGCGCGGTGTGGCCGAGGCCGGCATAAACAACAGAATGAATGGCACCGATACGCGCGCAAGCCAGCATGGAAATGACGCCCTCCATGGTGAGCGGCATGTAGATGATGACGCGGTCGCCCTTGCCGACGCCGAGGGACTTGAGCCCATTCGCGAAACGGCACACCTGCCGGTAGAGCTGGCCGTAGGTAACGATTTTTTCCGTGCCATCCTCGCCCAGCCAGATGAAGGCGGCGCGATTGCGGCGCTCCGAGTTGGCATGGCGGTCGAGCGCGTTGATGGTGATGTTGGTCTTGCCGCCGAGGAACCACTTGTGATGGACGCCATCCCAGTCGAGGACCTTGGTCCACGGTTTTGTCCACGAGAACTTGAGCGCTTCATCTTCCCAGAAGCCTTCGGGATCTCTGACCGAGCGCTCGTAGTCAGCCTTCCAGTTCTTGTTTTGCACCTGATCGACGACGATCTGGGGCGCGGGATATTCCTCTTCGACAGAAAGCAGATTGGAGATATTGTTGGGAATTACGGTCGCGGCCATAGGGGCTCCTGGGCGATCTCGGTTTCCGGCACTGCCGGAGATTGCGCGATTCTCGTATGGGTCGACACGTCCGGCAGTGATCGGGATCACACATGGATGTTCGCCGGCCCGGACGGAACATCCCCACGCGGAACTTCGAAGGGAGGAATCTAGCGCGCTACAGGTTCGGCCTTCACATCTTCGAAATAGGTGCCCCCCTCGAAGATGGTGGAGATGGCGCGATTCAAGTCACGGGCCGCGCGGGTCTTTACGACGTAGCCATGGCCGCCTGAACTCTTGATCTTGGCGCCCAGGTCGTTCGATTCGTGCATGGACAGAATGAGGACTTTGGGCCTGTGCGGAAAATCGGGTGCGGCCACCTCGCGCAGCACGGCGAGCCCATCCTTGCCAGGCATACCGATGTCGAGGATGACGAGATCCGGCTTGAGCGACAGGATCTTCTCGATCGCGTCTTCGCCGTTATCCGCCTCCGCAACGATCTCGCAGTCCGGCTGGTTGCGGAGAATCAGCCGGACCCCTTGACGAACAACATCGTGATCGTCAACTACCAGAATTCGCTTCGACACGTTCTGTCCCCTTACCGACCGGAATCACGGCCCGGACGGTGGTGCCGCCCGGTCCGGAGTCGATCGAAAATTCGCCGCCCAATTCGCGGATTCGCTCCCGCATACCGGCGATTCCCACCCCGGCGTTAGGCGGATTTCCGTTGCGGCTGCGAAAGCCGATGCCGCGATCCGCTATATCAAGCAGCAAGCTGCTGGCTTCGGCACAAATGCGTACAATCGCAACCGTGCTCTTCGAATGCCTGTGAATGTTGGTCAAGCTCTCCTGCAAAACGCGAAAGAGCCCAAGTTCTTGTGATTGCGATAACCGCCCCAGATCCTCGGGCATGTTCAGTTCCACACGAATCCCGCTGCGCTGTTCGAAGCCATCGACAAACCACGGGATCGCCAAACTCAGGCCCATCTCTTCCAAAAGCGGGGGATGAAGGAGATGTGACATGGTGCGCACTTCAGCCGTACAGCGATCGACAAGACCGACCGTGTCATGCAGCGCATGAGAGATGACATCGGAGCGCCCCTTGGCCTCGGCGAGCGCGACGTCGCATGACATCTTGATGGCGGCCAGATACTGTCCGACGCCATCGTGTAATTCACGCGCCAGTCGCCGTCGCTCGGCATCCTGAACATTCATGACCTGAGCCGAGAGTCGTTGCAATTCGCCATTGGCTTGTTCCAGTCGGGCTTTGCGCTCCTCCGAGAGGTGAGCCGCTGCCACCATTCCATGCACCTGGGGGATTAAGGTGGGAAGTGCGATGGCGGTAATGAGCGAGGCGAGAGCAGTCAGCAGCTTAATGTCCGCGGAGAGCCAGTAGAGGGGCTTCCAGAGAACGACCATCTCCATAAAATGGGTAAAACCGCAAGCCACAATGAAGGTGCCAAAGGCTAGGAACATCCAGCTGAAGGGAATTTCGCGGCGGGTACGCCAAACCAGATACACAAGGGTACAGGAGATGGCGACGTAAGAAAGCCAGATCACGGCGTCCGAGCCCAGGTGAAGCGCAATCAAATCCCTATCCTGCAGATAGCAGTAGGCATGAGGAAGAAAGTTGCTCGAAAAGATGCTGCGCACAGCGGCCGGAACCATGACCAGGGCAGCCAATCCGGCAGCGGTAGCCACCACCGCGCACGCAACAATGCGCCGGTTGGGCGTAGCAAAAAGGGCATCCATCATGTTTACCGGATACGGCCCCGGGGGAGGGCAGCTCAAACTATTTTGACCCCTTGTTGTAATGGAATGGTAGGCCAAACGACATCGGGTAAACCCTGTAGAACCAGGGCGGGGTATGAACGAATCGATTGGGCGGAAGGGCAAAAGTGGTGCCCGGAGACGGAATCGAACCGTCACGTCCTGTTAGGGACCCGGGATTTTAAGTCCCGTGCGTCTGCCAGTTTCGCCATCCGGGCGTATGCAAGATGCGATGGACAAGATTAACACTGCCCCGAGTCTCAGTTTAACGCTCCCGCGTCTCCTGGCGGCGAGAGAGGAGATAGGCACATTTTGCAGCTTGTCCTGGGAAGGATCTGCCGAGGAGGAAACTCTTGCAGTGCTGTCGCGCGATTTAGGCGAAGCTAAGGATGCCGGAGCCAACCAACCTGCGCAGAACGTAGGCGGCCCGCTAATTCTTTACGCGATGCCCAGACGCTATCATGTTTGCGATTTCGGCCCTTCTTGCGATTCTTCGCGCGGTCCGATTCCTACGACGGCGTCTTCGCTAATATCCATGGCGGAAGCCAGTTTTGAAGCAAACTCCGACAACTTCTTTCTGGTGCGCGCAGCTTCGCGATTGCCTTCGGCTCTGGCCGCAGCATAAACAGTGTCGAATTGCATGTTGGGATTAGGTTGGTTGGCATGCACGTGCATGGCACGACTCCTTCGCAGGCATCGGAAGTGGAAGCCGCTCGAATCAGGGCTGGAGTGGCAGATTCGTAGTCCCAGTTCGCGAGGCCTTCATGCGTGCTGCGGCACGTCGGATGCCAAACCGTTCTTGGTAAGACCTACGTGTCTCGGAATCAGGCGTCTTTTCTTGCACGACTTCGCGCGACATGACGTGCCATTCTTGACTCCGTTGAAGGATAGTGCCGGCGAATTCCTTCGCCATTGGCACCAGACTTGCAGTCGTTCGTTGAGACTTAATGTCAGTTAACGTTCAGACAGGCCAATGCCGATTAGTTCCTGAACGAACCATTACAATTAGGGGGGAAGATAGTGTCGATTACAGGAGTTTCCGCCAGCCTTTACACCAGCCAGACCGCTCAGAGTAATTTTCAGCAGCTTCAGCAAGTCTTCCAGCAACTGGGCCAGGATCTGCAGTCGGGAAATCTTTCGGCGGCGCAATCGGATTTTGCGGCGCTGCAGAAGCTTCAGCCACAAAGCAGTTCGAACTCCTCGTCCGCCCAAAGCAACAGTCCCATTGCCCAGGCATTCAATCAGCTCTCAACCGATCTTCAATCCGGAAACCTGTCAGCCGCCCAACAGGACTACACGACCATTCAGCAAGCCTTCCAAAGCCAGGCGACGCAAGGCCACCGTCATCACCACCACGGCAGCGGCAGCGGGAGCGAAATCAGCCAACTGCTGAGCCAACTTGGCACGGCATTGCAATCCGGCAATTTGTCGACCGCTCAGAGCACATTCACCAGCCTGGAGCAGGACTTGCAGGGATCGAGCCAAACTACTGGACAGACCTCATCCCAGTCCGATTCGAGCGGCATCTCGGTGACCGTCTAATCCAAGGTGATCGCCGAGATAGGCAGTTTATCCAGAGTTAGCCAAGACGAAAGGCCAGCGCCAGCAGAATCCCAAAGATGATTCCCTGCCGCAGCTCGGCCCAGCCCAGTTTCTTGACGTTAATCGGCTCCGGTTTTTGAAAGAACCAGCGCGTGCCGCGGACAAGCGCCGGAATGAAAGCGACAAGAACGAGCGCGGGGACGAGCTGGACGAACTCTGCAAAGATCAGTGCTGCCAGAAGCGCGAGCTGTCCTGCAAAGAAAAACTTGCCTCGGCCAAACTTCTCCGCGACGCCCGACGCGCGTCCGGCGTGAATGCGCAACTGGACGAAGTGAATCTGATCGCAGGCGAAGCACCAATTTGTAATCCACAGAGCGACAGCGGAACGCCCGAGATGCCCACTGCCCAGGTAGTACGCAGCGGGCGCGGTAGCGGTAAGAGCGAAGGCGCCGACCAGTTGCGATGCCATGCGCGTGTGTCTGCCCAGGCGGCGCAGCGCAGCCTGGAGGCCCAGCGCAAGGGCGGCGATTAGGCCTATCCCGACCAGTTGCGCATTTTGGCCTCGCCACAGAAGCCCGGCTAAACAGCCTGCCGATGCCGCCGCCAGGACGCACGATGCGAGGAGCGCCGTGCGCCGCTCACCCGCAGTGTGCGCCACGATGACTCCCGTACCCAGAAGACTCTCCACCGGGGTGCGCAGCCAAAATAGAAAAAGAGCAGCGGCCGTAAAGAGCAGCAGCGTCCACACCCGTTCGGGTGCCGCAAGACCAGCGACGATGCCCGTAAACAGCGGCACGAAGAGTAGTCCCCACGCGCCATGTTCGCGCGGAACGATGAGCGTGCGCATGCGCTCTTTCTGGACCGCAACCTCCCTGACCGACTCTGTCACCATTCTCGTCTGCCCCAGGCGCAAGCCTTCTTTATAGTCGATCGGCGCGAACTGCGATTGCACAGCCATGATTCACCCAGACAGAGGCTAGACCTAGCGGGCCGCGTAGCGAGACGACTTTTGTCACACCGGAACTCTGAAACGCATGGTCCAAGCCCTGAATCCCAAAACCTCGCAAAGGGAGTGCTCGGAATGCAACTTTTCCGCCGTTTTAGGGTTCCTTATACTTAGTGGTCAATCGTCGGGAGGAAATCTTGGCAGACTCTTGTTTCTTAAATAGATCGCGCTACACCGGCCTTGCCGGAAGAATGGGTTTTGTTTTTCTGTCGTTGCTCGCATGGGCAGCGCTTGCTTGCGCCCAGAGCGGCGCGATGTCTCCCAATCAGGACGAATCGGACGGCGTCAATGCCGGGGGAAACTGGCTGGAGTTCCACTCCACCGACAAGATGACCGGGCACAAGAAGGTCCGCTTCGAGCTGCAATCGAACAATTATTTTCGCGAGGATAACGAATACAAGCCGCGCGTCAACTTGATTTGTGACAACGGCAAACTCAAGCTGGCCGATTTCAACCCCGGCTTCAGACTGCCTCCGCCAAATCGCCCTGGCTGGTGGGGACAACCCCAGATTGAAGTCGAAGTCCGCGTCGATGGCGCCCATTACTACAAAGGCTGGAATTGGCTGCGCGGTCGCTTCCTCTCCATGGACAAAGAAACGGTTCGCGGCATGATGGGAGCGCAAGTCTTCAATATTGCCCTGCCCATGAGAAACGGGCGCGAGATCGCCGAGTTCTCACCCGCAGGTCTCGATTTAGGCCGCGTCCGGGAAGCCTGTGATCTCAAACCCAAAAAGCCGAGCGGTGATTAAACAACTGTTAAGGATGTGACTGTTGGGGAGGCCACTGCCTCCCCAATTTTGCACTGAAACGCACCACTTTAAACCGTCGATTTGACTTCCCTGCCTGCATCCCCCACCATTCTCCGGAATCAAATAGCAAGTCCCCGGGGAGCGTTCATGAAGGTCGGCATCACCTGTTATCCAACCTATGGCGGCAGCGGAATCGTCGCCACTGAACTCGGTCTTGAACTGGCGCGCCGCGGGCACGAGATCCATTTCATCACCTACTCCCAGCCGATCCGCCTAACCGGACCCGAGCCCAACATCCACTACCATGAAGTAGAGGTCACGCGTTATCCACTCTTCGAATACCCTCCCTACGACCTGGCGCTGGCGACGCGCATGGCGGAAGTTTCGCAGCTCTACGAGCTCGACCTCTTGCACGTCCATTACGCCATCCCACACTCCGTGAGCGCCATGCTGGCCCGGCAGATGCTTGCCGCCACCCCGCCACGCCGGCATTTGCCATTTGTCACCACCCTGCATGGGACCGACATCACGCTGGTCGGCCTCGACCGTTCTTACCTGCCGATCACTCGTTTTTCGATTCAGCAGAGCGACGGGGTGACGGCGGTGTCACAATATCTGCGCAATCGCACGCTCAACGTGTTCGATATAAAGAACGGTATCGAAGTGATTCCGAACTTTGTGAACTGCGACGAATACATTCGCAAGCCCGAATGGTATGCCAACCGGATCGAATACGCCTCCGACGAAGAGCGGCTGCTGGTTCATCTTTCCAATTTCCGGCCCGTGAAGCGCGTAACCGACGTCATTGAAATCTTCGATCGCGTGCGCAAGAAGATTCCGTCCAAGCTGCTGCTCATCGGCGACGGCCCCGACCGCTCCCAAGCCGAATGGCTGGCCGTGCAAAAAGGCATTCATGAACACGTATTCTTTCTCGGCAAACAGGACAACATCCGGGAGAAGCTCGCTATGTGCGACGTTCTGCTCATGCCCAGCGAACTGGAATCGTTCGGGCTCGCCGCGCTCGAAGGAATGGCCTGCGAGGTTGTCCCGATCGCCACGCGCTCCGGCGGCGTTCCGGAGGTGATCGACCATGGTGTGACCGGCTTCATGGCCGACGTCGGCGATGTGGAGACCATGGCGCGCTATGCGGTCGACCTGCTCTCGGATGAGGCTGGCCTCCGCGCCATGGGCAAGCGAGCGCGCGCAGTTTGCCAGGCAAAATTCTGCACTACAAAAATTATTCCGCTTTACGAAGACTTTTACCGGAAGGTGCTGGAGAAAGCGCCGCTACCAGCTCTGCAGGATGCTCTAAGATAGGCAGCCGCAGTCGAATCAGTGTGCCGCCCCCCTCGCGCGCATTGATGATCATCTTGGCAGATTCTCCATAAAGAACCTTCAGCCGCTCGCCCACATTCGCCATACCGATGCCCGCCCCCGTGAGGTTATTGTCGGCGGCTGAAACGGCGCCGGACGTCCCCGCTGTGTGGGCCGCATCCATTCCCACACCGTCGTCCTCCACCTCGATAATCAGGCGCGTTTTGATCAGCCGGCTGCGCAGCGTAATGCTGCCCCCTTCGACCTTGGGCGCCAGGCCGTGCTTGATCGAATTCTCGACCAGCGGCTGCAAAATCATGCTCGGCACCATGGTTTCGAGCGAGGCCGGATCAAGGTCTTTGACTACACGCAGCTTGTCCCGGCCGAAACGCACAACCTCGATATCCAGATAGTTGTCGATGAATTCGACCTCTTCGCGGAGTGATACGAAAGAATCCGTGCTGTTCGTCAGCCGTCGCAAAATCGTCGCCAGTTTGAGAATCATCTCGCGCGCCGTGTCGGGGTCGAACCGCACCAGCGACGAAATAGAATTCAGCGTATTGAAGAGGAAGTGCGGGTTGATCTGGTTCTGGAGCGCCGCCATGCGCGCGTGCAGGAGCAGCCGCTCCTGTTCCTCCAGCTTTAGTTCGATGCGCACGTTGTTGAAAATTTTCAGCTCCGTGCCCACGACCGTAACGGCTGTCATGTAGATCGCCGCTTCCACCCACAGGTTCGTGCTCTCCAGGCTGAAAATCGCCGTCGGAAACGCGTGCCAGATTTCCGTCTGCAAAAATCGCACGCCGACGATGGTGACGAAAAATGTAACCTGCCAGTCGAAAAGCCGCGGCCGCGGCAGATTGCGCCGGATCCACCGGAAAATCGTCAGGTCGACAAACGGTGAGAACGACCAGATGTCTTCCTGCTCGGGCGCAAAACGGCGCAACTGTCCGGCTATGATGCCGGCCAGCACATACAGCGGCATGCTTGCCCACTCGTGATGGAACGTCGCCGGCAGCGCGACCAGCGCGCCTCCCACTCCCCCCGAAAGCCGGCCCCCAATCACACCCAGCAGTAGCGCCGTTTCGAGCGCCAGATCGCCCGAGATGAAACTGGTGACATTGAAACGGATCCAGACGCCGAGCGCGATCGGCAGACCCATCCACAGCGCGAGATAAACTTTCTCCTTGGTTAAGCGATGTTCCCGGAAAAGAAGTTTGCGGAACTCCTTCGACCGCCCAAGCACGGTCGACACCGTGGCCGCGACGCCCAGCTTGATGAGCAGATGGATAAGAATCAGTCGCGGTTCCAGCATAAGCAGTTCCCAGTTCTCGATTCTAAGTTCTCAGGAGGAATCTCGGAGCGGCGAAACTGCGAACGTCTCGGACCGACAGCGGCGGCGGGTCACCGCAATCGGACGGCCTCGATTCGCAAGTGATCACAGCGTCGAGCCGCCCTCAGATCTTAGCGGCTGCCTCGCGCAACAACTTCTCCAAGTCCACTCCAGTCGGCACGCCGCCCTGCGCGAAATCGCGGCTGCCGCCGCCCCGTCCACCAACCGCAGACAGCGTCTGCTTCAGCAGAGCTCCCATGTCCCCACTTCCGCCCGGGCTCTGCGCGAAGACGACTCCCGGCGGGTCCACCGTGCTTCCTGCCAGCGCAACCGCTCCGGACATTGCGCGCACCGCTTTTTGCGCGAACAGCTTCGCGAATGCCGCATCGCGGTCGCTAAAAACGCGAACGATAATCTTCCTGTCCCCCGCCAGGCCGCGGAGTTCAGTTTCAGCCAGGGCTCCCGCTAACTGCTCTAAAGCCTCTTCCCTGCTTCTCCGCAATTCCTTCGTTTCATCGAACGATTTCCGAATCATCTCCGGTACATCGGCCAATTTCGCCGAAAACAAACTGGCGGCCTCAGTCAGAGTCGAGTAATCCCGCCGCGCCGCCACCACCGCTCTCCCGCCGCACACAAACTCCACGCGCATCCCCTGCCGCGTCTTCTCCGTCTTGCGCAGCAGAATCGAACCGATCTGCCCGGTCGCGTTCACGTGCGTTCCACCGCAGGCCGACAAATCGAAGTTGGCGACTTCAATCAGCCGCAATTCGTCGCGTTCGGCAGGCGGCAACTTACGCAGGCCCAGCTTCTCAGCCTCGGCACGAGTCACATAGCGGATCGTCACCGCGCGATTCTCGAAGACGATCTCGTTCGCTCGTTTTTCCGCGCCGACAACCTGCTCCAGCTTCAGCGTCGGCGTCGCCAGATCGATCGAACAGTAATCGTCTCCCATATGAAACGAGACGGTCGGAAGCTGATAAAGCTCAATGAAAGCCGCGGACAAAACATGCTGTCCCGTGTGCTGCTGCATGTGGTCGCGGCGGCGGTCGGCGTCAATGTGACCGTGAATAGGAGCGCCGGCGGCTCCGGCCAGCGCGTTCTTAACAGGCGATCCCGCAGGAACTTCAAGATAGTGGACGATGCGGCCATCTTCGCTGTCCGCGACCTCGGAGACTTTGAGCCGCTCGTTGCCGATCGTAATCCAGCCCGTGTCGTGAACCTGGCCGCCGCTGGTTGGATAAAAAGCGCTCTCGCGGAGCGTGAACGAGTGGCGTGTCTCCTCGCCGGCGGGCGCCCTCACTTCTTCAACCGTGGAATCAAATTCAAGCAATTCAGGCTGATCGTAGTAGAGACGTTTGGTCATGATGAAAGGCTGAGATGACAGGTGCGGGCGGGCACGGCTCCAAGCCCCTAGATTAACCGATGGCCCGATCAAAAAAAGCCAGGCACCGGCGACCACTGCACACGAAAGAGCCCGTTACCGTTGCTTCCTTCCGGACCTGGCGGGTTTGGCGGGAAAACGTCGCGCGGAACCAGTGCCTGACCCTCTATAGTATCAAGAGATCGCCGCGCACAGATCGTCGAATCACATTTATGTCCGATCCCGAATGCCCAACCTGCCAGGCTTTAAAGGAGCGCGAGGCCCGCGCTCACGCCGCCTGGACTTCCCACCTCTATCGCAACGAAGTAAAGCCAAAGCTGTCCGAGAAGGCCAAGCGGAAGCATCAGAAAGAGGAAATGGAAGCCTACGAGCAGGCCCGAAGGGCGCGCCTCGACCACACGCAGAAATGCCCGTTTTGCGCGAAAGTTCCGGAGACTTAATTCGCCGCGAGGGCAAGGACGGATCGCAAGAAAAAACGTCGGGCAGCCGACGCCTTGACGTTCAGCGCACCACCAGCACCTCACGAATATTGTCGCGCGCCAGGAAAAATTTGATCGATGCGAAGTCGTGGAAGAGATTCTCGATGTGACGGTTGTTAAAGACGCGCTGCAAGCGCGGCGATTGCTTATCGGAAGACTTACCGGGGATGGCAAACTTTACCTGCTGCATATCGAGCATGTCCGTGCCGCTGACGTGGTAACGATAGCAGGCCGAATCCGGGCCCGCGTCACGCGTGTGAAAGAACGCGAGCAACAATCCTCCCGGCTTCATCACCGACCACAGGCGATCGATGGTCGGCTTCACCAGACTCTCTTCCATGTAATCGGCGAGGTTCCACAGCAGAACGATATCGAACTGCCCGTTCTGGTAGACCAGGTTTTCTTCGAGGAATTTTTTGTCGTCTACGATCGAGGCGCCCGCCGCGTCCGGCGCGCGCAGCGCCGGATCGAGCGAGGCCCGCAGTAGATCTTCGCTGTAATTCTTGTGCCCGTTGTCGGTGAAGTAGCGGATGTTATTGGCGGAGGTCGCGCCCACGTCGAGGATGCACAGGCCTTCCTGTGAATTCAGTACCCGCGAAATCTCTCCGACACCGCTCGAACGTCGGCTTAACTTCTGTGGCGCCGCCGAGTCTGAGGTCTGGTTCGAAGAACTCCGAAAGAGTTTCATCCAGTTATCTGCAACAAGTGACATCCGTTCCTGATTCGCTGCGAGGTCGCGTAACGCCCGGCGGCATCACCTGGGCTGCATAGCATCCGCCGCTATGCGCTCGCCGTTCCCTTCCCCGCTTCCTTTTGAATGTCAACGGTGCCCTTAAGAAAGGCGCCTTCTTCGATCGCAATGCGCTGGGTAGTGACATCACCCGTCACGATCGCCGTCTTCCGCAAATCCAGGCGGTCGGCGGCGCTGATGCTGCCATCCACCTTGCCCTGCACAACGATCGATTTCGCGATCACGCTCGCCCGTACCTTGCCGCTTGGGCCAATGGTCACGCTATGGCTTCGCAGATCGATGCTGCCCTCAACCTCGCCGTCGATATACAGGTCTTCCGACCCCGAGACTTCGCCCTTGATGAATACGGACTTGCCGAGATAGGCAAGTTCGTTCTGCGCTGCGTCCATACGCGACCCTCATTTCTCGCAACCGCACCAAGGTCTCTGGAAAGGCCGCGAGCACTGATTGTAAATCAAGTGCCTGTATTAAGCGGATGCACCTGAGTTGGACCCCTTTGTTGTTAACCATCGTAATGCTTGCGCCCATAGGGGCACCTCGCAAAAGCAACGCGCCCCTTGCTACCATCGTCTAAACGCGATGATCTTCCCTCGGGCCATGCTTCAGCGTTCCAAGCGGCAATTGCACACGGCTGTGCGTATGCTGCCGGCATTCGTTCTCGTCGCAGCGATTCTTGCCTCCGCTAACTTGAGCACGGCGCAAAGCGCCACCGGCACTCCCAAGTTCTCGGCGAGCCGCGACGTTAAGGATCTCGTGCGCAAAGCGGCCCAGAACGAACTCAAAGCCAATCAGAGTGCGGCGGCCGAACACTTCATGTTTCGCGGAGTAAAGACCACTCCTAAAGGGACCACGACCAAGCTCTATGCGGAGACCAGGGAAGGAAGCGCCGGGCTGGTAATCGCCTACGACGGCAAACCTCTCACGCCCGATCAGCAGCGCGATGAGCAGGCGCGTCTACAGCGCTTCATCAACAATCCCGACGAATTGCGCAAGAAGCGGGCCCAGGAGCGTGAGGACGCGGATCGTACCACGCGTATCATGACCGCGCTACCGGACGCATTTCTGTTTGAGGAAGCAGGCGAAGAAATAGGATCGACGGGCATCGGGCGGACGGGCGATCCGCTGGTGAAACTGAATTTCCGTCCGAATCCGAACTACCAACCGCCCTCGCGCGTGGAGGAGGTGCTGACCGGAATGCATGGCCACATTCTGGTCGACGCGGCTCACTACCGCATCGCCAGCATCGACGGCGCACTCTTCAAGCCGGTGTCCTTCGGCTGGGGAATTCTGGGGCGTCTTGACAGGGGCGGCCACTTCATCGTGCATCAGGAAGATGTGAACAACGTCTGGGAAATTTCCAGCATGACCGTGAATTTCACAGGGAAGATTTTGCTCTTCAAGAACCTCAACATCGAGTCGACCGAGATCTACAGCGATTTCAAGCAAATTCCGAACAATCTGACTTTCGCCCAGGGAGTCGAACTTCTGAACAAGGAAGAAGCCGCGCTCGCGGAGAAGCCTTCATCAGGAAATCTCGTGCAATCGGGAAAGCGCTGAATTCGGAAAGTTGGCGGATTGAACAGAAGACGAGAAGTTGAATTAAAGGCGAGAACGTGACCCAAAACAACTACGACTTGCCCCTACGAATGGTCTCTTCTCTCACCGTAAACTTCCGCACCCGATCCTCGCGCACGTGGTATCCGGTGCCAGGCTCGTCGGGAACTGCGATCATCCCGTCCGGCCGAACTTCCACCTCAGGTTCGATGATGTCCTCGCTCCAGTAGCGTTTCGACGCCGAAACATCTCCCGGCAGCCGGAAATTCTCCAGTGTCGAAAGCGCAACGTTGTGTGCCCGTCCCACCCCCGACTCCAGCATGCCGCCGCACCAGACCGGAACATTGTGGCGCAAAGCGACATCGTGAATCCGCAGCGCCTCCGTGAACCCGCCAACCCGCCCCACCTTGACGTTGATGATGCGGCAGGCGCCGGTTTCAAGCGCAAAATCCGCGGACCGCGCGTGGTGAATCGCTTCATCCAGACATATTGAAGTCTCAATCGCCTTTTGCAGCCGCGCGTGCAGGTAGATTTCGTCATCCCATAGCGGCTGCTCGATCATCAACAACTTGAAGGCGTCGAACTTGCGCAAATGCTCAACTTCACCCAGCGTATAGGCTGAGTTGGCATCGACGCTGAGCACGATATCGGACCAGCGAGCGCGGATTTTTTCCAGAATATTCAGGTCCCATCCGGGCTTGACCTTCACCTTGATCCGCCGGTAGCCGGCAGCCAATTCGATGGCGATCTTTTCCAGCAGTTGTTCGGGCGAATCCTGAATGCCTATCGATACTCCGCAAGCGATCTCGCGACGGGAACCGCCCAGAAGCTTCCACAGCGGCACCTGTTTCTGGCGAGCCTCCGCATCCCAAACCGCATTTTCGAGCGCCGCCTTCGCCATGCGATGTCCGCGCACCCTCGCAAAAAGTGAACCGCAGTCGCGGCCAGAGTTCACTTCGCCCGCCAGGAGCGCCGGGACCAGATAGCGCGTGATGGTGGGCCACGCGCTTTCAATCCACTCGGAACTGTAAAACGGATCTTCCCCCGCGACGCATTCGCCCCATCCCCGAACACCGTCGGCGTCGATGCTCACCAATAAAATTCGGCGGGTATAAACGCGCCCGAAGCTCGTCTCAAAAAAGTGCACGAGCGGCATCTGGATTTCACGCAGCGTGACCGATTGAATTTTCATGGCAGAGAGCTTTTCCGCGTATAAAATGCGCGCCAAAGGACCGAGCAGTATATGGGGCTAAATGCGGAATCGGCAAGCGATCTTTAACTACGGTCTTTAACTGCATCTCCTTTTTGCAAGGTCCGACCGCAAAGTTAGCGCTTGATCGGTCAGTAATTCATGGACTCATCCCAATGGCCGAGCAGAAATCGCCCGTCGCCGCGCGCATTGCGCTCGTACCCTAGGACGGCCAAGCCCTCGGCGAACGCCTTCAGGAACTGCTCGCGATTTTCCGCCTGCGCATCGAGTGCCTTGTCGCGTGTCGGCTCCGCCGCTTTCCACTCGTAAATCTCGGCCGGAACGTCGATGTGCATTTTCGCGTCGATCGCCGGCCGGCATCCCGAAGCGAGCACTGCGTTCACGCGCCGCGAGTTCATCCACCACTCCGCAATCAGCCGGTCGGTGGGAAGGCCGCCCTGGAGCGGCGATGACGTAATGCCGTACTGGTTGACGTTATAGCGTCGCGCAATCGCTCCCAGCTTCTCGATATTCAGGTAGGCGTTCTTGATCTCGAGCGGATCGAAGGTCCACTCCATCAGTTCGATGCCTCGTCCAATGGCCTCTTCGCGCTGGAAAAGCTTGAGCCGGCGGCCGACGCCCGAGTTGCGGAATTCCGGGCGCACCGCCAGCATCTGCGAATGCAGATAAAGGTGTCCTTTGCGCACCGCTGGAATGGCGAGCGCGAAACCGACAAGATCGTTCTTCTCGAACGCCCCAATCACCTGCCCGCCGATTTTCGACGCCACCACAAAGATGCGGACCGGAACGAGATCGGCGTCCGAGTAACTCCACACTTCGCGATGGAGCGCAAAGCACGCCTGCATTTCTTCCAGCGAGGCGCATTTGCGAATCGTGAGTGCGTCCGATTTTTCGCGAAGCGACGTCGACAATTTAGCCGCCGCATGGGCCGTCGCCTGATCGGCCGCCGGATTCGGATTCCTCACGCCGTTCTCTCCTGGCGCTTGGATTCCTGCCATAGTTGCTCAAGTTCGTCCATCGACGCCTGGTGTGCTGCCAGGCCGCGGGTACGCAGTTGCTCCTCCATCCACTGAAACCGACGCCGGAATTTGCGATTTGTCTTGCGCAGCGCCGACTCCGGATCGAGCGCAAGATAGCGCGCGATGTTGACGAGCACAAAGAAAAGATCGCCGACCTCGTCTTCGAGCCGCTCCTGCTGCGCCGCCGAGATATTATGCTTGCCCGAGTTGGCCACCTTTCTCCCCGGCGGTCCAGCCAGCGGGACGCTTTTCAGCTCCTCTCGCAGTTCACTCGTCTCCTCCGCAAGCTTTTCGAAAAGTCCTTCGATCTCCGGCCAATCAAATCCAACCCGCGCCGCCCGCGAGCTAAGTTTGAGCGCTTCCATCAGCGCCGGCACGCGCGAGGAAACTCCCGCCAGCACCGAGTTGTCGCTCCCCGCCTGTTTCGCGGAATTCTCGTCGGCGATCTCGCCGCGCGCCTCCAGCCGCTTTTTCTTTTCCTCGGCTTTCAACGCCTCCCAATTGCGCAGAACCTCGGCCGAGGTATCGGCCTTCACGTCGCCAAAAACATGCGGATGCCGGTCAACCAGCTTATTCGAGAGCCGGTCCAGCACATCGTCCACCGAAAAATATCCCGCCTCCCGCGCCATCTCCGAATAAAAGAGCACCTGCAGCAACAGGTCGCCGAGTTCGCCCGTCAGCTCCGGCCAATCGCGGTCGTCGATGGCTTCGAGAACCTCGTACGCTTCCTCCAGCGTGTAAGGCTTGATGGAATCAAAAGTCTGTTCGCGATCCCAGGGGCAACCGCCAGGCGCCCGCAGACGCGCCATGATCTGAACCGCTCGTTCGAAACGTTCTCCAGTGGTGGGCATGAACGACCAGAGTAAATGACGCGGGATTTTGAGAGCAATGGGAGGTGTCTAGCGGCTGGGCAAAAACGCACACGGCAGGCGCTCCGGCTTTCGCGGTCCTCGCTAACGGAAGCTATGCACCAGCAATTCCGTTTCATCGGAAATCATAGCGTCCACGCCCCAGCCGGCAAACCGGAGCATATCCTCGGAGCGATTCACGGTCCACGTCATGATCTTGCGGCCGGAGGCATGGGCTTCCTCCACGAGTTCGCGGCTTAGAAGATTGAGATGCGGAATCAAATAATCGACCGGAGGCGAAAGCGGAGCGGCTTCTTGCCGGTCCTTATAAACAAATCCCAATGGAATACGGGAATCCAATCTGTAAACCGCCCCCAGCACTTCCGGCAAAAACGACGAAACCACATACCCTCTCTTCGGAGGATCGGTGCGCAAAGCCGCGAGAAGCTCCTTTTCTAAGCCGCCAACCTTGAGTTCGATATCAAGAAATGCCCGCGGCGAGAACTGCCGCAACACTTCATCAAGCGTAGGCAGCGAAAGCTCATCGGACGGACTCGCGGCAACCTCCCGTCCTCCGATCACCGGATCATGGCAGACTACGGCCACGCCATCGGCCGCAAGCCGCACATCAAACTCAAATCCGTCGCAACCATGCCGCAAGCACAGTTCAAACGACTCCAAAGTATTTTCGGGAATATGCCGTGAAGCCCCTGCCCCGCGATGGCCAAGAAGAAGCATCTGCAGTGGTAAGTCTTCAGTTCGCCTGCCCCGCACGGAGCTGCGCGCTCTTACTGAGAACTGAGAACGAGGAACTGGGAACTGGAATTAATCCAGTTCGAAGTCTCGAATCGGCTTGCCCGTGTCCGGTGTCTCTTTGGCCTTCTTGACCGCTTCCTGGAACTTCTTTTCCAGCAGCTCCGAGGCATGTTTCTGGGCTTCTACCGACTGGCGAAAAATGGAGTCGCGCCGCCCGTCCTGCTCTTTCATGGCTCGGGCCGCCTCTTCCATATCCTGAAACATCTTCGGCTTCACCGGAGCGACATGAGAAATCACGCCGCGCGTCGCCGCATCGATCTTGAGCACCGCCCCGCAACATGGGCACGTCACATCGAAATTGGAATCGCGTTTGGCCACACGCGAATCATACCGCATCGGCGTCAGCGTGGCGCAAGCCGGATCGGCAAAATGTGGAACACGTAAAGCATCTCCCACCCGAGGAGCACGATAGAAATAACAACAATCAGAATGGCCAGTACCTCGCCGAAATTCAGCCCTCTTTTGTGCGGCTCAAAGCGCCGTGCCCCCAGACTGAGAATATTGAGGGTCGCAAACCCAAAAACCAGCACCCACAGGATGTTGTAGACCTCGTCGCGGGTGTCGATCAGAAAAAACGCCGGAGGCGCAAGCGTAAACGCCAGCACGCGCATCGGCCGGACCCCGTTCAGGGCCCACTCGTGCGCCTGCCCCACGGCAAGGAGAGCGGAGCAACAGCTTCGCGGCACGGCCCGCACCAGACGCTCAAGGTTCATTTGTGCAACGTTCCTGCGAATTTCATTCTTGCAATGTTCATTATTGCAATGTTCATTCTTGCAACGTTCACCGAGGTAGTTCGGCCCGGTTCGGGCGTGAAAACTCGATCTTACTGGTTTTATCGCAGAACGTCAGCGCCGCCACGCTTTTTTGGCCCGGCTCGCCCGTTACAATGCGAGGAGAGACCCCAAGCATGCCTTCTACGGTCAAAACCATTTTCTTCGATGTCGGAAACACTCTGCTCTTCCCGAATCGCGACCGAATCCACGCGCCCCTGGCCGAACGCGGCACGAATCTGCAATCCAAAACGACTCAGGCAACTCGAATGCCGCATCAAGAACGAATTCGACGCCCTCATGGTAAGCGACGGCCACCACGATCACAGCTTTTGGCTCATGTTCTACACGCAGCTGTTTTCCGACCTGGGGATTGCCGACGATCGCCTGCGCGACCAAATGGTAAAAGGCATCCGTGACTCCGGCAACTGGGACCAGATTCTTCCCGGAACGCGCGAGCATCTTCAGCGCTTCGCCGAGCGCTACCAGATCGGCGTGATCTCCAACGCCGATGGCCGCATCGAAGCTGTTCTTCGGCGCTGCGGCATCGCCGACTGCTTTCGCACCATTACCGACTCGGGGATCGTAGGCCACGAAAAACCGCACCCCGAAATCTTCCGCCAGGCCTTGCTCTCGTTAAACGCCAAACCGCAAGAAAGTTTGTACGTTGGCGATGTTTATTCAGTCGACTATCTGGGCGCGACTGGCGCCGGCATGCAGGCCGTTCTGATGGATGTGCCCGGAGCTTATGTGAACAAGGGTGTGGCGCGCGTCGAATCGCTCACCCAACTGTGCGAAATGTTCGGATTAAATACGCCGCAGTAGTCTGCGCATACGCTACTGCACCGAAATCAACTTGTGATCATGGCAGTCGGAATCGATCGACTCATAAAGCTTGGCCAGCAGCCCCGCACCATATCTCGCCACAAAACTCACTCCCGCGATCTCGCGCTCCTGAAGAGTCTTATGCGGGAAGAGTGCATTCGACAGCGCGTCGGCATGCCGCCCGATGACTTCATTGCGCTCGATCTCCACACGCGCGGCCTTGCGATGAAGCCGGTTGACCTTATACCACATGCTCACCCGGGCGCTGTCCGCCGCCCCCATCAAGGTCGAATCGAGCTTCCCAATCGAATCGCGAAGAGCAGCCATCGACTTTTCAAAGCTCGCATACGCCTCTTCAAAACGCGCTTGAAGATCGGGAGGCAGCGACTGCGCGGCAATCAACTCACGCACGCGCTCGGGACCGCCAAAAATATCAGGCAGCGTCAGCTTGTAGCGATTCAGAAGGCGTTCCGCCTTCGGTTCGAGGAGCGTCGCCGAGAAGCGCGGCAACACCGGCGTGACGCGACCGAGCAACATTTCGTAAACGACCCCCGCCTGCGCGAAGTACGCGACCTCGGCCGCGCCTCCCGTGTAAGCGAGCGTCGGCAAAAGATAGTCCTGCACCACCGGCCGGAAGAGCACATTGGGATTGAAATTTTCTGGCGAATGCTCGATCCGCTCGAGCAACTGATGGAGCGAAAGCCTCTCGTGTCCGGAAACAAACTCCCCACCGCTGCCGTTTCCTTTACGTCGCATCGCGGTGCGCGCGCCATTCTTAACTTCGAAAAGTAGCGTAGTCGCCGCCGTCACCTTCACCTGCTGGTGATAGCCCGCCGCTTCCAGCGATTTTCCGCGAGCCAATAGCGCTTCATCCAGCTCCGGAGCCCGTTCAATCGCCTTGCGAAATAGAGGTCCGGCGAGCGCATGAAGCTCTGTGTCCGCCGGATCGAGAAAAATGACGCCCCACTCCGCGAACAGTCGCGCAAATAGCCGCGCAAAGCCGCTGCCAAGCGTCTCTCCAGGACGATAAGCCGCCCGCAGCCACGCCGCCGCCTCAGAATCGCCCAGCAGAGCCGCGCCTCGCTCGACGACCGGCTCAATCTCGCGCCCAAAAGCAACCGTGCCGACAGGCGCATCCGCCACGCCGTGGCTCTCGATCGCCAACCGCTCGGGAGAGCCGTCGGCCCCGGCCAGCGAAACATGATTCACCTCAGCCAGATCATGGTCTTCCGTCGCCAGCCAAAAAATCGGAACGCAATCGACACCTCCAGCAGTTGCCGCCGCCGCCAGCTTAACCGCGGTGAGCGCCTTCAGAATCGAAAACAGCGGCCCGCCAAAAAGCGTCACCTGCTGCCCAGTCACCGCAGCCAGCGCGCCCCGCCGCAATCGCTCAATGTTCGCCAGCGTGACTTCAGAAGCTCCCCAATGCCGGTTCTGCCGCGTCAGAATCTCGCTCACTCGCTCACGCCGTAGCGCGTCATATTTCACGCGTGAAGCTTCCTCTTTCATCCATTCGGAAAAATTCGGAGACCGTGGATAGAACGCTTGTGCGGATGGAGTGTAGGAAAGGTAGTCGAGAAAAAGCCGGGTGCTATGCGGAATCTGCCGGAACGGCACACACTGTGCGCTCACCGGCACGACTCCTGACATCGAGGTGCGTTTCCAATTCGCATGCGTTATGGATTTTATTCCAAGGCTGTCGTTCGGGCTCGAAGCAGTTTCCACCTGCTTTGCCGTAGTACATCTGATGATACCCGGCGACCCAGGTTGCAGACTTTCGGCATTATCTCTTCTCGGGCTTCGATCTCTCAAAGACCACGGCAACCTTGTCTTCATACGCCAACCGCCATTCCTGCGGCAACTCACGCAACAGATTGGCCAGCGTTGAATCGGGCGCTAACAAAACACAATGAATGTGCCGTTCTTCGAGCAGGTCCCGCCAACCGGGTTCGCCCTGCATCAAGATCAGCATTTCACGAACGCGCTCGGTCCCATAAAGATCGTGGCGATCGTCGAACACTACCTGCCGCTCCGGATAGAGGCGGTAGATAAGGTATCCGCCCCACGAGTCCGTGGAAAGGATCGTCTCCCGCCCAGACTCACTGGCCAGAAAATCGACCGCGGCTTCGGGCACTCTCTTGGGATCAAAACCCGCCGCGAACACATGATGGGAACCGATCCATCCGCCATGGATACAGATGAACAGCGCTGCCACCGTGGCTAAGGCTGGGTAAGCGTGCCCGCGTAACTTTCTTTCCTGCGCGCCCATGCGGCTGGAAAATCCCGCAATTCTGCTCGCGACGGCCCTGAGTATCGTCCTGGCGCCGGGGCGGCCCGCCATCTCCACAAAATTCTCCCAAAGCGCCGGTCCTGCGATCAGCACCAGCAACATCGATGAAACCGGCAGATTGCGCGACGAAAGCAGCCCGCTGTAGACGGCGAGCAGCACGATCAGTAGATGGCTCAGCCGAACCCGCCTGCCCTGGCGACGCCCCGCAAGCGCCAGCAGGGTCAGCAGCAGGATCACCACGAAGCAGCGCGGCGCCCAGCCGTGAAAATCGGGCGAACGAAATTCACTGATCCGATTCATCAGGTATCGATCGCCCAGGTACTCATAGATGTGAGTGTGAAGTCTCCAGCCAAAAGGATTCACCAGCGTAGCCAGCGCCGCCACTCCTGCCACCAGAGCCATGCCACGCGCCCTCTGCGACGCCCGCAGAGCCGCGAAGGGATCCTCGGCCCGTAGGCTTTCTACGATCGCGGCCACGATGTACACCGCCAGCAATGCAAAGCCAAACACCCAGCCGCCATGCAGATTTACCCAAAGCAGCGTCGATACGGGAAAGAACCACCGCCCCCACGGCGGCGCTTCGCCCATTTCCCAGCGCTCGAGCGCCACGAACCACGCAAGCACAAAAAGCCAGCTAACGATATGCGGCCGCGCGTACAAATGAATGGTAGCCGCCGCTTCCGCCAGAAGCATAAGCACAATCGCCAGCAGAATGCCCGTTCCACGCCGCAGCAATTGCGAAAGCAAAAAGGTGAAAGCTGTCGCCACAATCAGTGCGCAAAGCCACACCACTCCATTCAGCCCGCACGCGTTGTAGAGAATTCCAAGCAACAGATCGTAGAGCCACTCCCATGCGAACCATGGCTGGCCATGCATGGTTGACGAAAAGGGATCGGTGCGAGTTATACGGTGCGTTGAGATTATCAACTGGCCATTGCGGATGTGCCATCCGATGTCAGGATCGGCGAGCGGCCGGTTTGAAAGCGCGCCCGCCAATACCGACCACATCAGAAATATGAAGATGATGTCCCGGACCGACGGGATCAGAAACTGCGTGAGCGAGTGGGCGTTAAAGAGAGGTACCCCATCGCTCGCAGGAGCGCCGGTCGACACTGGATCAACCGGCCCTGCCTTCGCTGCGAGTTGATCCTTGGCAGAATCCGGCGCTTCGCCCGACGCCGCCTCCGATATGCCCGGCCCAAAATTCATTTCGTCCTGCTGCCCATCGTCGGAATCTATAGTAGCGAATGGCGGGCAGACCCAAGGTTGTCATTATCGGGGCGGGCTTTGGAGGCTTGACGGCCGCGCAGGAAGTTTCTCGGCTCCCCGTGGACGTCACGGTAATCGACCGCAAGAATCACCACACTTTTCAGCCACTTCTCTATCAGGTTGCCACCGCCGGCCTATCTCCGGGCGAGATCGCAGCCCCAATTCGCTGGATTCTGCGAGATCGACCCAACATTGAAGTGTTGCTCGAAGAAGTAGTCGGTTTCGACATGACGCAGCAGCTAGTTATCACAGCCGACCAGCCCATCCCTTTCGATTACCTGATTCTCGCCTCGGGCGCCATGCACGCCTACTTCGGTCATGAAGAATGGATGCCATTTGCCCCCGGATTGAAGACGATCGAGGATGCACTCGAGATCCGCCGCCGCGTTCTCCTCGCGTTCGAACTCGCCGAGCGAGATGCGGCCGAGGCCGGAGATATCCCGCAATTGCAGTTCGTGGTGGTAGGAGGGGGCCCGACCGGCGTCGAACTCGCCGGCACTTTGGCTGAGATCGCCCACCATGCGATGACCCATCAGTTCCGCAAAATCAAACCCGAGCAGAGTCGAATTATCTTGATCGAAGGCGGTCCGCGCGTCTTACCGGCCTATTCCGAGCATCTTTCGCGCAGGGCCAAAGAGCAACTCGAACACCTCGGCGTAGAAGTTCGCACTTCACAGATGGTATCGTGCATCGAACCGGGCTCGGTCTGGGTCGGCGATCAGCGCACAGCCGCGTCGGTCGTGCTGTGGGCCGCAGGCGTGGCCGCCTCTCCACTCGGACGCAAGCTGGGCGCGCAGATCGATCGAGCCGGCCGCGTATTCGTCGAGCCCGACCTCAGCATTCCCGGTCATCCCGAGGTCTTCGTCATCGGCGACCTGGCCGCCCTCAACGACGAAAAGGGACACATGTTGCCCGGAGTCGCGCAGGTCGCAATCCAGCAGGGCAAGTGGGCAGCCGGGATGATCGCGCGTGACCTGCGCGGTCAGCCGCGGGCCAACTTCCATTACCACGACAAGGGCAGTCTAGCGACCATCGGCCGCGCCGCCGCCGTTGCGCAAATTTTCGGCTTCGAACTATCCGGCTACTTTGCCTGGCTGGCTTGGCTATTCATTCACATTCTTTTCCTGATCGGTTTTCGTAATCGCATGGTCGTGATGATCAACTGGGCCTGGGCGTACCTGACGTACGAACGCGGTGCCCGCCTGATCACGGGCCGCGACGATCTACCCGGCTGGAAGCCGGCGCAAAGTTCGGTACAAAGTCCGCAGCAGAATCCGCCGCAAAGCCAGATCAAAACCGATGTGAGAAGCACCAACCGCGCGCCTGGCCACGTGCCGATATAATGGAACTGTCGTGAATCACGCCGCTCGACTGTGCTTCGTGCCTTTGCTCCTCGTCGTTTCACTTGCTGCCCAGCAAAATTCGCTCATCGGGCGCACCCTGGTCGTGATTCCTTTCGAAAACACCTCGCCCACTCCGGGCCTCGAGTGGATCGGGGAGTCTTTCCCTGTAACTTTGCGCGCCCAACTCGACTCGCCGGTTCTCTACGTCGCCACGCGCGAGGAACGGCTGCGCGCCTATGATCGCCAGGGCGTTCCCGGCGGATTGCATCCCTCGCGGGCTACCATCTACCGGCTCGCCGAGCAGATGGATGTCGACTACGCCGTCCTCGGCAGTTACAGCTATGACGGGGCGCGTCTCACCGCGACCGCGCAGCTCCTCGATATGCGCGCGCAAAAGTTGCTGCCTCCCGCTACCGAATCGGCTTCGCTTAACGACCTCGCCGCTCTGCAGTCGCTCCTCGCCTGGGACGTGCTCCACTCCATCCGCCCGACCTTTAGCATTCCCAAAGATCGCTATCTCGCCAGCGTTCCCCCTATGCGCCTCGACGCCCTCGAAAATTACGTGCGCGCAGTGATGGCCCCGACCGCCGACGAAAAAATCCAGCGCTATCGCGAGGCCACCCGTGTAAATCCGCAGTTTGCCGACGCGTGGCTCGAACTCGGCAAGACCTACTACGCGCAGCGCCAGTACGAGCAAGCCATTGTCGCGCTGGAGAAAGTTCCGGAATCGGCCAACGGAGCCCGCGAGGCCAACTTTTATCTAGGTCTCAGCAGTTACGCACATGACGATCTCGATCAGGCCGCGCGCGCCTTCGAATTCGTAGCCGCACGGCTTCCGCTAGCCGAGGTCTACAACAATCTTGGAGTGGTAGCCGCCCGCCGTGGCCAGAAAAGAGCAGCCGACGATTTCGAACACGCCATTCAAGACGACCCCAGCGATCCCGACTATCACTTCAATCTGGCCGTCACGCTCGCGCGCGGCACAGATAAAACCCGCGCCGCCCGCGAAGTGCGCACCGCACTCGACAGCAAGCCGAACGATCAGGAGGCCAAGGCGCTTCTCGATTCGCTGACCGCCCCAACGAACAGCGCACCCTCCCACGCCGCACCGCTCAAGCTCCCCTCCGAGCGCCTCAACCGCAATTACGAGGAAAGCACCTTCCGGCAGATGACCATCCAGATGCAGAGCTGGGCTGAGGAACGTTTCGCGCGCTCCGATCCGCGCGCGCACGCCCGCTACCACGTTGAGCTCGGCAAAGAAATGCTCGCCCACGGCTTCACCGCCGAAGCCGAAGCCGAGTTCCGCCACGCCGCCACCGTCGATCCCTCCAGTCCGATTCCACTCACGGCCCTCGCCGACGTCTATGATGCGCGCGGCGATTCCGCCCAAGCTCGCGCCGAGGCCGAAGCCTCGTTGCGCGTGCACGAATCGGTGGATGCTTACCTGATTCTGGCGCGTCTCGATCTACGCGAGAATCGCACCGACGCGGCCGCCGAAACCGTCAATCGAGTTCTGGAACTCGAGCCACGCAACGCAACCGCCCAGGATCTAAAGCGAACGCTAGCAGCCAAGCTCGCGGAGAAAGCGCAGCCGCTGCCACAGGAATGAAAAGAGTTCTCAATTCTCGGTTCTCAGTTCTCAGTGGATCGGCCACCGGTCACCGGTCACCCGTCACCGCGCTTTTCAGCAAACGGATCCTGTCGCTGTTTGCCCTACTTCTCGCCACCATCGTTTGCGTTTCATCCGCCTCCGCCGAGGTCCTGAAAGTCGTCGTCGACGACGCCATCCAGCCCGTCACCGCCGAATACATCGGACGCGCCCTCGAAACCGCCGCCGCCAATCACGACGAAGCCGTCCTCATCGAACTCAATACGCCCGGCGGGCTCGTCGATTCCACTCGCGACATCATCGAAAAGCTTTCGTCTTCCGCGGTTCCCGTCATCGTCTACGTCACCCCTACCGGCGCGCGCGCTGGCTCCGCCGGCATCTTTATCCTCGAAGCCGCTGACATCGCCGCGATGGCCCCCGGCACCAACGCCGGAGCCGCCCACCCCGTCACTCTCTTCGGCAAGCCTGACGAGACCATGATGAAGAAAATCGAGAACGATGCCGCTGCCCTCATGCGCTCCGTCGCCGCCAGGCATGGCCGCAACGTCGAGCTAGCAGAAAGCGCCGTCCGCGAATCCAAATCCTTCACCGAGCAGGAAGCCCTCGACAAAAAGCTCATCGAATACATCGCCCCGAACGAGCAGGATCTTTTCCGTCAAATCAGCGGCAAAAGCTTCAAGCGTTTCAACGGCGCCACCATCACGCTCAACATAGCCAACCAACCCATCCGCGATTTCCCCATGACGCTTAAGCAGCGCGTCCTCACCTACATCATGGACCCGAACGTCGCCTTCATCATTCTCGCCATCGGCGCGCTCGCCCTCTACATGGAATTCAATCATCCCGGCGCCGTCATCCCCGGAACGGTCGGCGTGGTTTTCCTGATGCTCGCGGCCTTCTCGCTCAATCTCCTGCCGATCCGCTACGCCGCGCTGGTCCTGATCCTCGGCTCCTTCGTCCTCTTCGCCCTGGAAGCCAAATTCGCCAGCCACGGTGTGTTAACCATCGGAGGCATCGCGCTCCTCGTAATCGGCGGCCTCTTGCTCGTCGACGGGCCCATTCCGGAAATGCGCGTCCGCCTGGTAACGGCGCTCGCGGTCGCCATACCCCTCGGCCTCATTACGTCATTCCTGATGAGCATCGCTCTCCGCGCCCGCCGCAACAAAGTCGTCACAGGCGAGCAAGGTTTAGTCGGAGAAATCGGCACAGCCGAAACCGCCCTCTCGCCGAGCGGCAAAGTTTTCATCCACGGCGAACTCTGGGACGCAGTCTCCACCCTCCCCGTCCCCGCCGGTGAGCGCGTAGTAGTCCGCCAGGTGGAAGGGCTGACCCTCAGAGTTGATCCGGTGACCGCAACCCGGCCTGTCGCGGCATCGTCTCTTCCGAGTCTCTGAGCGTCGCCGTCTCGGTATACACCTCGGACCCGCCGCATCATCTTTGCCAACTTGGTCGCCTGCCAGTACATGCCTGCGCCAGTAATTGCGCTACAATCCGCTCATAGCCTGTTTGTGAATTGTCTGGAGGCACTTATGCCGGATCTCGGGTTTCCAATCGTCGCCGTAGTCGTCGTCATCTTCATTATTTACCTCCTCAGCTCCATCAAAATTCTCGCCGAGTACGAGCGCGGAGTAATCTTCCGCCTCGGCCGCCTCCTCGGCACCGCCAAAGGTCCGGGCGTCATTCTCGTCTTCACACCCATCGACCGTATCGTCCGCGTCTCGCTCCGCCAGGAAGCCCTCGAAGTTCCGCCCCAGGACATCATCACCCGCGACAACGTAACTCTCAAAGTCAACGCCGTGATCTTCCTCCGCGTCATCGATCCCAACAAAGCCGTCGTCGAAGTTTCCAACTACGTCTACCAGACCTCGCAGTTCGCCCAGACCACGCTACGTTCCGTCCTCGGCGAGCAGGAACTCGACGAACTCCTCGCCCATCGCGAGAAGATCAATCTCCGCCTGCAGAGCATTCTGGACACGCATACCTCGCCTTGGGGCGTGAAGGTCACCAACGTGGAGGTAAAGCAGGTCGATATGCCCGAATCCATGCTGCGCGCCATGGCCAAGCAAGCTGAGGCGGAACGCGAAAAGCGCTCGAAGATCATCCACGCCGAAGGGGAGTTCTCCGCCGCCCAGCGTCTCGTCGATGCCGCGCATCTGCTCTCCACCGAACCAGTCAGCGTACAGTTGCGTTATCTGCAAACGCTCACCGAAATCGGCGTCGAGAAAAATACCACTGTCGTCTTTCCGGTGCCGGTTGATTTCTATTCCGGCATCCAAAAATTGCTGGCGGCTGTGCCCGATCCGGCTAAAAGCTAGACGTCGAAAGTTAAGAGGTCGAAACAAACATCCATGCCCACTTCGTCACAGGACACGGAAATTACTCTCGGCACCGGCCGGATGCTGGCCCTGTTTTTTGCCTTCGTGCTGGTCTGCGCCGTTTTCTTCGCCATCGGCTTTTCTCTCGGCCGCAAAACGAGTATCGTCAGCGCGGGAAGTTCGATAACCGGATCTCCGGCCACTCCGGCCGCGGTTGTGCGTCCGTCCGCTGCCAAAGACAATTCAGCCCAGCCCGCCGCGCAATCAACTGATTTCAGCTTCTATAAGTCGGTAAGTTCAAACACCACCGACGCCGACCTCAAACCCGCTGATACGCAACCGGCGCCGGCTTCAACTGCCAGTTCGGCATCGACGACGAACGATCAATCCAAAACGCCGACTCCCGTTGCCAATCCCGCGGTTTCCACTTCCACTGCCTCGCCGGCAACGGGTAGCTACTTTGTGCAGGTAGCAGCCGTAACTCGTCACGAAGATGCTGACGCCTTGGTCGATGCGCTGAAGAAGAAGCAGTATCCAGCCTTTACCGCGAACAGCGGAGTCGCTGACAAATTTTTCCATGTGCAGGTCGGGCCCTACGCGGAACTTAAAGATGCAGAAGCCATGAAGGCCCGATTGGTCGCCGATGGCTATAATCCAATTCTGAAAAAATGATCCCCTAGTTTCGAGCCATCATCTGCGACGATGCGGTTTAGCTCGCGGCTCGGAGCTCGTGGCTCGACGCTCAGCATGTCACACTCTGATCCCAGTCTCGATCGCTTCCTCCACGCCATCGCCGACCCCAGCCGGCGCCGCATCCTCCGGGCGTTAACAGAGAGAGGTGGCGCATCGATTGATAAAGAAACAGGTCTTTGCTCGTCCGATATCGAAGGCCGCGTCAAGCTCGCACAGCCCACCATCTCCCATCACATGCGCATCCTCGAAAGAGCCGGACTGGTCGAGGTCAGCCGTGAAGGCCACTGGCGCTGGTATCGTCGCAATGAAAAGTTGATTACCGAAATGATGAGGAGTTTGAAGAACCATGTTTAACAAGAGCCAGCTCTAGGCAGACGCGAAAGCACTTGCCTTTGCACCTGCTTTTAGAAGCACTTGCCTTTGCATCTGCTTTTGGGTGGCGCAGCGGTTCACCGCTGCGATAATGTCCTTGGTTTTCGATGCCGGCTTTAGCCGCTGAGGGACGATTTCACCGCCAGGCAACCTTCCTGGCGATACATTTTGCGAGACGCGTGTGCTAGCTTCCCGCTTCCGCCGCCATCGGCTTCTCGCCGGCGCCCTGTCGCGTCTTTCGCCTTGTGCGCAAGGCTGCGCACCTGCTGAATAAGATCACCCACCTCGAATGGCTTCGACAGCGTGGGCACGCCGTGTTCGTGCAGGAACCGCCTCGATTCTTCGTCCACTATGCTGGAGAACGTGAACAGGAGCTTCGTTTCCATGCCCGCGCAGTTTGCGGCCATCCACTCGTAAATCTCGCGCGCGTTGAACCCAGGCATTCGGCCATTCATCACGACCACATCGAAGTTCCCGCTTCGCAAGCGCTCTCTCGATTCCTCCACGCTCATCGAGGTCGTTACCTCGGCTCCTGATCCTGCCAGAACATCGCGTTCGAACTCGAGCACCGCTTCTTCATCTTCCACCAGCAACACATGGGCCGAGAGCACCAGTTCGCGGCGAGCCGAAGTCGCCGCCTCGTGCGAGGCCGCCTTCTCACTCACCGGCAACCGGACCTCAATCGTCGCGCCGCCCTCAGGCCGGTTGCGCGCCACGATTTCTCCCTGATGTTCCTTGACAATCCCGTAACAGATGCTCAGCCCAAGTCCAGTTCCCTTGCCCAGTGACTTCGTGGTGTAAAACGGATCGAAGATCTTCGCGGGCTCTTTGATTCCAGGACCGTTGTCGTCAAATTCCACGCACACGAACGCATCCCTTTGCACGGCGCGCACTCTAAGCGAGCCTCGCCCCCGCCCATTGTCTTCCATCGCATCCAGCGCATTGTTGACGACGTTCAGGAAGACCTGCTCCAACTGATGCGGATCGGCTACAACCCGCGGCAAGTCCTTCGGAATGTCGCGCTCCAGCGCGACGTTATTCACCTTCAGGTCGTATTCGCTCAACGTCAGCGTTTCATCGAGCACCTTGCGCAGATCCACGTCTTCTTTCTGCGGCTTGTGCTGGCGCGCGAACGACAGCAGGTTCTGTACTACGCGATGCGTTCTCTGCGCCTGCTTGAAGAGCTTCGTTACATATTCGGAAGAGCGGTCATCAAGCCGCGCCCCTTGCAGCAACTGCGCGTAGCCGAGAATCGCAGTGAGCGGATTATTCAATTCGTGCGCCACGCCCGAGATCAACTGCCCGATCGCCGACATCTTCTCGCTCTGCAAGAGCTGTTCTTGCGTCTTGCGCAAATCCTCGTAAGCCCGGCAAGTCTCCTCGTAGAGCAGCACCTTCTCGACCGTCGTCGCCAACTGCCGGCTGATCGCCACCAGCAAATTCTCGTCATTGCTTGAGTAATGCCGATCATCCTTGCTGGCCAGCCCCATGATCCCGATCGGCTTGTCCTTGCTCCACAGCAATACCCAGATCCAGTAAGGCAACCGGTCCGCGCACACGAACTCAACCACCGCCGGAGGCAGATGCGGCAGGAAATCCTGCGTCACCACCTCCGCGCGCGAGCGCATCACCAGTTCGCCCATGCCGTCTGGAAACATTACCTCGGACATTCGCAGGCGTGCTTCGCTTCTCGGACCCCAACCCGCTCGCCGCCTGTAAGTCCCCTCCGGCTCAGCCGCCAGATAGACTGAGCCCGTTTCGGCGCCAAACAGCGACACCACCTGCCGCAGCGTAAGATTCAAAATCTCATCCAGATCGAACGACTGCGTCGCGATCACTGCCATTGCATTCAGCGCGTTCAGCTCGCGATTGCGCCGCCGCATCTCATCTTCCGACCGCTTCTTCTCCGTGTTATCGAGAACAAATCCCTGATAGCGCTCGATCCGTCCATCCGAGTCGCGGGTGGCGAAACAGCTCAGCGCAGCCGTCAGTAGCGCGCCGTCTTTGCGGCGAACGGTCATCTCGAAGTTGCGCACGTAATTGTGGGCTTCGATCTCGCTGCGGAAGGCCTCACGCTCCTCATTCGTCGCGCCCAGAACGCTCGCCAGGTCCAGCGTAACCAGTTCGTCTCGGCTGCCGTAGCCGAGCATAGTCACAAACGCATCGTTGCAATCGAGCAGGTCGCCTTCCAGCGTCGCCACGAACACACCTTCCTGCGCCTGTTCAAACAGCATGCGGTACTTCTCTTCCGCCGCTTGCCGGTCGGTAGCATCGTGAATAACGTGGATCGTTCCCTTTTGCTGCCCCTGCTCTGCGTACGATGCAGTCGAAACAACCGACTGCCCGCCGAAGCATGGGTCCAGGCCCTCCGTCAGCCCTTCACCTCGTTCGCAGTAAGGACATCCCGTCCACGACTGCGCCTTCGGCAGCGCGTCCTCGCAGGTAAAGCCAACGATCTCCGAGGGCGACTGTTCCAGTCGCTCCAGCAACGCCTGATTGGCGCGCAATATCTTGAATTCGGCATCGTGCGCCAGAATCAGATCCTGGATCGAATCGAAGGTGTTGACCCACTGCCGCTGCGATCGCAGCACTTGCTCGGAGAGCTTCAAGTTCTCCGCGGCAATGCCTAGCTTCTGCGCGGCAGTCTCGAGAAACTCCAGTTCTTCCGGACTCGAGTGCCGCCCCCTGCGGCAGCCAAATGCGATCACCCCGATCGAAGATTCCTTACCCACGGCAGGCACGAGGATAACCTCGCGAATGCCACGCCCGGCCAGCATCTGCCGGGCTTCTTCGGTCATCGCCGAAACCGCGAGTTCAATCGCACGCGTCTCCCGGATCGTCCGCGCCAGCGTCTCGTCAACGCCCGCCTGCGTCAGGACCCGCAAGCCCTCCGTCGACAACCCGACGTGCTGTGTGGGCGTAAACCGCGTACCGTCCAGCACGTGGAACCATGCCGCCTTCGCATCGATCGAAGAGGAGAGTTTGCCGAGCGCTGTTTGCAGAATGGTGGCATGGCTCGAGCCGCGCGCAATGGTCGCGGAAAGTTCTGTCAGCACAGCCAATCGCCGCGTCCGCACCCGCGATTCGTCGAGCACCACCAGGAACATGCTCGAGCCAAAGAGTATCTCCGCCAGCAGATAGCCTTCGATGGGAATAGCCGCCGTATACGGCTGCCACTTGAGGTTCAGCGTCACCACGCCAATGCCGAACAGCACCTGTCCAAGCCCGGTTCGCCCAGGCCGTGACAGTAAGAACTTGATGGCCACCGCCGCAGCCAGCAACCGGCACGCCACTTCAAGACTCAGTTGTGCCGAGGTGGATTCTGGAAAATAAATCGGCCGCATGGCCGCGCACACCAGCACCACCCACCCCACGGCCGCAAATATCATCAGCCCGCGGCGCGATTGAGCGCAGACCAGCGCTGCCGTCGCAAATAGCCCGGTGGCGAGCACGAAATCTGCCTGCGCATACGCCGCCAGCGATCCGAGTCCGGGTCGCCATGCGCTCAGCCGCTCCAAAAATAGCAGGGCCGTATACGCCATCCAACCGGCCGCCCAAACCAGCAGATAGCGCTTCCGAAATGCCCGAAAGAAAAGCAGGCTCACAACCACCAGGCTCAAGGCGGTCGTCTCCCGCGCGGTCAGCCAGATAGCTAACACTCCGACGGATTGCGCAAGCAGCCCGGTGGGGCCCGTCAATAGGCGCACGAATTCCAAGCTCTCTCAGTATCGGGCGGAGCAGGCCTCGCATGGTCTCTTTTCCGCGTCCACTTGGTTACTTTCGGAATGTGTCACGCCAGCCTAGAATGTCCGTAACATCGAATTACGGCTATGCCTTACGATCGAATTCTCGTTGTCGATGACGAGGAGACAATTCGCGAAATTGTCTCGTCCATGTTGAAAGGTGCGAACTTTCAGACGCGCCAGGCTTCGAGTGGGGTCGAAGCTCTGTCGGTCCTGGAATCGGGCGACGAATTTGATCTCGTCCTCTCCGACCTGATGATGGCCGAGATGGATGGGATCGCCCTGCTCGAACATTCCAAGGAGCGCTACCCCGACATGCCGTTCGTCATGGTCACCGCCATGAACGACATTTCGGTCGCACTCCAGGCTCTGCGCAACGGCGCCTACGATTACCTGCTGAAGCCCTTCGAGCGCGAACAACTGCTGGCCACCGTTCGCCGCGCCCTCGAAAACCGCCGCCTCAAGCGCGAAAACGACGCCTACCGCACCAATCTCGAAGCGCTGGTCACGGCCCGCACCCAGCAGTGGAAGACGGCCCTCTCCAATCTCGAAAAGTCCTACGATGTGACCCTCGAGGCCCTGGGAGATGCGCTCGATTTAAAAGATGCCGAAACCGAAGGCCACTCCAAGCGCGTCACCGCTTATACCATCGCCATCGCCCGCAAGATGGGATTGCAAAGAGAAGAAATCAACGTCATCGCCCGCGGAGCTTTTCTGCACGACATCGGTAAGATGGCCATCCCCGACCACATCCTGCGCAAGCCCGGCAAACTGACCGAGGATGAAACCGCGATCATGCGAGAGCACGCTTACGCGGGCTACAAGCTCCTGAGGAACATTCCTTTCCTGGGCGAGGCGTCGGAAATTGTTTACTCGCACCAGGAGCGCTACGATGGCATGGGTTATCCGCGCGGGCTGAAGGGTGATCAGATTCCCCTCGGGGCGCGCATCTTTTCCATCGCTGACACGCTCGATGCCATAACCTCCAACCGTCCCTACCGCCCCGCGCAATCCTTCGCCGCTGCCCGCAAAGAGATTGAGGATTGGGCCGGCCGCCAGTTCGATCCCGCCATCGTAAAAGTATTTCTCGAAATGCCCGACGAGATCTGGGAAGGTTTGCGCAAGGACATCAACGGCCCGGATCGGCCATCGTCCCCCAAAGTCTAGCGCAACTCCCAAAGAGCACCGAGTGTGACATCATTGGAGTTGGAACGTGCTGGACGCCTCCCACGCCTTGAACGCTCCCATTTCCAGCGATGGAATATTCGCCTGCAATTCCACACGTTTTGTTCGTTCTTACAACAGACGCTCGAAATTCGGTCATGAATACGATTTGCGGCAAGGTGTGAAATGAGAGGTAATCGGATGAAATTCGGCTTTGCGATCTGCTGTACCGTCGTCATTCTGAGCATCGCGTCACTTGCCCAGACTCCCACCGTGACCGCCATGCCCGACACCATCTACGTCGGAGCCGACGGCAAATTCGAAACCGCTCCCGACACAGCGGTCATCCAGTTCAACATTTCGGCGCAGGGCAACACGGCAAAAGAAGCAAACTCCGAAGCCGAGAAGCAAGCCGAAACGACGCGCCAGATTCTCCGCGCCAATGGCATCGATCCCAAGCAGGCCGAGATCGGCTTCTATGCCGTCAATCCGCGCTATGACTATCGCGATCAGAAGCAGAAGCTCATCGGCTACCAGGTCACAACCAGCGCCACCCTGAAGCTCAAGGACTTCTCGAAGATCGGTCCCATCACCCAGCAGCTCGCCGATGCCAGCGTCGGCCAAAGCCAGTCTCTCAGTTACACGCTCGAGGCTCCCGACGAGGCCAAACGCAAAGCGGTAGCCGACGCCTACCGCCGCGCTCGCGCCTCCGCCGAAGCGCTTGCCATGGCCAGCGGACGCGTCCTTGGCCAGCTTTCTTATGCGTCAGTCGATACCCAGGAGAACATTCGAGTGTTCGCCCCCCTGGCGCGCCGCGCCATGGCCATGGGTCCAGCCGCAGCGCCACTGCCCTCGCCCACCGAGGAATTCACCCCGCAGAATGTAACCGTAACCGCGCACGTAAACGCAGTATTTACGTTGAAGTAGATCCATGAAGTAGCGCAGCACGCCGGTCACCGGTGACCGGTCACCGACTTCCAGTGCTGGCATAGAGCGGAGGGTTCACGTTTCAGTCCTTCGCCGAGGCAACTGCCCGAAACCGACTCGGATCAACCGCAATCTCGCGCTGAATTTCCATCTCAAGCGAAGTCCCGGGTTCAAGCCGCACGTCAGCCCCGCGCGAGAGCATCGCGATCGCCAGCCCGGCAACTCCACCAGCTCCTGCGCCGATGCCGGCGCCTTTTCCGCCGGCCGTCACCGCGCCAATCACCGCGCCTGTCGTCGCGCCTTCGGCAGCCTCTTTCGCCTTCCGCCCCGCGTCGCTGTCCTGGCGAATCGTTCCCTCCTGATCCTTCATCGAGGTCCTTTCCGCGCCCGGAGCATTGTCGACATTGCCGCCCAGCAAGACGGTATAGCCGCTCGGATAGATCAGCGAGGTGAAATGAATCAGCAGCTCCGCGCGGCCTTTCACGTGTCCGCCACGTTGTGTGCGCATGATCTTTCCCTGAACGTAGGTCCCAGCCGGAATCATGACGCGCTCGTTCACCAGGAACGGAAAAGCGGTTTCGGCATATACCGGATCGCCCTCGCGCGCCGTCTTGGTTGAAATGGCCTGCTTAAGTTCCAGCGGAACCCTCGAGCCCGCCGGAATCGTGATCAGCTTCACTTCCGAAGTGGAAGCGGGTGCGGGCGCAGTGGATACAGAAGTTGAAGAGGGAGGAGTCGAAGAGGGAGCAGCCGCAGTCTGCGCCATCGCCATTCCGCCCCACAACAATCCAAGCAGTGCCAGTCCGAGCGGTGCCCGAACAATGATCTTCATGGACCACCTACCTTTTGAGGAGTACGCGCAACCTATGCAAGTCAGATGCAAGCGCCGGAACGCCGAGTTAGCTGGCCTCATCCCTCGCGCAAACGCGGCCGGTTCGCCAGCACATTCCCCATGAACTGCGATTGCAGCTTCTGGGCGCAGCCTTCGCCGCACACATGCAGAGCGCCTTCCTGCACCGCCAATCTCTCATCCCACGGCGCCAGGTGCATAAGCGGAATCTGCCGCTCGCCAAGGGATGTCCACATCACCCACCACCGGTCGCTCACGCCCTTTAAGACGCCGCAGTTCGGCCCCGCACAGCGATAAAAGGCGCTCGGAAGAGCTACAACATTGTCTGAGGTTTCCATTTCCGTAGACCGTATTCTAGCGCAGCGAAGCGAGTCGTGAAGTGCAGAAGAGAGCGCCCATCTGTGGATTTCGAGCACCCTGCGGATGCGAACCAAAGACGCGACTGAAGATGCGAACCAACCCGCCTCACTTGTAAAGCAGGTATTTCTCGCGCACGGCAATGAACTTTTCCAGACGCTCCTGCCAGTCGCCGACAATGCGCCTCGGATCTTCGCCCGCGTCGATCCCGCGCAGCACATCCTGATTCACCAATAAGTCCGCCATCTTCTCCAGCTTGAACTCCACCGCATAAAGCTTGTGCAATGCCGAGGCCAGTTCGATGCCGAGTTCCGTCGCGTCCAGCAGGTTGCGATCGAGCACAACCAGGTTGACACCCTCGCATCGTTCCCCGGCATAGTTGCTCGACGAAGGCGTAAAGCTGACCGGCACAAAGCGCACACTCTGGATCGCCCGCGCATTCAAATAGGCGGCGAGCTCTCGTCCCTTAATCCAGGGCGCACCCACAACCTCGAACGGCGTATCGGTTCCACGTCCCACCGACACATTCGCCCCTTCAATCATGCCCACGCCCGGATAAAGCGTAGCCTCATTCAAGTCGCGCAAGTTGGGCGAAGGATTCACCCAAGCCACTCCCGTCGAATCGAACCAATCGCCGCGCTGCCAACCCTCCATCGGAACGACCGTCAGCCGCGCTCCAATCTGCCGCTCCGCATTAAACATTCGCGCCAGTTCGCCCATCGTCATCCCATGCCGCACCGGCTCTGCGGAATAATTGGTAAAGCTCTCCCGCCCCTCCTCGGAAACCGGGCCCTCCACGAGCGACCCTGTAATCGGATTCGGCCGGTCCAGCACAACCACTTCAATACCCGCCTTCGCCGCCGCCTCGAGGAAGTATCCCATCGTCGTCTCGTAGGTGTAGAAGCGCACGCCAGCATCCGCCAGGTCGATCACCACCGCGTCAAGCCGCTTGAGAATCTCGATGGGCGGTCGCCGTGCCGAATCTTTGCCGCCATAAACGCTGTACACGCTAATTCCCGTGGCCTCGTCTTTCACGTTCTTCACGTCGGTCGTATCCAGTGTTCCCGTCACGCCATGTTCGGGGCTGAAGATCGCATCCAGAGAAATTCCCGGCACGCCCGCCAGCACATCGATCGTCCGGCGCCCCTCGGCGTCCATGCCGGTCTGGTTCGTCAGCAAGCCAATGCTGCGCGGACCTCCGCCCTTCGTCGGATGCAGGGCGGCAAAGTGGGTAGCTTCGAGCACATCAATCCCAGTCTTCACCGTTCCATTTCGCACCAGCACCTTGCGCGCAGCGCTCTGCATCTCGTTGTAGCCGGTAACCGATGCCAGCCGCATCTTTTCAGCCTCGGACGGCTCCAGCGCCAGCGCTGCTGCAACCGCGGTCGCCACTTTAGTGCGCAATGCAACCGCACTTCCCTTTTCGTGCCCCGGAATCGCATTCATATGCACAGCGTTCGTCATCAGTACGATATAAGTCTGAGTCGTCGGATCGATCCATACCGAAGTCCCCGTAAATCCCGTATGTCCAAAGCTCCCTACCGGCAACAGCTCGCCGCGATTCGTCGACAAAGGAGAGTCGATGTCCCAGCCAAATCCGCGCAGCGTGGTCCCATTAACAGGCTGCTGCGGCGTCGTCATCTTCGCAATTGTTGCCGGGGTAAGCACGGAAGTGAAGACGGAAGACAGCCCGCCCCGCCCGCCATTCAGCAATGCTTGGGCAAACGCCGCCAGATCGTCGGCGGTAGAGAACATTCCCGCATGTCCCGCGACTCCGCCCATTCTTCGCGCCGTCGGATCGTGCACCACGCCATGTAGCAAGTGGTGATTCTCATCCTCCTCGGTCGGCGCGATGCGCGGCAGCCACGAAGCTGGAGGCTGAAAGCGCGTTTCCTTCATCCCCAGCGGCGCGAAAATATGTTTCGCCGCATACTCATCCAGCGATTCGCCCGACAGCCGCTCTACCAGCGCTCCCAGCACAATGAAGTTCGGATCGCTGTACACGAAACTCGAGCCCGGAGGCTCCTCCGGCGCGACCTCAAACGCCATCCGATAGGCCGTGTCTTTCCCCTCCCACTTCCTCACCAGGTCGAGATCCTTTGGCAGGCCTGAATAATGCACCAGTAACTCGCGAATCGTGATGTCCTGCTTGCCGTTCTGCGCAAACTCCGGCAGATACTTCGACGACCGGATCGGTCGTGCGAAATTTTCCCTGCTCCCAGAGTTGCATCACGGCGGTCGTCGTAACCACCACCTTCGTAAGCGACGCACAGTCGAAGATCGTATCCAGCATCATGGGCTCACGCCGCGGAACAATGGCGCGGCTGCCATAAGCCTTGCGGTAAACGATCTGGCCGTTGTGTCCGACGATGACCACAGCGCCAGGAATCTGTTGCGCGGCAATCGCATCATTGATGATCGGATCGAGGACTGCTAGGCGGGCGTCGAGCGGCCCCTGGCCCAATAGAGCAGAAGCGCACAAAACAATAAGGAACAAAACAATCGCTGAGCTTTTCACTTTGCTGTGACTGTACACGACGGTTCTGCTAGCCCTCAAGTTACTAGTTCTGGACAAGCGTCTCCTCTCTCGTTTGCAAACTCCTATAATGTGTCGCATTACGCTCCGATGGGGAGACCTACCGTGCGAATGAATAAATCTTTTATCACTGTCGTAACAATGGCTTTTCTCTGGACCACGATTGGAGCCGCACAAACGGATGTCCGAACCGTCGTCGGCGGCACGCGGAGCACTCCGATCCGGAAAGTGTTTCTCAATCTAACTGGTGATCCCAGACTGGCGCATCACTTATGGCTGTTTCTCGAACTAAAACTTGATGACGTGCATATCGCCCTCGCCAACACGGAAAAAGATGCAGATGCGATCGTCGATGGAGTCGTGACCGAAGAGACCACCACGCAGAACCTCAGTCATGGCCTAATCAAAATAACGACCAAGACGAACGGGAAGACGGATAAACTGGACCTTTGCGCGTCTACAAGCACAACAGACACGGGAGACTTGTTCGTCGGATCTTCTGCCAATGTTCTGACGCGCCTGCGCGGAAAGTACCCCAAGGCCGTCACAGTTAAGATCGATCCTGAGAGCAATACCTCTCTTTCCGACGGCTTTGTCGACGAACTTCGCCGATCATTGAAGACATCTGATTTCAAAATCGCCGAGTCAGGGACCGCAGATATTGAGTTAGAGATTGACTTGGCGAAAGAAAAGATCCCGATCGCAGAACGCACGGTGCGCTACGATGTTAAAGTTCTCTCGCGAGAAGGAGTACTGTCCAAATCGGAAGGAACAGGCATCTTGTCAGCTGGACTCGAGGGCAGTGCGCCGCCGGCATGTCCCGCCAGTTTTGATAATTTTGACTGGCTTCTCGGGAATGATGCACTTTTTCAAACAGCGCGCTCAATCGCAAAGCAGCTCCAAACAGCGAATTCGCGTGCGACACTTTTGACAGCGCCCAGTGGGAAATAACATCGTTTAACAAGTACGAAGAGCACAAAATATTGGACTCGGTCGCCTTCAATCCGGTCTCCGGTTTCTCCTTCCTTCTGCGCAAGGTCACCGCACAGGACAGTCGGTTTTCAGCAGCCTTCAGCATTCTGACTAACGCCATCGCCGCCCGCGCCTTCCCCGCCTGTTCCATCGCCGTCACTCTCCGCGGCGAACTCATCGCCCACAAGGCCCTCGGCCGCTTTACCTACGATTCCTCTTCGCCCGAAGCCACCACCGCAACAATTTTCGACGTAGCCTCGCTTACAAAAGTAGTCGCCACGACCCCGACTGCAATGATTCTCTACGAACGAGGCGTGCTCGACCTCGAGGCCCCCGTCACCGCCATCGTTCCGGAATTTGCCGCCAGGGATCCTCGCCGCGCCCAAGTCACTCTCCGCATGTTGCTGGCCCACAGCTCCGGCCTGCCCGCCTACGAGAAGCTTTTTCTTCGCGCCAGGACTCGCGACGAATTACTCCATGCCGCCTTCACCGCCGAACTTGCCACCGATCCCGGCACGCAAGCCAAATATAGCGACATAGGATTCATCATCCTAAGCGTCGTCCTCGAGCGCCTCGCCGATGAACCCCTCGACTCCTTCTGTCAGCGCGAGGTCTTCGGCCCGCTCGCCATGTCGCACACCACATTCAATCCCGCCAAGGCGATCCGCGATAGCATCCCTCCCACCGCTGACGATCGCACCTTCCGCCACCGCGTCATCCAGGGCGAGGTGCAGGACGAAAACGCCAGCGTTCTCGGTGGCGTCGCCGGTCATGCCGGATTATTTTCGACCGCAGGCGACCTCGCTCTCTTTGCTCACGCCATGCTCAACGGCGGCTACCCGATCCTGCGCCCCGAAACAGTGAATCTCTTTACCCGCCGTGAACTCGCGCCCGAAGGCACATCCCGCACTCTGGGTTGGGACACGCCGTCCAATCCTTCGCAATCCGGAAAATTCTTCGGTCCGCGTTCTTTCGGTCACCTCGGTTACACCGGAACCTCGCTCTGGATCGACCCCGACCGCCAGCTCTCCATCACTCTTCTCACCAATCGCACCTGGCCTGACTGTCAAAATCCGGCCATCAAGCAAGTGCGCCCCGCATTTCACGATGCAGTCGTTCAGGCACTCGAGGCAAAACCAAATTCTTTCCACAGCGGACAAGAGCAATGAAGTCGTCCGCTACGAAGCGCCCTAAGAGCCAGCCCAGCAGGCTCCGGCGGCTGGTCACAGAAAGAGCAAATGAAGCATCCACCTATCTCGATAGCAAATCGTCGCTCGAAATCGCACGCATCATCAACCGGGAAGACGCCAAGGTAGCGGCCGCGGTCGCCCGCGCTCTCTCGCAAATCGCGCAAGCAATCGATTGGATCGCCGCCGCACTCTCCAGCGGCGGACGTCTCATCTACGTCGGCACCGGTACCAGCGGTCGTATCGCCGCGCTCGACGCCGCCGAATGCCCGCCCACCTTCAACACCAGTCGAAAGATGGTGCAGTTCATCATGGCGGGCGGCACCAAGGCCCTCGCCGAAGCAACCGAAGCCAGCGAAGATTCCCGCACGCTCGGCCGCCGCGAAATGGCGAAAAAGAAGCCGCGCCGCAACGATGTAATCGTGGGCGTCGCCGCCAGTGGCCGAACTCCATTCACGATTGCAGCTCTTGAGTACGCGCGCTCCCACGGAGCAAAGACGGTAGCCGTGACGTGCAATCCCAATTCTCCACTCGAGAAAGCCGCGCACATCGCCATCGTGGCAGAAGTCGGCCCCGAGGTCGTCGCCGGTTCGACCCGCATGAAGGCTGGCACCGCCCAGAAGATGATCCTGAACACCCTCACCACCGGCGCCATGACGCGTCTCGGTTACGTCTACGGCAATCTGATGGTCAATCTTCACCTGAAGAACGAAAAGCTGGCGGAGCGCGGCATTGGCATTCTCGAGAACGCCGCCAGCCTCACTCGCACAGAGGCGCGCAAGCTCCTGAAAGCCGCGCATCACAGCGTTCCAGTCGCGCTGGTCATGGCGAAAGCCCGCGTCAGCCGCGCACAAGCCGCCAGCGCCCTGACAAAATCTCGCGGTCACGTTCGCAATGCGATCTCCCTCGCGCAATCCACTTAGCCGGATATCTCCCAGAGGAGGATCTCTGCACCATTGACCTCAGTCCGCCTGACGTCTCCCCGCCGTTACATTCGGAACTCACCCCGCAATTCGAACCGTCCCCAATCCAGGTTCCCCGCTAAAATGAACCAGAACGTGATCTCATGGACAAACTAGTCATCCGCGGTGGCAATCCACTTCTCGGCACCGTTCGCATCAGCGGCGCGAAAAACGCCGCTCTTCCCTGCATGGCTGCGGCTTTGCTTACCGATGAGCAGGTCATCCTCGAGAACATTCCGCAGGTGCGCGACATCGAAACTACCCGCAAACTGCTCGCCGCCATGGGAGCCGAGGTCGAACTCGGCTACGGCCGCGCCCATCATCGCACTACCATCAGCGCCAAGACGCTCGCTGCCCCGGAAGCCTCCTACGAACTGGTCAAGACCATGCGCGCATCGACTCTCGTACTCGGGCCGCTGGTCGCTCGCTGCGGACGTGCCCGTGTCTCCCTCCCCGGTGGCTGCGCCATCGGTGCGCGCCCCATCGACCTGCACATCAAAGGTCTCGAGCGCCTGGGCGCCAAGATCACCCAGGAGCACGGCTACGTCGAAGCCACCGCCGACCGACTCCGCGGCGCCGAAATTGTCTTCGACAAAATCACCGTCACCGGAACCGAAGACCTGCTCATGGCCGCCACGCTCGCCGACGGCGAAACCATCATGCAAAACTGCGCCCGCGAACCGGAAGTTGCCGACCTCGCCGCCCTCCTCAACGCCATGGGCGCCAAAATCCAGGGCGCCGGCACTCCGACCATTCGCATCAAGGGCGTCGCCAAACTGCATGGCGCCAAGCATCGCATCATTCCTGACCGCGTCGAAGCTGGCACCTTCATCATCGCCGGGGCCCTCACCGGCGGCGACCTCAACGTCACCGGATGCGATCCTCACCACCTCACCGCCATCGTTCAAAAGCTAGCCGAGACGGGCGTAAAGACCGCGATAAAGTCGGACTCCATTCGTGTCATGGGCGACCACCCGCTCAAAGCCGCCGACATGAATACCGAGGAATATCCTGGCTTCCCCACCGATATGCAGGCCCAATACATGGCTTTGGCGACGCAGGCCGAAGGCACATCCATCGTGGTCGAAAATATTTTCGAAAACCGTTTCATGCACGCGCAGGAACTCGTCCGCATGGGCGCCAACATCAAGATCGAAGGCCGCCGCGCCATCGTTCGCGGCAAGACTCCTCTGAGCGCCGCCGCCGTGCTCGCCTCCGATCTCCGCGCCTCCGCATCACTCGTGCTGGCCGCGCTGGTAGCCGACGGCGAGACCATCATCGATCGCGTCTATCACATCGACCGCGGCTACGAGAACATCGAAGAAAAGCTCAAAGCAGTCGGCGCGGAAATCCGCCGCGTAGGCGACATCTTCCCCAAGCGCAAAGCGCAAGGCATCTAGCGCGGCATCACCTGGTAACGATCGTAACCTGCATAACTCCTCTCTCCGCGGCTATGATCCCAACTGCTGATGGCTCACCTGCGCCTGCGCATGAGTGTGTCTTCAAGCGTGCCATCGATTTTGAGCCACATGTCCACGCCTGCACAGCCGCGCAGCACACCCGCAACCCTTATCCGCTTCCTCGCAGTCGGTGCTTGCAACACCATCTTTGGCTACGGCTGCTTCGCATTCTTCACCATGTTGCTCATGCCGGTGATCGCCTACGGATACGTCGCCGCCAGCTTGCTTTCCAACCTGATCGCGATAACGTTCTCTTTTCTGGGTTATAAATGGTTTGTTTTCAAAACCCACGGCCATTACCTTCGCGAATGGATCCGCTGCGTCGGCGTCTATGCCGGCAGCATGGTCCTTTCGGCCGCCGCTCTTCCCTTCCTGGTTCCCCTCGTCCGGCGGCAAACTGGAAACTCGCGCACCGCTCCCTACATTGCCGGCGCCATCGTCTTGGTCTTCTCCGTCGTCTTCAGTTTCTTCGGCCACCGTCATTTTTCTTTCAGCGAATCGAAGCCGTCCCCTGAAGTCGCCCGCTAACTCTCTGTTTCTTCTCATCCAGACTTCGCCCCTCGTATGACTTCGGTAATTTTTCGTAACCCTGTCCCTATGGGATAACTGAATCGCAGGTTGCAAAGCTTCAAGCGCCCACTTAGGCGCTCGACCCATTAACCCAAACTTTGTATTTGCCGAACTTGGTTCCAGGAACCCAGCTATGAAGGTCGTCGTTCTGTGCGGTGGATTAGGCACCCGTCTTCGCGAAGAGACCGAATTTCGTCCTAAGCCCATGGTCGAAATCGGTGGCCGTCCCATCCTCTGGCACATCATGAAAATGTATGCCCACTACGGCATGCGCGAGTTTGTCCTCTGCCTCGGCTATCGCGGCAACATGATCAAGGATTACTTCCTGAATTACGAAGCCATGAATAATGACTTCCGCATTTCTCTCGGACGTAAGTCACACATCGAATTCATGGGCGCCCATCAGGAGCAGGATTTCACCGTCACGCTCGCTGACACCGGCCTCGAAACCATGACGGGCGGCCGCTTGCAGCGCATCGCGCGCTATGTAGCCGATGACGACACATTCCTCCTGACCTACGGCGACGGCCTCAGCGACGTCCACATTCCCAGTCTCATCGACTTTCACAAGAAGCACGGCAAGATCGCGACCGTCACCTCCGTCCCTCCCATCTCGCGCTTCGGCGTTTTGGAGGCCGACACGCAAGGCAAGGTCGTGCGCTTCGCCGAGAAACCACAAGCCAACGGCCTGATCAGCGCCGGCTTCTTCGTTTTCAATCGCCGCATCTTCGACTATCTCACCGGTCCCGACTGCATCCTCGAGCGCGACCCGATGGAGCGCCTCGCACGCGAAGGCCAGCTTATGGCTTACCGCCACGACGGCTTCTTCTTCGCCATGGACACCTTCCGCGAATACCAGTACCTCAACGAACTCTGGAACAGCGAGAAGACGCCCTGGAAGGTCTGGTCCGATGCGGCCGACAGCGGGAAAACCAAGGCGGCAGCCAAGAAAGCAGGAGTGTAATGAATTCCTTTTGGAGAGATCGTTCAGTCTTCGTCACCGGCGGCACCGGACTCCTCGGATCGTGGCTGGTCTCCGGGCTGATGGAAGCAGGCGCAAACATAGTTTGTCTCGTCCGCGACTGGGTTCCCCAGAGCGAACTCGTTCGCACCCGCCGCATCGAGCAGGTGAAAACCGTGCGCGGCGACGTTTGCGATCTCGCCTTGCTCGAACGCGCCCTCGGCGAATACGAAGTCGAGGTCGTCTTCCACGTGGCAGCCCAGGCCATCGTCGGCATCGCCAACCGCAATCCTATTTCAACCTTCGACACCAATATCGGCGGAACCTGGAACGTACTCGAAGCCTGCCGCCGCTCGCACAAAGTCTCAAGCATCGTCATCGCCTCGTCCGACAAGGCCTATGGAGATCAGGAACATCTTCCCTACAACGAGAGCATGCCCCTCCTCGGCCGGCATCCTTACGACGTAAGTAAGTCATGCGCTGACATGATTGCCCAGACCTACGCGGCAACTTATAACTTACCCGTCGCCATCACCCGCTGCGGAAACTTCTACGGCGGCGGCGATCTGAACTGGAATCGCGTAGTCCCCGGCACCGTCCGCTCCATCCTGCGCGGTGAACGCCCCGTCATTCGCTCCGACGGCCAGTTTGTCCGGGACTATTTCTACATTCAGGACGGCGCCGCGGCCTACATGCTGCTCGCCGAGCGCCTCGCCTCAAATCTCGCCCTGCGCGGCCATGCTTTCAACTTCTCCAACGAAAGCCAGATCAGTGTGCTCGAACTGGTCAATTTGATTTTGTCGAAAATGGACTCGTCGCTTCAACCTGAGGTTCTAAATCAGGCGAGCAATGAGATTCGCCATCAATACCTGAGCGCAGAGCACGCCCGAACCATGCTCAATTGGAAACCCCAATTCACCCTCGACGAAGGCCTCGACCGCACGATTGCCTGGTATCGCGAGTTTCTCGGAGCACCGGTCGCGATGTCGAAATCGGCGGGCAGATAGCGCAAAATGTTCAAATCTCCTCAACAGTTGCGTGCCGAAATCGGCGGACTCGTTCGGCAGTACTACGAGATTGCGCTCGCGCCCCAGCCATTCAAACCTGGCGAAAGTGCGGTCCCGGTCTCCGGCAAGGTCCTCGATTCGGCCGACGTCGAAAATCTGGTAGAAGCCTCGCTCGACGCGTGGCTCACCACCGGACGCTTCGCCGCCGAGTTTGAACGCGACTTCGCCGCCTTCATGGGTGTCCGTTGCGCCTCGCTCGTCAACTCCGGTTCTTCCGCAAACCTCGTAGCAATCTCGTGCTTAACCTCGCCCTCGCTCGGCGACCGCCGCCTGCGCCCCGGCGACGAAGTAATCACCCTGGCCGCCGGCTTCCCTACCACGGTCAACCCGATCATTCAGAACGGCCTCGTCCCGGTCTTCGTCGACGTGCAGCTTCCAACTTACAACGTAGATACAACTCAACTTGAAGCCGCCGTCTCCGATCGCACGAAAGCCGTTATCTTCGCGCATACGCTTGGCAACCCATTCGATCTCGACGCCGTCATGGCCTTCGCCAATAAGCACAACCTTTGGGTCATCGAAGATTGTTGCGATGCGGTCGGATCAACTTACCAAGGCCGCTCCGTCGGAACCTTTGGCAACCTGGCCACCACCAGCTTCTATCCAGCTCACCACATCACCATGGGTGAAGGCGGTTGCGTCCTCACCCAATTACCGGCGCTCAAGAAGTTAGTCGAGTCGTTTCGCGATTGGGGCCGAGACTGCTGGTGTGATCCCGGCAAGTCGAATACCTGCGGCTGCCGCTTTGAATGGAAGCTCGGTTCTCTGCCCGAAGGTTACGACCACAAGTACATCTACAGTCACATCGGATACAACCTCAAAGCTACCGACATGCAGGCCGCAGTCGGCGTCTCGCAGCTTAAGAAACTTCCCGCGTTCATGGCGGCGCGCCGGGAAAACTTCGCGAAACTTCGTGCCGCACTCAAAGACCTCGACGATATTTTTGTTCTCCCCGAAGCCACGCCCCTCTCCAACCCATGCTGGTTCGGTTTCCCGCTCGCTCTACGAAAAGACGCGCCAACCTCGCGCAATAAGGTCACCCAGTTCCTCGAATCCCGCAAGATTGCGACCCGCCTCTTGTTCGGAGGCAATCTTCTGCGTCAGCCCGCCTATCGCGACATCCACCATCGCGCCATCGGCGATCTCCCAAACACCGACTTCGTCATGAACAACGTCTTCTGGGTCGGGCTCTATCCCGGCATCACCGACTCGATGATCGATTACATGTCCCACACCTTCCACCAGATTCGCAAAGCCGCAGCGACAGGAGCGTAGCCAACGAGCCGACCATGACGAATCGACTGGCCACCGATCTCGACGATATCCTCGCCCGCACCGAGCAGCTCTGGAGCGACCTGCGTGGCGAACGCATCCTCATCACCGGCGCAACCGGCTTCTTCGGATGCTGGCTGCTCGAGACCTTCGCCTGGGCCAATCAACGACTGAATCTCAACGCGCACGCGGTCGCACTCTCCCGCCAGCCAAATGCGCTGGTCGGCAAAGCGCCTTATCTGGCCGTCGATCCCGCCATTGAATTGCATGCCGCCGATATTCTCCGCGACAACTTTCCCGAAGGCCAGTTCTCGCATGTGATTCACGCCGCCACCGAAGCCAGCGCCCGCCTCAATACGGAAGCGCCCCAGGTGATGTTTGACACCATCGTCGAGGGCACACGGCGCGCCCTCGGTTTCGCCGCTATGCACTCCGTCCGGCGATTCCTCTTCGTCAGCTCGGGCGCAGTCTATGGAACGCAGCCCTCGCACCTCCTCCACGTTCCGGAATCTTTCGAAGGTGGTCCCAATCCTCTCGATCGCGCGAACGCCTATGCCGAAGGCAAGCGCGCCGCCGAATTCCTTTGCGCGTTAGCCGCCGGCCCTGCACTCCAAATCCCCATCGCACGCTGCTTCGCCTTCGTCGGTCCTTACATGCCAATCACTACCCACTTTGCCATCGGCAACTTCATCTCCGACGCGCTGCGCGGTGGACCGATCCAGGTTAAGGGAGACGGCTCTGCCATCCGCTCCTATCTCTACGCCTCCGACCTCGCCGTCTGGCTCTGGACGATGCTCTTCCAGGGAGAATCCGCCCGTGCCTACAACGTCGGCTCCGAAGATGCCTTGAACATCGCCGCTCTCGCGCACGAAGTTGCCGCCGCCTCGCCCCAAAAGATCAGCGTCCAGATCGCATCAACTCTCGCGCCGTCCGCACCCGCCCACCGCTACGTGCCCTCGACCGCCCGGGCGCGCGAGGAGCTTGGTCTTCAGGTACAGGTACCACTCCGCGAGGCCATTCGTCGAACCGAAGCCTGGTTTGCAAGTGAAGCCACCACCACGCAGACGCAACAGCACCAAGTCCTCTCTGCCAGAGGAGCTCATGCCTAACCTGCCGGCCACCTCATTTACACTCGCGGTATTCGCGGCGACCCGCGAGCCCGCCAGGGAGCGCCGCCCGTGAAGCTCTCCGACTACATCGCCGGTCAGCTCGCCGATTGGGGCGTGCGCCACGTCTTTCTCGTAACCGGCGGCGGAGCCATGCACCTCAATGACTCCATTGGCCACGAGTCGTGCCTCCAGTACATCTGCAATCATCACGAGCAGGCTTCCGCGATGGCCGCCGAGGCCTACGCCCGCATCACAGGCCGCCCCGGCGTCGTCAACGTTACGACCGGTCCCGGTGGCATCAATGCGCTCAATGGCGTATTCGGTGCCTGGACCGATTCCGTTCCCATGCTCGTCATCTCCGGCCAGGTTAAGCGTGAGACCTGCATGCGCGCTCTCGGTATCACCGGCCTCCGTCAACTCGGCGACCAGGAAGCCGACATCATCCAGATGGCAAGCGGTATCACCAAGTATGCCGCCTTCATCGCCGACCCGAACTCCATCCGCTACCACATCGAACGCGCCTGGCATCTTGCGCAGTCTGGACGCCCCGGCCCCTGCTGGCTCGATATCCCGTCGATGTACAGGCCGCCCAGATCAATCCGGCTGACCTGGATGGGTACGATCCGGCGGAAGATGACAAGCCGTTTGACGACTCACACCTTGCCGCCCAGTGCCGCGAAATCCTCGAGCGCATTTGCGCCGCCAAGCGTCCGGTAATCCTCGCCGGCACCGGTGTTCGCGCCGCCCAAGCCACAGCCGAATTCGACGCCCTGACCCATCGCCTTGGCATTCCGGTCACGACCGCCTGGACCCACGACGTCATCCCGTCCAACGCCCCTCTCTTCTGTGGACGCCAGGGCACCATCGGCGACCGCGCCGGCAACTTTGCGGTCCAGAGCACCGACTTACTTCTCATCCTCGGCTCTCGTCTCAACATCCGCCAGACGAGTTACAACTGGCAATCGTTCGCGCGAAATGCTTTCAAGATTCAGGTCGATATCGATGCCGCCGAATTTAAGAAGCCCACGGTGCGTCCCGAGTCTGCCCGTAACCTGCGATCTCAAGCGGTTCTTGACGGCGATGCTCAGGGAATGCGGCCGCGCCACCTATCAGTCCGGCCGCCACCAGCCATGGGTCAACTGGTGCCGCGAGCACGTGCGCCGCTATCCCGTTGTGCAGCCAAGCCAACGCCAGGCTGGACCGCCTCTCAATCCCTATTACTTCGTCGAGCAGTTATCGGCGCGTCTCGCCGAAAATGACGTTATAGTGTGCGGCAACGCCACCGCCTGCATCGTTCCCTTCCAAACTATGCGCTTGGAGCGCGGTCAGCGCATGATCTCTAACTCCGGCTCCGCCTCCATGGGCTACGATTTGCCCGCCGCCATCGGCGCAGCCGTCGCTGATCCAAATCGCCGCGTCATCTGCCTGGCCGGCGACGGCAGCATCCAGATGAACGTTCAGGAACTTCAGACCATCATTCATCACCACTTACCGGTCAAGATCTTCGTCTTGAATAACTCAGGCTATCTCTCCATGCGCATGACGCAGTCCGGCTTCTTCGGCCGTCTCACCGGAGAGAGTGCATCGAGTGGCGCGTCGCTTCCCAACATGGTCAAAATCGGTTGCGCCTATGGAATTCCTTCCATCCGCCTCGACCGCGAGTCGCAGTTTTCACAGATCGACCAGGCTCTGGCCGCGCAAGGTCCTGCCCTCATCGACGTCATCCTCGATCCGTCTCAGGAGTTCGAGCCCCGCTCAAAAGCGCGCCAATTACCCGACGGACGAATCGTCTCCCCCAATCTAGAGGACATGTACCCATTCCTCGACCAGACTGAACTAATGGACAACATCATCGAGGAATAAGGACATTATCATTTTAATAAACAGTGCACACATAAGAGCAACCACTTAGGCGGTCAATATCATGACGGGCAATGACATCTTCGACGAGTTATTTGTACTGGAACTAGCCAACAACCACCTGGGCGACGTCCAGCGCGGCCTTAAGATCATCGCTAACTATGCGCAGGTCGTTCGCTTCAACAATGTGCGCGCTGCCATCAAGCTCCAGTTGCGGGACGTCGACACCTTCATCCATCAGGATTTCCGTGGCCGCGACGACATCCGTTATATCAAGAAGACAATCGACACTCGCCTTCGCCCTGAAGATTTCTCCACGCTGGTGCAGGCGATTCGCGACGCCAGTTGCATTCCGATGGCAACGCCCTTCGACGAAAGCTCCGTCGACTTCTGCTGTAAGCTCGGCATTCCGATCCTGAAGATTGCCAGTTCCGACTGCAATGACTGGATCCTCATCGAGAAGATAGCAAAAACCAAGAGACCGGTCATCGTTTCCACCGGCGGCTCTTCCCTAAAAGACATCGACGACTTAGTCACATTCTTTGACAATCGACATATTCCCCTGGCGATTAATCATTGCGTATCGCTCTATCCGTCCGAGGAGAACGAACTCGAACTGAACCAGATCGACTTCTTACAGAGTCGCTACCCCAACCACACCATCGGATTTTCCACTCACGAGTATCAGGATTGGACGGCTTCGATGCTAATGGCCTATGCCAAGGGCGCTCGCACCTTTGAGCGGCACGTCGATATTCAGACGGAAGGCATGAAGGTATCTCCTTACTGTTCTCTGCCTGAGCAGGTGGACGCATGGTTTAAGGCCTTTCAGCGCGCCAAGCGAATCTGCGGTGCGCCCGGTACGCAGAAGCGCCTGCCCCCGCAAAAAGAAATCTCCTATCTCGATTCGCTGGTACGCGGCGTCTATGCACGCCACGATTTACCGGCGGGCCATGTGCTCCAAGAGGCCGACGTTTATCTCGCGATCCCCCTGCAACAGGGCCAGATTTCCTGCCGCGAACTGATGCGCGGTGAGATCATCCGCAAGGCCGTTTCCAAAGATCAACCGGTCATGATCGACGCCATCGACAGCCCTTATGCCAGCATCCCGTCTCTCACCGAACTGATCTACCACCGGGGCCTTCCTTCGGCGCCGAGAACGATGATGGCAAAAGCAGGGAGTGGTCAATGAGTATCTCCGGTAAAACCATAAGTATCGTCACGCCCTGCTTTAACGAGGAAGGCAACGTGCGCGAAGTATACGAGCGCACCCGCGCCGTGATGTTACAGCTGCGCCGGTATCGCTACGAGCACATCTTCATTGATAATGCATCTCGGGACAATACTTACGCCGTTCTACGCGACATCGCGGCCGGCGATCCTAATGTCAAAGTAATTCGCAATGCCAGAAATTTCGGGCACGTGCGTTCGCCCATGCACGCCCTGTTCCAGGCGTCGGGCGACGCCGTAATCAATCTGATGTCCGACCTTCAGGATCCTCCTGAGGTACTGGCTGAGCTGATTGCGAAATGGGAGGATGGCTTCCCAATCGTCGTGGCCGTCAAGCACACCAGCCGCGAAGCCGCGCCCATGTTCCTCGTAAGAAAGCTCTTTTACAAGCTGGTGAACCGGCTCGCCGACGACATCGAGACCTACGAAAACTTCACCGGCTTCGGTCTTTACGATCGCAAGGTCATCGACCTGGTCCGTCAGTTTGGCGATCCCTATCCATACTTTCGCGGCATGATCGCCGAAATTGGTCTGCCTCACGCCGAAGTCGTCTATGAGCAGCAGCGCCGCAAGAGTGGCAAGACAAAAAACAATTTCTACACGCTCTACGACCTCGCGATGCTCGGCATCACCAAGCTCTCGAAAGTTCCGCTCCGCATAGTCACCTTCTCGGGCTTTATAGGATCATTGCTATCGATGATCGGAGGCCTGGTTTACTTCGCCTATAAGCTTCTGTTTTGGCGCCAGTTTACCCTGGGAATTGCCCCCATCGCCATCGGCATGTTCTTCCTCGGTTCCCTCCAACTTCTCTTTATGGGCGTAATCGGCGAGTATGTCGGCAATATCCATACTCAAGTTCATAACCGCCCATTGGTGGTCGAATACGAAAGAGTCAATTTTGAGCACCCGCCCGGCGAACCGCTTCCGCAAGACGCAAGCGCCACGGTGAAAGCGGCGGGCGTATGACCACCTACTCCATAAATCCGTTGGCCCCAGATAGCAGGGAGACCGAGGCCTCCTCATCCACGTCCACCCCTTACTCTTCTCTCCGCGGCCAAACCAGAATCGACCTGGCCAGCGCCATTCCCCTTGCCGCCCCGTTGACCATCTATCTTGAGCCCACCAATATCTGCAACTTCAAGTGCACTTGTTGTCCGGAATCTTTCGAGAACTTCAAACAGCTCTCCGGAGGCCATTTTCAGCTCTCGATCGATGACTTCAACCTCGTCGCAACGCAGATCAAAGAGCTCGGCACAGTAAAAACGCTAAACTTCTACATGATGGGCGAGCCGTTTGTGAATAAGCAGCTCACTCAGTTCATCGCTACCGCCAAGCGGGAAGCCATTGCCAACCGCGTGATTGTCACCTCGAACGGTACTCTGATAAAGCCGCCCATTTATCAGAGCATATGTGACAGCGGCCTCGACTATCTCCGTATCTCCATTTACGGAGGTAATGAGTCCGCCCACCAGCGCACGACCCAAAGTACCATTCGACTGTCCCAGGTTCGCGACAACATCCTGGGGCTTAAGCGATTTCGGGATGACCACGACCGAACCCTCCCGTTCATTTACGTAAAGCTGATCGAGTCTCCGATCCCGGCCGAGAACCTGCAATTCAAGGAGCTGTTTCACGACGTTGGAGACGAGGTTTGCATCGAGCCGGTCATGAACTGGAACGACCCCAATGAGGGCGATCTTTCGGGTGAAGCGAAAAACACCGCTCTGTCCCGGCAATACTTCGCTGTTCCAAAAAAGGCATGCCCATTTCCCTTTTACACATTGGTCATCCACTCCGATTTGCGAGTCAGCGTCTGTTGCGTCGATTGGAATAAGCAGACCGTGGTCGGCAACCTGCGGAACCAGTCCTTGCGCGACGTCTGGCACGGCGAAGCTCTCAAAGCATTCCAGTTAGCTCACCTGCAACGGCGCAAGCATGAGCTACCCGGGTGCTCGAGCTGCACTTACCTGCACACTGCGCCCGATAATATCGATGCATTATCCGACACAGTATTCTTGCAGCGCTACAACAACCGAGATCGCTAGTCAGCATCGGATGTTAGACGTTCAATGCGGACATGCGTCAGCCTATGCCCGTTGTTTGCTGAGTAGGTGCCAATCTCGCTGATTAGCGCGGCTAGACGATCACGTTATCTGTCTTAGTCCTTGGAGCCGCTTCGCAGCCCGATAATCGACTTCTCCATCAACTCCAGTTGTTTCTTCCTGCTATCTTCCCAGCGCAGTGGGTCAGTCAGTAGTAGGTCTCTCGACACCCGGCACTCCTTCAACGCTTCATGGATCTGGGAATAAGAGAGCACGCGGCATAGCGTCGCATGTGTCAGTGCGCTGCTGGGAGATAATTGGACGGCCGTCCTGGCGTGCTCGATGGCCTCTGACACGCTCCCTACCGAGAGTGCGCGCAATGCGGCGCTGCTTTCTCCCGCCGCGGCTGCCGCGCTTGTATCAAAATCGCCCTCGTACACCAGTAGGGCGCTGCCACCGATGTGTGCCACGGGAATGGCCTTCGAGAACCCGGTCGCAATTTCATGATCCGCAAGCCGTACGTCCGTAAGCAACGTGCTACTGACGATTACCGTACCATGCACGCGAGGCGGAATCTCATGCGGCAGATACAAACCGGTGGCTTGGCATGGTACGTCGTAGATTCCTGGATCCCACTGCCAGGCGCTGATGAACCAGCAATTCGTCGAAGGATGCTGTTCTAGATACTCTCTGGCTTCGAGGTATGCCTGCCCGGTATCCATCCATGGCTCGTACTTATAAGCCTGCGACGGCCCTCCCCACAGCTCGCTCGCGTAAGACAGATAGTTTGGGTAGGCATGAAGCGAGGATGCCGCGTGCAGCGCCACCAGGCACAGCAAGACATACATCATCCACCGCCCGCGCTTTGCAAGTTCCACACAGCCCGCCGCCGCCCCAATAAGCACAAAAGGCAAAACAGGCAAGAGATAGCGAACGCTGACATTGCGGTTCGCCTGAAGGCAAATCGCAAGATAGACTGCGCCCGGAATGAGCACAAACAGAAGTTCACGACGACGTCTCAGGTCCGTGACCGCCACGCCGATTGTACCGAGCACGATCATCACCAGCATCGCCGGCGTAGATCGGACCATGAAATTGAATGCCGTGGCAAACCATGGAGCTCGGACATAAATCTTCCCGGCGACAAACGACGCCGAAGCTCCACTCGGTATCGACAAGGCCCACGCAAACGACCTGAGGTAGGCTTGCGGGAGAAGATGGAGTCTTTCGCAATCGGTCAGTACGTGGCTTAAGATGCCGGCTACCGGTGGTTGTGGCACCTGAAACTCAGGCGCGCTGGAGCGGGCCGCCACCGCACTATAGCCAATCCACACGACGCCGCCGGCTATCGCGCAGATCAAAGCGCAAATGCAGAGGTTATAGCCCAACAGCCGCCAGCGGCATCTACTCTCCTTCGTCGCCAACAACGCATCTGTAACGGTTAACGTCCCGAGAATTGGTACGATCGCTACGCCCGACTGCTTGGTCAGTAGCGTCAGTCCCACTGCCACCGAAGTCAATACAAGCAATGCCAGCGAGCGGCGTTGGGTCCACAAGTAAAACGCGAACACTGAAAGGAAAAGCATGCAGGTGACCGGCACGTCGGTGAGCACGAGCGCGGCGTAGCCGAGTACATTCGGCTCGAAGATTAACAAGAGGTTTGCCAGGATTGCGGTGCGAAACCCGAACATGCGTGACGCGGATAACCAAACAAGAGCGCATAGACCTACACCAAATAAAGAAATTGCTTCCCGCCCGCGAGCCAGCGCCCTGGGCCAGTCCTGTGTATAGAGCCAGTTCAGACTTTCAAAGGCTTGATGGAGGGCGTCCCCATGCGCGGCCGGAGCGCAATCCACAGCAAACTTCATAGCCACGAGTGGCGCGGCCGCGAGTGCCTTTGCAAAGGGCGGATGCTCCGGGCTTATGGTCACGTCGGAACATTTAAGGTAGCGATAACCAGCGTAGAGATGAGTCGCTTCGTCCGCCGACTGTGACAGTCGCCGCCCGCACAGAGTTAGTTGCGCCAGCATAACCACGCCGAAGAGAACGGGAAGAAGCCACTTAATGCTCCGGTACCCCTCGCCGAGAGGAGCTTCGGGCTTAGACCACGCCCCAACAATCTCGCCCTTCTGGGCGACCTCCCCTTCATATGCTAGTGGCAATTCTCTGCTCCAGTTGCCTTCACACGTGGAACGACTAACTCCGCCTTTTCAGGGCGCGACGCCACCCCTCGACTACGGCCGCCAAAACACGGTGTACAATCCCATTCTTGGTATCCCGACCCGCACGCTCTGGGGAAACCTGCGCATAACTTCAGCACGCACCGCTGGATCGGTTTCGGCGCCCGGAAAGAAAGGCTGTTCATTGATAACAACGACCTTCACGTCACTCGACTCCAGCGCTCGCAGGACCTCTTGGGCCGGAGCCCCACCGTCATCGCGGGTAATGTTCTTGAGCCCCGAAAGAAAATAAAAGGACGGGCAATCGTTTCCGGCATACAGTAACCCGTTTGGCGCGCGTTGCTGCACAAAGTGCACTAACGCATCCAGGTTTGCAGCCGATTCAATCCGCAATCCTCCGGCGCGCTGCAGTTGTAGTGCATCGAGTGTCCCAACCATATGCGTAAGTTCGTAGATATAGCCCGGCACGACTCTCACGACAGCGAATAAGAGGTAAAACGCCATGACAGCGGAGAGCACATAGCGACCGCTGTGGCTTTGCGCCGTGGTCACAATCGCCGCCAGCGCCAATAAGGTCAGCGGCAGGCAGTAAGCAAGATAGATCGGCGCGGCAAACGGGAACTGCACGAAGCTGCACAGTCCGGCGAGCGAGATCAGCAGCATGACTCGCCGCTTCTGCAGCGTGCTCACGTTGCTCGTTTTCTTTGCCAGCACAATCGCCACACCGAACAACACAACCAGCGGAGTGAGCGTCGCAGCCGAAAACCAGACCCCCGAAACTATTCGCCGAGAGGAAACATAGAGCAGCACCATCAGGGCGACCGCCACTCCCCCGGACACAACCTTGCTTTGGAGCTCGCGCAGGAACATCGCCCCCACCAGTAGTCCCAGCAGCGCGAGCGCGTAAACACACCCCTCGACACCAATCGGCCTGATAATACCTAGTGCAATGGAATGCGCGACTGCGCTCGCCGTGACTCCCGCGAAGAAGGCTCCAATCGCTCCCGAGCGCGCATAAGGAACCAGGAACACCGCAATAGGCGTCAGAACCCCGACTACAAAAGGAACAAGCAGCCGGAACAGGGCCCGGAATCTAGCCGACGCCGACTTGGCCCGGACCTTACGATCTTCGATGAGGATCGCGCCGACCAGCGCCAGCGTCGGCAGCAGAAACTGGTAGACTTCGCCTCCGCCAAGTCGCGCCCGAAAGAAGTAAATCACCGTTGCCACAAACAACAGAAGAGCTCCCGCACTAAACACCCGATAAGCGGCCCAACCTTTCCCATCCTGACTCGAGGCATGCTCACCCTGTTCGAGATAAGCGATGAACAGCAAAGCGCCGGCAACGTAGTAAGCGCCAATCACCTTGACAAGTATGGATAGCCCGCCACATATGCCGGCGCAATACAACCAGCGCGCCTTCTTGCCATCAAGATATCGCAGGAACGCGGCCGCTCCATAAGTAGCAAAGAACAGGTTGTACCAGGATGGCATTGCTGCCGGGTAATTGGGATAACTCCACGCCACAGCCAGAAGGGTAACCATTCCGGCCCCCAGCGGTGCGGTAAACCGCAGCGCGATGGAGTAAACAGCAGGCAGCCACGCCATAAAGAACAGAAATACGCAGATGCGCAGCGACATCAGATTGACGCCAAACGCACGAAAAGCCAGAGCATGAATGCAGCTCAACCCTCCCGAGTAGATCTCCGCAAAATCGCGATGCGGCAACTGCCCTCCAAGAACCCGCAGCGCGCTTTGGGCAAGAGTCCCGTCATCCGCAGGTACCCATCCTTTGCCTATATGAAGTATGGTATAGACCCCGGAGACTCCCATAACCAGCACGAGCACTAACAAGCGAATGGCCCGCTCCGAGACTGGCGTAGACCCGCGGCCCGCTGTCGCTTCCGGCACGGCTTCACGCACCCTGACTTCGACCGTCAAAGCATCTAGCCCACCAGCGCGGCCGTCCAGCGCTACCGGCATAACATCGCTCTGATCCAAGTCGCGACTCACTTACCCTCCAGGGCCGTTAACCGCATCTTTGCTTCCGTGCTGCCTTGATTCCGTTGCAGGGCCTGCTGGTACTCTGCCCGGGCGTCGGGAATATCTCCGTTTTTCTCATACGCGACCGCCAGCCAGTAGTGATAGTCCCAGACCTTCGCATCGAGCGCGGCCGCCTGCCGCAGATAAGACTCGGCCTCGCTGTTCCGGCCCTGTTCCAGCAGCGCGCGCCCAAGATAGTGCTTCGGCGGCGCTTGTTCAGGAGCTAACTCGGCGGCGCGCCTCAGCAATCGCTCGGCTTCCTTGTATTGCCCGTCCATTAAGTGAATGTTGCCGCAGTTATAAACCGCCGAGTAAAGATCCGGTTCCTTCGCCAGAATGGACGAGCAATACGCAAATGCCTTGTCATAATCGCCCATGCGCCCGTAGAGCCCGGCAAATGCCGCCATTCCGGTCTCCGACTGCACAAACTCCGGACTAACCCGCTGTAACCACACCCTGCCCTCATCGAACTTCCCGGCCCGAATATAACTTTCCGCGAGTGCCAATGGTGCCGCGCTATATTCCGGATGCATGCGCACCGCTCTCTGCGCCAGCGCTATTGCCTCGTCGTTCGCTCCTCGCTCGCTGTATTCGGCGGCCAGTCCGACCATTGAATATGGATTATCCGGATAAAGCGACTCCCCCCTTACCAGCACCAGCAGATCGCTTGCCCAATGCACCTGTTGGGAGAGTGATGCGCCAACATATGCGGCGCACACCAGTAAAATTGCGGTGATCTGCACGACCTTCGCATTCCAGGTCCGAAGCCCCGGCAATCTTCGAAGCCCCATGGCTAGCAAGATTGCAAATCCAATCGACGGCAAGTAGATATAACGATCTCTCACAAAGTCGCCATTAGCGAAATTACGCAGATACAACGCCGGCGCCAATCCCACTAGCAGCCAGAGCCCGGCGAAGGCGACCGTCGAATTCCCTTCGCGCCGATTCCAATACCACAGCCCGACCCCGGCGATCGCCAGGATCAACGCCGGCCAAACGAACTGGCTCGCCAGTGCATGCGTCACATAGGGCGTGTAGTAAAGACCAGTCAGCCCAACTGGCACCAGCAACTTATCGAGGTAGAACGCCAATACAAGCGGCAACGTCCGCAGTACGTCCATTGTCCCGTGCGTCGGATCAAACTGTCCGGTCGCGTGCACGAGTGCATGCTTGCGCAATAGCGCGTATCCGATTGTGACCAGTGCGTATGGTGCAGCCTCAATTAGGGCGCCCAGGATTCGTCGTCCCTGCGAACTCTTCCCTTCCACCGGATGCAGCCAGGCATAAATTCCAACCAGCGCAAAAAACGTCACCGCCATTTCCTTGGTCAGCAGTGCGCACGCCAGCAAAATGAGGGATCCAATCCGCCAGAGAACTCGCCGAGTTCGGGTCCGATCTCGTCCATTGAGAAACGCTCCAAAAGCCAGCGCCGCAAACATCGCGACCATCGTGTCAGAGGCAGCGGAAATCCACACCACTGGCTCAATGTGAATGGGATGCAACGCGAAAATCACCGCAGCCGTGGCCGCTGTCCAATACTCCAATCCTAACTTCCGCGCTAACCAAAAGACCGCCGCCGTCGCCGCTATATGGGCCAGGATTGCTCCGAGGTGCCAGCCCCATGGCCGCAAGGCAAAAAGCGCGTAATTCAGCATCGACCACGCCACGAAAAACGGCCGATAGTAAACCTGATGCCGCGCCACGTGATACCAAAGGTCGCTTCCAAAAGCCCGCGGCAAATTGCCCCAGCTCCGCACAATCGGACTGTTCACGATCTGCGGCCAGTCATCCCAGACAAAATCGAAAGACAGGGCGCTGCTATACAAGATCAGCGTGGTCAAACCCAGGAGCGTCAATAACCAGCCTGGCCGTCGCAAATACTCACGCAGGACGTCCCACGCCTCGGGCTCAACGCTCCTCTGTTCGTCGTCCATCATCTCTGCCAAGCGGTCTTGTCCTTTCGTAACCTGCTTCGGGATCGCCATCCCGGTTCACGGATGGCTCATACTAACCTTCCCCTAAGCACCGTGCATGTTACCCAGGTTACCTACGTGTCCCACTTATTCGCCCGTTTCGTTGGGTCATTTGCGACGATCTTTTTATGGGCTCAGCCGCCGGAACCCAAGCCGCCAAAGCGCCCTCGCCGGTCTTGTGCGTGGACCTCGATGGCACTCTCATCCGCGGTAATCTCTTATGGGAGTGCATCGTCGCCCTTCTCAAGAATCGGCCCGCAAGCCTGCTGCTACTTCCTATCTGGTTGCTTCGCGGTAGGGCTTTCCTGAAGCGGCAGCTCGCGCAACGCGTCCAACTCGATCCCTCTCGTCTCCCCTATCGGCAGCAGGTCCTCGATCTTCTTCGCGATGAGCGCGTTACCGGCCGGCGCATTGCCCTCGTCACCGCCTCCGATCTGTCCCTCGCGCAATCTATCTCCGGTTACCTCGGCTTGTTTGACGAGGTTCATGCCAGCGACGGTGATCAGAACTTGAAAGGCGAAACAAAGGCCGCGTTCCTGAGCCGGCATTTCTCTCAGACGGGCTTCGATTACGTCGGCGATTCGGCGGCTGATCTTAAGGTCTGGCGTCACGCCCACGCAGCCTACGTGGTCGGCACACCTGCTCGCGCCGAAGAGGCAGCCGCGCTAACTACGGTCATGCTCGTCATCGCCGAGCCGGCCCCATCGTTGCGCGTCTGGATCAATGCCCTTCGCGGGCATCATTGGGCAAAGAATCTGCTTCTCTTTCTGCCTCTCTTGCTTTCGCACAACCTCTCACTGCAGCCGCTTTTGCGCACCGTAGTCGGGTTTGTGCTGTATGGCTTTTGCGCTTCCGGCCTCTACATCCTCAATGACCTTCTCGATCTTCACTCCGATCGCGAACATCCGTGGAAGAAGGATCGCCCCTTCGCTGCCGGCCATCTCTCCATCCCCGAGGGCCTGTTTGTTTCGCTCGCTTTACTAACTGTGGCCTTCGGTCTGGGGCTTTTCCTCGATCTGGAGTTTGGCCTTGCCCTCCTCGGATATGCATCGCTCACCATGCTCTACTCGCTCTACCTGAAGAAGGTGGCGTTGCTCGATGTCTTCGTTCTCTCCAGCTTTTATAGCTTTCGGATTCTTGCCGGTGCCCTCATTTCCGCGACTCCACTCTCGCAGTGGTTCCTCGCCTTTTCCATGTTCTTCTTTCTCAGTCTGGCCATGGCAAAGCGTTATTCGGAGTTACTGCACGCCAATGATCTTGTAGCGTCTGGTAAGTCCGGACGCGGCTATCACGTTCAGGATCGCGAGCTCTTACTCAGCTTCGGCGTCGGCAGCAGCTTTGCATCGGTCGTCATTCTCAGCCTCTATGTGCAGAGCCAGGACGTGCGGGTTCTTTACTTATCGCCGGAGTGTCTGCTCTTTCTCTGTCCCATCGTGCTCTATTGGCTTGGCCGAACCTGGCTGCTCGCGCATCGCGGCGAACTCAAGGAAGATCCCGTTACGCTTGCTATTCGTGACCGGGTAAGTTACGCAGTCGCCTCCGCCGCCGCCATCGTCATTGCCGCCAGCATGGTCCACGTGAATTTCTGATATGACAGCTCAATCGGCAGCGGCGACGCAACGAACATCGACCATAGCTCGTCCCACGAATACCTATCGCTCGTGGGGACGCTATCCAGCCGTCGCGCACGGCCACGTCTTCAAGCCCGCCTGGGATGATCAGCTTCCGGCGGTTCTACAATCCGCCTCCAGCCATTCGCTTCTTCCATACGGGTTGGGACGCAGTTACGGCGACTCCTGTCTCAATGCGGATCGCTCGCTCGTCGATTGCCGCCGTCTGAATCGCATCCTTGGTTTCGATGAATCCACTGGCGTTCTTCGCTGCGAGAGCGGCGTCTCTTTCGCCGACCTTATCCGCGTATTTCTCCCCAAAGGCTGGTTTCTGCCAGTTACTCCCGGCACCCAATTCGTCACCGTCGGCGGCGCCATCGCCAACGATGTCCATGGAAAGAACCATCACTGCGCCGGAACTTTCGGCGCGCACATTCTGCAATTAGGCCTTCATCGTTCGGATCATGGCCTCGTTGTCTGCACTCCCGAACTTAACTCCGATATGTTCCGCGCTACCGTCGGAGGCCTCGGTCTCACCGGCGTCATCGGCTGGGCTGACATTCAAATGCGACGCGTCGCCGGTCCTTGGATCGACGCCGAGCTAACCCCATTCCACTCGCTCAAGTCGTTCCTTGATCTCAGCCGTGACAGCGACGGCCGCTTCGAATACACCGTCGCCTGGCTGGACTGTTTCGCCGGCAAGAATCCGCGCGGTATCTTCTTCCGCGGAAATCACGCGCCCGCGACCGGTAAACAGCTTCGCCCCAAGCAAGGACCTAAGCTGCCGTTTCCGCTGCCCGCATGGCTGCTGAACCGCTACACCGTAAAAGCCTTCAACGCGGCATACTATCGCATTCATGCGGCAAAAAAAGGCTCGTCCCGCATTGCATACGATTCTTTCTTCTATCCGCTCGATTCCGTTCGCCAGTGGAATCTGCTCTACGGCAAAAGCGGCTTCCTGCAATACCAGTGCGTGATTCCTGAAACCAACCTCGCGGCCTTTGAAGAATTGCTCGACCGCATCGCTCGCTCCGGCATGGGCTCGTTCCTCGGAGTCTTAAAGAAGTTCGGGGACTTACCGCCATCCGGCATGCTCTCATTCCCGCGCCCTGGGCTTACTCTCGCTCTCGATTTTGCCATGCGCGGCGAGCAGACATTACAACTCATGCGCTCGCTCGACCAGGTCGTCCAGCAAACTGGCGGCGCGCTCTATCCCGCAAAGGACGCCCGCATGAGCCCCGCTTTGTTCGAGTCTTCATTTCCGCAGTGGCGCAGCTTCGTTCCCTACATCGACCCCAAAATGTCTTCGTCCTTTTGGCGTCGTGTCACGGAGTCCAATCCCTCATGACCGAACACGACAAGCTTCAACGCTTCGCAAGGTCGTCATCCTCGGCGCCACCTCGGGCATTGCGGTCGAGGTCGAGCGCCAACTCGCTCTTCGCGGATGCGAGCTACTTTTAATCGCCCGTTCTCCGCAGCGCCTCGCTGCTCTCCAATCCGATCTTCTCGCGCGCGGGGCCCAGCAGGTTCTTACCTGCCCAGCAGACCTGGCGGCGATCGAACAGCACGCCGGAATTTTCGATTACGCCCGCCGCACTCTTCCCGGCTTCGACACCGTCCTCCTGGCCTACGGCAGCATGCACGACCAGAAAGACTCTGAGGCTTCGCTCCAGGTTCTTCTCGACGAACTCAACGTAAACTTCGTCAGCGCCTCCGCGCTTCTAACCCTCTTCGCCGCCGATCTCGAGCAGCGCCGCACCGGCTGCATCGCTGCCATCACTTCGGTCGCCGGAGATCGCGGCCGTCGCGCCAACTACGTCTACGGATCCGCCAAAGGCGCGCTCTCGCTCTTCCTGCAAGGCCTTCGCAGCCGCCTCCATCCCGCGGGAGTCAAAGTGATCACCATCAAACCCGGCCCGGTCCAAACTCCGATGACCGACCATCTTCCGAATGCTAGCCGCTTTGCCAATCCCGAACTCGTCGCCGCCGACATCGTCCGCGCCCTCGACCGCCGCAGTCCCGACGTCCTCTACACCCCAAAAGTCTGGCGCTACATCATGACCGCCGTAGAACATATCCCGGAATCGATCTTCAAAAGACTCTCGTTCTGACTGTTTGGCGTAGCCGGCGGGTCGCTCCCGGATCGCACGATCCCAGCTCTAAGTCAGTTGGTCCCAGCTTACGTTGAGCGCCGCGCCGAGCCTCTTCCATGTGCTAACCGAGCCGGACTTACGCTTGGTTTCAATTGCCGCGATCAGGGCGCGAGATACTCTTGCCTTCTTAGCGAGCTCCTCCTGAGTCAGCTGACGATGCTCCCGCCACAGGCGAAGCGCGGGCTCTCCCCGCATCTGCCGCTCAACCATCGCCAGCGGTATAAGTTCATCCTCGCTATGTTCCAGACGCCTCTTAGCGGCGTCGTAAGCCTTCACGTCGGCCAACATCTCCGAATCCTCCATCAGCTTCTGCAATGCTTTTGCAGGGATCACCACGTATTCCTTGCCCTTGCGCGTAATGGTCTCGATCGGCATCGTCATCAATAAATCCCTCCCCTTGGTCCCACCTCTAAAGCCCACAATTTCGAGGCGGTCGTCATGCAGTTCGTAAATGGCCCGCCAGTCGCCAACTCTCAGACGATAGCCTTCGCGTCCCTGGAGCTTGGTGACGTTGTTGTGCTTGGCATAAGGATCGGCCGCAATATCCTTGATCTTTCCCAAAATCCGCTTCTGCCAGTTCATGGGAAGCCGGAAAAGAGCTTTCGCAAAGGATTTTGTGGTCACCACCCTATACATAAATCAAATGTTACCGAGAGTAACATTGCCAGTCGAGCACAAATCTGCACAGACGCCCAGATGGGAGCAAAGCCGGTTGAGTCCCATTTTGCCCCTGAGAACAAAAGGGCCGCATTCGCTGCGGCCCTTCGCTATTCTGAGAACTAAGAGCTGATAACTAACTACCTACCGCCGGAAGCGTCCACCGCCTCCGCCCCCGCTATGTCCGCCGCCTCCGCCATGGCCGCTGCCGCCTCCCGGGCCGCGTCCGCCGCGTCCGCGCCGACGCCGGTTGCGGTCGCGATCTCCACCGCCCCGGTTATCGCGAGCCCCTTCCTGTCGGACGGCTCCCGGCTCGCTTGCTGCTCCCACCGGCGCATCCACCCGATTAAAATTCGGCTCATCGTCGGCGTCGAACTCCGCTCCGCCTTCAATCACTGCCGTCGGCGAACCTTGCGATGCGCTGATGCCGGCCACCGGAGTCGCACTCGGCTCGCCTTCCTCTCCGCCATCACCTTCCGGCGGAGGCGGCGGAGCCCCGCCACCCATCTTGGCCCGCTGCTCTTTCAGAATCGCCTTGCGTGACAGCTTGATCCGGTTGCCTTCGACCGCCAGCACCTTCACCAGCACCTGATCGCCTTCCTTCAGTTCGTCGCGCACATCCTTAATCCGATGCTCGGCAACTTCGCTGATGTGCAGCAATCCATCCAGCCCCGGCAGAATCTCGACAAACGCCCCAAAATCCGCCAACCGGCTTACCTTCCCGAGATAAGTCTTTCCCACCTCCGCCGAAGCCGTCAGGTCACGAATGATCTGCAGCGCCTTGTTCGCCGAAACCTCGTCGTTCGACGCAACATTCACCTTGCCCGAATCCTCGACGTCGATCTTCACGCCCGTCTGCTCGATGATGCTGCGAATCATTTTGCCGCCCGGCCCAATCACGTCGCGAATCTTATCGACTGGAATCTGCAGCGTGTAGATCCGCGGCGCATACGCCGAAACCTTCACGCGCTGCTCGCTCAGCACCTCGTCCATTTTTCCGAGAATGTACAACCGTCCCTGCTGTGCCTGGGCCAGCGCCTCGCGCATGATCTGCGCCGTAATGCCGCCGACTTTAATATCCATCTGCAGCGCGGTGATCCCATCCTTCGTTCCGGCAACTTTGAAGTCCATATCGCCGTAGTGATCTTCAGCGCCCGCGATGTCGGTCAGGATGGCATACTGGTCGCCTTCTTTCACCAGTCCCATCGCCACACCCGCCACCGGAGCCTTCAACGGCACGCCCGCATCCATCAGCGAGAGCGACGCTCCGCAAATCGTAGCCATCGACGATGACCCGTTCGACTCCAGAATGTCGGAGACGACGCGCATCGCGTACGGCCAGTTGTCTTCGGTCGGAAGCACCCCCGAAACCGCCCGCTCGGCCAGCGCCCCGTGTCCAATCTCGCGCCGTCCAGCTCCGCGCAGGAACGCAACTTCGCCCACCGAGAACGGCGGGAAATTGTAGTGCAGCATGAAGCGCTTCTTGGCCTCGCCCTCGAAGCCCTCCAGCCGCTGCATGTCGTCGCTCGTGCCAAGCGTAGTCGTCACCAGCGCCTGCGTCTCGCCACGCGTAAATATCGCGCTGCCATGCGCCCGAGGCAAAACCCCAACCTCGATCCAGATCTCGCGAATCTGATCGAACGCCCGTCCATCCGGACGATGCTTCTTATTAATCACCTGATCGCGGAAGATGCGCTCCCGCAGAGTCTCGTAATACTCCTTCAGCTTCGCCTTGGCCGCATCATCCTCTTCTGGAATCGCCGCCACCAACTCCTTTTCGAGCGTCCGCACCAGCTCGTAGCTCTCCGCCTTCGGATGCTTTGCCGTATCCAGCGCATCCGTCAGGCGCTCGCCAATCTTCTTTTGCAGATCGTTGTAGTACGCCTGGTCGAACTCCGGAGGCGTCACCGCCCGCTTCTTCTTCCCGGCCTTGCTGCGCAGCTCTTCTATCGCCGCGCAAATCTTCTTGATCTCGGTGTGCGCGAATTCAATCGCATCCACTACCGTCTCTTCTTTCACTTCTTTCGCGCCTGACTCAATCATCAGGATCGCGTCCGCCGTGCCGACCACCATAATGTTGAGCAGGCCCTCGCGCATCTCCGTATACGTCGGATTCGCGATAAACCGTCCATCCACCAGCCCGACGCGCACCGCGCCAATCGGCCCCAGGAATGGAATGTCGGAAACCGTCAGCGCAGCCGACGCGGCGTTAATGCCCACCACGTCCGGATCGTTCTCCGTATCCGCCGACAGCACAAACGCAATCACCTGCGTCTCGCACTTGAATCCCTCGGCAAACATCGGCCGGATCGGCCGGTCAATCTGCCGGCTCGTCAGCACTTCGCGCTCGCTCATGCGCCCTTCGCGCTTGATAAATCCGCCCGGAATGCGTCCGCCGGCATACGTGTATTCGCGGTAGTCAACCGTCAGCGGGAAGAAATCAATCCCGGTGCGCGGCTCGGGATTCGCCGTCGCGGTCGCCAGCACAACGTTCTCGCCCAGGCGCACCACCGCCGACCCGTGGGCCTGCTTGGCCAGTTTTCCAGTTTCAAAAGAAATAGTTTTTCCGCCGGCGATTTCGACGGAAACAGTCGTTGGTTCAGGCTTCATAGTTCATCCTTTTTTTGGGGCAGGAGCGCCGGTTTCAGAACGGATACCGCGCCGATGCGGGCTTCGCATTACAAGCGAATGCATGGTAGGCAATAAACAAATAGGCGAATGCCAGTGGCGATCGCAGTTGGGAAACGCACTTTCTTTGGGCTTCCAGCTCTGACTCGGGGTTCAAGCCGGCCCCCACTGGGCCGGACACTTTACTTGCGGATGCCGAGCTTCGTGATCACCGTCTTATACCGCTCCGAGTCGTACTTCTTCAGATAGTCCAGCAGGCGTCGCCGCCGGCTCACCATCATCAAAAGTCCCCGGCGCGACCCGTGATCCTTCTGGTGCGCTTTGAAGTGCTCCGTGAGTTGACCGATGCGCTCGCTGAGCAGCGCGATTTGTACTTCCGGACTCCCTGTATCGGTCGGATGCGTGCGATACGTGTCAACGACGGTTTGCTTTTGCTGTCTGGCTAGCACTAACCTATTGCACTCCTGTCTCTTATCGTTTTCGTAACGCAGTAAGAATAACACACGCTCCACAAAACCCGCCACCCCCAACCAAAATGTGAAACGGGCCATAGCCGCGAAGCGGCGTAAGAATGCAGCCCACGGCGCAAGCCGTGGGTTTGCGAACGGGATTCGCGCCGCCCCGGAAGAAGCGACAGAAATCCCGCCACCAGCTATCATCCCGAGCAGTGACAAAACAAAGAATGACAAAACAAAGCGTCCTCTTTCTGCTCCTCCTAGCCGCCTCTTCCTTCGCGCAAACCGCAACCGCCTCCCACTCCAAGGAAGTCGACTCCGTCTACCCCGCCGCCCACGACCTCTACCTCGACCTCCACGAGCATCCCGAACTCTCCTCGCATGAAACGCAAACCGCCGCCAAGCTAGCCGAGCGCCTGCGCACCCTCGGCTACGAAGTCACCGATCACGTCGGAGGCACCGGCATCGTAGCCATCATGAAAAATGGCTCCGGCCCAACCATAATGCTGCGCACCGAACTCGACGCCCTTCCGGTCGAAGAAAAAACCGGACTTCCCTACGCCAGCAAAGTTCACACGAAAGACGACTCCGGCCGCGAAGTTCCCGTCATGCACGCCTGCGGACACGATCTCCACATGGCCGCTCTCTTCGGCACCGCCGAAATCATGGCGCATAGCACAGACACCTGGCACGGCACGCTCATGCTCATCGGCCAGCCCGCTGAAGAGACCATCACCGGCGCCAGGGCCATGATCGCCGACGGCTTCGCCACTCGTTTCCCTAAGCCCGACTTCGGCGTCGCCCTCCACGTCGGCAACGAACACCCCGCCGGCGTCATCGCCATCACCCCCGGCATCTATGACAGCAACGCCGACTCCCTGCGCGTCACCATCTACGGCAAAGGTGGACACGGCTCCGCCCCGCACACCGCCGTCGATCCCATCGTCATCGCCGCCAAAACAATTCTCTCGCTCCAGACCATCGTCTCCCGCGAGGTCAAGCCCGGCGAGTTCGCCGTCATCACCGTCGGCTACATTCGCGCCGGTACCAAGAACAACATCATTCCCGACCAGGCAGAGATGGGCCTCACCATCCGCACTTACAAGCCGGAAATCCGCAAGCAAGTCCTCGCGGCCATTGAACGGGTAATAAAAGGAGAGTCGGAAGCCGGAGGCGCTACGCGCGAGCCGTCAATCGAACATTACGAATTCACCGACTCCGTCTACAACGATCCCGCTCTCGCCAATCGCCTGCGTGGCACGCTCGAGTCCGCCCTCGGAAAAGACAACGTAGTCACCGCCGGACCCACCACCGCCTCCGAAGACTATTCCGCCTTTATCGAACTCGGCATCCCCTCGCTCTATTTCAGCCTCGGCGGAGCCGATCCCGAAAAACTCGCCGAAGCCCACAAAGCGGGCACAACCCTGCCCTCCAATCATTCCCCCTTGTTCGCGCCCGACGTAGACCCCGCCCTGCACACCGCCATAGCCGCCGAGGTAGCGGCTCTGCGCGATCTTCTCAACGGGAAATAAACGTCGAACGAAAAATAAAATCCCCACGCTCCGTGTTGCTTCCACAAGAGCGTGGGGCTTAGTTCCTACTTCCTCAATCTAACCTCTGCCTTCGAACGCCTTACTCTCCCACCAATTCCATCGGTTTCGGAGCCGAGGGCCAGGTCGTAAAGTCGTTCTCCTGCGCATCCACCACCGCCAGCGCAGCCACGTGAACAATCTCCTCCACTTCGGTGTCCCGCGGCACCACATGCACCGGCTTGTTCATGCCCATCAGGATCGGTCCCAGCGTCTGCCCACCGCCCAGTTTCGACAGCAGTTTATAAGCGATGTTCGCCGACGCCAGATCCGGGAAGATCAACACGTTCGCCCCGCCCTTCAGCGTGCTGAACGGATAGTTCTTCTCCAGCAGTTCCGCCGAAACCGCCACGTCCGCCATCACCTCGCCGTCCACAATCAAAGTCGGATCGGCTTTGTGCAGCAGTTCCACCGCTTTCCGCACCTTCGTGCACTGCGGATGCTTGGTGCTTCCAAACGTCGAGAACGATAGCATCGCAACCCGCGGTGTCAGATCGAACCGCCGCGCCGTCTGGGCCGCGCACAGCGCGATCTCCACCAGGTCTTCCGCCGTCGGATCGATGTTCACGCTCGGGTCAGCCAGCAGATACAGCTTCCCCGACCGCGTGATCATCAGGTAGCAGCCCGAAACACGCCGCAATCCCTCCCGCGTCCCAATAATCTGCAGCGCCGGCCGAATCGTGTCCGGGAAATGCTGGCTCACGCCCGATACCAGCGCGTCCGCATCCCCCATCCGCACCATCATCGAGCCAAACACGTTCGGATCTTTCATCAACCCGCGCGCCTCGCTCAACGTAACGCCCCGCCGCTGCCGCAACCGGAACAGCTCCTGAATATACGGCTCCCGCAAAGTCGAGAGCGCCGGATCCACAATCTTCGCCCCCGCCAGTTGCAGGTCCAGTTCTTTCGCCCGCTCCTCGATCGTCTCGCGATGCCCCAGCAAAATCGGCCTCGCGATCTTCTCGTCCAGCAGATGATGCGCCGCCCGCAGTATTTTCTCGTGCTCACCCTCCGGAAATACCACGTCCTTCGGGCGCGTCTGCGCCTTCTGAATCATCCCGTGCGCGATCTCGTGCGCCTTGCCCAGCCGCTTCTCCAACTGATCGCGATAAGCATCGAGCGCAATCGGATTCCGCGCCACGCCCGACTTCATCGCCGCTTCGGCCACCGCCGTCGCCTCCCACAGCAGCACTCGCGGATCGAACGGCTTCGGAATCAGATAATCCGGCCCAAAGTGAAGCCGCTCCACGCCATATGCGCGGCACACCGAATCCGGCACATCTTCTTTCGCCAGATTCGCCAGCGCCCGCGTCGCCGCCAGCTTCATCTCCTCGTTGATCGCCGTAGCATGCACGTCCAGCGCCCCGCGGAAAATAAACGGGAACCCCAGCACGTTATTCACCTGGTTCGGATAATCCGAGCGCCCGGTCGCAATGATCACATCGCTTCGGCACGCCTTCGCGTCTTCGTAAGTAATCTCCGGATCCGGATTCGCCATCGCGAACACGATCGGCTTCCCGGCCATCGATCGCACCATGTCCTGCGTGATCGCGCCCTTCACCGAGCAGCCCACCAATACATCCGCTCCGTTCGCGGCGTCGGCCAGCGTCCGCAGCTTCGTATCGTGCGCGAACCGCTCCTTATAGGGGTTCATTCCCTTCGTGCGTCCCGTATAAACCACGCCGCCCGTGTCGCATAGCGTGATGTTCTCGCGCTTCACGCCCAGCCGCACATAATGTTCCGCGCACGCGATCCCCGAAGCTCCCGCGCCATTAAACACCACCCGCACTTCCTCGATCTTCTTCCCGACCACTTCCAGCGCATTCAGCAAAGCCGCGCCCGAAATAATCGCCGTCCCATGTTGATCGTCATGGAACACTGGAATCTTCATCGTCTTCTTCAACGTCTCTTCAATGTAGAAGCATTCCGGCGCCTTGATGTCTTCGAGGTTAATGCCGCCAAACGTCGGCTCCAGAAGTTGGCACACCTTAATAATTTCGTCCGGATTGTGGCTGTCAATCTCGATATCGAATACGTCCACATCCGCGAATCTTTTAAACAGAACCCCTTTGCCTTCCATTACCGGCTTGCCCGCCAGTGCGCCAATATCGCCCAGGCCGAGCACAGCCGTTCCATTACTGATCACGGCCACCAGGTTCCCCTTCGCCGTGTACTTATAAGCATCCTGCGGGTTCTTGTGAATCTCCAGGCAAGGCTCCGCCACGCCCGGCGTGTATGCCAGACTCAGATCGCGTTGCGTGCGGCATGGCTTGGTGGATGTGACTTCAATCTTTCCCGGACGAGCCCCGAAATGATAGTCAAGGGCTTGCTGCTTTGTGACCGCCATAATCCCTCCTCTTCCCGAAAGCTGGAACGGGGTAACAAACCTGAAATGGATAATCCACCGGAAAGACCTCTTCCGGTCGTGAAGGGTCGTTCGCGCACAGCCCAGTCGCGGCCCCTGAAAGATTGTTGCCTTTCGCAAGCGAATCCGATGTGACCGCCGACACTTCACAACTGTGATTTCCAACGTAGAAAAGCGCGGAACAGGTCAATTTGTGAAGATCTTTCGCCAAAAGACACGCAAATGCCCGGAGCAGACTCTTACCTAGGACTACAAACTCTTCCCCTCCGCCTCCGCCACCATCTTCTCGATCCGCCGCCCTTGCCCCTCCGGCGTACGATAATAAAAAATCGCCATCAGATGCGCCCGCCTCCGCGCCGCCGACATCCGCTCCCACCCCTCCCGCGCCCCTGGATTCCGCGCAAACACCACCTGCAAAATTGGCGGCAACTCCCGTTCCGCCTCCATCACCGCCATCATTCGCTCGGCGATCTGCTCCGCCCGCCGCTCCCGTGCGCCCTCCGTCTTCGGCTCGCTTACCCACTTCGCAATATCGTTCTTCGTCGATTGATTCAGCCCCTCATACCACCGCCGCAACTCCCGGTCCGCGCTCAAAATTCTCTTCAGGCGATCAGGCACAGCAGCCACGCGTTTCTTCGTGTCGGGCTCCAAACAAAACTCCGCCGACCCTCCGGCTTGCACCCGCGCCGCCGCTTGCATCTTTTTATTCACCAGCAGGATGTGCCCTCCCGCCTTGCTCGGAAACAGACACGTCCTAAATTCAAAGCCATTAATCGAGCCCTTCACATTGATCTGCCCGCGCACCCCATATACCTTCGCCGCATCAAAAGGCACGCGGATAATGGTCCAATTCAGGCGAGACCGCATGCGTTCCAGCGTGGCCCTGAAACGTCGAACGCCCCGTGGGCTCTCTCCGCCGCGACTTTTGCGTGCTCCTTTGCTCATAACCGCTTGCTCATAATCCGGTTCATAACGACGCTGAGTCCGCAAATTCTAATATGATCCACCACTTCGCCGAGAGATATTAAGCTGGGTTATTAAGCTGGGGGTATTAAAATATGAGTCGAGATCTGGAGACCACCGTGATCTGTCCGAACTGCGGTGAAAACAATTCGGAGAATTTCCGTTTTTGCGGAATGTGTGGCACCTCGCTCGAACCGCGCCGTCCCGCCGGCGCCCCCCGAATCGGCGCTCCCAGAACCAGCCAGCCCCGACATCTACCGTTCGATTCCAAACGAAGCCACACATCCCGACGCGACCATACCGCGATCTCCCTCCGCGACCGGCGCCATCCAGCACGAAGCCGCGCCACCAGCCTCCGGCCCTTCCTTTCTGGGCTTAAACCAACCGCTCAGCGATCATCACGAAAACAGCCTCTCCAGCCAGCACATCCACCGGGGAACCATTCTCCGGCCTCGATTCCTTCTTTGAACCCGAAGAATCCGGCATCAGCGTCCGCGGAGTAGTTCTGCTCCTCGTTCTTCTCGCCGCCCTAGGCGCCGGCGGATACTGGGCCTATACCCACTACAACGCCCCAAAACCCGGCGTCTCTCCGCAGACCGCCTCCGAGCCGGCCACCACATCGCCGGCCGCCACATCGAACGCCCCAGAAACCGCCGCCAACAATTCCGCGTCCTCAACAAACGCACCGTCAGCCTCGACTCCGACTCCAGCACCAAATTCAGCAACATCGCAACCGCCAGCCCCCGCGCCAACCGAGTCCGCAAACTCCACTCCTCCGCCCAAAGTAGAGTCAAAAAGCGAGCAAGCTCCGCCCGCTCCTGCAAAGTCGACAAAGTCAAAAGAAGCAGGATCAAGAGAAGCAGAATCAAAAGAAACAAAGGCAAGAGCAGCAGAGTCGAGGAAAACCGCGCAAGCCGAACGCGCTCAGTCAGCGCGCAATCAAAAACTCGCCCGCGCAGAGGCCAAGCCCGAGCCACGCCACGCCGCCGCCGTCCCCGCCTTAGACGAAAAAGGAGACGCTCAGCTCAAAAAAGGTGAGGCCTATCTCTACGGCCGCGGAGTACCGCAAAATTGCGCTCTCGCCATCAAGAGCCTCAAGGAAGCCTCCGCCCGCCAGAACGCCAAAGCCCGCAGCACCTTCGGAACCATGTACGCCACCGGCCATTGCGTGCCTCGCGACCTGCCCTTGTCCTATTCCTGGTTCGCGCAAGCCCTGCACGCCGACCCCAGCAACCAGATCCTCGAAAAAGATCTGACCGCAGTCTGGAACCAGATGACCCCGCCCGAGCGTCAGCTAGCCACCAGAGCGAAGCCCTAAGCGGCAGCGGAAAGAGTCGCGTCGCGCTGAGACTTTGGGTCGCGCAGCGCTGAGATTTTGGGTGGCGCAGCGCTTTTAGCGCTGCGATTGATGCATTGCTTTGAATACGGCTTTAGCCGTTGGGGCGACAACGCTCGCCCAATACTATTTTTTCCAGCAGCCCTGTTAAGCAGCAACCGGCGAGACCTTATCTCGACCCCTCCGACAACTACAAACCCCAAATCCGGTTCGCGCCAATCACCAGTCCCAGCGTAAGACATGCAATCAGAATCTCCCCCAGCGCGCCCACAATAAACGGCCGCAATCCTTGCTTCGACATCTCCCGGAAATTCGTCCTCAGGCCGACGCCCGCAAACGTCAGCAGGAACGCCCATTTCGAGAGATTCCCCAGCGACGCAACTTGCCCTTTGTCAAACGTGTGAAAGCCCACCAGCAGCGAAATCAATAGAAATCCCAAAATAAATTTCGGAAACTTCTTCCACAAAAACGCGGCTTTATTCTGCACCGTTTGCGCCTGACCTTTTCCCGCCCAATAAATTGCATATGCCAGCACCACAAATCCGATCATCGCATTCCGCGCCGTCTTGGCCAGCACCGCGACTTTGCCCGCCGCATCCGAATACAACGCCCCCGCCGCCGTCGCCTCCGCCGTGTTGTCCACGCCCAGCCCCGCCCATAATCCGTAGGACACGTCGTTCATGTGTAGGCCATGCGCAATCGCCGGAAACGTGAACAGCGCCAGCGCTCCCAGCGCCAGGATCGCCGCAATCGCAAACGACGAATCCTCGTCATCCGCGTCGATCGCTCCCTTGGCCGCAATAATGGCCGAGACGCCACAAATCGACGATCCAATCGCCAGCAGCGAAATCAGCTTCGGCTTCAACCCAAAGAGTTTTCCGAGAAATGTCATCAGCGCCAGCGAAAGTGCAATCTCCACCACCACCAGCCCGAGGCTGATCCCTCCCAGCTTCAGCATATCCGCCAAAACAAAACGCGCCCCCAGCAGCACAATCCCAAGCTTCAGCCAGAATTCGTAGGTCGCGATCCCCGCCTGAAAAACTTCCGGAATCGTCAGCGCGTTTGAGATCGCCAGTCCAATCAGAATCGCCCACAAAACATACTCGATGTTGGGAAATATCCAGTGATGCGCCTTGGCATAGGTGTTCACGGTCCGTTCAAGGACCTTCGCCGCATAGCCGATACCCGCCAGCAGAAACACACCCGGCAGAATTTTCAGCGCATTCAGCGCTCGATTGTCAGACTCCGCGCGCCACAACGATGTTGAGGAAGCCATAACTAGTCTCCGTAAGAAATCGAATCTCCTGGCCGCACTACGTGTAACTTCCTGTCCTTAGTCGTCAATTCTTCTCCTGGATCATGAAACCGGCCCCTACCAGGGCACACTCTTCAAGACTTCGAACTTCACCAGCAGCGCCAGCACCAGCGCGGCCAGCACCGCCCATTCGTCGAGCGAAAGCCATGGGCTCCTGCTCGGTGGCGTAGATGGATTCGTCGGCATAACGATTTCTCCTGATTGATTGACTGACTCTTGCTTAACCTATTGCTTGAACAATTGCTGATTGACTGCGCCGCACCCACCACGGCCTCGCTGAATCCGCTCCGCGAATGAACAGACATGGAAGCGCTCAATGCCGCGTCAATCCAGGGGATTTACCGCTTCGCGCCAACCACAGGGGATGGGATCGGCGCCTCGTCTCGCACTATTTAACTAGCCACCCGGATGCTTGTCAAGTGATCTTATCGAGATTATATACAATAGGGATTGTCTACCATAGAACGAGTCGGCCGGAGAGCCCTGAGTTCCCTCTTCCCGTCCTCCCGCGCTCGCACGCCCGGCAAACAATTCAATTTCCTCTTGACAATTTCTCGACGCTTGTCTATCTTGTCTACTATATTAGTAGACATTTATACGCATACAACAAACTGCCGACGCCCCCCCACTCTTCGGCCAAGGAAATTAAGAATGACTCCCGCATTGGACGTGCATCCGCTTAAATCGCGCATCGGGGACTTCATCGCCGGCCTCCAGGACCTCGAGCATCATCCCATCACCACCTCGCTGGTTTTGGATTTCCTCGCCGACACGCGCCTTTCCCCCGAGGCGCTCGCTCCTTATATCTGGTGGAGCTCCGAACGCTATACCCGCAATCTCATTTACCGCGACCAGCGCTTCGAGGTCCTCGCGCTCTGCTGGATGCCCGGCCAGCACACCCCCATTCATACTCACAACGGGCAGCTCGGTTGGGTCACGGTGGTCCAGGGCGAACTTGAATGCCGAGATTACCGATTCATAAAGCCGCCCGCCGAGCCCACCCTTCCGGCAAAGAACTCTGCGGTTGCTCAGGCTCCGCCGGCCTTATCCCGCCGTGTGGAGGTGGAACTCGTCGCCCGCGCCACCTGCGTCGCCGATGGCACCGTGTCCGTCGTCGACCACCGGCAGACCACCCACCAGATTGCCAATCTTGAGCGCTCCCGCCATGGCAGCGTTAGCCTGCACGTCTATTCCAGGCCGATCGACTCGTGCGTCCTCTTCGATGAGAAGACCCGATGTTGGGAGCGCCGCCCGTTGCACTACCACAGCGCCGATGGAGTCCTTCTCGGCCAAGCCGCATAAGCGACTCACCCTGGCATGCGCCTGGATAAACGAACACTGACCAGTGGCGGCAACCACACAGACTTTGGAGGTCAGAGAGGAACATGGAGGTCACAGAGAAGATGGATCAAGCGAGCCGGTTAATCAATCTGAGCTTCATCATTCGCACCAATGGCGAGATCGTGCCGGCCATGCCCGACGATGACGAGTTCTCGCCCCAGCAGATACGCGACTATGTCGCCGGCCCTCCGGAGTTGTTCTGCCAGACCCACGACGGCTTCTTCCTCTTCCATAACAAAGAGGGCAAACAGCGCGGACTGCCAGCCAACGAATTAGCCACCGCCATGTACCTCAAGCCCCGCCAGCACGAAGGCAGCTTACTCGGCAGAGTTCTGGTCGCACATCCGGATCATATTGCTTCCTACTGGAAGGGGGAGTAACCGGCCGGAAGGACCCAGGTTGGCGGAATCCCGCAACGTGCCACAAGCGGGATTCCCCACCTTGTGAGCGTCCGGGGTGCCACCCCGTTTTCAATGCCCAATGCACGCCCTGTCAACTTGACAGAATCCCGGCTCACGGACCCCCTGATTCCAGGGCAAGCGACCGACGTCGAACTGGCAAGTCCTTTCCCACCAGATAGATCGCTGTAAGTACCTCATTCTAAAACTGCGCCCCGCAAACCCCAGCTAACTCCAGCATTCTCAGAGCCGAACCAGGGTGAAAGAAGTGCCCCATAACCAGACAGTAAAAGTCTTTCACCGAGAAATCCACGATTTCCTCACTTTTCACCGCCACCTAAAATCAACTTTATTTCCTTCGCACTCCCTTCGCCATCGACACCCAATCGTGTCATGACAATAATGTACGTATACACAAACCTCAGAACGGGAGCGCGAAAAACTCCTTGACTTAGCCGCGCAATAAGCCCAACCATGAAAACAGTACGCACAGAGCGTTCCGCACAGTCGGCTCTTCGAAAAATGAAAAGGGGGGCACATACGCCGCGAGCTCTGAAAAGCGGCTTCTAACCCTCATGGGATCAGGACTTTGCCCCTAAGTCTTCATTCCGCCATACTTTGCAAGGCAAGAAAACGCTAAATCTCCAAAAACCAGACCTAACTACCTATCAACCAAGGAGTTGCAAGAACTAAGTACAAGTCCTTATTTTCGCGTACTTTGCGAGGAAAATTACTCTAAGTTGATGATTCCATTAGACCGGGGTAGGTGGGGGGGAGGGGGGGAGTGGGGTAGCTCCGGTTACAAACCGCCCAGGCAAAATAGCTATTCGCCGGCGGGAACCAGATTCAGCGCCTTCTTCAGCGTCCCACGCTCCGTCATGATCTTGTCCTGTAGCAACGTGATCGCATAGATGAGCTGCTCCGGACGGGGTGGGCACCCCGGAACATAAATGTCGACCGGAATCACCTGATTCACGCTCTGCACCAGAGCATAGTTATTAAACACCCCGCCCGAAGTCGCGCACGCGCCCATCGAGATCACCCACTTCGGTTCCGGCATCTGCTCCCAAAGCTGCCGAATTACCGGAGCCATCTTCTGCGACACGCGCCCCGCAATGATCATCAGATCCGATTGCCGCGGTGAAGGCCGAAAAACTTCCGCGCCAAAGCGCGCAATGTCAAAGCGCGAAGCGCCCATCGACATCATCTCGATCGCGCAGCAAGCCAAGCCAAACGTCATTGGCCAGATCGAGTTCTTGCGCATCCAGTTCACCGTCGAATCAAGCGTAGTCATCACCACGCCTTCCGGAACAGGATTCCCAAAGACAAGCTCCTTGACCACACGCTTGCCGTCTTCGACGTCGATATAAGGACCAAGATTCAGTTCTTGCGGCATACAGCTCCTATTCTAAACGCGTTTGCGGTTGGGAGGAAGCCAGATTGGAATAAGTGGCCTGTCGCAGAACAATCGTTACTAGAGCGAGGATTGGTTTACCTATTTGGGATTGGTTTACTTGATTTGGGAGGGCACGACTTCAGTCGTGCCGCCCAGAGCTTTAATCCCGCGGGCTTCAGCCCCTGGGGGATTCTGCAGACCGGGAACGAACTCGCCGCGACAGGCCACTAGCGAGGAGTGGAACCAGGAAGGATTGGAACCATGGAAAATTGGAAGCAAGGAAGACGGAAGAATATCAGGACAAGAAAAGACCGAGCCGATTGGGTTCGGCTCGGTCCGGAACTGGGACCTGAAACTGAATGTCCGTTACGCGACCGCGCGAGTTTGCGCCGCTTTTCGTGCGGCCTGCGAACGGCCCCGATTCCCTTTCGTCGCGACCGCTTTCATCGCCGAGCGATGGCGAGCTTCCGCTCCGCGCGCTCGTGCCGTGCTCCGCGCTTGCCGGCTCAAAGATTTGGTCGAAGCTGCGCTGCTGCCTTCGCGCTTCAGAGCCTTACTGATGGCCCGCGAGCGCCGCGCGGAAGGCTTCTTGCGAGCGCCCGCTTGTCCTTTTTTCAGATCGCGATTCGCCTTTGTGCGCGTCTCCTCCGAGGTCTTGCCCGCCTTCGGCACACTCAGCTTCACGCCCGCGCGCCGCGCCTTCGAGAGCCCGATTGCAATCGCCTGCTTGGTCGATTCTGCTCCATGTTTGCCCTCGCGAATGTGATGTATCTCTTCACGAACAAACTCGCCCGCCTGCGTGCTCGGGGATTTCCCTTCCCGAGCGTCTTCCCGTGCGCGTTCCATGGTTTCTTTCTCTGGCATGATTGTCTGCTCCTCTTTCCAGCATACAAAGACTCAAGCCGCGTGATGAATCGGCGACTTCCTGTAATCTGCAAGGCTCTTTCCCGTAGTCGGATTTTGCTAATGGCAAGGCGGATATTTACTGCTCGAAACAGGCTGAGGCTTCGAAGTATCCGCTTTCGCCTCATTCGACGGGCCGCTGAGCACGCCCTTTTTGGCCGAGACTGGTTTTACGTAGTATGCGACGACGTAATAGTAAATGGTATTGTCGCTGACCCGATCATCGACGCATCCAGTGCCGGAAATCGCATTCTCCGTAACGATCTGGCAGTCGTCGCAGGCCGAGATCGGAGACTTGATACCTGGCTTCGCGCGCCGGAAGACGCAATATCCAGCCGCGTTCTTCTTGGGATCGACCACCGTTTTGCTGGCGTTCCAGCTCAGAATCACCGTGTGGTTTCCCGTTGAGGTCGAGGAAATCGTCGGAGTCTTAAGCCCATCCGTCGGACAAACCAGGATCGTCGATGGAACGGAAGTTGGAGTCTTTGCGGAGGATTGACCAGCAGCCTGAATTGTTCCACTGTTTTGCGAGGCGCTCGCGACTTGAAGGTTGGCATCCGATTTAAGAGCTGCCTGCGCACTCGCCACGGTGCCTTGCGACACCATGAAGGCCAGGACTATAACCGCGATCCGGATCGCCAGCTTCTCGCTCCGTTTGAGAACCCAAATCAAGCCGAACACGATGATCAGCGCAGCCCCGAAGAATATGATTCCACCTTGGTGATGCAGTCTGCCGGTGAGATATCCGGGATCGACGCGCGTTCCGAGCATGGCAATGACAAAGATGCGCAGCCCATTCTTAGCCACCGAAAGCGGAACGGCAATCGCCACCAGCAGTGCTTTTCGCCATATTGTCCGGAGTAGAACCTGGGTCAGGAACATGGTCGTTACAAGTAGCATGGAACTCGATCGAATACTGCTGCACTCCTGCGCAACCTCAACGGTCAGCCCTGGGATCGTAAGGATAACGCCATCCTGCGAAACCGGAATGCCGAACGCAGTAAACAGCCAATGCGCCGAGAGAGCCGAGCCCTGTTGCAGAAGATTGATGATGACGTTCAGCAGAACCGCCGGAATCGGCACCAGCCAAAACAGGAAGCAAAGAGGAAAGATCAGCGCGCGTGCGACTCGAGATCCGAGACATAGAACGCAGGCACCGATCCAGAAGAGCACCAGAGCAAGCATACGGATTGAGAGCAGTTCATCGGCCCGCAGAAAGCGCAGCCCCCAGATCGTGCAAACACCAGAACCAACTGCGATCCCCATCAATACGCAGCCCGCCCCAACAGCAGGCGAAATCAGTCCCCGCAACGACGGCCAATCCAGAAAGATCAACGTGGCGCTGAGCGGGAGAATCAACAGAATGTGCGTGTACTGATCATCCCGCAGCGCCAGGAGGAAGGTAGCCAGCAACGTCTGCCATCCAACGACTACGGAAGCGCCGAGAAGCAGTGCGAGAGTCAAGCCAGGTCTGGGCAGCCCGGTCCTTTGTATACGCATTTGTTCCATGATGCCTACTGACCTATTGCATCCGCGCGACAATCGCGGCTATGCGTTCGCCTGCCTTGCCGTCCCAAAGAGGCGGAATGGTTCCCTTCTTCGCCTTCCCGTCCAGCACGTTGGACAGCTCGGTCGCGAGTTTGACTCGGTCGCGGCCCACCAACACATTCGTTCCCATGGAGACGGTAATCGGACGTTCGGTATTCTCGCGCAGCGTGAGACACGGGATATTGAGGTAAGTTGTCTCCTCCTGGATACCGCCTGAGTCGGTAATCACCACGGTCGCGCGCGTTTGCAGCGCCAGGAAGTCGACGTAAGGCAGAGGATCGAGCAGAAGCAGTTGACCCGGGCTGAGGCCGAACTCGGCAATGCGCTGGCGCGTACGCGGATGCGCCGGGAAGATCACCGTAAGATCGCGATTCACTTCGAGCAGCGATTCAAGAATTCCCTTAAGGGTCACGCTCTCATCGACGTTCGCAGGCCGGTGCAGCGTGACAAGCGCGTAGCGCCGCGGCAAGTCGCGGTGGGCAACCAGTTTCGCGGCTGGCAACAATCGCACCAGCGAGTCGATCATGACGTTGCCGACCCGATGAATCTTGTCGGACGCAATTCCTTCGCGGCGAAGATTCTCGTCTCCGTCTTCCGATGGCGTAAAGAGTAAGTCGGCAAGCTGATCGGTAACCAGCCGGTTGATCTCCTCCGGCATCGAGCGATCGAAGGAGCGAAGCCCGGCCTCAACGTGGCCAACGCGAACACCAAGTTTGGCGCAGACGAGCGTTGCTGCAACGGTGGAGTTGACATCGCCGTAAACGAGAACCAGATCTGGTTTGCGCTCAACGACAACCGGCTCAAAGCGCACCATGATTTCGGCAGTCTGCTTCGCGTGCGAACCGGATCCAACAGCAAGATTGAGATCCGGAGCCGGAATGCCGAGTTGATCGAAGAAGACATCCGACATCTTGACGTCATAATGCTGCCCGGTGTGAACCAGGGTCTGCTTTACGCCGTCATGCTCTTTCAAGGCGCTCAGCACGGGTGCAACCTTCATGAAGTTCGGGCGCGCGCCGACGATGTGGAATATGTTCAAGAGACCTTAGACTGAGGTATTTTCCGGGGATTTGCAACGGCAACGCCGAAGCTGAATGCAGACTGCTTTTTTCTCCATCCCCCTCTAGATTGATCTTTGAAAAATAAGGACTTAGCGTCCAACTCTCGCTTGATCTTTGAATCGAAAGGACTTAGCCGTATGGTTATATAAGTGTATATGAATGTTTCACTTAGCGGTAAGTTTCAGTCAATTTAGTTACCACTAAGTTACTATACGAGTGCGATCGTCGTAAGATATTTATTTTGCAATAAATACGGCTTCACTAACGAAACTCGATGAATTGGCTTCGACGTTAATCTTTCGCCGGATGACGGGCACGTGGGAGGTAATCCACAACCGCGAGTCTTTGTTCTCAGTCGTTATCCGGCGGCGATGGTTTGGCGTGGTTGTGCAGAAAGTACTCCTTGCTATAGCGCGTCTTGATGGGCGTGAAATGCAGAGGAGACTGATTGAAGTTGAAGAAGTCCGATAGATCGCCCAGCGCATAGGTATCGGCATATCCAACCTCCGGGTCAATCTGCGGCAGCGAAAAGGTTTCTTCAATGAACTTCAAGATGCTGCCGAAATCGTTTTGCTGGTGAGAGATGTATTGCGGCTTCGAGTAGGGCGAGATGACAATAATCGGCACGCGGAAGCCGTATTCATAGGAGTTCTTGTAAGGCCCGGAATTGCGGATCGGCGGGGCAACATGATCGTACCAGCCCCCCCAATCGTCCCAGGTAACGATAATCGCAGTATCGCTCCAGAAGGAACTCTCGCCGACAGCATTGACGATAGACGCCACCCATGAAGGGCCGAATCCTTTATTCATGCCAGCATGATCGGAGGCTTGACCGTCAGGGATTACCCACGTAACGGTAGGTAATTGGCCCCCTTGAACGTCTTTGATGATCTGGGCCTGTGTGCCTTCAATGACCACCTTGGGGTTGGCGCCAGTCCAGTCTGGTCCATTGCAAACAGTTTTTCCGCGCTTACTCAACGGCTGGCACATGTGTTCGATCACATCCGGAGCGCTCCAAATCGAGCCCGCCGAAACGGTGTAATACTTCCAAGTCAAGCCTGCCTGATCGAGGAGATCCGTAAGAGTGGGATGCTCGAGGCACTCCGGCCCATCGATCTGACCGAGCGTTGAATTGGGAAAGGGCATGCTGGTGTCGATCGTATAGACCACCGCAGTCGCGGGTGCAAGGCATCCAGCGTAGGATCTACTGCCCTCCTGATTGTTGAATGGAATACCGGCGATGTAGACCGGACTGGCGGTGGAAACCGCCGAGGTTCCTGAAATGATGTACTGATGCGCGGGGAAGCTGGGGCCTTGATTGGTTTGGAACATGCGGTCTCCAAACGCGTAGGTTTCAGCCATGGTGAAATAGGGCTGAACATCCGACTGTTGAACGTATTGGTATTGCGCGTAAGGAGGACAATCGGAGGGCGGCGAGCAGGCATCGTTGATTGCGCCGTCCATCAGGCAGGTGCTTCCGTTCCAGTCACATGTGTTCAGAAAAGAAATGTAGGAGTGGTTGAAGTCGTAGTCGGTGACGAGAGGAACGGGTGTGAGGGTGACTCGGGTGTTGCCGGCGAGCCCGGTGCTGGCAATATCGGCACCGCGATTGATCAGCACGGGGTCATGAAACAGGTTATCGGTCGACCGATTTTCCTGGAAGATAATAACGACATGATTGATTTTGCCTAGAGAGGGCTGCGCAGACTCCGGTGTGGGGCCAGATGCCTCCGCTGAGTAAGCGGTCAAAGCGCCCGGCGCATTGGTGGCGTTCTGCGCGACCGCGATTGTGGATCCGATGACGAAAAGCGCACAACAAGACAGCAGCTGCCGTTTAGACAGAAACATCTATCGCTCCTGGTTTTACAGATAATCCTCTTGCCGAAGTTAGCTTTGGGGGCGAAATGGGGGACTTGCGAGCTTCGCCGCTAACCTAGCCACCCATAACGGGGAACTGTAGTTTACCCGACTTTGGATGGCTTAATCCAGATGAAAAGACGTGGCAGCGAAAAGGCAAAACTGCCCGGAAATGCCGACCGGACGGCCCGAATATGACCGACGCACACACTTCCAACTTGGACAGACCGACTCCTGAGAGCACCCCAGAACAGACGGATACCGGTACCCGCGTCGCGCACCAAATGCCGAAAAGAAGATTTCTAGCAGGCAGTGCAGAAGAGCTTCAGGCAACCCGGTTGCACAATCGAAGGGCAGCACGCATACCTGCGCGCCCGAGTTGCGCCGCTCCAACCACTCGCGATGTACGCGGATTCAGAGGAGAACTTGATTACATCGTGCGCCCATACCCATGACAAAAGGGCATCGTCGCTGACACTTCCGACCGCCGCTTCTCATCTTCGATTCACACCGCAGTAAGTGATGCGATACATAAAGCCTTAGTTTTGTAACTACCGCGGCGGCTCCTCCATAAATGATTCCTGTACACACTCGCCGAAGTTCTAATGCCGCCCTCAGACTATCCTCATCCACCCTCGCACTAATACCAGCCTGCGTCCGCAAATGGCGCCTCAGCTAATTGTCCTCTTAGACACTTTCTCCCGGTTGTCGAGCGGCAGCTAACTTACCCTTTCGTCACCTTCCCGAGATTGCGTTGCAGGCGAACAATGAATGCATGCGCCATTTCCTAGAGATCCTCTTCGTAGCAGAACCCGGGCGCAGCTACTCCATCCCCCGCCGTGCGGCCTTAGCACGGAACAGGAGAAGCACAAGTGATAAGTCGTCATTCCCCATCAACGTATGCCTGGTGCGGTCTAGTTATATTCTTGTTCACAGTAACTGCTGCCGGACAACTTAGCATTAATCCCTCAACCGTAAACTTCGGTAGCGTTCAGGTCGGGACCAGCGTATCGCACTCGGTGGTTCTGACGAACGCTGGCAGCGAGAGTCTGACGATCTTCCAGGCAAAGGTATTCGGAACCGCATTCAGCGTCAGCGGCCTAGGCACTCCTCTAACTCTGGCCCCGGAACAAACCGCGACCTTCGCCGCAACTTTTTTGCCCCAAGCCGGCGTAAGCTTTTCTGGTAGCGTCTCACTGGAGTATTCCGAACCCAATGAAAGACACCGCAGGACCGCGGCGCTGGCCCTTGTCGGCACCGGAGCAGGCCCACAGGCAGGCGATCCTTTAAGCACTCTCGCGCTCAATCCCAACAGCATCACTTTTGGAAATGTTACTGTGGGAAGCAGTCTGTATGCATCGGGAACTCTGACTAACTCGGGAGGCTCGAGCTTGACGGTCTCTCAGGCGACGCTTTCGGGGACCAGTTTCTCCATAAGTGGTTTAACTCTACCCCTCATTCTTGGAGCGGGACAAAGTGCCGCTTTCTCGATAACGTTCACTCCGCAATCGACCGGCAGCATAAGTGGAAACGTGCTTTTCAGTTCCAATGCGTCCGATCCAACTTTGAACCTGCCACTTTCGGGGACCGGAGTATCGCAGGGAACGCTGACGGTGAGTCCTTCGAGCCTCGCGTTCGGAAACATTCAGGTTGGCAGCAACGCCGGCTTGTCTGAGACACTCACCAACTCTGGTGGCTCAAACCTTACTATCTCGGCCGCGACCGCCAGTGGCGCTGGATTCAGTCTCAGTGGACTAAGCTTGCCTATCACACTCACTTCAGGACAAAGCACTTCGTTCACAATATTATTTACTCCGGTGGCAAGTGGTGCTGTTAGCGGTAGCCTGAACATCACTTCCACAGGCTCGGACTCGAACTTAAGTATCCCGCTCTCTGGAACAGGCGTGACGCAAGGAGCGCTGGCTGCAAATCCTCCGAGCCTGGCGTTTGGAAACGTCCAGGTTGGCAACAGCTCCAGCTTGTCTGAGGCGCTGACTAACACCGGCGGATCGAGCGTCACGATCTCCCAGGCAAATCTGAACGGGGCAATGTTTTCCATCTCTGGACTGACGCTGCCCATCACACTCGCGCCCAACCAGAGCGTGACCTTTACAGCGACCTTTGCTCCGAGCACTGCCGGCGCCGCGAGTGGAAGCTTGTCGGTGTTATCGAACGGTTCGGATTCAACGCTCACGATCCCGATGTCGGGGACAGGAACCGCCGCCGGGTACGCTCGCGGTGTCGCCAACCAGCCTTAATTTTGGCAACGTTGCCGTCGGATCGAGTTCAGCGCTGAACGGAAGCCTGACCGCGAGTGGCGCGGCGGTTACGGTCCAGCCCGCGACTCCCAGCAACAGTGAGTTTGTGCTCTCCGGAATCTCTTTGCCAGTTACGATTCCCGCCGGTCAGTCCGCCACTTTTATAATCACGTTCACGCCCCAGTCGAGCGGGTCGACATCGGCTTCTCTTTCGTTCCCGAGCGACGCCGCGAACTCACCGACGGTGCAGTCTATGACGGGCACTGGAACCGCCCCAATTCAGCATACTGTGGACCTCACCTGGAACCCCTCGACGGGCGCTGCAGGTTACAACGTATACCGCGGCGCAGCGTCCGGTGGTCCATACACCATGATCAACAATTCACTCGATCCTACAGCGACTTACACTGATAGCGCGGTGGTGTCGGGTCAGACTTACTACTACGTTGTCACGGACCTTGATGGCGAATTAGTAGAGAGCGGTTACTCGAATCAAGTGCAGGCGGTGATTCCGAATCCGTAATGCCGCACTTTACCGGCCTTCTTTTCTTCCCGCCATATTCGCTCCACGGCGTCATCAGAAATGTTCCCCGGTGGTTTCGGCAACGAAACTGTCGTGAAGCGTTCCTTCAGCGGCGGCGTGAGAACGCAACCTGCAATCAGGCGCCGCTCTTATTTCGAACGGTCGTTTATATGGCAGTCGACGATTCGCGCCACAGGCTTGTTGCGCTCGCAAATCAGCACTTCGTCACCGCCCTTCACCAGTGGATGTGAGCGCAGAGCTGCGATGACGAGGGTTTCACCTGCGAAGAGATACACGTCCTCATCCGAATTTCGGGAAGAGTCGGTGGTGGGTGTGGCGAGGTTGAATGAAGAACCAACCGGTCATAATCCGAGATAAAGCTCTCGACCCGCCCTCAAGGTGACTTACAGCCACCTGAATAGACTTAGTCTACTGGCCATCAGTCGGCGCTTGGCGACTCCGACCAGGAGTCACACGCCATATTTAAGCCGCGACCGCATAAATGCCGGAGAGGTTGCTCAAGCCCGAATCCGGTCGACCACCCAATTCACGACGCAAGATGAGAACACTTCAAGTGCATAGTGATCCGTCTGTCGTGATTACGACATAACAATGACATTAGTAATGCGATTGCAGTGTTAGTCGTAGAAAGTACTCTGTTGACTTGTGTAAGTTAACAGTCCTACGCACGTTTATAAGGTGGGACAAATGACGTTATCTGGCCGCTGTGTTGTTGCATTTCTCATCATCGCTCTCATTACTGGTCTTGTGGCTTGCGGAGCGTCGACCGCTCCCATCTCTGTTGGATTGTCGCCGAGTAGCTCGAAAGCGATCGATCAGGCACAGACGGTCAGCATCACTGCGACGGTGGCGCATGACTCCAAGAACGCGGGCGTTACGTGGAGCGTGACCGGTGGGGGCACCCTCACGAATCAGAGCATCAGCGGCGCAACCTACAATGCCCCCGCGTCGGTTACAACCGCCTTTACGGCCACGGTGACGGCGACTTCGATCAGCGACACCACCAAATCCGCCAGCTTGACGATTACTGTCAACCCACTGCCCACGATCACGACCCAATCGGTCCAGCAGGCCACCGCCGGAGCTAACTACTCGGCAACGATCAACGCCAGCGGCGGCAGCAGTCCTTTTACCTGGAGCATTTCTTCCGGGACACTTCCAGCCGGAATCACGATGGGATCGAGCACGACGAATTCGGTCGGCATCTCGGGCATGCCAACCGGTCCTGGCAGCAGCCCGGTTACCTTCAAGATCGTGGACGCCACGGGAGTTTCAGCAAGCCAGACGCTGACCATCACAGTCAATCCTCCTCCCACGCTGACCATTACAACCGGATCGCTGGCCGCCGGCGTCATGGGAACGTCTTACAGCCAGACGGTCTCGGCAACCGGTGGGGTTCCGAGTTATCACTGGTCAATCACATCGGGGAGTCTGCCTGCCGGATTGAACTTGAATGCAAGTTCGGGCGCGATCACCGGCACTCCAACGGGAACGTTCACGGGCACTTCAAACTTTGCGATCACGGTAACGGATTCCGAGACGCCGACCCCGAATTCCACCTCAGCCAATCTGAGCATCACCGTCTCAGCTCCGCCGCTAAGCGTGACTACAAATTCGCTTGCAGGCGGCTTACTGGGTTCGGCTTACAGTGCGACCTTGGCAGCTACTGGCGGAATCACGCCCTACACCTGGTCGATCAGCGCAGGCAGCCTGCCGGTGGGCCTGGGCCTGAATGCCAATACGGGCGTTATTTCCGGGACACCGACGGGCAACGTGACCGGCCCGATCAATTTTACGGTGAAGGTAACCGACTCCCAGACCCCGACCGCGAAGACCGCGACGGCCGCATTGAGCATCACGATTTCAGCATCTCCGCTTAGTGTTACCACGTCTTCGCTAGCGGTTGGAGTGGTCGGCTCCTCTTACTCGCAGACGTTACAGGCGACTGGCGGTGTAACTCCCTATAGTTGGGCGGTCACGACGGGAAGCTTGCCAGCCGGATTGTCGCTGAACAGTTCGACGGGGGCAATTTCAGGGAGCCCAACCGGCTCAGGAGCCACGTTTACCGTAACTGTAACCGATTCAGAAACGCCAACCGCGCAAACCGCCGCCAAACAGCTCACGATTACGGTGAACCCGCAGCTCTTAGTGACCAGCACGTCTCTCGCTCCTGGGACCGTGGGCACAGCCTACAACCAGACATTGTCGGCGACTGGCGGCGTTACGCCCTACACGTGGGCAGTCACAACCGGTAGCTTACCGGCCGGCCTTTCGCTCAATAGTACGACGGGAGCGATCACCGGAACTCCAACCGGACCGCAAACAGGGGCGATCAGCTTCACTGTCACCGTCACGGACTCAGAGAACCCAGTAAAGACCGCGAGCGCAGCGTTGAGCATTACCATCAGCGCACCTCCTTTAAGCATCACCACGCTCACTCTTCCGGGCGGGACGCTGGGTACGTCTTACAGCGCAACCGTCGCAGCCACCGGCGGAATCACCCCATACACGTGGTCGATCAGCGCCGGTACTCTTCCAGCGGGGCTAACTCTGAATGCAAGCACCGGAGTCATCTCGGGGACGCCAACCGGCAGTGTCACCGGCCCGATCAGCTTTACAGTGAAGGTGACGGACGCCGAAGTGCCGACCGCGCAAACGGCAACAGCCGCACTCAGCATCACAATCTCCGCGGCGCCACTCAGCGTAGTAACTACCTCTTTGCCGACCGCTGTAGACGGCTCCGCGTACTCGGCTACTCTGCAGGCCGCGGGGGGCGTGTCGCCCTACACGTGGGCGGTCACGACCGGAAGCTTGCCGGCGGGACTGACGCTGAATGGATCGACGGGCGTAATTTCGGGCACACCGACGAGTTCGGGCAGTACATTTACCGTCACGGTGACCGACTCGGAGACGCCAACACCACAGACAGCGTCGAAGCAACTGACGATCACGGTGAATCCGCAACTGTCGATCAGTACCACGAGCCTGGCTGCTGGGGTTGTTGGCACGACTTACAGCCAGTCCTTGGCGGCGACAGGAGGCATCACTCCCTATTCCTGGGCCGTCACGAGCGGGAGCTTACCGTCAGGACTCTCTCTGAACTCCACCACCGGCGCCATCACGGGTACGCCCACGGGACCGCAAACAGGACCGATCAACTTCACTGTCACCGTCACGGATTCGGAGAGTCCGGCGAAGACGGCGAGCGCGGCGCTGAGCATCAGCATAAGCGCGCCGACTCTGACTATCACGACGACCACCCTAGGGTCAGGTGTTCTGGGTCAGGCATATAACGCGACGCTCGGTGCCACGGGAGGAGTACAGCCGTATACGTGGAGCATCATCAGTGGCAGCCTGCCTGCCGGATTGGGTCTAAACAGTAATGGCCAGATCACCGGCACGCCGACCGCGACCGGAACCTCGAATTTCACGGTAAAGGTCGTCGATTCTGAAACACCGACGGCGCAGAGCGCTACCGCGGGCCTGAGCATTTCCATCAACAACAGCGCGCCGCTGCAGATCACGACGAGCGGTCTGCCAACAGGCGTGATTAACACTCTGTATTCCAATGCTTTCCTGTCGGCAAGCGGCGGAATCCAACCCTATACTTGGAGTATTTTCAGCGGGAGCCTGCCCCCTGGCCTCACCTTGACGCCAAGCACGGGCCAGATTTCTGGAACTCCGACCTCGCAGGGAACTTTCAACTTCACAGCCAAAGTAACCGATTCGAGCAACCCGAACCAGTCAGCAACCGCCAGCCTGGGCATCACCATTAATGGAACGCTCACGATCACGACGACAGGTTTGCCTAACGGCGTCAACGGTTCGTCCTATAGCGCGACCGTCAATGCAAGCGGTGGCCTCCAGCCATACGGCTGGAGCATTACGAGCGGCAGCCTGCCAACGGGGTTGAACCTGAACAGCAGCTCGGGCCAAATCTCGGGAACGCCAACGGCAAACGGAACCTTTAGCTTCACGGTAACGGTGACCGACAGCGAGAACCCGCAAGCAAGCGCACAGGCAAACCTGAGCATCTCAATTAACACCGGCTCGCCGCTGCAGATCAATACTGGCGGCTTGCCCGAGGGCAGCGAAGTAACGCCATACTCGGTGACGTTGTATGCGAGCGGTGGAGTACAGCCTTATTCCTGGAGCATCGCGAGCGGTTCCCTGCCCGGCGGCCTCACGCTCGGCGCAAGCAGTGGAATCATCAGCGGAACCCCCACGGCCACTGGAACGTTCAACTTCACGGTGAAAGTGACGGACTCGGCATCGGAGACTGCGACGACGCAGCTCAGCATTCTCGTCATCACCTGTAACAATAACAGCGCGCTCAGCGGGAACTGGGCAGCACTTCTGGAAGGCTTTAACAATAATCAGCAGCCAGCACCTTATGTGGCCGAGGTCGGCAGCTTCGTTGCCGATGGCGCGGGCAATATCACGAGCGGCAGTCTGGATACGAATGACCAGGTCAATGGCCCATCAAGCGGCTCGATCACGACTGGCAAATACTGCATTGCAACGAACAACACGGGACTCATTACCTGGACGCAGGACGTAGGGGGCACTTCCGCTTCACACACCTTCGCCATCGCGGTGAACACAAGTAACACCAACGGCCGCATCATCTATTACGAAAACTCGACACTTGTAGCTTCCGGCCCAATTCACAAGCAGACAGCGTCTGCATTTGCAACGAACAAGATCAACGGCGACTATGCCTTTGGCCTGATTGGCGCCGATGGCGGAGGACCCGCAACGGTCTCTCGCTTCGGAATGGCCGGGGAATTCAACTCGAACGGCGCAGGAACGTTGAGTGGCATGGTCGATGCAAATGCCGACGGAACTACCTACCCACAAGTTACGATGCAGGCAACTGATTTCACGGTTCTTTCCGGTACAACTGGACGCGGCACGGTGACCGTGACCTTCGTAAACCAGGGAACGATGAATTTCGTGTTCTACGTTGTGAGTTCGAGCGAACTCTATATGATGGAGGCCGACAGCGAAAGCGGCGGCAATAGTAATCCGCTCATCGCAGGACACGTTCTTGCTCAAACCGGAGGTGGGACATTCACCGACACCTCTGTCGACGGAAATGTGATCGTTGGCGTCCAGGCGCTCGACAGCAGCGGCAGTACGCCGGTCGGAGACGTGACCGGGGGAATTTTCAACTCCAACGGTAGTGGCTCCTACAGCCTCAGCTTTGACGAAAACGATGGCGGGACAGAGCAAACAGACACCGGTTCTGGCACCTACAGTGTTGCTGCCAACGGGCGAGTGACGCTCACCGGCGGCCACCATTCGCCTGTCCTCTATCTGAGTAGCCAGGATGAGGGCTTTCTCATCGGGACGGATAGCGGTGTGGCGTTCGGTCAATTCTATCCCCAGACGGGCAGTAGCTTCACGACGGGCTCCATCAACGGAACCTATACGGGCGGGAGCGATCATCCGGAGGACGTAAATTCGGGGGCGGAGGTTGATTCGGTAACTAGCAATGGGGCGGGCAACTTCACGGGCGCGTCTTTGAATGATGGAGGTGGCTCGGCGCAATACAATCCCATCTCTGCAACGTACACGGTTGCGGGAAGTGGCCGAACCGTTGTTTCTCAGGGAGGCAACGAAATCGGGATCATCTACATTATCAACTCGACCTCTGTGTTATTCATCCCCGCCGGCGGAAACGGGAACAATAACGACCCGACGATTCAGTGGTTCGAGCAATAGAACCCGGGAGTTTGAACTTGACGCCTCGCTTTTCCGATCTCATTTGCGGGAAGGCGGGGCGTTTTTTTGCGCTCTCATTGAATTTCGATCGAATGTGATCTCCGCACCGGTCATGATTTTGTTGTGCGCAGTGGAATACGTGCACCTCGGTTGCAGGATCAGTGGGCAAGGAGGTCGCAACCCTCGAACGGCGTACCATTCTCGAGGCGGCCAGAGAGGCAGGCGTTGACACTCTTAGGCCCAAGACCGATATCCGCAGCGCGGAAGTACATGACGAGGTCCAGCTTGCCATCGTGATTTACGTCCTCGACCTGGACCTTTCCAGGCGAGGCGCTTCGTGGGCCGAAACGGAGGCTAGCGGTATCGACTCGCCCTGCATCCAGCGACGACGCCCCCCAAAGAGTCACGCGGAATCCCCCGGCGTCTCCTTCAATGGAGATTCTCGCCAGGAGATGCCCCCAGACCTGAATGTTAATTCGTGGGCCCTCCGCGCTGTGGAACGGACCTTGAAACTTGCCGACATTCGAAAACACGCGCAGGTGCGGGCCGGCGGCTGCAGGCGAGGCAAGGTAAAACCAACCGTAGTTCGGGTAAGTGTCTGCCAACACGCCAAACTGAATACCGGTTCCGCCGGGAACGGACCACTTCAGGTTCTCGAAGTCAATCTGCCAGATCAGAGGGGCGCCGCTGCCCTGATCCGACGACACTTTCACATTGGGATTGTCGGTTGAATCGCTTCCCGGTTCGAGCGCAGCAACTTCCAGGGCAGGGAGATTGTGGCAATCACAATCGGCGCCCGGCTTCTGATTGGGCGGAGGTGGGTCTGGGGCGATGCCGCCATAAAGGCTGATCTTCTTGACAAGGTCACCCAAGTCCCGAGGATTCGTGGCACGCGGATCGGGTACCGCCCAGAGCCGGATGTGGTCGATTACCCAGTCTTCGGTGGCGGTGCCGACTTGGAAGTCGTCGGCGAGGAAGCCTTCCGATTGCTTGGGAAGGCCCAAAGACGTACTCGATCCCGCCGCCGGACCGCGATCCAGGATCAACATCTGGGCGGGAAGATCGGACGGCAAGACGAACCACGCCAGAAGAAGGATGAATAGCTTTTGCATGCAATTCATTCTATTGGTTTGGACTGAATCGAAGGAGGGAGGGCTGGATCATTATTATGATGCGCCGTTATTATGATGCACCGTCGAGTCCACGAATCATAGAAGGCAACCTCGTGTCGCGAGGCCTGGTTGCGGCCATCGCGACACGAGCATGTTTTGTTGGTCAATTGCGGCTTAGTGGCTCACCGTAATCGTAAACGTCTGGGTGCTCTGAATTCCACTGGAGTTGGTGTAAGTCGCCACATACACGTTATTGCCCGAGCTCAGCGGGATGTTATTAATCTGACGCGAGGTGGACGTGTACCCATTGGGACCGGTCCAACTCCAAGTACCGCCGATCGGTTGCGGGCCGAGGTTCACGGAGCATCCGTTGCTAACTGTAACCGTGGCAGTCTGCTGCCAACTTCCACCGTTCACCTGGATATAAGGAACGATCTGCGTGCCGGCTTGCGAACTGCAGGATGGCGCCGTTACGGTTGTGTTGTTGCAATCGAGGATGAGCTTCGTCCCGGAGATAAATTCGCTGGTGTGGTTGCCAGCGGCGATCCTTATCTCCGCGCCGGGAGCGAGGAATACTCCCGAGGTATTGGCGTTGCCAATGTAGACCTCGCTCGAACCCGAGAAGTTGAACATGACCTGACCTGCCGACACGCCCGAGAGTGCAATGTTTGCGCCGTTATCCAGATACATCCCATTCGCCACGTTGAAAATAAACGTATCCGATGAGCTGCCCTGGATGGTGATCGTTCCTCCATATTGGAGATTGATACCGCCGGGCACGCTGATCACGTTCTGGCTACCGTTCCCCTTGACCGTGACGGACGACTGAATGTTGTTGATCGTCTGCGTGGCGGAAAGAGCTGCGTCGGTGCCGGCCAAGTTTGTTGCCGTCGACTTGAGACCCGACAAGGATTCTGTGGTCACGCCGCCGGTGAGTCCGCTCCCCCAATCGATTTGCACATCAGCGCTGGGATCGGCGAACAGAGTCGAGTTCAGCGTGGCGTTATTGGATAGATGGAAGTAACCACTAGGACCTACCGCTAGATTCCCAGTGACGGTAATCGGACCCTGGACTTCGAAGTCGACGCCATCGAGTCCGATAGCCGCAAAGTTCGCTCCCGACTGGACGAAGGAGTTGATCGGCGCCCCCGGACAGGACGAGGAGCCACCACCACCACCGCCACCAGTCTGGCAAACCTGCGTGGGCTGAGTGCAACCGCTGAACGTGCCAGTCCAGTTGTCACCGCCCTTGCCGCATCCACCGCTCACCAACAAATACTGGCGATTCTGGAACTCTGGTGCGCCCGCTGGGTCTTGTGAATTACCCGAGCACAACGAGCATCCCTGAGCTGCGTTGACTTCCATGCCGTTGTAGTCCGGCACAAAAGGTGACTCGCTCAGCGCCGGGAACTCGACACCCTGGTTCGAGGTGAGCCAGTTGGATACACCCACTTCCCACGACGCCTTGATACTGGGCGCCGTAGACGAAATATCTGCGGACCAAGTGACACTGCTTACGCCCTGGAAACCACTTGGTATCTGGTAAGCAAGGCCGGCGGCGAATATCTCGTTCGCATAGGACGCTGCGGAGAGTGGAAGCGTCGTCTCCCAGCGGTTGAATGTCGTATTGAACGAGGTTGTGGCGCAGGTCACCTTCACAGTAAAGGTAATGACGGCGTCAGGCACAGTGAGTGTGGTTGAGCCGAAGGCAATCTTTCCGCCCGTGATGAAGATCTGGAAGTCGGACGTGGGGATCTGGCCTTGCAGCTGTGTCAAATTGCTATTGAACCAGGCGATCTGACCGATGTTCTTCGAGGTTTCACTGACGCTATATGTAATGGGCGTCAGAGAACTGCCACAGGTCTTGATCGTGATCGTGCAACTAGCGGTGGCGGTGTAGCCGTTGGCATCCGTGACTTGAATCGTGAAGCTGAAGGTGCCCTCGGAACTCGGGGTACCAGTAATGGCCCCAGTTGAACTATTGAGCGTCAGTCCCGGAGGCAGTGAACCGCTAATTACCGCGAAGGTATATGGCGCTGTTCCTCCCGAAGCAGTTACTCCCGACGAGTAAGGCGAACCGACTTGGCCGGTGGTTGTCCCGCAAGTCAGCGTGATGGGCGGCGGCGAGACCACGATGCTGCAACTCGCCGTCGTTGTACCAGCTTTCGAACCGGTCGAGTCCACGACTTGGGCCGTGAAGTTAAACGTTCCAGCCTGCGTCGGCGTGCCCGTAATCGCGCCCGTCGATGCATTGAGCGTCAAGCCCGGAGGCAGCGAGCCGCTGATGATCGAGAACGTGTAGGGCGGCACTCCACCACTCGCCACCAGCGCCGAGCTGTAGGCAATGCCAACTTGAGCCGTTCCTCCGGCGCAAGTCAACGTGATGGCCGGAGGCGAGACTACGATGCTGCAACTCGCCGTCGTCGTCCCGGCTTTCGAACCGGTCGAGTCCACAACTTGGGCCGTGAAGTTGAACGTTCCAGCCTGCGTCGGCGTGCCCGTAATCGCGCCCGTCGATGCATTGAGCGTCAAGCCCGGAGGCAGCGAGCCGCTGATGATCGAGAACGTGTACGGTGGCACTCCGCCACTCGCCACCAGCGCTGAGCTGTAGGCAATTCCGACCTGAGCCGTTCCTCCGGCGCAAGTCAACGTGATGGCCGGAGGCGAGACTACGATGCTGCAACTCGCCGTCGTCGTCCCAGCTTTCGAACCGGTCGAGTCCACGACTTGCGCCGTGAAGTTGAACGTTCCAGCCTGCGTCGGCGTGCCCGTAATCGCGCCCGTCGATGCATTGAGCGTCAAGCCCGGAGGCAGCGAGCCGCTGATGATCGAGAACGTGTAGGGCGGCACTCCACCACTCGCCACCAGCGCCGAGCTGTAGGCAATGCCAACTTGAGCCGTTCCTCCGGCGCAAGTCAACGTGATGGCCGGAGGCGAGACTACGATGCTGCAACTCGCCGTCGTCGTCCCGGCTTTTGAACCGGTCGAGTCCACAACTTGCGCCGTGAAGTTGAACGTTCCAGCCTGCGTCGGCGTGCCCGTAATCGCGCCCGTCGATGCATTGAGCGTCAAGCCCGGAGGCAGCGAGCCGCTGATGATCGAGAACGTGTAGGGCGGCACTCCACCACTCGCCACCAGCGCCGAGCTGTAGGCAATGCCAACTTGAGCCGTTCCTCCGGCGCAAGTCAACGTGATGGCCGGAGGCGAGACTACGATGCTGCAACTCGCCGTCGTCGTCCCGGCTTTCGAACCGGTCGAGTCCACAACTTGGGCCGTGAAGTTGAACGTTCCAGCCTGCGTCGGCGTGCCCGTAATCGCGCCCGTCGATGCATTGAGCGTCAAGCCCGGAGGCAGCGAGCCGCTGATGATCGAGAACGTGTAGGGCGGCACTCCGCCACTCGCCACCAGCGCCGAGCTGTAGGCAATTCCAACTTGAGCCGTTCCTCCGGCACAGGCCAGAGTGATGGGTGCGGGAGAAATTGTGATGCTGCAATTGCTTGTCACCGTGCCCTGAGCCGAGCCAGTTGCATCGACCACTTGGGCCGTAAAGTTAAATGTGCCTGGCGTAGTCGGCGTGCCGGTGATGGCGCCTGTGGAGGGATTCAGGGTAAGCCCCGGAGGCAGCGATCCGCTGACAATCGAGTAGGTATAAGGAGACACGCCGCCTTTGGCGACGAGCGCGGAGCTGTAGGGCGCTCCCACTGCACCCGTGCTGGACGCGCATGTCAGGGTCAGAGGAGCGTTGATCTTGATCTCGCACTTCAGATCAAAAGTTGCGCCCAGGGAATCCTGCACCTGCAAGACGTAAAAGAAGTTGCCCGCCTGGGTGGGGATACCGCTGATCACACCGGTTGAAGGATTCAACGTGAGTCCGGGAGGCAGCGAACCGCTTACGAGCGAGTACGTGTAGGGCGCTACACCCGGATAAGTCGGGATTTGTACGCTGAATGGTTCGCCAATGGCGCCAATGTTCTTGGCTTTCGGCGGACAGTCAATGGAAACATGGGGCCAAACTTTGATTTGGCATTTGACCTTGGCAAGACTTCCAGAAGCATCGGCAACCTGAGCAACATAATTGAAAGTGCCCTTGTCGGCCGGCGTCCCAGTGATCGCCCCGCTCGAAGCATCGAGCGTCAAACCGGAAGGCAGCGAGCCGCTGAGGATGGAGAACGTGTACGGCGCGACGCCGCCATTGACTACCAGCGCGGAGTCGTAAACGACTCCCAACTCTCCGACGCCGCTCGCACAACTTAAGGTCAGGGTCTGGGCGGACATCGATGCGGTTAGCACCAAACTCGAAATGACCAGGGCCAGCGTCAAGACACACCGGGAGGCAGACAATTTCATCTGAATTTGCTCCTATAGATTTTAAAGAGGGGAGAAGATTGAACGAATGCCGAACTGCTATTCGAAATTAAAAGGTAGGGTATTTGTTGTCAAGATGAAATCATTCTTGAGGTTGGAGAGGAGAAGTAAAGCGGCACTTAAGCTGCAACTTTCTGCAGATTCAAGGCAAGTGGAGAATCCTCTTTGGGTAGTGGGTCACTTGCCGGGCCGGTGCCTCTGGTAACGGAGTGTGGCTGTGGGCGCAAGAAGTTCAGATGACGAGATCCTCTCAGAAAAGACGTCGCACAAGGTCCGGATTTCCTGGGGGTGTGTCACTGTTCAGCTTAGGTTAAATCAGGCAAAATAGGGAAGCTACCTCGGCAAGATCTGGCCGTTCGTAGTAAGTATGGCCCCAGGCCGAGTCGTTGAAAATGCGGGGGCAGCCGGAAATGTTTCCACCGAATTTGAGCATTCTTCCAGAGCCTCAAAAGCGACTTTGGGCTGAGTTAAGGGACACTCCAGAGACGTTTGTGCTCTATGGAGGTACAGCCCTTGCATTGCGACTTGGCCACCGACATCCTGGGACTTGCCTTCTTCTCGAATCGATCCTTTCAGCCCGCTCAATTGCGCGCGAGCATACCTTACCTTGAGCACGCTGAAATGACACAATTCCAAGACAACACGCTCACAGCGCTTGTGGGTCGGAGGTGGTATTCCGACATTCCCGATCAATCACGGACGAATGGAGACCTCTCGGTACGGTTGGGAGGGCGAAAGGCTGGGTACTGGTGTAGCGTTCGAAAGTTCGAAATAACTTCATGAACGATTCTGTGTAGGACTGAGAGCGGCACGGCTGCCAGCGAGCTCAACCCTTCAACCGTGTGCTTCCTCTGACATTTACTTTTGCGGGGGCTGAACTGTTGTTGTCGCATGTTTGAGTTCGGCGACCAGTTCCCGGAAATGGGGCTTCTGGCGTAGGCTCCTCAGGTTATCGTCTGCTATTAATCCATTGGCATCTTTATAACCACGCTTGATGGCTTCGCGCAGATCCTGAATCGCGTCTTCGGGATGGTTGGCAGCGACGGCCACACAGGCGAACGAATACCATACTGAGAAACGGTCTCCTAGCCCCTTGGAACTGTCTTGCGTTTCGATCAGGTCACGAAACAGTTTGCTGGCCTCGGCGTAGCGATGAGTGTAGGCCAACGCCGTGCCGAGTTGCTGCAGTGCTTCCACGGTCAAGAGATGCAGCGGGCCCTGAGTACGAAGGACGGCGGCGAAGGCCTCGCGGGCGTTTTTTTCTGCTTCCGCGTAGCGGCCCTGTTTGATCAGATCTCGAGCAAGGTTGGACTGGCATTCCAAGGTGCCGGGATGTTCCGGACCGACGACGCGAGCCATTGACTCAAGAGTTTCCCGTTGCAGTTTTTCCGCCTCGTCGACGTGGCCTTCCCTGAAGAGATCATCTGCCAAACCGGATTTGGTCAGCAACGTACGCGGGTGCTCGGGGCCGGAGATTCGCAACTGAATCCCCAGCGTCTCCCTGTACATTTTTTCGGCTTGGGCGTAATGGCCTTCTTCGGTGAGCAGGCTCGCCAGGCCAAACATCGTACCAGTCATTAGCTGATGTTCAGGCCCCAGCACACGCTGCAAGGTCACCAAATTCTCGCGATAAATCTGCTCGGCTTCCGCGAGGCGGCCCTGAGATTGAACGGCCACAGCCAGGTTGCTCATTGTCCGCAGGGTGTCGGGGTGGTCCGGCCCCAAGACGCGGCGATCGTGTTCGATCAATTGGCGATACTCTCGTTCCGCCTCGGCATAGCGGCCTTGGTTCCAGAGCGCAACGCCCAGATAGCCCATCGACTGCAGCACCAGGTCACTTTCCGGGCCCATTCTGCGCGTGGCGACCTCGATTACCTCGCGCGCAAGTTTCTCTCCCTGGCCAAAATCACCCGGCCCCTGCACGATGTAAGCGAGGTTGCTCATGGTCTCGATCGTGAGCGGATCCTCGGGCCCGAGAATGCGGCGCTCGCCGTCAAACGCCTGCCGCTCCAGCTTCTCAGCTTCGACGTAATGTCCTTCGTGATTCAGAATCCAGCCCAATTGCGCCATCGATTCCAGCGTCTTTGGGTCATCCGGTCCGAGACGGCCGAGGCGAGCGTCCAAGACACGTTTTGCCAGTTCATGAGCACGCGGGTATAGCCCCAGGTTCGTGTATGTGCTCGCCATGACCTGCGTCATCTGCGATTGAACCTCAGGGTCCTTCGCCAGGCCTTTCTGCATGTCGTCCGACGCCTTGTCGAGGATCTCGCGGGCGGTAACAGTGTTGCCGCGCGCTTCGCTTGGATCGGACACCTTGAACATGCTGGTCATGAAATCGGTAATGCGGGTGGCCCGGTCGCGTTCGCCAGTAGCATGGTCGCGTTCGAGGTCAGCGCGGTCGCGCTCCCGAGTAATCCGGCGCAACTGCAGTGCCTGTAAAACGGAGAAAGCGGCCAGCAACAACACGAATCCAGCGACCGCGCCAACAGCAACACGGTGCCGCCGAACATATTTCCGCAACCGGTAGCCAGCACTGGCGGGACGCGCCACGACGGGCTCATGGTTCAGATGCCGCCGCAGGTCGGCGGCCAGCTCTGAAGGCGTACCATAGCGGCGGGCGCGATCCTTTTCCAACGCCTTCATCGTGATCCTGTCCAAATCGCCGCGCAGCAGGTTCACGAGTTGTTTCGGCTCGGTACCGCGCGCGTCAGCCGTCGTGGTGGAAGTCTCCGGATCAGTGCTGACCTTGGTGCTCGGTCGCGGCGGTTCTTCTTCGCGGAGCTTTCGCAGGAACTCGTCGAGCGTTTGCTTCTGCCGCTGCCTGGTCCCAAACGGCTCCAACCCGGACAGCAACACGTAGAGGACTACCCCCAGCGAGTAGACATCGGCACGCGTGTCGATGTCCTGCACGTTGGGATCAGCCTGCTCTGGACTCATGTATCCGGGTGTACCCACAAAATGCCCCAGCTGCGTGAACAAGCTCACGGCTTCAACTTGAGGCGTAGTTGCCTTCGCCAAGCCGAAGTCGATGATCCGCGGCACAGGTTTGCTGTCCACTTCCACCACCAAAATGTTTGCTGGTTTCAGATCGCGATGGATAATCGCTTTCTGGTGCGCGTGCTGCACGCCATCGCAGGTCTGAATGAAGAGTTTGAGACGATCTCTGATTTTGAGCTTTTTCCGATCGCAGTACTCCGTGATCGGCAGCCCGGGCACGTACTCCATCACGAAGTACGGTTGACCCTGTGGTGTCGCCCCGGCGTCAAACACCTTGGCGATGACAGGATGATCCATGATCGCCAGCGATTGCCGCTCCGATTGGAAGCGTTGCACAACCGTCTCGTCGTACATCCCGGCCTTGATCAGCTTAAGTGCAACTTGCCGCCGGACTGGGGAAGTCTGATCGGCTAGCCAGACCTGGCCCATGCCTCCTTCACCAAGCTTACGCACAAGTTGAAAACGTTCCGCAATGAGCTGTCCCGCTCGCAAAGAGCCACCAGAAAGGATCTCATCCAGATTCTCGATCAATCCGTCCGGCGCAGATTGAAGGAAACTGGAGCGGGCGTCGTCGCCAGAGGCGAGCAGGACCTCGACTTCTTGCCGCAACGATTGATCGGACAAACAGGCCCGGTCCAGGAAGGCAGCCCGTTGCGCCGGCTCCCGTTCCTGCGCTTCTTCAAGCACATCCCGAAGCTGCTTCCAACGCTCCGGTGTCATGGGTCCGTTGTCTCGGCGATCTGGTGGTGCAGCCAAGCCCGTGCGCTAGCCCAGTGTCTTTTCACCGTCCTTGGCGACAGCTTGAGCACATCTGAGGTTTCTTCGACGGAAAGACCGCCGAAGAATCTCAACTCCACTATGCGACTTTGTTGCTGGTCGAGCTTAGCTAGTTCATTCAGCGCGTCGTCGAGAGTGACCATATCCACGCTGCGGCTCTTGAAGGCCAACCCATCGAGTGTTACGCGATCGCCTCCATCCCGCTTCTCGGAATTGTGGCTACGCGCGTATTCGACCAGAATCTGTCGCATCAACTGGGCGCAGATCGCCAAGAAATGGGCGCGGTTCGCGAATTTGGCCGCGCCTTGTTTCTCAATCCGCAAGTAAGCCTCGTGCACCAGGGCGGTACTCTGCAGCGTATGATCGGCGCGTTCCTTCCTCAAATAGCGGTGCGCGATCCGCCGGAGTTCGTCATAAACGAGTGGAACCACGGTACGCAGGGCTTCGTTATCGCCGGCATGCCAGTCCTCAAGCAACTGGGTGACGATTTTGGATGGCACCTGCGACAACGAGCCCCCAGAACCCCTGCGGAGTTCGTGCGTAGCAAATTAGCCTCCTGAATAACCAATGTCAAGGCGGTCACCGCGCCTGTATTTCCGGGAGTAGTCGCGGGGCCGGCCATGGTGCTCGATGCGAGGTGCGAAGAATTTCTCACTTTTTCTGGCCCGCTTCTCACCGGAATTTCGCTTTATCCCAATGACGCGGCCATAGAGACTGCCATTCGCAAGCCGGCGTACGGCGGTGTCCCCGAGGTGGCGACCGGGGGCAAGCCTCTTCTGATCCGATACATCCCGTCGCGGCGCGACCCGCACCATTCGGACTGAAATAACGGTCGAGTCGGCAAGGTTCACAGAGGTTCGAGAGCGGCATTTGTCCCGATCAGACACACGGTTCTTCGCTGCCATGGAAGGTTTGCGAAGAAGAATCGGGTCGCCGACGAAAGTGGTGCGGTGGCGAAACGAATCCGACAGACAGGGATTTAGGACAAACGAGTTTCAGTACAAGCTTCCCGAAAAGACTAACAAGGAGAACCAAAATGAAAACAACGAACGAAAACAGGCTAACCAAAAACAGCCAGCCAACCAACCTCGGAAGACGACGGAACCTCATGTGCGCGGCAATGACACTGATCGCCGCATCATTTATGTCCACCCTCGCCCTCGCGCAGAACCCGGCAGCCATTGCAGTGCGATCGAACGGTGAGGCCGATGTGGTCATCGAGGGCCCGAACAATTCGCTGCTGTACTATCATGCAAAACCTGGTGAATCCTTTGTCGCCGATACGATTGCTGGGAATGGAACGACGTTTTCGGCGCCCGCCATTGCCGTGCGCTCAACCGGCGAGGCGGACGTGGTCGCACAAGGTCCGAACAATTCGCTGCTGTACTATCATGCAACTCCTAAGTCTGCGTGGGCGGTCGATACGATTGCTGGGAATGGAACGACATTCTCGGCGCCCGCCATTGCCGTTCGCTCGGTAGATCCGGCCGGCGAGGCGGACGTGGTCGCAGAGGGGCCCGACAATTCGCTGCTCTACTATTATGCAACTCCCGGCAATCCATGGGACGTCGATACGATTGCTGGGTCTGGAACGACATTTTCGGCCCCTGCGATTGCGGTACGGAAGGCACACCCGGCCGGCGAGGCAGACGTGGTCGCAGAGGGGCCCGACAATTCGCTACTCTACTACCATACAACTCCCGGCAATCCATGGGGCGTCGATACGATTGCTGGGTCCGCATCGACGTTCTCGGCACCCGCAATCGTCGTACGCTCGACTGGCGAGGCGGACGTGGTCGCAGAGGGGCCCGACAATTCGCTGCTCTACTATCACGCAACTCCTGGCGATTCGTTCGTTGCCACCACGATTGCTGGGTCAGGAACGACGTTCTCCGCGCCTGGGATGGCGGTACGCACGGTTGACCCGGCCGGCGAGGCGGACGTAGTCGCAGAGGGGCCCGACAATTCGTTGCTCTACTACCACGCAACTCCTGGCGATCCGTTTGTAGCCACCACGATTGCTGGGTCCGGAACGACGTTCTCCACGCCCGTAATTGCAGTACGAAAAGCGCACACGGCCGGCGAGGCGGACGTCGTCGCCTACGGGTCAAGCGGCAATTCGCTGCTTTACTACCATGCAACTCCTGGTAATTCATGGGACGTCGATACGATAGCGACGTTTTAACGCAAGGCTAACCAGAGCCTGGCAAGGCCGCGGCGGCCATTATTCATGCTGCGAGTCCGGGCCGCAGTTCAACCCGTGGTTGCTCACTCCAAGTAAGTGCTATCGGCAAGTCACAGTTGCGCCGAAACCAAAGGGGGCCAAGGCTAAGAAACATGCCCCCTTCAGCGCGGTTGTTCAAGAAAAAACAAGGAGCGCTTTATGACAAGGCCGACTTTGAAGAATTTCGTACTGGCGCTGAGTCTGTTGGGAACAGCGTTGATCCCGTCCACCAGTTCGGCGCAGGTAGGACTCGCGTCCAAGCTTCCGGGTAAGCGCCCGGCCTCCGCCGCGGCGCAAGCGGCGAGCCATCAGGCAAAGACGGCAGGGTCGCCGTCCTACACCTACACCCTGCTTAGTTTTCCCGGGGCTCTTCTCACGTCTGCGGCCAGCATCAACCTGGGTGCGACCACTTCAAAGACTGAGATCGTTGGAGGGTACGGTCCTCCGGAGCAAGGTAACCTCGCCCAAGGCGGCTTTCTCGCTCGCGTGTCAGGAACGAAAGCCGTCGCAGAAAGCTACAAGGCGGTGAATTATCCTCACCTCCCACAGGATCAAATCGCACTTGGCGTCAATGATTCTGGCCAGATCGTCGGCGCTTACTACACCAGCGCGGATGTCTTCTACGGTTACGAGTTAAGCGGCGGAAAGTTCACCACCCTTAGTGTGCCGGGCGGGGTGGGCACCCTCGCCGTCGGAATCAACAATTCCGGTGAAGTTGTCGGCTATTGGTCGAGCGGCGGCCCCACACAGGGTTTCAGGCTGGTTGGCAGCACCTATACCTCGTTCAACTACCCCGGCGCGTCCGAGACCCTGCCCATTTCGGTCAATAATGAGGGGGAAATAGTCGGCAATTACACGGACACAAGCGGCGTTACGCACGGCTTCTTGCTGAGCGGGGGAACCTACACCTCGATCGACTTCTCTGGTGCACTCGCGACCTACGGCTCAGGAATTAACGATGCAGGCGACATCGTCGGAACCTACTGCCCGACCAGCGAATGTCTCTCTACCTTTGAGGGCATGCAGGGATTCCTTTGGAGCAACGGCGTCTTCACGACGATCGCGATCCCGGGCGAATACTACACGTACTTGGGCGGGATCAATAACAAAGGCGTGGTCGTGGGCTACTACCAGGATGCCGCCGGATATCAGGTCTCGTTCCAAGCGACGCCCTAGATAGACTCGCCGTCGAAGTTCCGGCCTTTCCAAAAATATAAGGAGGGTTTTATGAGGAAGCAAACCGTGAAGAATTTCGCACTGGCGCTCGGTCTATTCGCAATAGCGCTGATCCCGTCCACTGTCTCGGCACAGCCCGGACGCGCGTCCAAGCTTCCGGGTAAGAATCCGCCAACTCCCGTAGCGCAAGCGGTACGCCACCACGCAGAGACGACGGGTTCGCCATCCTACACTTACACCTTACTTAGCTTCCCCGGCTCCCTTTCTACCTTTGCGAACGGCATCAACAAGGGTGCGACCACTTCGAAGATTGAGATCGTTGGCAGTCAGGGTCAAGGAGGCTTTCTCGTAGACGTGTCGGTAAAGAAGACCGTCTCTGAAAAGTACCAGGTGGTCAATTTTCCCCACGCCGCAGAGCAACTAGACGCGAGCGACGTCAATGATGCCGGCCAAATCGTGGGCGATTACGTCGACAGTTCGGGCGTTTACCACGGTTATGAGCGGAGCGGCGCAAAGTTCACCACGATTGATGTGCCCTTTGCTGGCGCCACGGCCACCTTTACCAACGCGATCAACAATTCGGGCGAAATTGTCGGCGGGTGGACCGATAGCGGAGGGGTAACACACGCTTTCACAGTGGTTGGAGGCACCTACGCCTCGTTCGACTACCCCGGCGCGACCTTTACCACTGCCAATGACGTCAACAGCGCAGGGGAAATAGTCGGCTTTTACCAAGACACAAACGGCACTGGACACGGTTTCCTGCTGAGCGGGGGAACCTACACTTCGATCGACGTTCCAAGCGCCGTTTATACCAACAGTCCCGGAATCAACGACGCCGGCGACATCGTCGGGTTGTACTGCACAACCAGTCAATGCGCCTCGACCAGTGAGGGCGAGCAAGGCTTCCTGTTGAGCGGGGGCGTCTTCACAACCTTCGCAATCCCCGGCGAATACTACACGTATTTGATCGATATCAATAACAACGGCGTAGTGATCGGAGGCTACCAGGATGCCGCTGGGCTGGTTGTCGCATTCATGGCGACGCCGTAGATGGGCGGATATACCGGAAGCGCAATCGGCTGACAACTTGACACGGAAGAAAAATTCACTACAGGAGAATGACCATGGATTCCGGAAACAAGGATATCGCCCTGGGAAAGAGTTCCGATGTTTCCCATTTCTCGTGGAAACCAACCTTAGCGGTGCTGACGTTCGTCTGCGTCTTTCTGCTGGTCGCTGTCCGCTCGGCTCAAGCACAATCGGAGACCGTTCTCTACAGCTTCTTGGGAGAACCCGACGGTGCGAATCCCGTCACAGCGGTGACCCTTGATGCGGCGGGGAACCTCTACGGCACAACCGACAATGGCGGCACCGCTGGCCTAGGCACAGTATTCAAACTGGCTCCCGACGGAAAGGAGACGGTCCTTTACAGCTTCGCCGTTCAGGCAGACGGTGCCAATCCCTTCGCGGGCTTGGTGCGCGGCAAGAAGGGTTATCTCTACGGAGCGACTCTCTACAACAGTGACAGCTACGGCACCTTGTACAAGGTCAGCCCTAAAGGCGTGCACACGGTGCTCTATGCGTTCACGGGCGGGGCAGATGGCGCCGATCCCTACGGCGAGAACCTGATTCTCGACAAGGCAGGCAACCTCTATGGCACGGGCTACTCCGGCGGCACATTTGAATACGGGGTGGTGTTTGAGTTGAGTGCCGCCGGTACGGAGAGCGTGTTGTACAGCTTTACGGGCGGCACTGATGGAGGTCGTCCGTATGCGGGCGTAGTCGAGGATAAGCACGGAAATTTCTACGGGACAACTTTGCAGGGCGGAGCTTTTGGGCTCGGCACGGTTTACAAGGTAACTGCGTCGGGCACAGAAACGGTGCTCCACAGCTTCGCCGGTGGGTCGGATGGAGCGACTCCATACGGGGGAGTGATTCTCGATAGCAAGGGCAATCTGTACGGCACGACTGCCGGCGGCGGATCATCCAACGCCGGGATCGTCTTCAAGCTCTCCCCATCGGGCACTGAGACCGTGCTCTACGCCTTTGCGGGCGGCCCGGATGGGGCCAATCCAACTGTCGCTCTGGTCCGCGATAAAGCGGGCAACCTCTATGGAACGACTTACAACGGCGGTAATGGTAACGGTTCCGGCGACGGCACTGTGTTTGAGATCTCGCCGTCAGGCACGCATACCGTGCTTCACACCTTCACCGGCGGTGCGGACGGGGCGGTACCGGACGCAGGCCTGATCCTCGACAAGCACGGCAATCTCTACGGCACAACCCTTGGCGGTGGAATCGGCTTCGGCGTGGTTTACGAATTGACTCCGTAACTGGATTGATAGAACGACAGCAAAAAAAACACTCTTGGAGAGACTTATGAAAAACCTGACCACACATCTGCGCCTGGCTTCACTCCTGTCTCTGATCCTGCTGGCATGTACAGCGACTTATGGCCAACTTACTCCCAGCGGCGATTCCTACACCAACACCGCAGCCCCTACCACCAACTACGGCTCCAAGACGACTCTCGACGTTGAGAGCACGCAAACCACCTTCATTCAATTCAATCTCTCGTCGATCCCTTCCGGCTATACCAGCGCCGACATCACCAAGGCCACGCTCAAGCTCTTCGTCGATGGCGTGACCAAGGCGGGCAGTTTCAACGTCGATTACGTCAACGGCACCTGGACGGAGTCGACGATTGATGCCAGCAACGCTCCGGCGCTCGGAACTACCATTCAAGCCAGCGTGCCACTCACCTCCGCGGATAAGGACCAGTACATCCTGGTGGACGTCACGGCAGCGGTGCAGGCGTGGCTGAGTGGAACTCCCAATGACGGCATCGCGCTCGTGGCGAACAGTCCGCTGGACGCGACCTTCGACAGCAAAGAAGCCACGAAGACGAGCCACACCGCCGAGTTGGATATCGTATTCGCCGGAGGCGGCGGCAGCGGAATCACCGGGATCACGACGGCTGCGGGCAGCGGCCTGATCGGTGGAGGTACGAGCGGCACCCTGAACTTGTCGCTGACCAATACGTGCGTGGCGAGCCAGATTCTGCAATGGAGCGGCAGCGCGTGGGTCTGTGCGTCTCCGGGCACGGGCACAATCACGGGTGTGATAGCGGGAACGGATCTCGTCGGCGGCGGGACCAGCGGCAATGTCACGCTGAGCCTGAACACGGCAGCGACCAACGCGTTGTACGCGCAGTTGGGCGCGGGTAACACGTTCACAACGAGTCAGACGGTGGACGGCACCCTCACGGCCAGTTCGGCTGGCTTCGGGATCATCGGCAACACCAGCTACAGCGGCACTGGTTCCTATTACGTTGGCGTAATAGGTCAAGCGACCGCCTCGACGGGCTCTGGGGCCGGCTTGTGGGGGCTCTCGCAGTCCACCTCCGGCATTGGCGTGGCGGGCGAGGCGCAGGCTGCCACGGGGAGTACATTCGGCGTGTACGGCACCGCTAGTTCGCCCACTGGCTATGGCGTATTCGGCCAAAACGCCTCCCCAACGGGAACGTATTCGGGCGTGAACGGCGTCGCTGCTTCGCCCACTGGCTATGGCGTATCCGGCGAAAACATCTCCGGAACGGGGTCGGCTCCGGGCGTGTACGGCCTGTCGACATCCACCGCTGGCATCGGCGTCCAGGGCACTTCGACCGCCTCAACGGGGTCTACGTTTGGTGTATTCGGCCAAGCGTCGTCGCCTGGTGGCTGGGGCGTTGCGGGAGAGAGTCCGTTCGCGGGCGTAGTGGGCTACAACAATGGAGAGTACGACATTTCTGTGTTGGGCGCGCCCTATGGCGTAATCGGTGATAGCTCCACTGCTGCCGGCGTTTACGGGGCCTCGTCCGGCGTCAGCAATACAGGAGATGAAGCTAACCTTATTCACGCTGCCGGCGTGTGGGGCGACTTTGGGGGGGCAACGTCCGGGATCGGCGTACTAGGAACCGCCGACACATACTGGGGTGGTGCTTTCAACAACAACAGCCCAACTAACCCCGCTCTCTACGCCGAAAACGACACTACGATCGCCGGAGGCGAGGTTTTCGAGGCGTCCATGACGAAACTTCTGGGCGCTGATGCGTTTGCGATCATTGGGGACGCGGGATGCGGTACTGGCTTTATGGCCCTCCAGCTCGGACAAAACGGCATGTCGGGCTGTAACAACTACCTGCTGATGGGAGACGCCAGCGGCAACACGTACCTCAACGCCGGTGCCGGTGACTTCATATCCTTCCGCATCGCCAACGGTCATACGCAAATGACCATTACCAACGACAACGTGGACGTTCTGGGCACGCTCACCAAACCCGCGGGGTCGTTCAAGATTGACGACCCGCTCGACCCGGCCAACAAGTATCTCTATCACTCCTTCGTCGAGTCGCCCGATATGAAAAACATGTACGACGGCACCATCACCACCGACGACGCTGGTCTGGCAACCGTTACGTTGCCGAATTGGTTCGAGACGCTCAACCGGGATTTCCGCTATCAGTTAACTGTGATCGGCCAGTTTGCGCAGGCCATCGTGGCCAGCAAGGTTGCTAACAACCACTTCAGCATTAAGACGGACAAACCGAATGTGGAAGTTTCCTGGCAGGTGACGGGAACGCGGCAGGATGCATACGCCAATGCACACCGGATTCAGGTAGAAGTCGAAAAGGCTCCTGCCGATCGCGGACACTATTTGTATCCCGAACTCGTCGGAGCGCCCGACACCGCTCGCATCGGGTACATGGCCTCAGCACCGGGAACCGAGCAGGTCGCGCGCCATCAGCGACCGAGCCTGCATAGCGGCAGCGGGTCGCCAGCGCAGAGGGTCACTCTTCCTGCTCCGCCGAAACGGGTTCTACCCAACATAGCTCCATCGCCGCGCGTAGCTCCGTTGCCTCCTATATCTCCGTTCCCCCATCCGGCACAAGCCAGCAAACCGGAGGTCAACCAGAAGTAGACGCTGTTCAACCTGCGTGGGAGGGGCCGAGGCTCAGAGCCATGGTCCCTCCCGCGCGCGAACAAGTTCGTAGTTCAACCCGATCTCAGAAAAACATTTGGAGCGTGTCATGAAAAACTCGAAGACGCAGTTCGCAGCACTTTTGTTCTCCACAATATGTTTACTGACAGGCGCCTACGGGCAAATTACGGGAGTGACGGCCGGAACGGATCTGACCGGCGGCGGGACGAGTGGTAACGTCACCCTCAACCTCAACACGGCCACTGTTCCACAACTGGCCACGGCCAACACATTCACCGGCAATCAGACTGTCAATGGGAATCTGAGCACAACCGGCTCAGTGTCGGCCCTCAGCTTCCAGATATTTGGCACGCCCTTCGCCTTCGGGTCCGTCGGGAACGGAAGCGTGTTCCTCGGTTTCTCGGGAAACAGCACGTCCACGGGAGTTGTCGACACCGGCACCGGCTACCAGGCTCTTGTATCCAACGGCTCGGGCGAATATAACACCGCCATCGGCGGGCAGGCCCTTTTGACCAACACCTCGGGTGGCGATAACACCGCCATCGGCGTAGCGGCACTCAGTACCGTCACCACGGGAAACGAGAACACAGGACTCGGAGCTGTTGCCGGCGTCACCGGAGATGTAAGTAACCTGACCGGAAGCTACAACACCGCTGTGGGTTTCAACGCCCGCCTCAAAACGGGAACCCTCAACAACTCCGCCGCCATCGGCGCCAACGCCTATGTCACCGAGAGCAATGCCATGGTGCTGGGCAGCATCAACGGCGTGAACGGCGCCACGGCCAGCACGAACGTCGGCATCGGAACGACCGCGCCCGGGCATTTATTGGACGTGGCGGGCGCCACTGCCGTCGACTCCACGGGTATGAATAACGGGACGAACTTTATCGATCTCACGTTCGGCCTCAACGCGGGAGAAGGGGTGTCCTCCTCGCGCACAGCCGGTCTCAATCAATATGGGATCGACATTTTCACGGACTTTGCCCGACGGATCTCCATCGAGCAGCACGGTAACGTGGGTATCGGAACAACCAGTCCTGACAGCCTTCTCACCGTGAACGGCAGCGCCGACAAGCCCGGCGGCGGTTCGTGGGGCACTTTCTCCGATGGCCGGCTCAAGAACCTTAACGGCAGCTACAGTTCCGGCTTGAGTCAGATTCTGCGCATCAACCCTATCCGCTATCGCTACAAGGCCGACAATGCGATGGGCATTCGCGATACGGAAGAACATATCGGAGTTGTGGCGCAGGAAGTCCAACAAGTCATTCCGGAAGCGGTAACGGAAAACAGCAAAGGCTACCTGCTGGTGAACAACGATCCGATCATCTGGTCGATGCTGAACGCAATCAAGGAGCAGCAGGAGGAGATTCGTGCGCTGAAGTCTGAGCTTCGGTCGACACGCCAGTCTTTGCAGAAAGTGCAGGCCCAAGTGGCTCGCACGCAGCCTGCGTTGGTAGCGGCGAAGTAAATGGCGGGAGTCACATCGGGTTCAAAAAGACCCGAACTAATAATAAGGAGCATGGTCATGACCAACCTCGCGCAACATCCATTGGCAGGCAGAATTCTACGGGCAAACGCAACGTCGATGCTGATTGTCCTGGCGCTACTGGCCATGGCGACCGCTCGTCTTGCCTCTGCGCAAACCTTCATGTTCAACCGCGCCGATTTCGTCACGGGTACGGGCCCGGCAGTGGTGGCCGTGGGCGACTTCAGGGGCAACGGCATCATGGACGTAGTCACTGGCAATAACGACACGGCGAACACGGTTTCTGTATTGCTCGGGAAAGGCGACGGAACCTTCGCTCCTCACGTCGATTATCCGGTAGGTTCAGCGCCCAGCGGTGTCGCTGTAGGCGACTTTAATGGCGACGGCAAGCTCGACATTGTCGTGGTCTATGGCTTTAACGATGCTCAAGTCGCCGTGCTTTTGGGGAACGGCGACGGAACGTTCAAACCATTCATCTCCACCGTCGCGGGCGTGCAGGGCGGCAGCATTGCGGTCGGCGATTTCAATGGCGACGGCAAACTCGACGTCGCCATCTCCGACTACGATTCGCAGACGCTGGGCGTGGCCGTCATGCTCGGAAACGGCGATGGAACTTTCAAGGCTCCGGTTACTTACGCCACCGCAGGCGATCCGTTGATGGTGATCGCCGCCGATTTCAATGGCGACGGCAAACTGGACTTGGCGACGGCCAACGCAAGCAGCGAAACAATCTCGGTCCTGCTCGGCAATGGCGACGGTACGTTCCAGACTCACAAGGACTATTCCACGGCTGTGGCCGAAAGTTGCATCAGCCTCGCTGCCGGCGCGCTCCGCGATGATAAGAGGATAGACATTGTTGCCGGATGCCAAGCTGACGGCAAAGTTGTGGTGCTGCTCTCCAACGGCGACGGAACCTTTAAGGCCGCGAAAGCTTATCCCGTTCCCGCCGGCGTGGATCAAGTGGCGCTCGGCGACTTTAATGGCGACGGCAAACTCGACGTTGCGGTCACAAATTCGGGAACCTATGACATGGTTTCCGTCTTGCCTGGCACCGGCTCGGGAACTCTGAAAGCCGCAGTCGTGTTCGGCACTAACTATGGTCCGAGTGGCATAGCCGCTGCCGATTTTAACGGTGACGGCAAGCTTGACATAGTTACTGCAGACAACGGCGGCCCCTTCGGAGTTACGATGGCGACAATCTCGGTACTGCTGAGCAACGGAAAAGATATGTTCGCAGCGCGCACCGATTACGCCGTGGGCAATGAGAGCGTGACCGGAGCCTACAGCGGACTTGCGGCGGCGGACCTCACCGGAAACGGCGAGCCGGACCTGATTGTTCCAATCACCTATGCCGACACTCCTTACGAGTTTTCCGTACTAAAAAACAAAGGCAATGGGACATTTGATCCACCCGTAAACTACGCGCTGCCAATCGGTCCGGACGCCGTAACGGCAGGCGACTTCAACAACGATCACAAAGCAGATATCGCGATAATGAATTTCGGAGGCAGCGGCAGCATCTCCGTGTTGCTCAACTCGGGCACCGGGACCTTTCCCAGTTATACGACATATCCCATCAACGGCTACGGCTACGGCATCGCGGTGGGCGACTTTAATAAGGATGGCAATCTCGATATCGTAGCCACTGATCTCACAGAAGATACTGTATCGGTCCTTCTCGGCAACGGGACGGGTGCTTTTCCCACCTTTGCCACGTACGCGACTGGAAGCTTCCCGGAGGGTGTCACCGTCGGCGATTTCAACGGCGATGGCTGGCCCGATATCGCGGTTGCCGATTCGGAGGGTGGCACAGTCTCGATTCTGATTAACAAAGCCGACGGCTCGGGCACGTTCCTTCCGAAGGTAGACTACGCCGCCGCCGGAGGAGGAGCCCCACTCGCAATCGCGGCCGGCAGTTTCCGCGGTAACGGCATCATCGACCTGGCGGTGGCGACGAACAGCGCCTTTGGCGGAATCGAGGTTCTGTTGGGGAATGGTGACGGCACATTTCAGAAGGCCGTGCCATACGATACGTTGAACAACGCGAACGGAGTAGTGATTGGTGACTTCAACAATGACGGCAATCTCGATTTGGCGGTCACCATCGCAAATGCAGGGAGCACATTCGGGTTCATCACCATTTTTCCCGGAAACGGCGACGGCACCTTCGGCGGCGGAGTGACACTCACATCCGGCGCATTGCCGTCTGGAATCGTAGCCGCGGATTTCAATGGAGATGGCGGATTAGATCTGGCGACGGCCAACGGAACAACCGCAGGCGACACAGGTTCCGCAACTGTGCTCTTGAACGAACCAGTCATTGGTATAACGCCCACCAGCCTCATTTTCGCGCATCAAAAAGTGGGAACCACCAGCGCCACGCAGATAGTCACCGTGGACAATCCTGGTGCGACACCTCTGAAGATCACCAGCATTACCATCGCTGGAGACTTCGCCGAAACCAATAATTGCCCGGCCAAACTCACCGTAGGCAAGAACTGCACTATTACCGTGACCTTTACGCCGACGCAGACAGGCACCCGGACCGGGACTTTATCGATCAAAGACTCCGCCCTCAGCAGCGTGCAAAAAATCACGCTGACGGGCAGCGGGACGTAGCCGGCCTCGACGGGAGCATCCGCGGGCAGTCGGGAAATGCCAGGACTGCTCCACACAAAGGAATGCACTAGCTGTATGGCCTCTCATCTATCGTGCCCGGATGCTCGAACGTCTTTTTCCACCGCCGCCATCGCTCCCGGAGAATTCTTGACCGCTTTGATGGCTTTAACAAATGTCATGGCTCAAAGCGGTAATCAGTCAATGTTTTTCGCTGGCTGTAGCATTGGTTGGAGCTATATGGCTGACAGCTTCCTTCCCCTCTCAATTTTGGACTGCGGGATTCGTTGGTGCCATCGGCGCGTCCTCTTCCCTTCCCGATTCCTAGTGCACAGTTTTATCATCGGGATTCCCTGGTGTCCGGTCCGAGGCGTCTCCAGTCTGGGCTCGTGATGCATCAGTCAGTGGTTGGCTCAGTTGTTTTTCGACCTCGGCGACCCGGCGTGCCAAGTCGGTTGTCTCGATCGCTCGCAATTGGAGATTCAACAAAGGTGCGAGGCCGGCTGCGGTCCGGGGGTTCATTTTGCCGGCATAGACATCTGCGATCAGCCGCGCGACCGTTTCGCGCACCGCAAGAGCAGCGTTCAGGTCAGGCAGCGGATCCCCAGCCTCGGAGCTGGGACGACGATTCTTTTTTCCGCCTTTACGGCCAAGCTCGGAAGCCTTGGCCGGGTTCGCATGGAAGAAGCAGAGCCCGCCGGCAGTGGCCGCGGCGCGGCAGGGCTTCCCTTCCTTCGTCGTGCCCTTGCAACGGGAATCTTGTCTTCGGGGGCTCATGTCGGTTGTTCCTCCTAACGGACCGATTTATGTCCTATCTGAGGCTCGATCAAAAGTGACGAAGCGGACGTTCGATCCTCGCCTCCTCTCGATGGGCCGTCAGTTCCGATTTAATTGTTCTTTGCGCGCGTCCTGCCAAGTCAGGATGAACCTCTCGCCGCGTGATTCCTTCGTGGGTAGCCCGTCAGGTGCTGGTGCCGATTCGGTTCTGCTTTGGGATTGTCCTCCCTCGGCACTCCATTCTGACTTCGCGCCATCCTGGCATTTGTTCTTCTTCCACGCATGTTCCTCGGCGAGCAGCCGAGTGCCATCCTTTAAGCGTAAATAGACTCCGTCTTCTGCTTCTTCCTCTTCGGCGGGCCAGAGATTTGGCGGGAAGCTGGCCGTCCAGGCTTTACGGTGTTGCGGGCTCAGGGTCTCTCTTTTGCGCTCGAATTTTTCCCGGAGCCATTTCGAAACATAAATGCGATGAAAAGTCCATTTCCAGCGCTTCCCGTGCAGGGGACACTTCACACGGGATGCTATTTCTTGCTCGATAGGGAAACCAAACGACGGCGGTTCATTTTCCGGAAAGCAGATGCACTCTGCGGAATACATGGAACGTGCTTCGGCAATTTCCTTCGAGCGCCGTTCGATCTTCTCAACGCGCTTCAGCAACTCTCGTGTCGTCATGGCTTCACTCCTTTTACAAAGGCAATGAACGTCATTTGCGACTGTCCGTCTCAGCTCTGGTGAGGCCCAGGACTGCAAGGTTAAAGAAGAGCGGTCCTGGCGAGAATTAAAACGCTTCCAAAGATATTAGCAAACGGCGAACAAAAAGGGAAGAGCGAAGTTTGGAATGCAACTCAATCGGCAACTGGATCAGGTCGCCCTGTCCTTCGGAGGAACTCACCCAATATCGGCCCAGCAGGAGCGCGGTTCTTTTGGACTCGGTTATGCATAGCCGTGCACCCGGGGTGCACAAACTGGCTCGTGCAACGAGGCTGCAGAAACAAGCACCTCAGTGCCCCGCCTCGCCAGCGAACCCGTGCTGATTACGGCGTCCGCGCTGGTTGCATCCAGCGCTGGACGCGGGCCACCACAAAGAATTCCGTAGCCACTCCGGCGACGATTCGGAAGATAACTTGATCACGATGTGCACGGTGTGCCACGCCAGAGTGCATCGCCACTAGGCGACAAAAGAGGATCGCCTGATCCAGTTATCACCCGCAGGCATGGGTGGGCACCCAGAAACTCGCGCTACCAGGCAAGGGTGAATCAGGAATGTACTCGAGCTCTTAGGCTGGAGCACCCCCCCAACCTGCGGAATGCTTCTGGCCTCTAGATCTGTTTAGCGTCAAAACCACTCAGGAGGGCTGCTTCTTGCAGCTTCTGGTCCGCCGTCAGAAATACTCGACCCTGGGGAATGTTTTCACACCATGCCAGCGCCGCAGCCAGTTGCAGCGCGTCAGCTGCCCGCAAATCATAATCGTCCACAAGTTCCGTTGCTTTCGTGCGCACCGCTTCCGAAGGCTGAATGACAGACCAGCCATCGGCTAGGGCTGTCGCGATCCTACCGGCCTTGGCCCAGTCGCTCGAATTGAGTTGTTTCATCCGAACTAGGCGCGCCAAGGCGCTCGCAATCTCAACAGAAGTCGCCCACCAGACAACCGCTTCGAAGCTCTCGTAGAGAGCAATCGCCCTCGTCGTGGTGCCCTGACGAACACACAGAGGAACCAATGCGCTCGTGTCCCAAAAAGCTGAGGGACGCTTTACCGGCCTTGCCGCTCTTCCCGCCATACTTGCTCCATGACGTCATCAGAAATGTCTCCCGGTGGCTCCGGCAATGAAACTGTCGAGAGCCGTCTTTTCAGCGGCAGGGAGAGAACGCCACGGGCAATCAGGCGCTGCTCTTGTTTAGACCGGTCGTTTGTACGACAGGGAACCATTCGCGCCACAGGCTTGTTGCGGTCGCAAATCAGCACTTCTTCGCCATCCTTTACTAGTTGGATGTGAGCGCTGAGTTGCGCTTTCAAGTCGCTGATGTTTACGGTACGCATAGGCACATTATAATGAATCTGACCATGTTGGTCATCTTTATTCCGGTAGCGGTTCACGCTTAAGTTTGTGCAGCCGCTCCCGCCACTCCGTGAGCGTTGGCCTCTCCGCGATTTCCTTAATCTCCGCTAACAGATAGTCTGAAAGCGACATACCTGCCATGGCGTCGCGGGCTTTCAGACCACGATGTAGGGCATCGGGTACGTTCCGAAGCTGAATCATCTTGGACATGTTGAAAGCATACTTTCATGTTACTCACATGTCGATGAATCACCCTGTGACCGTGCGATTGGACCCTTTATAGTATGAGCGGCTGCGCCAGCGGATCCTGCGTCGCGACGGCTGGAGGTGTCAATCCTGCGGCACGATGACGAACCCAGGTGCACCACAAAGCGTTCCGCAGCCACTCTGGCGCCGATTCTGAACAAAACCTGTCCGCACCTGCCACCCCAGCCTGCGCCGAGCAAGCCGACGATTTTTCCGGAAGAGCCCTAACCGTCACCAGAGTGTCCAAAAGGCAGAGAAAGTAGCATGAATTAGGCTTCAAATTCCGGCCAATCGTATATACTTCTCGCACTATTTGTGCCCGAAGGCGCCCTCGGGTATGAACCGGTGGGCGCGCCCATCGGTCGGGCCTACCGCTGAATCGGACGAATGCATGATTCCAAGTCAGGGCCGGATGGAAATCACGTTCCCAAAAAGCCTGTAGGGACCGGCGTCGGAACTCGTTTTCCCGGGGAAAGCTCCACTGGCGGCGTCCCCGTTCCTCCGGGCTCGAGTCCACCTAGCAATGCTTCCGGAAGCGAAATCGACCCAGGAGTGACGATTGCGGACTTCGGGTCCACGCCCGATCCCGGCGCTACCATCGCCGATACAGGTGCGCCAGATGGTTCCGATGCCACCGTAGTCGATGCCCGAAGCCCCTTCCCTACTGGATATTCAACGCGTCGCCCTTCCCCGCCCCCTGCCAACTGGAGTTCGCGAGGGTCCGGTATCCAGGCAGTGCTTCAAGTAGGCGAGGTGCTTGCCGGGAGATATGAAATCCTTCAACTGCTTGGCGAAGGCGGAATGGGGGCCGTTTATAAAGCCACCGACCGTGAACTTGACCGCTTCGTAGCCTTAAAGGTCATCCGTCCTGAGCTCGCGTCGAATCCTTCGATTCTGGCCCGCTTCAAACAGGAGCTCCTACTCGCTCATCAGGTGACACATCGCAACGTGATTCGCATTTACGACCTGGCAGACGCAGAGGGTGTGAAGTTCATCACGATGGAGTTCGTTGAAGGCCAGGATTTGCGAGCCCTGATCCGGGAGAAAAAGAAGTTCTCGCCTGAGGAGGCTGTGGAGGTTATCCAGCAGGTGTGTCTTGCCCTTGATGCGGCGCACAGCGTGGGGGTGATTCACCGCGACCTGAAGCCGCAAAACATCATGCAGGACAACTCTGGCCGGATCCTGGTTATGGATTTCGGATTGGCGCGCACGTTGGAAGGTGACGGCATGACCCAAACTGGCGCGATCGTCGGCACCATGGAGTATATGTCGCCCGAGCAAGCTCTTGCCAAAGAGCTCGATCAACGCTCCGACCTCTTCGCGCTTGGTCTAATCCTTTACGAAATGCTGACTGGCAAGACGCCTTTTCATGCCGAAAGCGCGCTGGCCAGCCTTATCAAACGGACTCAGGAACGCGCTGTCCCGGTTTCGGACGTTGATGCTCAGATACCGGGGGCGCTCAGCGGCATCGTGAGCAAGTGCCTTGAACGCGATCTCGCCCAGAGATATCAGAGTGCATCAGCCATCCTGGTTGACCTGAACACGTGGAAAGATAAGCGAGCGGCTGGCACGATCACTTTCGACGCCCGCGTAAAGCCCTGGGGGCAAACCATTCCATGGCCGCTGATCACGGGAATTTTGACTGCTCTAGTTTTGGCAATCTGCGGGTACATGTTGCGTGACCGACTTTTCAAATCGCAGGGCGCGGCCCAAGCGGTCGTAGTGCACCCGGTATCGCTCGCTATACTCCCTTTCCAGAATGCATCGGGAGACCAAAAATTGAACTGGCTGGGTTCAAGCCTGGCGGACATGCTTAGTACCGATGTGGGCCAGTCGGCTCAGCTTCGTACTGTCAGCTCAACCAACCTCCACCAGATTTTCAGCGATTTGCGAATCTCGTCCGAGACGGCTCTTGATCCGGCAACGATCCGGCGGGTAGCTGAGTTCAGCAACGCCGATAGAGTCGTCTGGGGACAGTACGCGAAGTTCGGCGATCAAATCCGCATCGATGGGACGCTACTGGATCTAAAGACTGGCGGTACGGTGCCATTGAAGATCGATGCGCCCAGTGAGAAAGAAATTCCGGGCGCCATCGACCAACTGGCGGAGTTGATTCGCCAGAAGCTGGCGCTTCCGGAAAACGTACTGAAGGAATTAAAAGCGAGTTCCTTTCAGCCGACTTCACAATCGATTGACGCATTGAGGGACTACAATCAGGGCGTCTCCTTGCAGCGCGACGGACGTAATCTGGAAGCACAGAAGCAGTTCGAGGCGGCGACCCAGGGAGATCCTAAGTTTGCGCTCGCGTTTTCCAGGCTGGCACAGATTTATAGCAGTCTGGGCTATGACAGTGAAGCGGAGCAGTCCGCCAAGAAGGCCGTCGCGCTGAGCCAGGATTTGCCTACGGCGGAGAAGTACTTGATCTCTGCAATCGAGTTGCAGGTGGTCAAGAACTATCCCGAAGCCATCAAGGCGTACGAGACCCTCGCGAGCGTACTGCCCGGTAGTTCGGATGTGGAATCGGCTCTTGCCAGCCTCTACCAGGATTCTGGCGACCTCGCGAAGGCACGAGACCATTACCAGAAGCTGTTAACTTCAAACCCGAAAGATGTTGCGGCGACTCTCGACCTCGGCCGCATTGAGATCAAGAGTGGCAATCCACAAGGGAGCTTCGATCCCCTGAACCGTGCGTTTAGTCTTGCCACACAGGTTGATAACCAGGAACAGAAAGCGACCAGCCTTCACCTGATAGCGGTGGCGTACCGCATGTTGAGCAAGCCGCAGGAGGTTCTGAACAACGAACAGCAAGCGCTCAAAATCTGGCGCGAGATCGGGCAAAAGCGCGGCCTAGCCTTCAGCCTCAATGAAATGGCCAAAGCGCAGGCTTCGCTCGGGAATAACAAGGATGCTCTGCCTAACTTCGAGGAGGCTATGCAGATCAGGCGCGAGATTGGCGACAAACGTGGCCTGGGTGACACGCTGATCGATATGGGGAATTTCTCCGATTATCGGGGGGACCACGATCAAGCACTGAAGATGTACAAGGAAGCGCTGGACTTGGAGCGCGATCTTGCCAATGAAGGTATGCAAGCCATCTGTCTGAACAACATCGGAACTGTGTATTCCGAGAAGGGCCAGTACGAGGATTCGCTTACCTATTATCAGCAGGCGCTGCAACTGCGCGAAAAAGCGAAAGTACCGCAGGACATTGTGGAGGCGGTCCACAATCTCGGCGAAATCTACGCCGACATGGGCCAATACGATAAGGCGATTGCGTATTATCTTCGTGCATTGGATCTGCGGCGCACCATGAACGACCAACGCGGCGCAGCGATCGAATCCTATGGCTTGGGTATGCTGTTTGCCTACCAGGGTCGGTTCGGGGCGGCCATCAACTCGGAACAGGAAGCCCTCAAGACGTTCCGCGACGTCCAGGATAAGACGGCATGGATGGCCCAGGTGCTGGGCGGAATGGCAGAGACCTTGATCCTGGCCGGACGTGGTGAGGAGGCGAAGGGCTATCTAGATGAGTCGCTTAGCCTCTCCCACGAACTGAAAAGCGACGACATGGCAGCGGCTACCTTGGGATTCCAGGGCGACGCACACTTTTACAGTGGAGATCTCAAGTCTGCGCATGCGTCCTATGCGGAAGAACTTCGCGTCGCCGAACGAAGCAAAGATCCCAGCTCCATTTTGATCGCGAAAACCAACCTTGCGAAGGTTGAAATTCAGGAAAAACGTGTGCAAGAGGTCGCCTCCGATCTTCGCCAGTTGGTTCCCCAAGCCAACGACCTTGGCCTGAAATATACCGCGGTTGAATGCTCAATACTCATGGCGGAGGCCTTGTATCGGAATCGCGACCGATCATCTGCCCGGCGGGAACTCGAACGGGCCTTGCTGCTCTCAGACACGCTGGGAATGCAGCCCTTGAGTGCACGAGCACAATACCTATTGGCAGGAATCTCACGAGATTCCGGTAACAGCGCTGAGGCGCAGGATCATTATCGCGAAGCTCTTCGGCTTCTGGTCGCCATGAAGAAAGACCCGGGGGCAGAAAAATTATTGCAGCGGTGGGATTTCAAAGCTATATACGACGAGTCCACCCGCGAGACACAACCGGGCAAAGGCTAGGACAATCACCGGAGCTTTCGATCGGTTGACCTTCTCTTCTTGGTGTCAAGTCGAAGATTCGCGGGATTCCTCCCGCTTTTTCACATTTCTTCTACGATCGCGGCCAACCTTCGGGCTCGTATGCCAGGAACTTCGACGGAAGCACAGTGGCAAGATCGACGCAACTCGTCGTTATCAGAATGAAAAAAGGGGTGCCGCGAGGCGGCACCCCTTCGTCACTACTGCGAGGACTAGGCCCGGAGATTGCTTCATTCTCTCATTTGACGTTGTAGACCACGAAATCGACGTTCTGGTTGCCACCGGAGTCGATTCCGGTAACCGTGAACACGTGGAGCCCCTTGCTCGAGGTATCGACAGTGCCGGTGCAGGACAGCCCACTGCTGCCTTGCGTGCACGAGGCCTGCATGCCGGTTGCTTGCGTGCAAACTGCCGCCGTCAGATACGGACCTACTGAACTGGACGGAGGCTTCGAGGTGCTTGGATTGTTGCATGCATAGACTGCCGTGACTGCCTGGCCCTGGCTGTATGTAATTGGTTTCGGAGACGCAATAGTGATCCCCGGCCAGATCTCGCCCGGCGTGTCGTAGGTTGCTACCCAGCATGAACCGGTGCCTCCGCTTCCTCCTAAGGTCTTACCGCCAGGATCACCTGTAACGGAGAATGCCGAGATCTGGTTACTCACGAACAACGGTCCGCTCGACGGCGGAGTGCACGGGTGCAGAGGATTCGGACCGGCGCCCTTGAGCCATCCCGGGAACGGATTGAACAAGCCGATGAGCCCCGGGTAGAAGAAGTAGGGGTTGTCGTAAAACGAGAAACTGAAGTCGCTTCCTAAGGCGGCAAAGAAGGTCTGGTTATTGTTGCAGACTCCGCCGGGGGAATCGGGGCAGGTGAGCTCGAACATCACGGGCGCATCGATGCCCGTATTTTCGGCGTTTTGGTAGACGAAGCAGCGAGCGGGCCAGAAATTTTTGTCTACCAGTGCGTCGCAGGCGTTTGCGGTCGTCAGTATCGGCTGCACTGTGATTACTGGTTGCGCGTAAGGAGCGGTAAGCTGCGCGTTGTAATTGTAGACGTTGTTTCCCGAAGCGTTTGGAAAGGTAAGATCGGTTGGCTGGTTTTGATTGATTACAGCCGTCTGAGATCCGGGCTGGAATGACCAGCTCTGAATGTCTTGGTTGTCGTCGGCGCCAAAGGTAGACCCGGTGAACCCGACCCAGGCGTTGCCATTGGTCAGGCCAATTGTTGTCAGGTTGAATACGACGCCACCGCTCGGATTCGAAGGAGTAGCGGGGAACAAATCGACGTTGTCGAGGATCACATCGAGTAGTGTGCTGCCGGCACCCGAGTAGGTGATCGTCACAGTGTGGACATTGCCGTCCGCCAGGATGATGGGGTTCCCGAGTTGGGTAAGGTCATTAATCGCCAGGCGGCAACTCGGGTCTACGCTGTTTGCGCCGGTCCCACCGCAGTTTTGAATCGAAACGCTGCTGTCGCTCGGATCAACACCGTAATTAAAAAAAGTGTTGAATTCAACTGCCAAACTGTTCGTAATGCCCGTTTGAGGTCCGTACGGAGCCTGGCAAAACGCACTGGAGCCGAATCCGATCCCGCATCCCTCAGGACCGATGGCGGTAGTCGCCGAATTTTGGATCACGAACGCAATTCCGTCCCCCGGGCAGGGCTCTTCACCACAGGAAGTTCCGTTGGCTCCGGTTAGCTGAAATGTGAACGTTGTAGAGAAGGGCCCACTTACTGGCTGCTGAGTATTATACCAAGCGGACCCTGTCCATGCTTGCTGATTTGGAGTAAGCCGCAGAACATTTGTGACACCGGAGGGCGGAGGTGGAACAGCCGGGTAGAAACCTGGGTACATTGTAGAGGGGGTATCATAATTTATCCCGTTCAACGTCAGACAGTTTTGGCCTGAGGTGAAATCCGGGAGATAGTTGGGGGAAGAAGGACAACTCTGAGCCGAAGCCACGGAGCTTCCGACTGCGATAACTACCATCATGATCGCAGTCGTTGTTAGCAACGTTGTATAGACTAGTTTCATAACTCTCCTGTCAACCTCTATTTCGCTTCAGTTTTTCGTGCGCTTTGACTCGAGTTATCACCCGAACTCACTCCGGACTGCGTGACACACGCAGCCCTACCCCGAGCATCATGAAATTGGAAAACTAACGACGGCCAAACGTGTAACAGTTCAGGGGGAACCGTGATCCGCGGGGGAATCGGCGCTGGCACAAATGCCGAGGAGCGGTCACACAATCGATCAACTTTGCTATCAATTGGCCCAACTGTCAACTGAATTCAGGAGCAAATCCGCGACCATCTGGAAGTGAAAATCATTGCACTTGTAATTCACTATTTTGCGATCAGACCGCGCTTTACAAAACTCGAAAAGTCTGTCCGATCAAGATTCTTGGACTGCTTTGACCACTTCGGGAGATTCCGCACAGCGGGATCCGCCTCCCGCAGAACCCCTGTGCAACCTGCCCCTTCATTGCGCTCTGCCTCGACCCGCCATTCCGCAGCCAGTTGGGGGATGATTCAGAGGAAAACCTGATCACCCTCTGCACCGTTTGCCATTCCAGAATGCATGGGATCACATGCACTCAGGACCGGCATGGATAAACCCGGGACTAATTGGTGATCAACCTACGTGCCGGTACAGAAGTCGCCCCACGGTTGACAGTGCGGCCCCAGATGCAAAACTGAAGATCTTCTTGGCAGCCTTGAGTTCCCACTCGGTTGAAGTGGAGAGCATGACAGCCGGATATCGCCAATACTTCAGCGTTGCGCGCTCAGCGCCCCAATGTTCTTTGAATGTAACTAGTCCGGGACTCTCAAGATCGGAGCGGCCCATGTCTAACTCCGCAAGTCCGGATCTCTTCGCTTCCTGAATTGTCTTCCAGAAGAGGAATGCCATTCCGCCGAGCTTGTGAAACTTCGCATCCGAGCAGCCGTACTTGTACGTCATTGACTGTTTATAGGCGAGCGTGAGCATCCCTGCGATCGGAACTCCGTCCTTGGAAGCAATCCTGATTTTCAGCCGTTCTCCGACGCAATCACTTAAGTTCTGAAACCATGTGATCGGTTGCGGCGGGAGACAATGGCGCTGCTGAGTCAGAATCAGCAGTTTGTGGAATTGGCGAATCAGCCTGTCCGAGCGGCCTTCCGTGTATTCGAGCCGCTCACGAATAGCCCGCCGAATCTTTCTCTGCACACAGCTCTTATGGAAGCCGTGGAAAAGCGTGTCGATTTCGGCGTCCAGCAGAAGCTTGTGCCAATAGAAGACGCTACTCTCCTGGAACATCGGATCCACAGTTCCATTGACCACGGGCCGGATCTCGACGTACTCACAGCTTTCCTTGTCGACCCGCTCTCGCAGATGCGAGAGGAGCGAGTCCAAGTCGTCGGTTTCGCTTACAAGAAGCGCGGCGTGATCCGAGAAAGGAACGGAAACCAATCTGCGGCCTGTAAGCCAGCTATTGACACGGCAGAATACCTGTCCATTGAGCAATTCCCTGCCTGGCGCGGACGTTGTAAAGACGACTGGTTCGTAGTCATAGGTTCGCCGCAATGCTTCCAGCCATTCCGGCGTATGAAACACCGATGCATCGGGGTGACGCTCCAGAAAACGCGACCAGCGCGCGTCTTTGCACGGATCTGTTTCGTAGAGATTCACGGTCAATGTGCAGACATCAAATTAGACAGAATTGGAGCGGGAGGGGAGGCTTGAACGGCCATCTCCGGGCTGGAAACCCGGCGCATTACCAGTTATGCTACTCCCGCTCAGGCCCGATATAAGGAGTTTTACATACAATCTCTTTTACTCAACTGGCACGATCAGGCTATAGCTTCCATGCCGAAATCTTCACTTTTAGAAACCTCTTTTGATTGCCAGGTATGGCACAAGAAGGACTTCGGCAAGACCCGGCAACAAGTCCTTGAGATTGAAAACAGCCTCCACATTGCAACGCTTCAGCGTACTAAAGTAACTCTTCAGATCTAGTTCTCTCGCAAGGAGGGCCATAAAAGCCGCGGGGATATCCGTTGTGGTGCGCATCCAGCCAATGCCTGGCTGTCCTTTACAATGCGCCACTGGGAGGCCAACCTGATCGGCATAGAGCATATAGCTGAAATCCACGCCGGCCCTGGGCCCGAGACTGTGGTAGCCCCAGGTCCGTGCATTGACATCAAGCAGCTTATATTGACCGTCCCGCGGGTCGAGCTTGTACTCAATCTCAACTAGACCGTAGTAATTGATTGCCCTTAAGAAACGCTCAGACAAGTCTTCGAGAATAGGCAGGTCGACCGTCTCCACGTACGTACTAGCCCGTCCAAATTCGAGCGGATGTTGGCGCCAGCGTCGAGCCACCATTTTCCCGATTGCCTCGCCGTCCCGAAAGAACGCGCAATACGCAAATTGCTGCGCGCCCGATCCGGGAATTAACTCCTGCACCATGATTTCACCAGGACCAGCCAAGTCCGATGCTTTATGAAATAGCCTCTTCAACTCCAAGTGACTATCCGCTCGCCACGCTTTCGCCTTTGTGGCGTAGATGAAATGTTCTTTGATGGCCGGCTTGATTACAAATGGAGGCCTGCAGGTGTCAAGGTCACTCAACTGCTCAGCATTCTCAATGTAATGCGTGGCAGGTGTAGGAATGCTGAGTTCTTTTGCGAGTTGATACGTGTTGCGTTTGTCCCATGCCCACTTAACACTCTCCCACTCGGGAGTTGGTACTCGAAACCACTCGCCTAGCAACACGCGGTTGCGCGAGAATGCCGCCACCAGTTCTTCGCGCGTCGGATAAAGAACCCAACCTAGTAGGTTGAGCCTCTTCCCGATACCGATCAATTCCTCTACGGCCGCCCGCTCGTCTCGGAGATTCGTCACCTTCACATGGTGAGTCGAGTAACGAGAAAACCTTGAGATTGAGTATTCGTCGTCGACAACACAGACAGGTATTCCGCGGCTGCCCAGGCTACGCACGATGCCCAGTCCCTGGTAATCTCCGCCGACAACTACAGCCCCGACGGAACCGTTTGGGAAATTAGCGGGGACATTGAGTGATGGATTGGTTAAAGCGGCGCTCATTAGAATCCGCTATGTCTGTGAGGAGCGATTGATCGGATGAGTTCGTTTGAAGCGAACTCCGTTCCCGAGACAAAACCAAGCAGCGGCCCGAAGCTCCACGCCGCGGGCTTACCAACAAAATGCAATCCAGGAATCGAACTTTCTAATCCGGGTTTGAGTACAGGAAAACCATCTGCGGTTTTCAGTTGTTTCAAGATCGCCGGCGAAAGAAACTCGTAACGTGAGATATCAACTCGAAATCCGGTTGCAAGAAGCGCGTGATCGACGAGTCTTTCCGTACCGTCGTCCAGCTTCAGTCGAAGCTGGCTGGTCGTCGGCTCAGCATGAATGACCTTGCGTCCCAGTGTGATGGGTACCCCCGTAAGTCGAGGTCGCAGCCAGCCCGAACCCGCCGGTCGAATTGACCGATATGCGATCCGATTCTGTAGTGTCCTGGGTAGCTGTCGAAAGAGATATGGCATTGCAACCAGACGACTGAGGCCGGCTGGACCGACATCCCGATCCGAATACAACACTTTGGAAACCAAACCCAGATGATGCAGGCGAGGGTGCACCCCGACCCAATTAAGCGAGTTGCAGCGCGCGATCACTTCAACTTCGGCACCGGTCTCCTTGCAAAGAGCCGCCGACTCAAGGGCGCTCTGTCCCGCGCCGATGACAACGATCTTCTGCCGATTGAACTTTGCAAGGTCGTTATGTTCGCTGGAATGCGACGCCAGCGCGGAAGGAATGTTCTTAAATTCGGAAGGACGAGTGGCGAAGCCGCCAATTCCAGCGGCGACCACGACACGCTTTGATGTGAGCGACGCGCCATCGTCCAGAACCAAACGCAGGCCCCTGTCAGTTGTTTCGACACTTCGCACACTGCGAGTTTCCAAGTCTGGGACCGCTTGCCGCTGGAACCACTGACCATAGGCAAGAAAGCGACTGAGTGGAATTGGCTTGGGTACGTGGTTGCCATTTTGACGACAGTAGGCGTCGAGGGTTAACTTGTGCTCGGGGTCAGCAATGTGCGAAGCAGCCCAATTCGATCGAAGACACATGCCGGTGGGCATCTGGTTTTGCCAGAAGGACATGGTCGCACCGAATACCTGCGTTTCAACACCAGCTGCCCGGAGATAGGCCGCCGCTGAAAGTCCATAGGGACCAGCACCTATAATCGCTACGTTACAATCCGCCGAAAAACCACTCATGAATGAGGCCTCGAGTCGCTAAGTACTCTTAATTGGCAAATCCAACGTCACCGCCAATTTCCCATCTGCTTCCCGGGCGAAAGCCAGGACAGCACGTTCTTTGCCTTCTCCTTCGATCTTCCAGCCGTCCCCGTCTCTTACCAATTGCATCTGTGCCCGCTGCCGCCACCAGTGATTCACTTCGCCGGGGGTCGTGATCCAGACTCTGCTACGGTCCCTTAAACCAACCAAGAGATTGAGTAACCCTTCAAACACTCGGTGCTCGCGGGCTCCCATGACGTAATCCGGGTGGATTACGAAGCTCATCAGCCCATGCTTTTCCATTATCAGTTGAATCTGTTGCTCCCACAGATTTGTGGAATAGTCGTTGAGGATATTGAAGAGCGTGTAGTCCTGGGTGGCAGTGACCGGTAGTTCGACAAGATTACCGATGAAATATGGCATGACGGTACAGCAGCCACCCCGTTGAGGATCGAGGTGTGCAACATTTGGGACTGACATGTCATACTCGAACTCAAGTGCGTCATACCAGACCTGCTTGCGATAAAGTACGCCGGCGCGGAATCCCTTCGCCCTGAAATCCCTGCCGTAGGCGTTGATCCTGGCGGCACGTTCCAGAAACTGCTTACGCGACTTGTACAAATGCCCATCGTGATTCAGGTCGTGCACTACGACTTCGAATGCCCTATCCCGAATCAGAGACAAAAAAACATCGTCCACGTGATAACGCTCTTCCGGAATGACCTGGAACGATGCCTTGATGCCAAAGGAGTCGTCAATATCCATTAATGTCTGGCAATAGTTCCGCCCAGCCTCCGTTTCCACGTCGTGCGTCATGATGGCGCAGGCCGAGGCACTGTCAGGCCAAAACCAGATAAAAGGAATTTCTTTGGCTCCGCTGGCCCGAAGTGAGAGCAAAAGCAACCGCGCGAAGAGGGTGTCCGCTGACGCGTCGATCGGCCAGCGAGGGAAAGGAATCTTCTTCCACCCGCGCAGATAGACTTGCTGAAGGTGCCTTCGTACACTGACCGGGAGAAGCGGGCGGAGCCAATAGTAGATTTCCGCGATGCTCGCCAAAGCGCTGTCTTGCCGCCAATCGTCCACATACTTTTCACAGCGCAGGTTGTCGATGATCGCCGATGGGTCGAACGGAAGATAGATCCTCCCCGCCTCAACGGAGACGTCTTCCGATGCGTCATACAAGTCGCCGGCCGGAGATTTCACCAGTGGGCGTTTCCCGAATGCGCCGTAGCAGATGACATCTTGTCCGTATCGAAAGTAAGTACTATCGCCCGCGGGATCGGATGGCGAGATGAACTGAGCATACTCCTCAGGACAGCGATAGTATTCCAGTAAGTGATTATTCATTCAACTGGTGGAAATAGCCCTTACCTTACGCCTCTCCAGAGACCGTGTCTCCTAATTATTAAGACAAGGCCCGCAGAATGATTCGTCCGATTTCGATCGGAGACACTTATTGCCAAAATCGCTTTTGGCGAAACCGCTGCGCTCCTTCTTTGAAAGTCACGATTTCTACGAGTCCCGAGTCGCGAAACTTCGCCAGTTCACTCATCTGTCTCGCGAATTCGGCCTCTGCGATTGGCGACCATCCCTCATTTAAAGTGCCAATTCCGTGAAACATCAGGACATGCCAGGACCCTGGTCGCACCCAGTCGTTGACGTTTTCTGCGCCGTTCTTACCGACGTGGCGGCAGTCTACCTTGAATCGATCGATGGATTTTACCAAAGGATAGTAGGCTCCATTCGATCCCCATCGCGCTTGTCGGTATCCAGCTCTGACGACGGACTTCTTGATGGAACGTTCGAAGTAACAAAATGGATAGCAAAATGAAGAGACTTCCGTACCCAGACGCTCTTCCATCCATTGCTTCGATTGTGCAGCCTCGAGTTCCGGATCACTCTCCAACAATTGACGTTTATGGTTAACACTGTGTGACCCAATTTCGTGACCCCGTTGAAGCATGCTCTTGAGAAGTTGCACGTCCTTGTTGTTCCAATCTGTCTTACTCCAATCAGGATGCTCGTAGCCGTCTATAAGAATTGGCTCAGTGTTTGCAACCAAGAAAAACGTCGCAGACAGGTTGTGCAGATCAAGAATGGGGAGAGCTCTTTCAAAGTGGCATCGTAGCCCGTCGTCAAAGGTCAAGGAGGTTAGCGATGGCATGACATGTCCCAAAATGATCTCCCACTACCGTTGGCCACTTTCTTCGGTAAAAGCGAGCGAATCAACCCGATACGCCAACATAAGAACTTAGTGAGGATCGGAGAGCGTTCCAAGTATTCCCAAGTCAATGCAGATAGTCGTGACTTAGGAGGCGCAGGCGCAGGCTTTCAATCGTTCACAGAACTCCCCGACAGCGTCCTTTGGAATATACTTTTCGGCGCGTGCGCGCGCCGCCTGTCCCATACGCGGCAAATCGTGGCGGCGCTCCCAGGCGCGTTCCATGGCATGGCCAAGTGACGCCACCGTGGCAGCGGGCGCGACAAATCCGGTTTCGTTATCAACGCACAGTTCTGAGGCACGGCCCACATCTGTAACGACTGCCGGTCGACCACACCACATCGCTTCGACGACGGAAAGGGGTACGCCTTCGTACCTCGAAGGGAGAACGAGAAGGTGATTCTGTTGCCAAATGGCCCGCACATCGCTTAGGTATCCGCGAAAGTGCAGGCAAGTCAACTGAAGATTATTGCCCAAACGGCGCAATACTTTTTCATCAGGGCCCGTTCCGAATAAATTTAACTCGACAGGACGTTTTCGCCACTCTGATCCCGCCAACGCCTGGAACAGCAAATCCTGTCCTTTATGTCCTAACTCGATCCGGGATACGCAAGCTAGTCGCATCTCGCCGCTCTCGTCCGGCCACGTGGGGGCTGCCTCCGTGGTAACGTTGAACGGGTTCCACACCACTTCGCCATTGGGCAGCGATTCCCCCACTTGCAGTCGGAGCAAATCCAGATTGTTGTGCGAGACACAAAAGATTTTGCGGGCACCGGTGTAAACCGCAACAGCTTCATCAAATTCGTCCCGGAACCACCAAGACTCGCTGTTACTGTGGACCATAATCGAATAAGGTATCTCCGCCTCTTTGCAGACCGTTGCCCAATCAAATCCGCCGGCGATATAGCCCTGAGAAATAATGACCAAGTCGGGGTGGAAACTAGTCAGCCTTCGATACATCCGGCGATAACTCAGAGAAAGCCGATCCCAGAGATGACGCAGCCTTCCAGCGTGGTACGAAGGATAGGTCTCGACCGCTACGCCTTTTGGCCTCAAGCCAGTGACTCTTTCGGACAGGCACGGCCAGTACACCACCGATGCCTGCACTTCATGTCCCGCCTGACTGAGCTGGACTGCTGCCTGGCTCCAGAGTTCCTCGCTTGCGCCCCACGGCGCTCCCGACATCGTACTGATAAAGGCGAATTTCATCTTCGATCTATGCTCTTTGTGTCCTGGTCATATGGCGAGTTGAAAGCAGACGTTCAAAGAATGCGCCAGTGAGAGCCAGATTGGTTGCATCGGCATAATATTCGCGCGCGTTGCGGAGCGCTTCTGTCCGTGCCTCAGCATATGCCTGCCGATCGCTCAGGATTCTCGAAATTGTACAGAATGCAGCATCCGGCAGAAGAGTTTGGGTGGGCGAAAAACACGCCAAGTCGCCCGTTGCATACCCCTGTTCGGTTTGCAGAAAAATTGCTGGCAGACCACAGGCCGAGGCAACCGTAAGCACGCCGCTGAATATTCCCACCACGACGGATGAGCGGCGAAGATCGTCCTCAAGCGACCACGCGGGATGCGACAGCTCGCAACGATCTGGGTGCTCGCGGACGAGGCGCTGACAGGCTGCAAAGTCCAGATTGTTCCAGAACGGGTGGGGCCGGATGATGAGGCGCCGCAGGGAGGGATCCCCATCCAAGAGTCGATTAGCCAAGTCCAGCAGTGCCTGGGATTGGTTCTCAAGGCTGTAGAATCTGCTCTGACCAGAGTCGGTTGGCTCATCCACCATGAGCAAAGTCTGGCGGTCAAATTGGTCGGGAAGCGCGGTTATGGTGTCATAAAGGCTACCTCCGCTGACGTATTCGACCGGTAACTCCGGCATTGCGACCGCCTTTGAAAACGCCTGATTCATCTTCGCCATGAAGGATGCAGAAGACGGGCCAAACGCGACATACTTAGACGCTGTGACCGGAGCCTCCAAGGTATGGGTAATCACACCCTGCTGAAAGGTGACCGCCGGCTTGCCTCGCTGTAGTGCCGTACGGCAGACGGCACTGCAAAGCACATGCCAGTGGCAACGGGCAACAAGCGAATCAAATTCAAGCCCAGGCGCCAGACGCTCCCAGGACTCGACAAAGAACGCGACATGCTCGAAAGCGGGTTTGACTTCGAGACCGGGCGCAAGACCGTAGGGTTCAAGAATCTGTACCGCTTCGTCAAAAGCCGCGCGCCCTCGCAACCGCGCGACTTCGGAGCGCAAACGGGCCTCCAGCGGATTCAACGAAACTGCCGGATCAATGAACGTCACCTGGCCGGCGCGTCCTGCGGCCGCTAGTCTCGCATTCAATTCTTCCCGACAGGGTGCGCCAATCGCAAGCAAACAGAGAATCGTCGCGTCTGTCTGGGCAAGAGCTAATAGAGTCCGCACCAGAAACTGGTTCTCGGTCTTCCGATCGAAGTAGGGCATCGGGCAGAAGAGCACGTCTGCCTTGATTCTGCGGTGCTGACGAAATCGGCTGGCCCGGTCGGCGACGTGGATGGCCGCCTCGAGATACCGGCTGACTGCCTGTCGATTGCGTGAAGTCGCACGCGGGCCTGCAAACGACTCTGAGTGAAGCGTCATGAAATAGTCTTGCAGACTCGCATCATGGCGATATAGATGCAATTGCATCTGTCCAAACGCCTCGAGCAGGCTCCCCTTTGGCGAACGGAAAAGATCGTGCAGCTCCATCTCAGTCGGGAGCGGCGAGGCTGATGGCGTCGTCTGCCGCTGGCCTTGGATCACCAGGCACCGCCCGGCGCAATCCTGTTACCAAGAGCACTCGTCAGGGCATCGATCACTCGGCCCTGGTCGGAAGGAGTCAGACCTACAGAGCATGGCAGACTGACCGCCTGGCGATAGAGCGCTTCGGAATTCGGACAGGACGGACTAGCGGAAGCGCTATGAGCCAGCGAGCGATGAATCGGCTGCCACAGCGGACGCGTCTGGATTTTCTGCGCGGCCAGTTCGCGGAGAAGCTCCCGCGAGTTGATGTGCGATTTTTTGTCGTCGATCAGCACCGTGTACATCCAAAAGGTGCTAGAGGCCCACTCCGCCTCGTCCGGCACCAGGATCCCCGGGAGAGTAGCCAATGATTCCTGATACCGTCGCGCTATCCGTCGCTTCGCTTCGACAAACACGTCGAGCTGTTCCATCTGCGCGCAACCCATCGCCGCAAGGAGATTCGTCAGGCGGTAGTTGTATCCAACCGCATTGTGCACATATTCGATCGGATCGTCTTTCGCCTGCGTGGTAAGATATTTGGCACGCGCGGCCCATTCGGCATTGTTCGTGACGAGCATACCCCCGCCGCCAGTCGTGATTATCTTGTTCCCGTTAAAGCTGAAGCAGCCCACCTGTCCGATACCACCAAGGCTCTTGCCGCGGTAGCGCGCGCCCAATCCCTCGGTGGCGTCCTCGATCACCGGCAATGAGTATTTCGCCGCGACCGACAGGATCGGATCCAGGTCAACGGGATGGCCAAGAATGTGGACCGGCAGAATGGCCTTCACGCGGCGACCGGTCCGCCAGTTGCGCAGTTCCTTGCCGTCCCAGCGGCAGTCGTTTTCAAGAAAATCGACGACTCCCGCCGAGCTCAACTGCCAGTATTTGGGCTCGGCATCTAGGAAGATGGGCCACGCGCCAACGTAGCGAACCGCGTTAGCGGGCGCAATAAAAGTGAGCGAAGAAACAAGAACTTCATCGTCTGCTTGCACGTCCGCCAGTAGCAGAGCGATGTGCAGGGCCGCCGTGCCGTTAACTGTGGCCACAGCGTATTTCGTGCCCGACCATTCCGCCACGACTTTCTCGAACCGCTCGACGTAGCTGCCGACAGACGAAACCCAGTTCGTGTCGAGGCAATCCTTGATGTACTTCCACTCGTTCCCGCGAATCTCGGGCACGATAAGGGGAATGAAATCCGCTGACGGCGGCGTATTCGGAGGCAGACCGTTCATCGTCGTCAATTCCGGTATCTTCCGTCTTCGAAGTTGCCAATAACATTGCTGCTCACAAGATGCGCCACTTCCTCGATACCTTGAGCGACTGATCGTGTGATCTTGAATCCGAGTTGATCGGCAATTCGGGAAAATGACACACGATAGTCGCGCGGATCTTCTTCTTTGTGCACGAACTCCACCGCGGCGCCGGGCGCGTACGGGCGGATCATCTCGACGAGTTGTTTCTTTTGTAAATTTTGATCGGTCGCCCCCACGTTGAATACACTGCCGGCAACTTTCTCGGCCGGCGAACTGAGAACAAGTTGGATGGCCCGGGCGGCATCCAGCACATGTACGTAGGGACGCCAGAATTGCTCACCGTATACCCTCAGGCTCTTTTTGGTCAGCATCTCCATGGTGAATTCGTTCACAGTCAGATCGAAACGCATACGGGGCGAAACACCAAAAATGGTGGCAAACCGCAATGGCGTTGGGCACCAACTCTCGTTGCGCCCCCTTCGCAACAACGCCTTCTCCACGGCCACCTTGGTCTCTGCATAGAGGGATACAGGGCTCAATTCGGTTTCCTCATCAACGTAACTATTGGCATCCTTCATTCGTCCATAGTTACTACAGGTCGAGGCAAAGAGAAATCGACCGACTCCGGCCAGCTGACTTTCCTCAATGAGCGCGAGCGATGCCTGAAGATTGACAGCGCGGGCCAGATCCGGCTGGCGGGAACAGGCAGGGTCGCCAACGATGGCGGCAAGATGGATAACCGCATCAACTCCGGCCACTGCAGATTGCATTATTTCTCGATCACATATATCGCCACGGATAAATTCAAACCGGGGATGTGACCAAACCCCAAGTAACGGTTCGCCCCCATGCAAAAGGATGTCAAGTACCCGGACCCGGTGGCCCTCGGACAGCAGCAGAGGCACAAGCGTAGATCCAATGTAGCCTGCGCCACCAGTGACTAGAATGTTCATTGCAGATTCCTCAAAGTGTTACCGAAGGTGCGATCCGTCGTAGCCGCGGCAGCCGTGAACTTTGCACAGGGCATTGACGATGACGGGAACCGGATCTTCACCAGCCTGCTCCGGGAACAGATATGTAATTTAGGTCATTTGTTTGCAGTGGAGGTTCCGGCATCTGCCACCATTTCCGATCTGGGGGAACTTGGTACCTGACTAGCAGGAATAATGGTTGGCCAAAGAAGTTCGGCAACAATCTTGGAGCCGTGTTCCGTAAAGTGTGCATTGTCATATGTCAGGATGTCGCCCCATCGATCGCCGGTCGTGACCAAACAACTGGATTGATCGCAAAGTTTATCGAAGATTGAGACAAACACTGCCCCACTTCTCTCCGCAACAGCAATCAGGGCGTCGTCGGCATGATCCGCAAGATAGCGCCGCGACAAGCGATGTGGAACAGCTCCGGTTGGGCTGCGACGAAGCTCCCGCACCAGTAGCGCCGGCACGGCGTCCGACCAAAATGGCACGGAACCAATCACAACCACCCTGTGAACACCGCTAGCTCGAACCAACTCGATGGTTTTCTGAAGTTTGTCGGTAACAGCGGGATCGTGGTTCAGGTCCCACATTGTCCAATCGGCAGACATGACAACGACGTCAGGCTTAGCAATCCGGATGCGGTTCATGACCGCATCGTTGATCGAACGGCAGAGAGGCCGCCACGACTCCCACCGCCCAAGTATGGGTTCACACGAAGACGCCGTATATTGAGCCAGCCGAACCCCCTCCCGAGCTTGCAGTGCACGGAATCCGGGAAGGAGATCGGCCGCATGAGAATCTCCCCAAACAAAGACCAATTCCTGCGCTGCATGCCCCGAAGCCGTGTCCAGACAATTGTCGCTGAACGACAATGCCGAACGGTCAGGGGGAAGAAAGCAGGTGCCGGTGCGCATGGCTTCAGCCTCTTGGACCCGGAAGTCATGGTCGATCGCGACAATTGCCGCTGGCAATCTGGTGGGAAATCCACCCGTCGCCACCACGAGAAGTCCAAATACTCCCGTCATAGCAATGCAGCCCACCAGCCGAAGCGCGCCTTTTTGCCGTCGCTCCCTTTGCTTCACCTGGCGAATCGGCAATTCGATAAAGCGGTAGGTAACGTAGGCTAAGGCAAAGGATGCAATGAGCACCATAGAGTACCGGAGAAGCTTTGGGAGATTTAACATCCCATTTCGATTGGCACTCTCGATGAAAGATAAAATCGGCCAGTGCCACAGGTAGAGTGGATAACTGATAAGCCCAACAAGAACGAGCGGGGCGCGCGAAAGAACGCTGCGATTCATCCATGAGGACGGACCTGAGGCAACGAGCAACCCGGTCCCAATCGTTGGCAGCAGCGCCCACCAGCCAGGAAACTTGTCGTTTTGGTTGATGCAAAGAATTGCTCCGGCAAGCACTGCGATGCCCAAAAGCCCCATGCAGTTCCGAAATAACGGAGCGTGACCGCTTGCCCATTGAATATGGCGGATGCGCGTCCGGGTGAGAGAGTCCGGCCCCGAGAAATAGCTCCCAAAGCCTGGAAAATGGCAGAAAGAACGTAGCATCGCTGTATCTGGTAACAAAGGCAATATTAACAGCCATCGACGCCACGGCAATGACGAGAAAAGCGGCCGGGCAGGCTCCAGCGGGATTTGGACCGGTAAAAGATCAGAGCATATAACTGGGAAAGCAAAATAGAATTGTTCTTCCACCCCAGCGACCATAGATGTAGAGAGAGGCTGTTGCGTCGCCTCTTGCGCAAAGTATCCGGCCTGCTGCCACAACACAAAGTTCGCGACAAAAGCGGCTCCGCCGATGATCTGTTTGCCAAGTAAGACAAATTCCGACGGTAATAGAATGCACCAACCGGCCGCACAAACGACAACCAGAACAACAAACAGCGCGGGGAAGATTCTTCGGATCCTTCGTACATAGAAGCCAACAATACTGAAACTCCTCGATTCCAGCTCCTGATAAATGATGGAAGAGATCAAGAATCCAGAAATTACAAAGAATATGTCTACACCTACAAAGCCCCCTGCAATCCGGTGTGGCGATAAGTGATATCCGATCACAGACAGCACTGCGATTGCCCGCAGGCCATCAATATCGCTCCGGTAGGAGATCTTTGATTCGAGGTTGGGCGGCTTGATGCTCACCTCCTTGGGTGACGTAGATGATGAATCTTCTGCGACTCAGCGTAGTCGGATGTCGTCCTGCTCCGGGTTGCCAAAGCGTTCAAATGTATAAGAAACGTGATGTCGGACTAACATTAATCGGAAGCGCACCTCAAGACCTCGTCTGCTCATGTTTGTTCTCGAGTTCGTCTTCATTGCGGCTCAATTAACCTTGTAAATCCTCAGGTCGCCGCAGTTTTGTTGCTCGATTAGCCACGGGGGCAGGGGTTTGGGGAGAGCTATATCGGTGCCGGGACGGGCGACAAGATACCGGACGTGCCATTTCCCGGCGATTTCGTGCAAGGTTTCCGGATTCGTCGTGCTAAAGAGCAGGTCGTTATCGTAAAGCAGAGTTTTGAACCATGGGAGCACTATTTCGTTTCGTGCCATGTAACCCTCCAGAAGCGCAGGACGCTCGGACAACGCGGAATAGCCATAGGAGCGTCCGTGGCCATCTTCTGTCATATTTACATCATGCTTGTTCGTCGCGAACACCTCTCCTGGAGCCATAAATTCGCCGAGACGCCGCAGTCCGCGAACTTCGCCGGCGGAGTAAGTTATGTCGGTGTGAACCAATCCCCTTGCATACTTGACCCAATCCGAAGACCAAGCCAAAAAACCGGCCATCAGCACGAACATGAGAACTGCCGAACCGACCCTCGCGAAGCGCGTGCTGCGCTTCATCAGCGCCGAGAGGGTGGCCAGGAATGCGAGCGAAAGGGAGGCCAGCAGGAACTTCGGGATGAAGTAGCTGATTCCCGTCTTGCTATGAGTCGCATAAGCGACAATGCCGATCAAGAGGCCACAGGCGACAAGGAGGATCATCCCCTTTATTGCAAGTCTGAGCCAATCAGAGATTATTTGGAGACGTTCGGCCCCGTGCCACCATTGGGGGGTCATCCGTGAGAAGGCAAAAATGCTGAAATATGCACTGCAAAAAGTAAATGCCGTATTTTTCGTTGGCGTCTTTGAGGCTGAGTAGGAGAGTGAATGCCAGAAGTCCCACGACACTGGCTAGGAACAGGACAGAAAGAGGCTCTTTCGAGGATTGTGAGATCCAGCGGAAGCCGACAATGCGAATCCCAGCACAGTCAAAAACCACATTAAAAGCATCCACCACTGTGTACTCGCGTGCTGCTTGAACATCACTTGCGCCGCGTCCGGGGACTGGCCGTAACCCATAATCTTCCAAGCTCCAAGAAACAGGCCTAACAAGAACACAATGGGCAGCCACGACTGTATCTCCCTGAGACGCCCCCAGAACAAGAGAATGCCAATTACACCCAGGCAATACAAGGCAGCAACCGGGTGCACCGCAACCGCAAGTGCTGGTAGGGCCAGCAAAATGACACCTCGCCAGGTGAGTGCCGATTCGCGTGCCTGTTCGGCCAGACACAGACCCATGATCGCCGT
>CAWJFC010000030.1:0-3787 GCA_963841945.1 uncultured Acidobacteriaceae bacterium
CAGCACTGCCGGATCGCGTCGAAGATCGAAAGCAGCGAAACGCCAAAATCTTTTTCCCCGTGAGCCCGCCCGCGCTCAAGCCCCTCAAAGATCGCGCCGAAATCCTGTTTCCTCCACAGGCACACGCCTACCGAAACCGTGACCTCCGCGTGCAAAACATTCTGCGCCCGTAGCCGCTCCATCAACCGATAGACAATTAACTCATAGTCGTCCGCCGAGCGCAGATGTCCAGTCACTTCCTTGAAGGCGTTCAAAAATCCGGCAAAGTCCGTGAAATTGTAGAGCTGTTCGACTTCGGCGAGAGTGGCAGCGGGCATGTCGTGCCGCTGCCGCAACTCCAGCAAGGTGGCCGGCTCAATCGACCCTTCCAGATGGAGATGGAGTTCGGCCTTGGGAAGAAGCTGGATAAAGCTCGACGGCGGCTGACCCGAGGGCGATAGCATTGAGACAATTTTATTCCAGTCACGGCAGCCAGGAACAAAACAATATGTTGGAATTTGATAGCGTCTTGAAGTTCAGATGGTGATCGAAACGCCCACGCTAAGATTTTCGGCCGTCCGGTATTGCTGCCACTTCAATCCCTTTCTCAGCGTTCACTCCCATGATCAATAGCCAGAGTGTGAGCGACGCTTCGCCGAGGACGCCAGGGATTCGATTATAGGGGGAAAGATAACTGGCGAGAGGCGGTACGAGGAAAGTCAGCCAACCTAAGCCTGCAAACACCATCAGAATGCCCACGGTCCGAGGCAGAAAGCTGGACCTGAAGATAAGATAGCCAATCAGCAAGCAATAGAATCCAAAAAAGACCAGGCCAACGTTGTAGGCCGGACCGTACAACTTGAGGAACATGAACGCCAGTACCTGCAACTCTTCCACCTTGAATACATGCAGGTACTGAGGATCTTTCAAAAGTAGCACGGGAATGGCAAAAAAAGCCGCCGCGAAAGCCTGGATGGTGCATCCGACGAGGCTGAAAAACGCGGCCAGCAACGAGATGCTTTCATTCACCAGCTTGAATAATTCGTAGAATAGCGCCGTCACCACGATGTAGCAGACAATTACCGCGAGGTAGGCAGCGAATCCAAACCAAAATGCCGGCTCATGCGCCAGAATGTTATTCATGGTAGCCGCGGCGTCGCCCGATATGATGATCTTGCCGGTAAACGCGACAGCGAGTCCCCCCGTGAGGAAGGTGAGGAAATAGAAGAGACCAGCGATTCTCGCTCTAAGAGATGGCGACGCTTCCGCAATCCGTGTCATCCGTAGCCTCCAGCCGGTAACAGACTTCGCCTATACTACGGGCAAAGCAGTCCCAAGGACATGACGCCAGAAATCAAAAACTTGATCCCAGGTTGCAACCGGCGTGTAAGCCATGACTGAGCCCACGGTTTCCGCGGGCTTTGCCCGTGCGCTGATGGAACTCGCCGTCTCACGGGGAGCGAACCAAAAGATGCTGGCTGCGCGCTCCGGGATCGACCTTGCCGAGCTGCAAGACCAGGACAATCGTCTCCCCTATGGAAAATACGTGGCTCTAATGAGAGCGGGCCAGGAGTTATGTCACGACCCGGCCTTGGCGCTTCACTTCGGCGAGGCCTTCGACATCGACGAGTTGTCAATCGTTGGCCTGATTGGACGCGCCTCTGAAACTCTGGCTGACGCCTTCGTGCAAATGAATCGCTACGCGCGGCTTGCCGTGGAAGTCAGTCTGGGCTCCCACGATCGGTATCAACTTGTGCGGAGCGGAGAGCAGATCTGGATTGTCGATACACGCACGAGCCCCAATGAGTTTCCCGAGATGACCGAATCCAGCTTCGCGCGCATGGCCTGCACCTCGCGCCGGTTTTTCGGCGAAACGCATTTTGTGAGAGCGGTCCATGTTACACACCAAGAACCAGCATACCGGGTCGAATATGATCGCATCTTTGGCGTGCCCATCGTCTTTGGAAGCGACCGGAACGCGCTCTTGACGGACAGCGGCTGGCTAACGTGTAGCTCCTCACCCTCGCCGTCGCGCTACGTGTTCGGCATTTTGAGCACTCGCGCGGAGGACCTCATGAAGAGCCTCGAAAACTCAAAGTCCACCCGGGGACGCGTGGAAAGCGAGTTACTGCCCACCTTGCACACCGGCGAGGCGCACATGGATACGATTGCGAAGAGGCTCGGATCAGCCGCCAGACACTCTTTCGCAAGCTGAAGGCCGAGGGATTTACCTTCGAGAAAGTGCTCGATGAATTGCGCCACAAACTGGCGCTTCATTATTTGAACGGAAAGAAAGCCTCGGTCAACGAAACGGCCTATCTGGTGGGATTCTCCGAACCGGCCGCCTTCTCGCGCGCCTTCAAACGTTGGACCGGACTAAGTCCGCGTATGGCGCGACTCAAGGATTGAAAAGGGAACTGAAAATATGATACCAACGGTCTCGGAAGGACGAACCGATAGATGCCCGCTATCTCGCAAACTCGCTATGCCGTCGGCTGTAGAAGATGTAAATCACCAGCCCGATCGCCAGCCAGATCACAAAGCGCAGCCACGTAATCACGGTCAGCCCGGTCATCAATCCGCCGCAGAGCACGACCGAAATCAACGGGAACCATGGCACAAACGGCACGCGAAAGGCCCGTTTCCGGTCCGGTTGCCGCCGCCGCAACAAAATCACTCCCAGCGACACCAGAACAAACGCAAACAAAGTCCCGATGTTCGCAAGATCCGCTGCGTCCCCAATATCGACCAGCCCCGCCGGAATCCCCACCGCAAAGCAGGCGATCCAAGTTGACCGAATAGGGCGTCTTGTACTTCGGATGCACCGCCGAAAATGGCTTCGGCAGCAATCCATCCGTCGGCGGAACGCGGTGGCAAGCCGCTCGCCGTGATCATGATCGATATCGACAACTTCAAGCAGTTCAACGACCGGCATGGCCATGACGCCGGGGACTTCGTGCTGAGTGCGCTCGCGCGCGCCATCGCCCGGAACATCCGTCCCTCGGACCTCGCCTGCCGCTACGGCGGAGGGGAATCGCCGTCGTGCTGCCGGAGGCGAGCGTGGAGATTGCCTGCCAGCGCGCCCGAGGAGATGAGGCAGGCGATCCGCGACACCAACCTCACGCACCTCGGCCAGACTCTGGCCGCGCCGTCGGCCTCGCTCGGCATCGCGATGCACCCCGGAGACGGGGTGAATCGCCGGATCTCTTGAAGGCCGCGGACCGCGCGCTGTACCGCGCCAAGCACGAGGGGCGCGATCGCGTCAGCGTCGAGCAGGGCGCGCCGCGCGCGCCCGCGGGAGCGCCGGAGGCGTAAGTTCCGCGGGTGCCGCCCTGGGGTACAATGGGCCATGGCCAATTTCAAGGGCATTCCCATTGCGGAGGCAACCGCAGCGCCGCGTAGCGGGGAAAAATATCTTACGCCGCAGGGGTTTACCGCCATCAAGGACGGCATCAAGCCGGGCGGCGCCGGCCCCGCTGCCGTACCCCGCAAACCCACCTGGCTGCGCGCCCCACTGGCTGCCGGCGCCGCCTTCGGGGCAGTCAAACAAATCGTCCGCGAGCATCGGCTGAGCACCGTCTGCGAGGAGGCGAAGTGCCCCAACATCGGCGAATGCTGGAATGCCGGCACCGCCACCATCATGCTGATGGGGGCCGTTTGCACCCGGGCATGCCGCTTTTGTGCGGTCGACACCGGCAATCCGCGGGGATGGCTCGATCCCGAGGAGCCGCAGAACGTGGCGCGCTCGGTCGAGCTCATGCGGCTCAAATACGTGGTCCTCACGTCGGTCGATCGGGACGACCTGCCG
>CAWJFC010000031.1:0-5632 GCA_963841945.1 uncultured Acidobacteriaceae bacterium
TCAGAACTGAGAACTTAATTTTGAACATCTCTGAACTCATCTACGACTGGAACCGGTTGTACCCGCAATCGATGCGGCCGCCGGGGCTGGTGCTGCTGACCGATGAAACTCTGCGCGACGGGCTGCAATCGCCTTCGGTTCGCGATCCCTCGATCGAGCAGAAAATCGAAATCCTTCATCTGATGGAATCGCTCGGCATTAACTCGCTCGATCTCGGTCTGCCCGGCGCCGGGCCGCGCGCCGTGGAGCACGTTACCGCCCTGGCGCGTGAAATCGTTGCGCACAAAATGAAGATCCGTCCCTACTGCGCGGCCCGCACGCATGAAAACGACATCCGTCCCATCGCCGAGATCACGCAGAAAACCGGCCTGCCCATCGAGGTGGCGGCATTTCTCGGATCGAGTCCGTTGCGCCGCTTCACCGAAGGCTGGACGATCGACTTCCTCCTCGAAACCACGGAAAAGGCCGTCAAATACGCGGTCGCGCAGGGCCTTGAGGTCATGTACACGACCGAAGACACGACGCGCTGCGACCCGGAAACCGTCAAGCAACTCAACCTCGCCGCGATTCGCAACGGCGCGCGCGCCATCGTGCTCTGCGATACGGCGGGACACGCCACGCCCATGGGCACGGTTGCGCTCGTAAAGTTCGTCGTCGAAGAGGTGATCAAACCCTCAGGAGAGAAAATTCGGCTGGACTGGCACGGTCATTGCGACCGCGGACTGGCCATCGCGAATGCCATGGCCGCGCTGGTGGCGGGCGCCGATTGCATTCATGCCACCGCGCTCGGCATCGGCGAACGCGTCGGCAACACGCAGATGGATCAAATGCTGGTCAACCTCAAGCTGATGGGCGTTACGCCCTGGGACACGCAGGATCTGACGCAGCTCATGCCGTACTGCAAGGCGGTTTCGAAAGCCACCGGCGTGCCGATTCCGGCGAATTATCCGGTGGTGGGCGAGGATGCCTTCCGCACCGCGACCGGCGTGCATGCGGCCGCCGTCATCAAGGCCTACAAAAAAAATAATATCGAACTAGCCAACACCGTTTACTCAGGAGTGCCCTCGCACGTCTTTGGGTTGGAACAGATCATCGACATCGGCCCGATGAGCGGAAAGTCTAATGTTCTATTTCTGGCTCGAACGGCGCGGGCTTTCCGTGACGGAAGATCTGGTTGAGCGCATCTACAAACGGGCCAAGTCCAGCAACCACACGCTGAGTGAAGCGGAAATTTTGGAATGCCTGCAGGCTGCAAAATAATTTGGGCTGGGACGGCAGCAGTCTGAATCCTCTACCAATCGTCGCACATCTATAACGTCCTAAATCGGACCCCGCAGTTCTCTAGCTAACACACCTCAGAACCATCCAGAAGGGAGAAATTCATGCCTTACGTTCACATTGGAAAAGAAAATTCAGGCGACATTGACCTCTACTACGAAGACCATGGCTCGGGCGACCCGGTCGTCCTCATTCATGGCTATCCGCTCAGCGGCGCTTCATGGGAGAAGCAGGTACCGGCCCTGCTGGCGGCGGGTCACCGCGTCATCACCTACGATCGCCGCGGGTTTGGCAACTCCAGCCAGCCGACCACCGGCTACAACTACGACACGTTCGCTGAAGATCTGCACAAACTTGTAACCCATCTCAAACTTCGTCACTTCGCGCTTGTTGGCTTCTCGATGGGCGGCGGAGAGGTCGCGCGCTACATCGGAAAGCACGGATCGAAGGACGTAAGTCACGCGGTTTTCATCTCATCCGTTCCTCCGTTCTTGCTCAAGACCCCGGACAATCCGGAGGGCGTCGACAAGAGCGTGTTCGATGGCATCGAAAAGGCCGCAACCGCCGACCGCTACGCTTTCTTCAACGATTTTTTCAAGAACTTCTACAACGCCGACAAATTCCTCGGCACGCGCATCAGCGAGCAAGCCATTCAGGCGAGTTGCAGCGTCGCTGCCGCCTCTTCGGCCACAGCCACTGTTGCTTGTGTGCCAACCTGGTATGAAGACTTCCGCAAGGATCTGACCCGCGTCGATGTGCCTACGCTGGTGATTCACGGCGATGCCGACCGCGTTGTGCCATTCGCCTCTGCGGGACAGCGCACCGCGCAATTAGTAAAGGGAGCGCGCCTTAGCGTCATCAAAGATGGCCCGCACGCAGTGAATTGGACCCACGCGGAGCAAGTGACCCCGGAACTGGTCAACTTCCTTGGCACCAACACCGCCAAAACAGGGCCCGACAAAAAAGAAGCAGCAGCCTAAACCCGAACGTCGCACACGCGCGAACACTCAGCCCCGGTTAATTTGAACCGATGCGTTGGTGTTCGCGCTTGGTGCGTGAAGACTACCCTGCGACGACTGCGTGTTCGCGCTTGCGGTCGAGCACGGCGAGTGCTCTTTCCAGATCAGCAATAAGGTCCTCAACGTTTTCAATTCCCACAGAAAGCCGGATCATCTGCTCGGTCACGCCCATCTTGCGCCGCAGTTCGGGATCGATCATGGCATGCGACGTCAGCACCGGAATTGACACCAGCGACTCGACTCCGCCGAGACTTGGCGCCAGCGTAAACAGATTCAGAGCCTCGGTGACGCGGCAGGCATCGGCTCCGCTGCCGGTTACTTCAACCGTCAAAACGCCGCCCGCGCCCGCGAGATATTTCTTCGCCAGGGCGTGATCTGGGTCTCCGGCTAACATCGGGTAATGCACCCGCGCCACCTTGGGATGCTTGCTCAGAAATTCCGCAATGCGCAACGCGCTCGCATTCTGGCGCTCCACGCGCACGGCGAGAGTCTTAATGCCGCGCAAGAGCAGAAATGCCGCGTGCGGATCCATGCAGCAGCCAAGCGTTGTCCGCAGATGATGAATCTGGTCGATCAACTCGCGCCGACCGGCAGCGATGCCGCAGATGATGTCCGCGTGGCCGCCAAAATATTTCGTTCCCGAATGCAGCACCACGTCGATGCCCCACTCCGCCGGCCGGCAGTTAATCGGCGTACCAAATGTGGCGTCGATCGTGGAGATCAGTTTGTGCTTCTGTGCAAGTGCGGCGATCCTTTCCAAATCAACCACCCGCACCGAGGGATTGGTCGGCGACTCGACGTGAATGATTTTTGTGTTCGCCTTAATCGCGCGCTCGTGCTGCTCGATGTCATTGGTATCGACGAAGGTCGTCTCGATGCCCATCTTCGGCAGCCATTGCGATAAGAATTTCGTCACGCCGCCATAAATGTCGCGCTGGGCCACGATATGATCGCCCGTCTTAACCAGCGCCAGGATCGAAGCAGTGATGGCGGCCATCCCCGAGGAGAACAAAAGCGCGGCGTCCGTCCCTTCGAGTTCGGCAATCGCGTGCTCGGCAACCGTGTTCGTGGGATTCCCGTAGCGCGAGTAGAAATGATCGGTCGGCGTGACGTTCAACTGCTCGGCGTTATCGGTGACCTCGAAGGTTGAGGTCTGGTAAATCGGAGTCGCCATCGGCCCGCTTTTCTTGCGCAAATCAGTCCCGCCCCGAACCGCTTCCGTTTCCCGCCGAAATTGATGCTTTTTCATGTCGCCAACTCCTTGCAACAACTACACGATCAAGACTACCTGCCTGCCAAGCCAGCGGCAAGATGCAAAGGTCACTTCCGCGTGTAGACTATGAGCGATTCGAATGCATCGCCGGTTGAATCTCATGAAGAAAAAATTTGCGCGCGCTGAAACGAAATCGAAGTCCGCAAAGAAGTCAAACCGGTCCGCCCGTACTGTCGCTCTGAAGGGTACGGTCTCGAAAGCCCCGCGCAAAGCCGAACTCCGCCATGTGCCATGGAAGTCGGTTACACTCGAGGCGCTCAATCCGCGACTCGGCCGCAAACTGATCGTCGGCAAAGACATCATGCTCGCCCGCGTCTTCCTGGCAAAAGGATGCATCGTTCCCGAACACAGCCATCCCAACGAGCAACTGACCTATATTCTCCAGGGCGCGCTGAAGTTCTGGATCGCGGGCAAGGAAATTGTCGTCCGCGCCGGTGAGGTGCTGACCATTCCGCCCAACATGCCGCACAAGGCAAAAGCCCTGGAACACACCGACGATCTCGACATCTTCACACCGCCGCGCGCCGACTGGATGGGCGCTACCGACTCTTACCTGCGCTGAGATTCAGCCTGTGCCGGGATCCGGCCTGTGCCGAGATTTGGAACCGAGACCCTGGTAGCCAAACCAACGTTTCTCGGCGATCTCCACGCGCTCGCCGTTAAGCCGTATCATGAATACCGAGTAGACTTCAGCCAACTGTGAAACCCAGTCAGCCCGCGACCGCCCCGCGTCTCCGCTGCATCTCGTGCAACGCCACGCCCATCTCCGCGGGACAAGACTTCCGCTGCGGCGCCTGTGGCGACCTGCTGGAATTCTTCTTTCCCAATCCGCACTTCAACCCGCAGGCTTTGAAGTCGCTCTGGCAGACGCGCCGCACCTCGCTCAATCCGCAGGACCAGAGCGGCGTCTGGCGCTATCGCGAACTTCTACCGTCAATCTCCGGATCTAAGCCCGACGACCCCATCATCACGCTCCGGGAAGGCAACACGCCGCTCTACCATCTCCAGCGCGCCGCCCGCTCACTGGTCATCGAGAACCTGTTTGCCAAGCACCAGGGAATGAATCCGACCGCATCGTTCAAAGACACCGGCATGACCGTCGCCGCGAGCGCCGCCCGCGCTGCCGGATTCCGCTGGGTCGCCTGTGCCTCCACCGGCAACACCTCGGCCTCCATGGCCGCCTATGCAGCGCGCGGCAACATGCGCAGCCTCGTGCTGATCCCGGAAGGAAAAATCTCCTGGGGCAAGCTCTCGCAATCTCTCGATTACGGAGCCCTCACCTGCCAGCTCCGCACCGACTTCGACGGCTGCGTGCGCATCCTCAACGAACTCGTCTGCCAGAAGCCGGTCTACCTGCTCAACTCCGTCAACCCGTATCGCATCGAAGGTCAAAAAACCGCAGCCATCGAATTAATGGAGCAACTCAATTGGCAGCCGCCCGACCACATCATCGTCCCCGGCGGCAATCTGGGAAACAGCTCGGCCATCGGCAAGGCGCTTTTGGAAATGCACGAGCTCAAGCTGATCCCGCGCCTGCCCAAGCTCTCCGTCATCCAGGCCGAAGGCGCAAATCCGTTCTACCGCTGCGTGCGCGAACTGGGCGATAAGCCGATCGACGAAGCGAAACTCGAGGCCATGACCGCCGACACCATGGCCACGGCGATCCGCATCGGCAATCCCGCCTCATGGAGAAAAGCGCTCAAGGTCCTCCGCGCCACCGGAGGCGAGGTCGAGCAAGTCACCGAAGTCGAAATTGCCGAGGCCAAAGCCGAAATCGGAGCCGACGGCATCGGCTGCGAACCAGCCTCCGCCGTAACGCTAGCGGGACTGAAAAAGCTGACCGCCAGCGGCTTCGTCAAGCCCAACCAATTCGTAGTGCTCATCCTGACCGGTCATCTGCTCAAAGATCCCGACTTCACCATCAAATTCCACCGCGGCGACCTGTTCGAGGGAAGGCCCGACGAACGCCACGCCATCCGCACGAAATCGCTCCAGCATGCCCCAGTCGCGCTCGACGCCGATTTAGCCGCCGTGACTGCCGCCTTGGACGCTGCCGACAAAA
>CAWJFC010000032.1:0-17525 GCA_963841945.1 uncultured Acidobacteriaceae bacterium
TTGCTTTTTCCTCGCGGTTCTCACGTGCAAGGATTAGTTCCTCACATGATTCACGTTGGGACATTTCGCGGACTGCCGTCGCGTGGGTTGCGGCGGCAGTCGCCGCAATGGTCTCGTTTTGGGGCCTTCTTAATCTTGGTGGAGGAGCTGATTTTAGGACGGCAGGTCAAAACGTGTAATCGCCATCTGATTTCGTCAACTTTGAACAAGATAGAGCAAGTATCGTGACGACTTTGCTTTTTTCGCGGGCGAGTTTCTGGTAACAATAGTGAGCGGTACGCGGAGCTAGAACTAGATGCTGGAAGCTGCGTCAAAGCTCGCATTTACCTTATCCGTGGTTATGTTGGGAGTCGCCGTCTCCGCTTTGGTGACGAGGTTTGCCTATCCCTCGGTCAGTGTCCTTGCACTTGCCATATTTAGACGCATTACGGATGTGCTGTTCTTTGCTTATCTACTGATCCATGGACAGTTTTTCTTCGCGTTCATTTTGGCACTGGTAAGCAGCGGCGTCGAGTTTCGTCAATCTCACAGATTTACGCGCGATTCCCTGATTGCAGTCGCACTTTGGACGGGTCTGCTTGGCGCCCTCGGAGTTCTAGATAAACTTGGGATTGTCTATATGCGTCCAGCCGTGCTCCTTACCGTTGCGTTCCTCATGCTTATCGGCATGGTTTGGGGCGCGCTTGCAGTATCAAAGGATCAACCGAAGCAATCCGCCTGAGAATGAATCCCTTCCGCCACGTGAGCTAGTTCTTTATCCCAGGGCGCTGCGCGTCAACTGTTGTAACATCCCGATTTCACTCATCGACCTTCAAAAAGGCGGAACAAAAGCGCACGCTTGTGTTATCGCCTGATGGCGTCAGTTGGCGACTGTGCTATCGGACTCTGAGCACTAACTCAAAGCGAGCGAACAAGAAAGCCGCGATTGCAGCCACAAGCAGGACGACGAATATCACTCGGCTTAAATGGAGATCGAGAACCCACAAGTTCCCATGAAGATAAACATCCTTGACGACGTTGGCGGGTAGAAATGCCAGTGAGAGCAGTGACGCAGCGAACAGCGCAATGGAGGCTATCAGCAACTTCATCGAGTGAGCATTCCTAACGTCTGACAGGATATTACTGCCATTGGCTCCTGTCGCACAACGCTCTCAGTTGACGTCACATCGCGATTTCACTCGTTGACCAGCTCTGAGTGAATCGAGAGGAGCCGTTCTACGAGTGGTCCGCACTTCCAAAACAGAGTTGCAGCCAACGAGTAGACAACTATTCGCAAAACAAGACAGACGGTCAACACCAAGTAGTAGTTACTTGAAAGAGTAGGCCCCACTACGGCGCTGTTTTGTTTCACATAATGGGACAATGCAAAGAGGCGCTCGGGCAGGCACGTTGCTTCAATGAAGGCCGAGCTAATGAAAAGCAGAGCCAGTGCACGGCTTACGAGCACCACTAGTTCTCTTCTTGACATAATCATCCTCGTGGCTTCGTCAATCGGATACGCCATCATAGGGTGGGGCGAGCGAGGAACGCCAGTAATTGAAAAACCGATTTCACGCATTGACCCTGAAAAAAGGCGAAACAAAAGCGCGCTTATAACGCTCAGTGAGGGGTTCCTGAGCATATGGTGTAAAGTTAAGCGAGGAATTTGAAATGGGCAGACAGTTGGCTGGCTTGCTTTACGGGGTGGCGGTTATCGCAGCGCTAAAAGCGCTGCGCCACCCAAAATCGAGCGCGACGCGACTCTTTCCGCCGATCGAGCGAGCGCAAGGATGGTGGCCGCAGAGTCGAAATTCCGGTCGTTGAGGGGGTTCCTAAGCATAAGCTGTAATCGAAGCGAGGAATTCGAAATGAGCAGACAGTTAGCTGGCGTGCTTTACGGGGTAGTGATGGCAGCCGTCATCGTCGGTGTCGATTTCGTGTTCTTCAGGAACCGATTCTGGGAGCGGCTGACGGTGAATATTGGGGTTGTCCTGGTGTTCGCAGCTTTCTACTTCAGGTTCATCAGGCGTCCATGAACAGGGTGCGACAGCGTTTAGCGGACGCTGCAAACGACACGCTCTTGGCTGGTCCGGTTTACAAGTTGCCGAAGGGTCAACGAGCGCTCGTGCCTTGGTTACGTTGCGACGGAGACGCCTTTCAACATGGTTACGAAGCTCGGCCGTAGCCACGTTCGCTGCACGGCTGCAACTTCAGGAAGAGTGTTAGTGCATTGTGTTAGTGGCCGACCGACACTGAAACCAACGTACTAAGCCGCGGCGGCGCTCAGCATTAGCCTCATGTAACTTTCCATCGACTGCGTTAACTGAGAATCGATCTCATCCGCGATCGCCATGACGTCGGGTAGCAGCAAACTGAAATCGAGATGGTTCATGTTGCTCTGGAGCGTGCCGAAGACGGCGACCTGGAGGAGGCGCGATTCATGGACGAGCATGGCGGGTGTGTAGCCCTGCGCGAACCGTAGTTCGCCATGGGCTGCGGCGGCAGGGGAAGGGATAGCGTCGGTGTCCTGACTGGAAGCGCTGGACTGGCTGAGGCGTAGAGCCAGATCTTCAATCAGCCTTGGGAGGTGGCCGGCACGTTCGGCGTCAGTTAACGCAAGGCGACTTAGATGAGCGTTTTGTTTTGCGCGTGCCAGCCAGATATCGACGATGCTGGCGGCGCATCTTTGCAAAACTATACCTACTCGCTCCTTAGGCGAACGAGGGGCGGGCTTGCGATTGAGAGTCTTTTCACGGACGAGTTCAGCGAGTCTTCCGACATCGAAGGGCTTCACAATGATTTCGTCAACTTCCAGTACGATCGCCGCCATGGCGCCCTGCACGTCAGGGTAACCACTGACCAGCATGGTTAGTGCCTGGGGCTGAGAGTGCCGCATCGCACTGATGACGGTAAAGCCATCGCCCGGGTTGGGCATGTGCAGGTCAGTGATGAGGATGTCGAAGGTTTGTGTGGCTATCCACCCCAATGCTGCCGGCACGTTCGCGGCAGGGACTACCTCGAACCCTCTGGCGGTGAGCAACATCGTCATTACTTCTCGAATCGCAGCATCGTCATCAACCAGCAGTATTCTATGTGCGAACTGTCTCGCCATGAGTGGGATCATAGAATGCCCTTTGTTTTACGCATAAGAGTGTCCCAACCGGGCCGGAGTTACTGATCAATTTTGATCAGTTGAACCACACCGGTTAAGGACTAGGATGGTGGTAGCACGGAGATGTAGTCTGTGGCTCATCACTTTGAATATGACGCTGCCCAAGGCGTCCTGCTGGTTATCCTGGAAGGCCATGTGGATAGGGCAGAAATACTTCGGTATCACGACGAGGTAAAGGAACGGCTAAGAACTTTCAGAATCTCATGCGCAATCACCGACTTGACATTAGTCACGAGCAGCGATCTGCCGGGCAGTGTAGTCTGGGAACTGGCCCTGAAAGATGCATTCGTCTTGCCGGCGGTGCCACGGTGTATTGTCGCCCCGCAAGACCACATTTATGGAATAGCCAGGATGTATCAGCTATCTTCGAATGTTCCGCACGAACTGCTGCAGATTTTCCGGACAAGGAAAGAAGCTCTGTCGGCGCTGGGCCTGGACGATCCTACATTTAAGCCATGGACGCCAAGGTGAGAGCGCCATTTTGTCCGGTAAAGCGAATCGATAGCGGACGCCGCATAGTTCTCGGCCGCAGTCTCTTCAAGAGTGAGCAATATTGAACAGACCGCGGGTCAGCCGAAAGGGGACACTCTTTACCAGTAATAGCCCTTAGATCGTGACATAGAGGCCAGCGCATCGTTTCTTCTCTCCCCAACTCGCGCTGGCCCTTTTTTGTGTATCCCTCCTGACTGTCGTAGCATCCCGATTACACTAAGAACTCCGCGTCCAAGGTCGGTGTGAGAAAAGTCTTGTTCAACCCGAACTCTGGTGCCTTACGCGCCGGTTGGCCTGCTCATTTTTGTCGGCATTTTTGTGGGGCTCGGATTCCTGACGGACTGGATTATTCCAAAGATATTCCATCCCAGCAGGGAGCGGCCGTTCCTTGATCCAGTGGGGATGATCGTCGACGAATTGGAGGCGCTCATCCAGGTACTGATTGCAACCTGGATCATGGCGCGCATGGAGCGCCGCCGCTTTCCGGATTACGGCATTCCGGTTCGCCACGCCTTTGGAGTCGACTTCTGGGTGGGACTTGCCTGGGGCGCGGCCTCCACATCTTTGCTGGTGGGATTGATCGCGGCCTTCGGCGGCTATCGCATCCGTGGGCTCGCCCTCCATGGCGGCGCGATCTGGTTTTTTTGCGGCTTATGGATCATTGCCAGTCTGCTCATCGGATTCTCGGAGGAGCTGCAATACCGCGGATATCTTCTAGCCACGCTGGCGGAGGGTATCGGATTCTGGCCCGCGTCCATTTTGCTTTCCATCGGGTTCGGTGCGCTGCACTATTTCCTGAAGCCACACGAGCGCTGGGAAGATTTCGTCTCGACCGGGTTGCTGGGCCTGTTCGTGTGCCTTACGCTGCGCCGCACTGGCTCACTGGCCTTCGCCATCGGCTTCCACGCGGCCTTTGATTTAGCCAACCTCTTCGTATGGTCGGGGCAAAATGGCGGCGAGTACGCGGTGGGACACCTTCTTGAAATCCGCTGGCAGGGCGCGCAATGGTTGACCGGAGGCCTGCTGGGCCCGGAAGCCAGCTGGATGGTGTTTGTGGTAATCGCGCTGATGTTCTGGATCTTCGATCGATGCTATCGACGCAAGAAATTTCCACGCTGAGTATTCCCGACATTGCGGGGCACCAGTAGCTCGCGAGCTGCGGGCCCGTGTTGTCGGCGATAAAGCTGATTTCCCTCGCCGACCGTTGGATGGAGCGAGGCAGTACGGGCTGGGTAAATGGATCGCCGCTGAGGGGCGCGGGTCTGTTATATTGCGGCAGATGCGGGATACGCGATTCCCGCTCGCGAGGTGATCTGTAGCGTATTCGGATGACAATCTGAAGCCTGACGTTGAGGCTAGAGCGGCGCTTGATCAGGGGCCGAGCCCTTACCGGTCGGGGCACCTGATGTGCCGGACTTCGCTTTGGGGAGTGGCGGGCTTCATTGCCTGCGCTTATTTTACGTGGGTGGCATTCAGCCATGTGGCCCGCGCGTCTTATTCGTGGCCGCATGATGCGTGGACGGCGGCTACGTATGTAGTGTGGATTGTGCTGCTGAGCGCATTGACCGTCGACACGCGCTGCTGGCGCGAACGGATGTTCTTTGGCGTGCTGGTGGCTGAATTTTCTGATCGGATTTGGATTGACGGTGTGGAAGACGGCTCCGACGGCGGATGTGCGGATGACGCGGGTGGTGACTGGGGCACTTTGGGCGGTGGCTGGGCTGCTGAGTTTGACGACGGTGGGAAGGGAGAAGCGTTCGGCCACCGAAGGACCACAGGTCATCGGTCACCGGTAAGGGGTCAGCGGTGACCGGTCACCGGATTAGGCGCGCCGGCAAACTGGTCGGAGTGCGGCCGACGGCGGCCGGTTTAGCTTAGCTTTTCTCTGGCGACTTTCGTCTTACAGCTTTCCTCTTACGCTACCTTTCCACGCCCTGATTTTCCGCGGCTCAATTTTGCGGATCGTGGGGGAGGAATGGCCAGTTGGCGATGTTCTTCGTTTTGTAGCCGTGCTGCCACAGGAAGTTCGCGATCTCCACGATCTCGGCGCGATCCTCGCGGCTGAAGTTATAAGCAAAAGCAAATGTCGAGCCCGGCGGAAACTGAACCATCTTCTGTTTCAGCGAATTCATACTGGGACAGCTGTACTGGTTGATGTTGTATCGGAGACGCTCGGGCGAGTCGAGGTATTCCATGGATTCGCGGGCATCCTGGACCTGGCGCCAGTCTGCATTGTGACTGCTGTAAATGGAGAATTCGCCGGGGCTGGGGCCGACGCCGAGCGTGCCATTGCAGTGGAAGACACACTTGAGGCCGGCGATGGTTTCATTGCCGAGAAGCGCGGTGAGGCGGGCTTCGTCTTCGGGGGTGAGGACCCAGGCTTGAGCCTTTTCGTAGGCGTCGGTGAGGGCGCCCCAGAGTTCGCGGAGCGCGCCATCTTCGGGCGTGCCAGACGTTGGCCTGCATGCGCTTTTCGCCGCCGATCGAAACCCAGCGATCGTGCGCTAGCTTGAGCTGCTCCCAGATTTTTTGCTTGAGGGGTGAAGTGCGATCGGCGGAAACATAGTTGACGCTTGATCCGCCGTATTGCTCGAGATAGTGGGCGGCGTCGGGCGCGTTGGGAGTTGCGGCTTCGATTTCCGCGAGGGCGATCTTGTCGAGTGCCGCGCCGGACTCGAGTGCCCCGAGAGTGGTGAGGGTGCGGCTGGTGCACTGCTGATTTCTGTGAGGGCTGGCGAGGAGCTTGGCAATGCGCGGCGCGGCTTCATCGGGCGCGACCTTGACGACGTAGGCCATGAGAGGCAACTGGATGGAGCAGGACCAGCCGAGAAATTTGTCGTCGATGACGGGAAGAACGGCGGGCAGGACGGCGCGCGTGGCATAGCGGTGAAGCAAGGTGGCGGCATGCACGAGTTGGTCGTTGCTCTGGGCGGAAGCGGCGATGAAGTTGGCGGCGAGTTGCTGGTCCTGTGCGGGAAGCGAGCGATCGGGAAGGCGCAGGTAGAAAGAAGAGAAACGCGGCTGGGGACGGGCGATCTCGAGGGCGATGAAATTGTTGGCTGCGGCGGGATCAAGTTCCTGCCAGCGCAGTAGGGCGGGACCGCTGCCGGCTTCTGCAAGACGGCGCACGACGGGAAGCATGAGCGGAGAGTGAATGCGCGGCCAGGCCTCCGTCAAGAGTTGGCGCTGGAGATCGAGCGGGAGCCGGTCAAAGTTGGCGGCGGCGGCGGCGATGACGGGATCGGTGAAAGGAAGATCATAAGCGAGATCCATGCCGTCCCCGGAAGCGCGGAGAGGAGAACTGAGGATGGTGGCGAGGGAGGCGATCTGCGCGTCGGGCTGCTTTTTAGGCAAGCTGGCGAAGAGGGCGTCGCGGTCGGCGTCGATGAACGTCTGCGAGAGCAGCGGAAGCTGGGCTTTTTGCGCGGCCACGAAATTCTGCAAGAGGACGAGCGTTTGAAAAAAAGTGACGTTGACGGCGACGGAGGGATCCACGAGGCGGCGCTGGAGTTCGGCGATGGCGGCGGGGATGTCGCGAGTGCGTTCGAGGCAGGTGCGGGCGTCCTGGTGATTCTGGGCGAGGGCGTCCGCGAGGACGGCGGCAGCTTCTGGCGTGCCGAGGATGCAGAGGGCGCCGGTTGCTTTGTAGTAGTGCTCGAGATCAGCAGATGAAGGATTCGTGACCGGGGGCTGAGGCTGGAAATAGGCTTGCCGGCCGTCGCGAACGATCTGCTTCTGCCAGGCTTGGTCGGCGGGGATGATTTCGAGATCGAGTTCGCGCATGAGAGTGACGGAGTGCGGGGCGACGTGCTCGCCGGCACCGGGCTGGGTGGTGTCATCGTCCAAGCCGATTGTTAATTCGAGGCTGAGGTGATAGTGACCGGGCTTATCGAAGCGAAAGCGATCGGTGAGTCGATAGGGGAAGGTCTGCTGGCCGCCGCTGAGGTCGGTGCGAGGCACGGTAAAGGATGGTCCGCTGAAGGTCCTGGGTCCGGAAAAGATTTTGGTGTAGTCGGCCCAGCCGTCTGCGGGTGAGAGCGAAAAGGTCCAGCGGTTGAAGAAGGGACATTGAGGAAATCCGAAATTGGCCTCCCGAAAGAGCGCGCAGGGCTCGAGGTAGCGGTTGGGGGTGGTGGTTGAGATCAGGATTTCGAGGGGAATTTCTTCTCCGATGCGAAAGATGTTGGAGCCGGTGGCGGAGCGAAGTTCTACGCGGAGATCGGGCGGCGCGGGCGTGGTTGCGGGAGCGGTTTGCGCAGAGATGCCCGCAGTTAGCAGGACGAGAAGCAGAATGACGAAAGCCGGTCGCGAGACGAAGCTTGATCGCATGTTAGTTTCACCAAGTATGTGACATACAGTGCTGAGCCTGATGGGTTGGATGCGGGCAGGCTCAGGCTTTTATACGCATGATTTTTGTCCCTGATGGTTTTAGACACCGGAGAGCGTTGGCTGGTTCAGTATAATGACGGGTCTTGCGGATGCGGGTGGCGGCGCCGAGAATTCGACCTCAGAAGAGACTTCGACTTCAGAAAAGGGGATAGGGGTCCTTCGACCGTGCGCGGCTCGCTTCGCTCACGGGCTCCGCTCAGGATGACACCACTGATTACACGCATGGGATGACGTGGGGCGACCGTATGGGCGAAGCTTGGAGATTGACTTATGGACTTTGAGATATCGGCGGGGCAGGTGAAGAGTTTGCAGAAGGCTGGGACGGAATTCTTTTTGCTGGATGTGCGCGAGCCGTGGGAGTTTGAGACGGCGCGGATTGAGGGCGCGAAGAATATTCCGATGGGGGATGTGCCGGCGCGGGCGCATCAGGAGCTGGATCCAGAGGCGCATATTGTGGTGGTTTGCCATCATGGCGTGCGGTCGCTTACCGTCACGAACTGGCTGCGGCAGCAGGGATTTGAGAAGGCGCAGTCGATGCGCGGCGGGGTGGATGGCTGGGCACGGACGGTGGATCCGAAGGTGTCGCTGTACTGAAGAGCTGCGGGCGGTTGTGGCGCTGGGGCTTCGAGCTATGAGCTATGAGCTATGAGCTATGAGCTTGCTTTAGATGCTCCCTGTTGTTTCGTCGGCGTTAATAGTAAAGACTAATATCGGATTGGCGGAGCTTCTGGTTTAGTGCGGATGTTGCGGCAGCTTCGCGAGTCCGGTGGCGAGGGCTGCTACCAGAATCTTGGGATCAGGAAGCCGGTGTGGCGGCGATGCTCTTCGTAGGCCTGGCCGAACTGCGCGGTCAGCATGGATTCTTCTTTTCTTGCTTTGATCCAATAGCCGAGGATGATGAGGGCGACGCCTAAGACGCAGCGCCAGCGATCGATGGCCAACGTTCCGCCGAGCGCGGCTAGATCGAGTCCGGAATAAATGGGATGCCGGAAATAGGCGTAGGGACCGGTGCGGATAATTTGGTGGTCTTCTTTGAGAGTGATGCGGGCGCTCCAATATTGTCCGAGGTGCCAGCGGGCCCAGAGAGCGATGGCGATGCCGATCCAGGTAAGGACTACGCCCGCGACGGCGAGGGCGTCGGTGGAAGGGACGACGTGATGATGAAGAACGCCGATGCCCGCCGCGTCGCTGAAGAGCAGAACGAAGCCGAGAATCTCGAGGAGGAGGATGCCGTAGCGGGAGAGAAAAGATTCCTGGCTGACGGTCCGGCGCGTTTTGAGGGCGCCGGTGGCCCAGTAGGCGACGAAGACGATCCAGGGAACTTCGATTAGATAATGCCAGAGCATGTTATGGCACCGTCGAGTCTCGGTGGAGTATGGTTGTGGTTGCTGGGGCGTGAGCGCGAACTCGACTGAGATTATAGTCGGCTGAGCAGCGGAGTAAATTGCAGGACTCATTTGTCGCGCGCAGTAGAGGATGAGCAATCCGCCTGCGATCGCGACCAGGTCTTCGACAACTGCTACGGCGATGTCGGGCAGACGAAGTTTGGAGACTATGAAACGGCGGGCGTGATAGCCGGCAAAGGCTCCGACGATTGCGCCGATGGCGGCGAGTAGGACTGATAAATAGAGGCTGGTTCCTGCGCTGGTGGCGAGCGCCAGACCACAAGCCCCTCCAAAAACAATTCGAGCGGTTAGGCCGAGAGGGGCCGTGCGGGCTGGCGTGCTCGGCAGTTTGTCGGCGATCAGTTCTGCGAGCGCCAGCAACGTGAACACGATGAGTGTGGAGCGATCGTTGATGAATGCGAGCCTGGTTCCGGCGAAATGTAACCAGCCAAAATGCGCGGCCCAGCACACCAATGCGGGAGGAGTCAGAGACCGCAGGCCATCTACGCAGCCGAGAAGAAACGTCAGTAAGAACGTCATGGTCGTGCCTTGGCGAGCCTCAATATTACGATAAGTATTGGTGACTAGACGTGCGACCGCTTAGTGAGAAACCAGAATCCCATGCCGCAGCCTAGCCCAAAGATGAGAAGTGGAATGCCGATTACTCCCAATTTCCAATATTGACCAAACAGTACGACGGGATCCCAACCCACTGACGCATTCGAGGGAGTTCCGGGAGCGCGCTTGCCATATACGTAAAGTGACACGAGCAGCAGGGCTAATGACAGCATGATCGTCAACACGCCAGTGGCGACACTCCCGAGAAATACCAGTATCCAGCGCATGCCTGCATTCTAAGCCTGAAAAGCCAGGGGTTGAAGATCCTGGTCGTCGATCAGAGAACTGCTTGGTGCGTTTTCACGTGTTTGCGGGTAGGGGTCCTTCGACTACGCGGAAAGTCCGCTTCGCGAACTTTCTGCTTCGCTCAGGATGACACCCTCCTTATTCTCTGATCATTATTCTTTGATCATTCCTGATAGATTGTTGGAGCGCTGACGGATAGCCGCGTACAGCTAGCCGCTGACAGCTAACTGCGAATGGCTGACAGCGAACGGCTGACAGCGAACGGCTAACAGCGATCCGCGAACAGCGATCCGCGAACAGCTGAGGACTGCCTTTGATCACTGATTGCCACATTCATATCGAGCCTTACGAGTTGTTTGCGCCTGCGGCTTTGGCTTTGATGAAGGCTAAGCGGGCTAATTTTGAGGAGATTGAATCGTATTCGCGGTCGCCGCGGAAGTTTCTGGAATATCTCGACCGGTGTGGGGTGGAGCGGGCGGCGCTGATTAATTATGTTGCGCCCGAGGTGATGGGATTTGGGCCGGAGGTGAATCAGTTTGTGGCGGAGTATGTGAAGGCCGATCCGCGGCGGCTGATTGCTTGCGGGTCGGTGCATCCGCGGCATACGAAAAATATTCTGGCGGATGTGGAGCATATTTTGCGGCTGGGGATTCGGATGATCAAGATTCATCCGCCGCATCAGCTGCTTTATCCGAACGATTACGTGCATGGCGTGAAAGAGCTGGAGATCATTTACCGCGCGGCGGAGGCGAATGGGATTCCGGTGATGATTCATACCGGGACGTCGGTGTTTCCGGGGGCACGGAATAAGTTTGGCGATCCGATTTATGTGGACGATGTGGCGGTGGATTTTCCGAAGCTGAAGATTCTGCTGGCGCATGGCGGGCGGCCGTTGTGGATGGAGACGGCGTTCTTTTTGATTCGGCGGCATAAGAATGTTTTTCTGGATGTGAGCGGGATTCCTCCGAAGAGGCTGCTGGAGTGGTTTCCCCGGCTGTCGGAGATCGCACACAAGACCTTGTTTGGAACGGATTGGCCGGGGCCGGGCGTGCCGGATATTGCGGCGAACGTGGCGGAGTTTAAGGCGCTGCCGATCTCTGAGGCGATGCGGGAGAGGATATTTTGGGGGACGGCGGCGGAGATTTGGCCAACTTAGCTTCGAGCTATGAGGTTCGAGCAAACCCCAGGGTGTGAGCATTCGTGGCTGGGCTTTGACTGATGGGATGCTGCACGCACGGATTTGAAAGGGTGCTACTACTAAAAAGACGCCCCTACGAAAGAACCTACTACCACCGGCCGGATGCTTTGCTCTTGCTGCGGAATCAGATTTGGGGAGGAATTTGCGCATATTATGCCATAGACGCCGATGCGATTGGAGAGGCGAACATGGCATCGGGCGCGGGGTGCAGGTGCGCGGGCGGCGGCGTTTACGATATAAAAGAGAGTTGGGCGGGCGGACGCAACCTGCATTTGTTGAGGGAGTAGGGGTGCTTCGGCTTCGCGGAACGACCGCTTCGCGAATCGTTCGGCTGCGCTCAGCATGACAACGAGCTGGGACTCGTGGAAGTGATCTGGGCCGTCATGAGAGTGATGCGGATGGGAATGCGAGTGGTCTGGCTCGGCATGACAGTGATGGGCATGACAGTAATCAGCAGGACAGTAATCGGCATCACAGTGATCTGAAAGAGGAATTATGTCTACGGTTGGGGTTCACGCGCCAAAGGGGTTGGAGGGAGTCGTCGCAACGACTTCGGGGATTTGCTACATCGATGGCGATGCCGGGGTGCTGGCGTATCGCGGGTACGACATTCATGAACTGGCAGACCATTCGACGTTTGAGGAGGTTTGCTATCTGCTGTGGTTTGGGCGGCTGCCGAACGCGGATGAACTGCGGCAGTTGAAGTGGCGCATGGCGGAAGAGCGGAAGCTGGATGCGTCGATCGTGTACCGATTGCAACTGGTGCCGAAGCATGTGCCGGCGATGGATGTGCTGCGGACGCTGGTTTCGACGCTCTCGTATTACGATCCCGAGAACACGAAGAACGATCACGATGCGAATCTCAATAAGGCGATCCGGCTGACCTCGCAGATTTCGATGCTGGTGGCGAATTACGACCGCATTCGGAATGGCAGGCCGCTGGTCGAGCCCGACCGGTCGCTCTCTCATGCGGCGAATTTTTTGCTGATGCTGAATGGGGTGGCGCCATCGGCGACGGCGGAGCGGGCGCTGGATATTGCTCTGATTCTGCATGCAGACCATGAGCTGAATGCGTCGACTTTTGCGGCGCGGGTGGTGGCGGCGACGTTGTCGGATATGCATTCGGCGATCACGGCGGCGATTGGCGCGCTGAAGGGGCCGCTGCATGGCGGGGCGAACGAGGCAGTGTTCAAGATATTGATGGAGATCGATTCATCGGGCGCGGACCCGGTCGAGTATGTAAAAGGCTTGCTGGGGCAGAAGAAGAAAGTGCCGGGGTTTGGGCATCGGGTTTATCACACGGAGGATCCGCGGGCGACGCATTTGCGGACGATGTCGCACGATCTGGGGAATTCGAGCGGGAACGGGAAGTGGTACCAGTACTCGAACAAGATCGAGCAGTACATCAGGGTCGAGAAGAAGCTGAACGCGAACGTGGATTTTTATTCGGCTTCGACATATCACACGCTGGGGATTGCGGTGGATTTGTTCACGCCGATTTTTGCGATGTCGCGGGTGAGCGGGTGGACGGCCCATGTGATCGAGCAACTCGATGACAACCGGCTGATTCGGCCACGGGCGGAATATATTGGGCCGGAGTATCCGCAGAAGTATGTTGGGGTGGAGGGGCGGTAGAGGCACGGGTTTCGGCGGTCACCGGTGACCGGTCACCGCCTTTGTGGTTTAGTTGAAACCGGCCACCGGATGCGGGATGTAGGGCTCCTCCAACGCTTTGATTTCTTCCTGATTCAAGTGGATCGAAAGCGCCGCTACCGCGTCGTTCAGGTGATTGGGCTTGGTTGCGCCAACGATGGGCGCGGTGATTGCGGGCTTGGCTAAGAGCCATGCCAGGGCGACGCTGGCCATCGCCGATCCTCTTTTTGCGGCAACTTCTCCCAAGCGCTCGATTACTTTGCGATCCGCTTCCTGGGTTTGCGCGTAGAGGACTGGGCCGAATTTGTCGGTATCGAAACGCTTGGTGTGCTCGGATTGCCAAGGCCGCGCCAGGCGGCCGCGAGCCAGAGGGCTCCAAGGAATTACGCCGATGCCCTCCGAGACGCAGAGGCCCATCATCTCGCGCTCCTCTTCACGATAGAGAAGGTTGTAGTGATTTTGCATGGAGACGAAGCGCGACCATCCGCGGAGGTCGGCGAGATAGAGCGACTTGGCGAACTGCCAGGAATACATTGACGACGCGCCGATGTAACGGACTTTTCCGGCCTTGACCACGTCGTGAAGGGCTTCGAGAGTTTCATCGATGGGAGTTTCGTAGTCCCAACGGTGAGTCTGATAGAGGTCGACGTAATCGGTCTGGAGGCGGCGCAGGCTCTGGTCCAGTTCGAAGATAATTTCTTTGCGAGAGAGGCCGCGACCGTTAGGCTCGTCGCGCATGACGCTATGGACCTTGGTGGCGATGACGACGGACTCGCGGCGGACGTTCGCTTTTAGAAACTTGCCGACTACCTCTTCGCTGGCGCCCGCGGAGTAGACGTTGGCGGTGTCGAAGAAGTTGATGCCCAGGTCGAGTGCCTGGCGCAGGAACGGTTGACTCTCCTGTTCGTTGAGCGCCCAGGCGTGGCTGCCGGGTTTAGGGTTCACGCCCGCGGGCGCGCCATAGGTCATGCAGCCGAGACAGATACGGGATACTTTGAGGCCGGTCCTGCCGAGATTGGTGTAATCCATGTGGCCAGTTTAGATGATCTCGAGATGGAGGAGATTCGGTGACCGGTCACTGGTCATCGGTCACAGGTCACGGGCCTCGATTACGATGAGAGGTCAATGCCGACCGGTCACCGGTGACCTGTGACCGGGGCTCCGCCGGCAAGTACAATGAATAACACGACGATGGCGCGGGTTTATCTGGACAACAATGCGACGACTCCGGTGCTGCCGGAGGTGCTGGAGGCGATGCGCCCTTATTTTGGGGAGCGCTTTGGGAATGCCTCGTCCATTCATTCGCATGGGCAGCAGACGCGGGCGGCCGTGGAACGGGCTCGGGAGAGCGTGGCTGCGCTGATTGGGGCGCGGGCTTCGGAGATTGTTTTTACTTCGGGGGGGACTGAGGCGGATAACCTCGCGGTGTTTGGGGTGCTGGGGGGAATCGGTCAGCGGTCCGCGGTCAGGGTGGTGGGGAAGGACGGTCACCGGTCACCGGTCAGCGGTCAGCGCGAATCTGTCGGGGCAGACCACATCATTACCTCGACCGTTGAGCATCACGCGGTTTTGAATGCTTGCCGGCATTTGGAGTCTGCGGGATGTGACGTGACTTATGTTCCGGTCGATGAGCGCGGACTGGTTGATCCGGAGGATGTGCGGCGGGCTTTGCGGCCTTCAACCAGATTGATCTCGATCATGATGGCGAATAACGAGACCGGGATGGTGCAGCCGGTCGCGGAAATTGGCGCGATCGCTCGCGAGGCTGGCGTTTATTTTCATACTGACGCGGTGCAGGCGGCGGGGAAGATCCCGGTGAATGTTGAGGAAATTGGATGCGATCTGCTGACGATCTCTGCTCACAAGTTGCATGGGCCGCAGGGGGTGGGCGCGCTTTATGTGCGGAAGGGAACAGAGATCGCGGCGCAGATGTATGGTGGGCGGCATGAGCGGTCGCGGCGGGCTGGGACGGAGAATGTTCCGGGGATTGTTGGGCTGGGGGCAGCGGCGGAAGCGGCGCTGGCTGGCTTTGCGCGCGGGGATGATTTGAAGATGGCGGAGATGCGGGATCGCCTGGAGTCTGGATTGTTGGCGATTGAGGCTTGCGGGGTGAATGGTGCCGGCACCCACCCTTCGCAAGGTACGCGAAGGATGGGGCACCCTCTGGGTTCAGGTGAGAACGCGGGTTCTCGTGAGAAGACTGATTCGGGTGAAAATTCCGACGGATATTCGTTCCCTTCACGAGTTCCCAATACTTCGAATATTTATTTCGACGGGATCGATGGCGAGGCTTTGGTGATTGCTCTGGATTTGAAAGGGCTGGCGGTTTCTACCGGGGCGGCTTGCTCTTCGGGGGCGGTCGAACCTTCGCATGTTCTGATGGCTATGGGGATGGGCGCGGAGCGGGCTCGGGGGAGCATTCGGTTCAGTCTAGGGAAGATGAATTCGGCGGAGGATGTGGAGTTCGCGTCGCGCGTGGTGCCGGAGATGGTGGGGCGGTTGCGGGAGTTGTCGCCGGTGTGGAGGGGAGCTTCGAGCTACGAGCTGCGAGCTTCGAGCTCGGGACCTAAGGGCTGAGTGCGTTGGAAAGTGCTTGGGACAGCAGTGGAACGGGTAGGGGTCCTTCGACTCCGCTCGGCTCGCTTCGCTCACCGGGCTACGCTCAGGATGACATGGTTGATTTGGATCGCTGGAGGCTGAGAGCTAGAAGCTAGGAGCCAAAAAGCTGGAAGGTGGAGAGAAAGAGATTGACTGCTGAAACCATCGCCGTCGCTATGTCGGGAGGAGTGGATTCCTCGACCGTAGCAGCCATGCTGCGCGCGGAGGGCCACTCTGTTATTGGGCTGACCATGCAGCTTTGGAATCAGCGGCGGCTGGCTGGGCATGAGGGGATGCCCGAGTCGGTGACGGGACGGTGCTGCTCTCTGGATGATGTTTACGATGCTCGGCGGGTGGCGGAGACGATTGGGATTCCTTATTACGTCGTGAATCACGAAGAGCGGTTTGAGCGCGAGGTGGTGCGTCCATTTGTGGAGGAGTATCTGGCGGGGCGCACGCCGATTCCTTGCAGCCTTTGCAACAATCACTTGAAGTTTGATCAGCTACTCATTGTGGCGCGGCAGATTGGCGCGGAGCGGATTGCTACCGGGCACTATGCGCAGGTCGCATTTGATGAGGCTGGCGGGCGGTGGCTACTGAAGAGACCGGTCGATCGATCGAAAGACCAGACTTACTTTTTGTTTGGCCTTACACAGGAGCAGCTTTCGCGGACTATGTTCCCGCTCGGCGGGATGACCAAGCCGGAGGTGCGGGAGCTGGCTCGTACGTACAATCTTGTGATTGCGGAGAAGCCGGACTCACAGGAGATTTGTTTTGTTCCGGGCGGAGATTATAAGAAGTTTCTGGATGCTTACCTGGCGGAGCAGGGCGCTGAGGCGCGGCTGGATGTGGGCGGAGAGATGGTGACGACCGGCGGCTCGGTTATCGGCGAGCACACGGGCGTGCATAACTTTACTGTGGGCCAGCGCAAGGGACTGGGCGTGGCGACCGGATCTCCTCTGTATGTGATCCAGATCAATAATGAGACGCGGCAGGTGGTGGTGGGGCCGGACGAGGAGCTTTACACGCGGACTCTGCGGGCTCGGCGGGTAAATTTGATTTCTACCTCCGAGATCGAGGAGCCCATGCGCGTCGCCGTGAAGATTCGACATAGGCATGCGCCGGCTCCGGCGGTGCTGGAGAGCGCGGGGCCGGATGAGGTTCTGGTCACCTTCGATGAGCCGCAGCGGGCGGTGACGCCCGGGCAGGCGGCGGTTTTCTATGAGGGAGATACCGTGGTCGGCGGGGGCTGGATTTCTTAGCTACGAGCCGCTAGCTACGAGCCTTGAGCTTCGAGCTTCGAGCAACCGGAGCCGATTTAGCTGCTGTCTGTGGTGTTCTACAGCAGCCTTTCTGATCGGTCTCGCATCCTACATTCGCGCACATGGATTGCGATTCGTCCTCGACTTGAAAGTGAACAGTACATTTCGCCTGCGATTGGAGCAGCGTTGACGCTAGTTCCTTTGGTTATCACACGCGGGTTACGCGTGAGGTGACCGTTTGGGCAGTGTTATGGCACGTTCGTGGGCTGGACCTTGGGACGGGCCCGCGGTAAGTTGAGCGCATACGACGGAACGGGCTTAGTTGCTCCCCGATCTCGGTTCCGGCGTGGGGGGCAAACTATGAAGATCTGGCATTTGTGCTATGCGGCATTAGGCATTGCAGTGGCACGCTGGGTTTTTAAACGTCAAGCGGTGACGACTGACCCGGTAAACCGTCTACGCAGTTCTGGCCTGCTGTAAGTTTCAAATCGTGGTAAAGGGCAGGATCGCGCCCCGTTGCGCGTCGCTTTGTC
>CAWJFC010000033.1:0-19686 GCA_963841945.1 uncultured Acidobacteriaceae bacterium
GAATAGGAGTACTCGATTTCATCCCGCGGTAGCGAAATGTCCGAGTTGACTCTCTCAATCGTTCCGACCGTTTCAGGCCAGCCTCCGCTGCGGCTTAGATACCAGCGCCTATAGAACTGAGTAGTCGTCCGAGTTATTACGACAGCCAACCAGTGAGCAAAGCGCGTCGCCCATTTTTCCCATGGCAGAAAGGCTGTGCCCGCCACCCCAAACCTCCAATCGTGGGTACGATTCTATCCCCTACTTCGCTTTGAACTCCGCAGGCCTTTTTTCTACATACGCGGCCAGGCCTTCTTTTGCGTCTTCACTCTGGAAAAGAATCTGCTGATTTTCGCGTTCGACTGCCAACGCGGATTCCATTGGAATCTCCCAGCCTGTCTGAACGGCGCGCTTGATGCGGCCTACGGCCTTGGCTGCTTTGTTCGGAGGCGTGAACTGGCGGGCGTATTCCATGATGTTTTCCATGAAGCCTTCGCGCTCGAAGATGTCGTTGACGATGCCGAGATCTTTCGCTTCTTCGAATGAGAAGGTGTTGCCCGTGACCATCAACTCGATGGCCTTGCTCTTTCCGACCATGCGCGAGAGGCGCTGCGTGCCACCGGTGCCGGGGAGAACGCCGAGGTTCACTTCGGGCAGGCCGATTTTGCCCGCATCTTTCCTTGCTATGCGAATGTCGGCAGCCATGGCGATCTCCAGGCCTCCGCCCACGCAGTGGCCGTTAATGGCCGCGATGACCAGTTTTGGCGTGTGCTCCAGGCGCAGCAGCATTTCATTGGCGTGCAGGCAAAAGTAGTACTTGAAGGTGGGATCGACACTGGCGAGCATCTTGATGTTGGCGCCAGCCGAGAAAAACTTGTCGCCGGCGCCGGTTAGGACAATTACGTAAACGTCATTGGCCATGCGCGCCTTCAGGATAGCGTCGTCGAGCTGACGGTTCATCTCATAGGTGTAGGTATTGGCGGGCGGGTCATTCATCTCGATGACGGCTACACCTTGATCGGTGCGGTAGTTGATGAGTTGCCTGGTGGCGTCGGCGGTAGCGGATTGCAAGGTGGTTGCCATAGTTGCTCCTCTTCTTCGTTTATCCAAAGGCTTTCCCGGCTGAAGCCGGCTTGAAATTAAAATCGATCGGCTGCGGCGCGCCTAAGGCCGGCCCCTTTCAAAGCTTTCTTCGTACTCGGCTCGTGACGGGATTGGCGAACTGCAGATCCCTCGTTCGTCCTCGGCTTCCCCTTCGGACGGCTCGGGATGACAGGTGTTTGAGCGTTTTGTTCTGCGGGCGGACCGATGGCAATGTCCCGCGTTGGATTGGACAGCCCACACCGGAAAGAATGATCTCGCTCATCTGCTGTGCGAGGTCTTTGGCCGTGCCATCGTGGCGCGGGTTGTACCAGGTGTAGATCCAGTTGATCATGCCGAAGAGGCTCATAACTGCTGTCCGCGGGTTGAAATTGAGTTTGCGCTGGCGCTTCAGGTCGTCCATAAGCCTCAAGCAGATCTTGTAATATTCGCGCTTGATGGCGGCGACCTCGTGATTGAAGCCATTCTTCAGCGCGTCGTCTTCGTGGGCGAGGACCTTGAGGCCGCTTTGATTGGACACGAAGTACTCGAGATGGTTCTGGACGAAGATGCGGATGCGCTCGGCAGGTTCGGTGGCGGTTTCCAGGCGGCGCTTTAGTTCCTCGACGATGGTGGAGAAGGTATGTTTCTGGATTAGGTAGAGGAGGCGTTCCTTGGAACCAAAGTAGTGATAGAGACCGGCCAGGGACATGCCGCTGGCGCGGGAAAGGTCGCGCATGGAGGCGCCTTCGTAGCCCTTATCGCAGAAGACTTCGGTGGCGTGGACCAGGATTTCGCTTAGGCGGCGATCGAAACGCGAATCGGGGTCGTGATGGCTTGGACGCGCGGGCATGGTTCGAACGTTCGTTCTAATCATAACGCAATGTGAGATATGTCACAAGATGACGTGACGCAAACATGTCGTCACCAGCGGCGGCAGGTCCGTGGGTGCTCAGGCAAAAAGCCTGAACCACGAAGAACACCAATACGGAAAAAACTGAGGCAGCCGCGTTTCCACCCAGAAGACACCAAAGTAAAAGAGTTGTGGATTGGGCGAGCGGACGTGGCGGCGCTGGAATGCATAGGTCCTTCATCGAAAGTCCTCCGCGTCGCGCAGGACTTTTTCTTCAGGATGACGGCGCCGCTCTCTTAGGGGTGTTCGACTTAGTTGCGGAGGTTAGACATTGCTTCTTCGATCATCTTCTTTTGATCGCCGGTCAGCGGGAGGAATGGCAACCGGGCTGGCCCCCCGTAGTACCCGTTGAGGTCCATGGCGTACTTGATTCCGGGGACGCCGAGTTCGCCGACGACTTTTTGGACGGCTGGCTTGATGCGGTCCTGTTTCTCGCGGGCGAGCGGGAGGTCCTCTTCTTTGAGTGCAGCGTAGATTTCGTAGCAGGCGGTAGGAGCGGGGCAGGCGAAGGCGAGGATGGCGCCGACGGCTCCGAGCGCGAGGGAGGGTTCGAGCTGGTGGGCGGCTCCGACCATGACCTGGAAGCCTACTTCTTTCTGGCGGGTTTTGAGGGAGCCGATGGTCGAGATCGCAGAGGAGGATGGTTTTGTACCGCTGACTGCGCGGACAGGAGTATCCGTGCCGCCCGATCCGGCGAGGGCTTGTACGGTTATTAATTCCCTGCTCTCTTCTTCCTGGTTCTTTCTCGCGTCGGATTCCGCAGCTTTGATCATACGGGGAGTTACGGCTGCGAAGGTCTCGGTCACTGTGGCTTGACGCTTGACGTGGCGCGTGCCTTCGACCATCTTCTTCACTTTGTCGAGATTGCCGCTAGATTCCTTGATAGCCGCGATGTTTGGATGATTGGCTAACTCGATCACGAGCTCGGCGGGAATGTCGTATCCGGTGGCCTGCGGGAAGTTGTAGATGACGATGGGGAGCGCCGACTGGTCGGCCACGGTGCGATAGAAAGCGAGCAGATTCGCGGGGTGCATTTGATTTTTGTAATAGTGCGGAGTGCGAACCATGGCGGCATCGTAGCCGAGGTCGGCGGCGTACTCGGTGAGGCGGAGGGTCTCGATGGCGGACTCGATGCCCGTGCCGGCGATCATGACTTTGTGAGGCGCGGCCGCGGCGATGGCGACTTTGAGCATGTCGCGTCGCTCCTGGTCAGAGAGGAGGATGGCTTCGCCCGTGGAGCCTTGTACGACGATTCCGGCCACAGGTGTGCGGGAGTAGCGCTCGACATTGGACTCGATCTTCTTGTAGTAAACGGCTCCATCGGGATAGAACGGGGTGGTGATGGGCGGGAAGATTCCGGAAAAAAGCATGAGGGCAACTCCTGGATATTAGCTCCTAGCTATTCGCTCACCTCTCCAGATTAACAGGTTCCTCAACCGGTCTTGGCGCGTGAATTTCGATTTCGATCTTGGGCGGGTAAAGAAGAGTGTTGTGGATGAGGCAGCGATGGACTTCGCGGTTGACGCCATCGAGATGTTTGGCGTCGAGGGCAATGGGGACTTCGATGGTGATCTTGAAGTCGTCGATGCGGACGCCCCGGTCGTCTTTGCGCTTGTCGGCAATGACGCGGACTTTGGTGCCTTCGGTAGCCAGCTTGTACTTGCGCAAGTAGGCGGCGGCGTAGAAGGCGGCGCAGGACCCGAGCGAGGCTAGCAGGAGTTCGGGCGGGGTCATCCCCTCATCGTGGCCAAAATTCTCGGATGGCTGATCGCTGACGATGACGTGCTGGCGGGCCCTGATTTCGAATTGAACGGAACCGAGGTGGTCAACTTGGACTTCGATCATGATGCCTCCTGCCTCTCAGTTCATTATTCCCTTAAGGCGCGCGCGGAACGGTGATTGAGGTCACAGTTGGGGACGGCAGGAGAATCGAGCAGTGTTCTTCGATTTGCTTCTTGCTCTTATTTTGTGGGGCGGCAGATTAAGGGGATGACTTCGCGCTTGTTGCGGCGATAGACCCGGAAATCGGCCTCGTCCATTGTATAGAGCTGGCGAGAATAGAGTTCGCTCATAGGGTCCTTCTTTGAGGCGCATTCACACTTGGCTCACCCTGCGTTCCGCATGCAGAGATTGCAAAGCTTGCACCCTCACTTCTCCGCGCTGGAGGGCGGCGATGCCTTCGGCGGCGGCGCGCGCCGCGCTTAGGGTCGTAATGGTCGGAATGCGGGCGGTTACGGCGGCGCGTCGAATGGCTTTCTCGTCGAAGTAGGGGTCGGGTCCATGGGGCGTATTGACAATTAAGTGAATACGTTCTGCTTTAATGAGGTCGACGGCGTTGGGACGGCCTTCTTTTACTTTGTAGACACGATCGACGGCGAGGCCGGCTTCTTCGAGGCGGTCGGCTGTGCCGTGCGTGGCCACCAGTTTGAAACCCATATCGACAAAGCGACGAGCGACTTCGACGACTCCCGGCTTGTCGTGGTCGGTGACGCTGATGAAAACGGTTCCTTGAGTGGGTAACTTTTGGCCGGCGGCGATTTGGGCTTTGGCGAAGGCTTCGCCGAAATTGTCGGCTACGCCCATGACCTCGCCGGTGGAGCGCATTTCGGGGCCGAGAACGGTGTCGACTCCGGGGAATTTTTGCCACGGGAAGACTGGAGATTTCACGAAGTAGTTGCGGCCGGTGTCGAGGTCTTTTGCCTGCTCGATATATTCGGGGAGGAATTCGCGGAGCTTGCGGCCGGTCATCAGGCGAGCGGCGATTTTGGCCATGGGGACCCCCGTGGCTTTGCTGACGTAGGGCACGGTGCGCGAGGCGCGGGGATTCACTTCGAGGACGTAGACTTTGCCGTGAGCATCGTCTGGCATCCCGCTCTCAGGGCTTTGCACGGTCATTCCGAGGCGAGGGATGGCAAACTGCACGTTCATCAGGCCGATTACTTTTAGAGCGCGGGCTAGTTTGAAGGTGTAGTCGCGCATGCGGTTAAGTAACACTTCGGGGATATCGACCGCCGGCAGCACACATGAAGAGTCGCCGCTATGGATGCCGGCCTCTTCGATGTGCTGCATGATGCCGCCGATGACTACGTCTTCGCCGTCAGAAAGAGCATCGACATCGACTTCGATTGCATCTTCGAGGAATTTGTCGATCAAGACGGGGCGGTCCTGCGAGTACTCGACCGCTTGCTTCATGTATTGGGTGATGGTGTCTTCGTCGTAGGCGATGACCATGGCGCGGCCGCCTAGCACATAGCTGGGACGCACCAGGACCGGGAAGCCGATTTGCTTTGCGGCTTCCACCGCGGCTTCCGGCGAAGTGACCATGGCTCCGGGGGCTTGGGGAATTTGGAGTTCTTCGAGGAGCGCGCCGAATCGCTTGCGGTCTTCGGCGAGATCGATGGATTCAGGCGTCGTGCCGATTATGTTTATGCCCGCAGCTTTTAGCGGGAGAGAGAGGTTGAGCGGTGTCTGTCCACCGAACTGGACGATCACGCCTACCGGGGCGCCAGCGCTGGCTTCGTGTTCGCAGATAGCGAAGACGTCTTCGAGCGTGAGCGGCTCGAAGTAGAGGCGGTCGCTGGTGTCATAGTCGGTGGAGACCGTCTCGGGATTGCAGTTGATCATGATGGTCTCGTAACCATCTTCGCGGAGGGCGTAGCTGGCATGGCAGCAGCAGTAGTCGAATTCGATTCCCTGGCCGATGCGGTTGGGGCCGGAGCCTAGGATGACTACTTTCTTTTTTGCTGTCGGCGCGGCTTCGTCTTCTTCTTCGTAGGTCGAGTAGAGATATGGGGTGTAGCTTTCGAATTCGGCGGCACAGGTGTCGACGCGCTTATAGACCGGTTTGATCTTGTGCTTCTTGCGGAAGTGGCGAACTTTTTCCTGGCCGCCTTTGCCGTCCAGTCGCCAGGTCAGAGCAAGGCGTCCGTCGGAGAAGCCCATGCGCTTGGCTTCGTGCACAATCTCGGGCGGGACGCTTTCCATCGGATGCTTTTCCAGCTCCAGCTGCATGTCGTTAATTTCTTTTAGCTGGTAGAGGAACCAGGGGTCGATGGAGGTCATCTTCGCAATCTGCTTGATGGTGTGGCCCTGGCGGAGCGCGTAGCGAACGTAGCTCAGGCGCTCGGGATGTGGCGTGACCAGGCGTTGCGTGAGAATCTTAGGCTCGATTTTTTCGGAGCCTACTTTCTTGCCAGTGTCTAAGGCTCGAATTCCCTTCTGCAGCGCTTCTTTAAAGGTGCGGCCAATGGCCATCACCTCGCCCACGGATTTCATCTGCGGGCCAAGTGATTCGTCGGCGCCCGGAAATTTTTCAAACTGCCACTTCGGAATTTTTACGACTACGTAGTCAAGCGTGGGCTCGAAGCAGGCCGGGGTCTTGCGCGTAATGTCGTTAGGGATTTCGTCAAGCGTGTAGCCAACGGCTAGCTTGGCGGCGATTTTTGCGATCGGGAAGCCGGTGGCTTTTGAGGCTAGCGCGGAGGAACGCGAGACGCGCGGGTTCATCTCGATGACTACCATGCGGCCGGTGGAGGGATTCACGCCAAACTGGATGTTCGAGCCGCCGGTTTCTACGCCGATCTCGCGGATGACGGCGATCGAAGCGTCGCGCATCATTTGATATTCGCGGTCGGTCAGCGTTTGCGCGGGGGCGACGGTGATCGAGTCTCCGGTGTGCACGCCCATGGGATCGAAGTTTTCGATGGAGCAGATGATGATGACGTTGTCTTTGGTGTCGCGCATCACCTCGAGTTCGTATTCTTTCCAGCCGAGGACGGATTCTTCGATCAAGCACTCGTGAACCGGCGAGAGATCGAGGCCGCGGGCGAGGATTTCCATGAGCTCTTCGCGGTTGTAGGCGATGCCGCCTCCGGTGCCTCCGAGGGTGAAGCTGGGGCGGCTGATGACCGGAAAGCCAATTTTGCCGGCAAATTCAATGCCGTCCTTGAGGTTGCTGACGAGCGCGGATTTTGGCACGTCGAGGCCGATACGCTGCATCGCATCTTTGAAGAAGAGACGGTCTTCGGCTTTCTTGATGGCGCTGATCTGCGCGCCGATGAGCTGCACATTGTATTTTTCGAGCACACCTGAGTCAGCGAGTTCGATAGCCAGGTTGAGCGCAGTTTGTCCGCCCACCGTCGGAAGCACGGCGAAACCGGCGCTGGGCGCCATTTCGCGCTCGATGCGAATGATCTCTTCGAGATATTCGCGGGTGAGCGGTTCGATGTAGGTGCGGTCGGCCGACTCCGGATCGGTCATGATGGTCGCCGGGTTCGAGTTGGCAAGCACAACTTCAAAGCCCTCGGACTTGAGCGCCTTGCAGGCCTGCGTGCCGGAGTAGTCGAACTCCGCGGATTGGCCGATGACGATGGGTCCGGAGCCCAGGATGAGGATTTTCGAGATGTCGGTTCGTTTAGGCATTATGCAGTCTTGACCTTGCTTTGAAGGGGCGCGGCTTGAGCCGCGCCGTCCGAGTCCAAGCTAGATTGGGGCTTTAGCCCCTGCGGGACGTCGTCAAATTCGAATCCAGGGTATTCAGAAGAATACGGATATTGATCCGGGCTGTCGCACAATCTTTCTTTGACAGGATTGTTATGAATATAGGAAACATGACTCGCATAATCGTTCGCGTCTCGAATGCGATGATCCTGAAATCCCTTTTGCCAGACTTCCATGTTGGGAAACTGAGTTCCTTCTTTGCGCGAAAGGAGAAGCCGAACCTTTGATAATTGCACTGTCTTCTCGAGGCTCGCATCTGCCTAGTGGCATTAGCAAAACATGAATGTGGTCACTCTCGGGGACATCCTAACGACAAACCTGTCGTAAAGAAAGATAGGCCTGGCCGCGATAGTGAATAAAGAGTGATAGATCAAGAGTTTTGCCCAGCGCTCATTTTTGAAGAGATCCCGGCGGCTCCAAGTCTCGGTTGTGACCATGTAGGTCTGACCAGTGTTGGTTGCGTGTTCTCTCTTCGCTCTCACTTCATACCCCAGGGGCTAAAGCCCCGTCTAAAGTTTGGCGCGGTACGGCGCGCCTAAAGGCGCGCCCCTTCAAATCCCCTATCGCTTGAATTCCTCCATCATCTTCACAAAATCCTTGAACAAGTAGTGCGAATCATGCGGACCAGGCGCGGCTTCCGGATGGTACTGCACTGTGAAGAGCGGCAGGTTCCTATGCCGCATACCTTCGAGCGTCTGGTCGTTCAGGTCCATGTGCGTGAGTTCGACTTCGCTTTGCGGCAGCGAGTCGGGATCGACCGCGAAGTTGTGATTGTGGGCGGTGATTTCCACTTTGCCGCTTTGCAACTGCTTTACCGGATGGTTGCCGCCATGGTGTCCGAATTTTAGTTTGAAGGTTTTGCCGCCTAGCGCTATGCCCGTTAGCTGATGGCCGAGGCAGATACCGAAGATGGGTTGGCGTCCCATCAGACGGCGGATGTTATCGACTGCGTAGGTGCAAGGCTCGGGGTCGCCGGGGCCATTCGAGAGGAAGACTCCGTCGGGCTTAAGGGCGAGCACGTCTTCGGCGGTGGTTTGCGCAGGGACAACCGTCACCTTGCAGCCTTCACCGCGCAGTTTGCGTAGAATGTTTTGCTTGATGCCGTAGTCGTAGGCGACTACGTGGAAGCGCGGCGGCTCGTCTTTTACTCCCACGATTTCGTCGGGAAGGTGCGAGCGCTCCCCCGTTTCCCAGACATAGGTGTGGTTGGTGCTCACGACCTTGGCGAGATCGGTGCCATCCATCTTCGGAATCGACCGCGCCTTCGCCACCAGCTTTTCAGCGTCGCTTTCTAGCGTCGAGATCACGCCTCGCATTACGCCGTTGGTTCGCAGATGGCGGACCAGCGCGCGTGTGTCGATGTCGGCCAGGACGGGAATCTTGAACTGCTCCATGAACTCGTCGGTAACCTGCTGCGAGCGCCAGTTGGAGCTGACTTTGGAGAACTCGCGCACGATCAGGCCCTCGATGTAGGGGCGCGTGGCTTCATTGTCTTCGGGATTGGTACCGTAGTTGCCGATTTCAGGATTGGTTAAAACGACGATCTGGCCGGCATAGGAGGGGTCGGTGAAAATTTCCTGGTAGCCGGTAATGGAAGTATTAAAAACGACTTCGCCGGAGCACTCGCCTTTGGCGCCGTAGCCTTTGCCTCGGAAGACTCTGCCGTCTTCGAGGGCAAGCGTAGCTTGCATTGTCACTCCTGAGAGTGGATTTTAGGGATTTTAGCAGAGGGTGGCCTGTGGATTTCATGGAAAAGCGCTGGCGGCGGACAGCTTGCCGCAACCTCACTGCAACGGTTCACCAGCAATGACGCCCCAATGCAAACGAAAAGCGGGTACTCAGCCTTACGGCTTTATCGCGGCCAGTATGTAGTCGCTCAGAAGCTTGTCTGTCTGCTCGTGCATTCCCCGCGTGTTGTAGTTCGTGCTCGTGATTACCACGACCAGGTCAAGGGCGGGAAAGACGCAAACTTTATTGCCGCCGTTGCCGGCCATGCAGAAGGCAGGGTGGGCGGTGCTTCCCGATTTGAATGAGCGCAGCCACCACAGATATCCGTACTCTGTCTGGTCATCAATCTGCGCGTGGGGCTCCGTCGAAGCCTTTACCCAAGCCGCACCTACGATGTTCTGGCCCTGCCATTCTCCTCGATTCAAGTAGAGCTGCCCAATCTTGAGTAGATCGCGGCTATTCATGCGCAGCCCGCCTCCTGTCTGCGGAACGTTCAGCGGCGAATAGACCCATTGCTGATCGTCAATTCCAAGAGGTCCAAATAACTTCTGCTGCGCATAACGGTCGGCCCGCATGCCGGTCGCTTTCTGCAGCACCTCACTTAGCACGAAGACGCCGCCCGTGCAGTAACTGAAGCTTCTTCCGTACTTCGGCGGATCCTCTTTCTCGCCCAGGTGCATGCGCCCGCGAATCGGCAGATCGAGAATGAATTGCGCCCAGTCCTCGATCACATACATGCGTTCCTCATTGCCGCGAGAGGCGTCGTTCCAATCGTCGCATTCGAGCGGCGACGACATGGTGAGGAGGTCTTCGACCGTGATTTTCTCCTTTCGGGGGTCGGCGTTCTGTATCTTTCGCGCTCGATCGGGGAGCAATGAAAGCACACGGGTGTCCAGGCTCAGTTTCTTTTCCTTGATCGCGATTCCGACAAGAATATCGGTGATGCTCTTTGTTGCCGACCGCGTATCGCGCAGCGTCGAAGCGTCGCCATCAAAATAGCCTTCGTAGACCACCTTGCCGTGTCGTGCTAGGACAACACTGCCAATCTTCTTGAAATCCCCTGCTCGGATCGCGGATTCCATCGCCTGCAGCTTTTCATTTGCAATTTCGCTCTCATCTGCGGAAGCCGAGGGCATATCCGAGGCGTGCTGACCGACAGATACGACAGAAACCAGCGCGACAAACAAAAGCACACGAAGCGGTTGAAACACGACAACCTCCTGGATTCCAAGTTCAATCCGATTGTGCCAAAGCGCCGGCAACGAATCTTGTCATTTTTGAACCTGATCTACTTTAGTTCCCTGCCATCGTTTCTCTGTTTCGCACCCGGCGAAACCGAGCTGGCGGGGCGCCGAAGGTCTTGGAGAACAAACGTGTCATTTGGCTTTGATCGGAAAATCCACATTGCAGCGCAATCTCTACCAGCGATAAATCGCTGCTTGTAAGCAATTCCCTCACTCGGAGCAGGCGGCAACGCCGCAAATACTCCCCCGGTGAGCAGCCGAAATGTCGTCGGTAAGCACGCGCCAAATATACTGGATGCACTCCCGCACAACTTGCCAGTCCTTCAATGCGCAATTCCTCGTCGAAGCCATCACGAATCATCTCCCGCACGCGCAACAACCAGTTAGGAGCGGCCTGCGATATGGTGCGCTCCTCAAGTTCCGTAACCAACGCCACTAACTCCAGACCCAGGCCTTCCAGCACGGCAGGTGAAAACGGCAGCGCTGCCCTCAACTCGCGGGCGATGCGATCGCCGATTTGCTCATGGCCGCCGCGAGCGGGGATTCCGCCGTCTGAAATCAGTCTTGAGGCCGGAGACGCCTGGCTGAGCAGCCAGCTTTGCTCAGGGTTAAGGCTGATGCTCACAAACTTGCCTTTCTTGCTACGGAAGCAGTCGCGATGGATTGTTCCTCCCGGGTTAAAAATGAGCGAGCCCGCCTGACACACTCCTGGCTGATTGCGAGCCTCCGTAACATATACGCCCTCTGTTACAAGAATGAAGTGGGGCGTTTCGTGCGTGTGCTTTGGAACTTGCCGCTCAGGAATCACAGCCTTCAGTTCCGAGAATTTGAAAGATTGGCTGCTTACCGAAGAGAGCGAGTGACCAAAAAATGCTCCTTGCGGAAGAGTGGGAACCCCGGTCTCGATTGGCATTTTCGGTGAGATAACGTCGATGCTCGAGGCTAGCTGCCCCTTCAGATACTACGAAGATCGAAGTCCCAAAGTTCAACGGCAAGCGCGCTGATTACCGCAGCCGGCCCAATTTCTCCATCGGCCAATATCCGAACACGGCTTTACCGTAGATATAGCGTTCGTTGACCGGGCCGAAGTCGCGGCTGTCGTTGGACATGGTGCGGTGGTCGCCGAGAACAAAATAGCTGTTGGCGGGGACGGTTATTTCGGGATAGGAGCGGGCATCGGCGTATTCGCTGGGGACGTACTCTTCATCGAGAGCTTCTCCATTGACAAAGACCTGGCCGTTTTCGATGCGGATGCGATCTCCGGCTGTGCCGATGACGCGCTTGATGTAGCTTTTGCTGGTGTCGCGGGGATAGCGGAAGACTACGATGTCGCCGCGCTGGATGGGTTCCCAGCGGTAGACGAACTTATTGACGAAGATGCGCTCCTGGTCTTCCAGGCCGGGCATCATGCTGGTGCCTTCGACTTTAACTGGCTGATAAAGAAAGATGATAATGAAGGCGGAGATGGCTAGCGAGACTAGGAGATCGCGCGCCCAGACGGCGACGATCGGCATGGGACGCGACGCGTTTTGGGGCGCAGGCGCGGACGATGGCGACTGCGGAGTGCCCACATCAGGCATTGTTGCTACATTTTATATGGAATTGCGACGGGATACCTTAGTCAAAAGCCAGAAGTCAGATTGAAGAGTGACGCCCCTCGATCCACGCGGTCGTACGGGACTGGGCGGCTTTACTTCTTCAATCTGACTTTTTGCTCTTAACCTGAAAACACGCCCTTGCCAAAAGTGCTCCGTTGCCCGTACAACTGAACCTTCATGACTGACTATTCCATTTTCCCCAAGATCAACGCGACTCTGAATGGATGCTCCGCGGTACTGCTGGTGACAGGCCGGACGCTGATTGCCCGGGGCAAGATGGCGGCGCATCGGGCGGTGATGATCACCGCGTTCGTGACTTCCTGCCTCTTCCTTATTTCTTACCTCTACTACCACTGGCCGGGACATGGAGGGGTGATCTATTTCCACGGCACGGGTTTTTGGCGGCCGGTCTACTTCACGATTTTGATTTCGCATACCGTGCTGGCGGTGGTGATTGTGCCCCTCGTGCTCATTACCTTGTCGCGCGGGCTACGAGGGAGGTATGAACGTCATCGAGCGATTGCGCGTTGGACTTATCCGTTGTGGCTGTATGTGTCGGTAACGGGGGTGGTGGTTTATTTCATGTTGTTTCGGATTTTCGCATAGCAGCAATGCCCATCGGCGCGACGACCGACAACCACAAAGGACACTGAGGAACACAGAGCCGTCCAGGCGTGATTCGTCACATTTTCGTTGTGCGCCCGGCACAGGCTGACCCGTCTAGTATTCTGATATAGTGAGCCTCTTGAACGATAGTTTCCTCGAAGGAGTGCGCGATTATGGCCGGCAAAAGTGTAAACAAAGTCATCCTCATTGGAAATCTTGGCAAGGATCCGGAAGTGAAATACACACCGCAGGGCACACCGGTTGCGAAAATCACGCTGGCCACCAATGAGCGCTTCAAGGGCAAGGACGGCAACTGGCAGGATCGCACGGAATGGCACAACGTCGTGCTGTGGCAACGGCTGGCCGAAATTGCCGGGGAGTATTTGAAGAAGGGCGGCAAGGTTTATATCGAGGGCCGCTTGCAGACGCGCTCGTGGGACGACAAGACTAGCGGCCAGAAGAAGTACATGACCGAAGTGGTGGCGAACGATCTGGTGCTGCTCGGCGGACGCGGCGAGGGCGGTGGCGAATATTCCGGCGGATCGCGCGGGGCGGCGGCTTCGGCCGGAAACAATTTTGATCAGAGTGCCCCTCCCGAGGCCGAGCATTCGCCGGCGGGCGGATCGCCGATTACGGATGAGGATATTCCGTTCTAGGTGCCGGGCGGGGGACACGAACCGGCCGAATTCCTCGCTTCGCGGAATGAAGCCACTAGGAACCCAATCCCAGCAGTAGTCCCAGGCGCTCGCGCACCGCATCCAGCACCGGCCTGGGCGCCGCGTCCGCGTAGCGGGCGTTGCGCGCGCGCCAATCCACATTTTTGACCGCATCCGAGAGCACCACACCGCTCACTTTCAACCCCGCCGGGAGCGGCACTTCAAAAGGATATCTCTTCTGCTGATTGGTAATCGGAGCAACGATCGCCAGGCCCGTCGGACGGTTGTAACTGGCGGGAGAGAGTACGATTGCCGGACGCCAGCCAGCCTGCTCGTGGCCAGTCTGTGGGTCGAAGTCGATTTTGATCAGGTGGCCGGCATCGGGTACGTAATGGCGCGTCACCATACTTCCCTGCCTGCCGGCTTGCCCCAATCCACCTCTGTATGCCGGTTGCCGGGAGTGATGCGGGAGACGAGAGCCCGCAGGGTTAGCCGCCGCGCGGCCGGTCTCAGTTCAATGCGGCCCTCTTCGACGCGGATTTCAAGTTCGTCGCCGGGACGGATCTCGATTCTATCGAGCATCGTTTTCGGGATGCGCACGGCGTGACTATTGCCCCACTTGACAAGTTGAACCTTCGAGGTAGCCATGCCCCGTAGTATATACGAATGTATATCCATAGACAAGATACATCTTCAGGGTGACGAATGGGAGTTTCGCGCGTCGACAGAGACTGATAAAATCGCGACAGTCTCTGGTATGACCTCGCTTGCCGATAAGACCTGCGTTCCCTGCCGCGGCGGAGTCCCTCCCCTGAAGGGCGCTGAACTTGCCGCAATGCACAGCCAGTTGGCTGAGTTTGCGCACTGGAATGTGGTCGACGAACATCACCTGGTACGCAGCTACAAGTTTCCCGACTTCAAGTCGGCTCTGGATTTCGTCAATCGCGTCGGCGCGGTTGCCGAGGAGCAAGGTCATCATCCCGACATCATGCTGCGCTGGGGTAAGGTCGACATCACGATCTGGACCCATAAAGTCGACGGTCTGACGGAATCAGATTTCATACTGGCGGCGAAGATTGATCGACTGCTTTAGATCGGTGTGATCGGGCCCGCGAGTCACCCAGAAGCCTTCCACATCTCGATCCGCAACAATTCATCAGCCTGTTTGTCGATCGCGCCGATTATTCTTCCTTACCAGTAAACCCCACCAGGTCGCCGGAATCAGCATGATCGCTCCGGCTGCTCCCGCTACATGCCTTGCCGCAAAGCCCCAATCTACGAAGCGGCCGGCGATAAAGGCGCCGGCGGCAATCGTGAACATGCAGAGGCCTAAATCGGCGGCGAAGACGCGGCCGCGGTATTTGTCGTCTGTTTGCAATTGAAGCAGGGTGGTCGAGAAGACCCAGACCATCGATCCCCCGAAATGCGCCATTATCACGCACAGGCACGCAAGCCAGAGATGTCCAGCTACGCTTAGAAGTCCATAGCCCGCGGCTGTGGCCAGGTAACCGAAGAAGATGGCGCGTTCGAGGCGGCGTTGCCATTGTCCTGCCCACGGCGCGGTGATGAGCGGGCCGAGCAGCGCGCCCAGGCCACGTGCACCGAGCAGCAAACTCATGCCGAGGAATGCGCCACGGGCGGGATCGAGCCCGTGCCAGCGCACAGGAAATTCCCGCTGGCCCATCACCGTAAAGAGTACCCAGCTTGGTCCAATCACCAGATTGCCGGCTTTGACGAGGATGGTTGCGCGCAGACGCACTTGCGAGCGCACATAGCGGAGCCCGGCCAGCATAGGAGAGAAGTCGATGAGTTCGCGGAGACGGAAAGGCTGCGTGCCTTCGGCGTGAGGCTCGGCGAAGTGCATGCGCAAGATGAGGGCGGCCGAGATTAGGAATGAGAGAGCGTTAAAGATGAAGACAGCGTCGCGTCCCCACAGTGCAGCGACAACCCCTCCAGCGGTTGAGCCCAGCATCAGATTGACCGACCAGGTGGCGGAGGACAGAGTGTTGGCGAGGACGACGTCTTCACGTCCAACGATGTTTGGGATGACGGAATTGCGGGCTGGCTCGAAGAATGCGGCAAGCAGCGTTTCCGCCACGAGCAGCGGATAGACGAGCCAGACCATCTGGCGCGAGCGCACGAAGAGCATACCGAAGACAATGGCCATCCGGCCGAGGTCAGCCGCAATCATGACGTGCTTGCGGCGAAGACGATCGTTGACGACACCAGCGGTCGGTCCGATGAAGGTCTGTGGCAGGACTTGCAGCACGAGGGCGAGCGCTACTGAGCTAGCGTGTCCGGTGAGGTTGAGCAGCAGATTGTAGATAGCGAGGGTGTAGAACCAGTCGCCGATTTCGCTGACGACTTGCGCTCCCCAAAGACAGCGGAAGTTGCGATTGGCGCGTAGCAGCCTGAGGTACGAACGCATGCCGACCGGATTGATCTCTAGTTCGGGAGCTTCCATGGCGAGGAACGGGAACACACAGGATACCGGATCAGTTTCTACGGGATATTTCCGGGGCGCGTAAGGGAATAGGCATAACTGTGCAAAGGCTTGCGCAGCGGGCGGTTTGGCGGGATGTGACTAGAAGACGGAATGTCTCCAAAATGTCAATAAAGCCGCTAGACAAAAGAGGATTGTAAAGACTTGGCGAATTCACAGAGCTTGGAACGATTCTTGCGAAGCAGTGGGTGGGGGTATTCTCGTGCGATACGTAAGCTTTGCAATCCTGTCTTTGGTAGTTTTGGCGACCCTTTCTACAAATTCACTGGCTGCCTCGCATTTGATGCGGGCGACTGCGGCTCCCGAGCCAGGCGTTCTAGCAGCGCTTGGAAGTGGCTTGGTAGGGCTCGCTACCTTCATTCGGCGCAGATTCAGCCGCTAGCTTTCGCCATATATGCTCAGTCCGCCTTCATCAGTGGCGACTCCTTAATATTTAATTTCCAACTTTCAATTTAATCTCTAACCTTCCACGGGCGAACGCAGACCGTTCTACCGGTCTGCTTTGCCGGCAACTAAATCTAGGAAATATTGATGGACGCTCGGGTCCTCGCTGAGTTCGGGGTGGAACGTTGCGGCTAGGGTTTTGCCGCGGCGGACGAGCACGGGATCTTTCTTATCCCCTTCGGTGGCGATGACCTCGACATCTTGGCCGACGCGCCCGATTTTGGGCGCGCGGATGAACACCATTTCGGTGGGACGATTCTTGAACTGACCTTCGCGGATGGAGCTGTTGATCTGGCGACCGTAGGCGTTGCGGCGGATGGTAATATCGAGCGCACCGAGACTAGGTTGGGGCGGATTCTCTACTTGCGTGGCCAGCAGGATGGCGCCGGCGCAGGTGCCGAAGGACGGCTTGTCGTGCACGAACTGCTTTAACTTCTCAAAACCTGCTTCGCCGAGAAGTTTGAGAAGCGTGCTCGATTCGCCGCCGGGAATGACGAGGCCGTCGATGTGGTCAAGCTGTTCGGGCTTCTTAACCAGAACGACTTGTGCGCCCAGCTCTTCGAGACGGCGACGATGGGCGTCGAAGTCGCCCTGCAATGCCAGGACGCCGATGGTAAGTTGTTTTTCTTTGGTCGTCGTTAAATCCTCTCGCGCTTTCGATTCTATTCGATGCTCTCCGAACGCGAGGGTCGCGCTCGCAACATCATTTCACCACGCGCCGCCAGCTTCCCTTCACCGACTGGCTGCTTCTCTCGAAATTGTCGCCGGCGCTCCATTCATCCCATCTTGATGTGGTGCGTGCCCACCGTCTCGAGGACAGTCAGCAGGTGGGTAATACCGAGCAGGTTGCGGATGGATGGGCCCATGTGATCGACCTCGAGTTTGCAGCCGGCAGACTTGGCGTGTACGTACAGGCGCACCAGCGTGCCAAGGCCGCTGCTATCCATGTGGGTGAGGTTCTCAAAGTCAAGCACGATGTTCGTCGGACCGGGCAGCAACTGGCCGACCTCGGCATTGAGCCGATGATTCAGACCGGAGACCAGGCGTCCGGTGCAGTGGACCACGATGCAGTTCTGGTAGCGCTGGACGGAGAAGGTGAGACTGGGCGCGGGTTGGGTGGACATTCCGTGTCCTTGAATGTGCGAGGTTGGTGGAGGCGAGATTGTTACATATTGCGGGGCGGAGAGGAAGAGCCTGCGGGATCCTCAGATTTAGACGGAAGGCTTGCCTTGAGGCGGACGCTCCGGCTTAGGCGAAGCTGCTAGAATGGCGGCTATAATTTGCGGCCAAAGGCCCGAAAGAGGCAATCATGAGCGTACTGCGTCTAGTAGATAGGGAATCCATCACCGTTCCTCCACAAACCACCACCAAAGTCGCGATCCAGTTGATGCTGGATCGCCGCGTGGGCTCAGTGGTGGTGGTGGAAGAGAGAAAGGTTCTGGGTATTTTCACCGAGCGCGACGTGCTGCGAAAGCTGGCGCTGAGCGGGCGCGATCCGGAGCAGATTCCGGTTTCGGAGCTCATGACCTCTCCGGTCAAAACCGTGGACCCGAAGGCCAATCCGAGCGATGCGCTGGCGATGATGCTGGAACATCACTTCCGTCATTTGCCGGTAGTGGATGACCGTGGAAGATTGCGCGGAGTACTATCCATCCGCAACCTGCTGCAGGAAATGATGGAAAAGTACCGTCACCAACTGCATACCCTCGAGCAACACGTGATCAGCGAAGAACCGGGCGCGACCAAGGCGAGAGGATGAGCGGTTGCTGTAAATCGCTTCGTTGAGAGGTAGATAGCGACCGGGAATTTTGACGGGCCCCGCCTGACTGGCGGGGCTTTTGATTTTTTGGTGAGAGTGGCTGGAAAACGCCACAGACGGGGTTCAGGCCGCCTAGTCTTACTTGTGATAATATGTAAGCATGGTAAGACAGATAACATCGGTAAGCACGAAAGGGCAGTTTGTCATTCCTGCGGAGATGAGAACGTCGCTGGGGATTAAACCCGGTACCCGCATCGCCGTCACGCAGGATGGATCACGGATCGTCCTGGAACCGGTGTCGGAGGAGTTGGTAGACAAGACACGCGGAATTTTCCGAGGCAAGCCTTCCCTCTCCGCGGAACTTAAGCGGCAGCGGCAGCGGCAGCGACAGAAGAAAGATAAATGGTAAGGTACGTCCTCGATTCGAGCGCGATTCTCCGGTACCTGGACGATGAAGCCGGCGCGGCGCGGGTGGCCGAGATCATCAAGTCTCATTTGGCGGGAGGGTGCGAGGCAGCCGTTTCAGCACTGCATTGGGGCGAAGTAGCCGGCATCACCTGCAAGTTGCACGGGAGGGCGGCGATGGATTTGGTGCTCTCGCGCTTGAGCGCCTTTGGGCTTCCAATCATTGCCGCCGATGCGGATCGGGCGGTTCGGTCGTCATTGATTAAGCTCAAAAGGCAAATTCCCTACGTGGACGCCTTCGGAATCGAACTGGCATCCGGCTCGCAAGATCACGTTTTTGTGACGGCGGATTTTGATTTCAAACCTGCAAGCCGCGACGTAACGATTGAGTTTTTGCCGTCGAAATAGAGCGGAAGCGTCAGATTACGCTGACAGTAGTAACCCGGACATTCCTCTTTTGGAGCGGTACTTTTGTAGGATTGCGCTGGGTCGAGCGAAGAGAAAGACTGCGTGATGCGGGTTGCGTCTGGAGGACGTTTCCAGTGGGTACTGGACGCCGCCTGTCACGCGGTCGAGTGGCTTAGTCAGCCACTACGGTTCGACTCCGTCGTCCTCCGCACGTCCACTCGACCCATTGACTCGGATGTTACAATTGAAATTGACAGGCGGCGTACCAACTGGCAACGTTACGAGCCCCGGATGACTACCGGGGCTTTTGGTTTTTGGTGAGAGTGGCGGGAGAACCGCAGAGTTCGGGCGGGCATCGTCGAGAGCCGTGGCTCCGAGGCGGACCTTTGATTTAGACCGAATGCTCGTGTTGAGGGTTAGTCGGCGGTAAGGTGGCCACAGTAAATGACCCCGGATGATCAAGCGGCTTAGCGGCCATTGCGGAGGGCGGAGATTTGCCGGCGCGCTTCCTCCCATGGAATCGGCTTCACTTTGCCGGAATCGAGCTCTTCCATGCGGCGGGCGATTTCGCGGCTCCATTCTTCTTCCGCCGAAACGTCCACGGTCTCGTCGAGACTTTCGAGCAGCGAACCCGCGAGCGCGGCGCGCGCTTCGGGCGCGAGGGCCAGGGCTTTTTTTAGAAGTTCGGTAACCTCTTGCGCCATCGTCGTATTTTACGCCTCGTTACAAGCAGTGGAAGTGCCCCGCCGCAAACGGAGCTCGGGCGGGCATCGTCGAGAGTCGTGGCTCCGAGCCGGGTCCCACCCTTCGAAACGTGCGCGAAGGGAGGGGGCACCCTAAGATTTTAGACGGAATGCTTGTTTT
>CAWJFC010000034.1:0-219847 GCA_963841945.1 uncultured Acidobacteriaceae bacterium
CGACAGGGTCAGGAAGGGTAGTAACTTCCGCATGATGCACCGTTCTTGTTCAGGAAAACACAACAGCATTGTTATACTAACAGAAGCCTATGCCCAGTCATATTCGCAGACTGAACGTCGTAATTCAAAGCGAGATATACCCGCCGGTGTTTGACCGCCGTCTGTGCCACTGCCATTCTCGTTCCTAGACACACGAACAGAGCGATGAGAAAAGTCGTGAAATCTCTCAACCTCCGTACGTTATCACACTAACTGTTGATAAATCGCGATAGCGCTCATTGAGGGGATGTGCCGCCGATCCGTGCCGTGATCCCGATCCGACTGATTCGTGGCCCGATTCCCGATTCAATTTGCCGCCGTTTCCTACCCCGATTGGCCGGACTTTGCGATGCGTATGACACCATCGATTCGCCGCCCGAAAGCATGGTGAATGCGATGCGATGAGAGCGGATAGGGGCCAATTGGGGCGGGATGCGGCGTGAAAAACGGTGAAAGTCAAAACCGGCCATGCTTCGCATGGGGAGGAAAGTGTCGCGGTAGGGATACGGATTTCTCCGTACCCCCCGCACAGATCCGTACGGGCGGATTTCCCGCATACGGCTCTTGCCTCAGGTGGTGACGCGCAGACGGCGCGAAGGATAAGGATGGCAGATATGGGCCGGTGGCAGCCAGCGGCGGATGAGCCGTTGCATTCGTTCCCACAGAACGCGACCTTTCTGGCTCCGTCGTCGCAAGACGTGGTACCAGAGGTTGCTCACGGTGAAACGAAAGTGAGCCAGAGCATGTCCGTTGCCCGGTACTCCGAAGTAACGGAAATGCCCACTCACAACGGACTTCAACCACTCGCCAACTTCAGGAACAGGGTCATGCATGCGTCGCCGCAACTCGATTTTCACCTGCTGCAGCTTAGCTTGCATGCGTTTGCGAACCGTCTGCCGAAGCACCAGATACCGCCCCTTCTTCGTCTTCCCGCAGATGTGCTTGAAGCCGAGAAAATCGAAGGTCTCCGGCTTGCCCAGTCCAAGGCGCTTTCGGTTCGCCGCCGCATGGCGTCCGAACTCGAAGAGTCGCGTCTTTTCCGGGTGCAGTTCCAGTTGGAATTTCGCCATGCGTTCAGCGAGTTCTTTCCAGAACTGTTCGGCTTCCGTCTTGAACTCGAATCCAACCACGATATCATCAGCGTAGCGCACCACGATTACATCGCCATGAGCACGCTTCTTACGCCATGCTTGAACCCAGAGATCAAAGACGTAATGAAGGTAGATATTCGCCAGCAATGGCGATGCACTTCCGCCCTGCGGCGAACCTGCCTCCACAAACGTTCGCGTTCCCTTTTCCAGCACGCCCGCGTTCAGCCATTTCTGGATGAGCCGCACGACGCGCCGGTCCGCTATCCGATGCTGGACGAACCGGACCAGCCATGCATGCGACAGCCGGTCAAAGAAGCTGCGCACGTCCAGGTCCAGCACCCAGTTCACACGTCGCTCATGGAGTCCACAGAACAAGGGTCCAGCGCTTTATGCTGGTTGCGCTTTGGCCGGAACCCATAAGAGAAGCCGAGGAAGTCAGTTTCGTAAATCGCGTTGAGCACTTCCACCGTCGCTCGTTGAACAAGCTTGTCTTCGAGCGCCGGGACGCCGAGCGGTCGCTGCCGCCCATCCGCCTTCGGAATGTATACCCTACGCACCGGCTTCGCCCGGTACGCTCCGCGCTTCAGCCTATGGGAGAGGCTCTGGAGATTCTCCTCAAGTGCCTCGCCGTAGTGCCGCCACGTCTCTCCGTCCACACCGGCTGCGGCGTGCCTCTTCAACTGGAAGTAAGCAAACCGCAGAGTGTCGATCCGGTAGATGTGATGCAGAAGAGCGGTGAACTTTACATCCTTGTTCAATGTTGCCGTTTGTCGTACCTGCACCAGCTCGCTGGGCGCGTCGACCCGGCTCTGAGTCCGGAACGCGTTTTGCTGGCTCAGGTTCCCCTTGGCCAGACCCCTTCCCTCCATCTCCTCCGCCGCCTTTGTTCTGGTTTTGTTCGGAGACTTCCCCGGTACTATGGGTCTGTCCGACTTCCCGTGTTCGTTCATCATCGGCTCCTGTCCTTGAACTTCCCGATGCGTCCCGAGGGCGCTGGTCGCTCTCGGGGGAACCCGGGATCTCTCAACTTCCGTGCAAGATGCGTCCCTACGTGCCAGGGTCATAGACCGCGCAGGACTCCCACCAAGCTTGCGATAGCGCTCGGCAGGATGTTGCCTTCCGCGTTGTGTCAGGGCGTCGGCGTCCTGAGGTTAGGGGTATTTCGCGGCTCAATAGCCTGGCCCGTAGTTCCTCCTGTCTACGCTTCGTATCCGGCCTTACGACCGTGCCCGCAAGACTCGGAGCCGGCGTGGCTTGCTAAGCCTTCGCCGTACGACTCTTTCATTCGCTGCATCCTGCCAGATTCGATGCCGACTGCCCTGCCTGCCCCGCCAGTGTGGTGGTGCAAGCACGCTGCCTACGGCATCGGGTTGACGCTACGACACGTCATCCCCAAGCGGGGAACTGGTTAGCTACCTTGGTATCTCGTTGGATACCTATTGAAAACAAGCGAGTTATGGACAGCGGGAGCGAATAGGTTCCCGCCGGGGCGTTCTGGGGCGCGCTGCGCGTAAACGTGTTGATTCGCAGAGGGTTGCGCTGAGATGCGGAGTTCCGGGCCGCTGACGTCGTGCCCGCGGAATCCGGTGTATGTCCGAGCTTTGTCCGGTGTACGTCCGAGCCTTGTTCGGTGTCGGTGCGGTAGTTGTCCGAGTTACGAAGTGTGACCCCTTGCGGCGAACTCCAGGCCGGGTGCGCATGGAATACGACCAAGACAGACTGGACGAGATGGTGCTGGGCTGCTCTCCCTGACGATGTTCGAAGAGGACCAATGTGAGGCGAGAACGTGGAAGGGGCACGACTGATTGCAATGGATCGGCTGGACGCGAAGGGCTATATCTCCGACCCAAAGAGCAAGGCCAAATCAATTGTGGTGAACCGTAACAGCCGTGCAGCGATCGCGCGAGCTGCTCGAGAAACACTTCGGGAAAAAAACCGTAAGCGCGCAAGCGGTAGCCTTCGCGGAGAGTAACCGAGCCATTCCGGACCGAGGAGAGGGTACGGGCGCGGATCACGGCCCGTCAAGCCCCGTTCCGCAAAGTGCGCGGAACGCCTTCCGGCTGTGCTTCGCTCCGGGGCATTGACAAGCCGCGTCCGTGCCCGTAAAAGCCCTCCCGCTACGTTCGGAATGTCTCTCTTTGCCCCAGCGGGGCAAAACTTTCAAGGCGGCAATGCGAGTCCCCGCCAAGAACTAATTCTTCCGTCCGACTTAACAAAAGTATCCTTGCCGACTGTCCGCGAACAGGTAATGGTCTGCGCGCAATTGTCGTGTATGACGAGTCGATCAGGCACGCAAAAGCCGACAAGTTCCAGGGGATGTTGCGTGCCAATTCCGGTGCTCATACACCGGCGTAGGAACCACGTTTCGCCTTGGCTTTCCTCGGCGTTCGAGGCGGTGGATTGTAGCCATTTTGGCCCCGCTCTTCAACCCTTCCAACAATCGTTGCTGCGACACGGTATGAGTGGCAATTGCGACTTCTTCAAATGACAACTTGGCGGGCATCAAATTGAGATCCTTTACAACGGTCACAAGGTTGGTATCGCCATCGGACATCCAGCGGGATTGGAAGGCGGATCAGTATGGTATCTGCGGGCAATTGTGCCGGCACAATGGCCTCTTTCATTGGCCCAAAAGCTTCTGCCAACCTGGGCCAATTGCACTCGCCAACTCCACAGCAATGTCGAGGCCAACCACACCCACTTGGCAGGTGAAATCGGCCCGCGATAGTCCACCGCGCACAGCGACTATCTCGCCACTCCTCGCCGCATTCTCAGCCAGCGCATTCGACCCCGCCAACCGGGGGCGAAGACACCGCCTACTCGTCTTCCGAAGCAGGCCGACAGAAGACAGACCAACTATCCCGGATCACCAAGGCAAATGAGCAAGGATTAGCCATCGGAACATTCGAGATATGTCGCCGTGATCGACGGAGTTAGTCGGTACGCCAATCGCAAGAAATCCGGTCCTTCTTGAAAGCTCCCATGTGCTCCATTTGCACGACCAAACCTCGGCTCTGACGGCTGCCAAGCACGCCCATGATGCACGCGTTATCGCGCTTGATAAGATGGTATAAGTTATCTCCGTATTCCATCTCTTCCCTGTCGAATATTCTCTGTCTATCCGCCTCGACTTAGCCTCGCGAATGACATGTTTTTCATGTTCCAATGAGCAGTGCCAATAGGTGCCGATGCCCAGCGTCCTGTCCTCGCCTTTACCATCGATAAACACTGCCGATGAGCGTGCTGTCGCGTTGCCGATTCGGATCGCTGTTGTAAGTCAGAATAATAATGCAAGGCAAGTTAACTACGGAATATAGGTTTTTCCACATACATGAGCCTTGAATAATACAGCGACAAATAATACAAACAGTGAGCATCTCGTGCGAGGCGTAGTTAGTCTAACTAAAGAAACCAGGAGCCGAGATATTGCTGCAGTTGTAGAGCTGAATCGGCATGTTGACCATTTCCAAAGCATTGTCGGCCGGTCAGGCGCGGACCTACCACGCGCGTGAGTTTGTGTCGGAGAAGCAAAACTACTGGAGCCGTGACGCGCACGTGCATAGCGAGTGGCAGGGAAGGCTTGCCCAGGAGTGGGGACTGCGCGATTCCGTTGGAGCCGAAGAATTCGCTCGGTTGAGCGAAGGACAGCATCCCTTAAGCGGCGCGCAACTCGTCAAGCACCAGCCGGCAAAGACGTACGACAACGAGTACGGCAAGGAAATCACCAGCGTCGAACATCGCGCCGCGTGGGATGCGACATTCTCCGCGCCGAAATCGGTTTCTCTCACTGCGCTTGTCGGCGGCGATGAGCGTGTGCGGCAGGCGCACCGCGAGAGCGTCCGCGTAGCGCTTGGCGAATTGGAGCGGTATACGCAAGCACGTATTGGCAATATCCACGCGCCTGAGACGACGGGCAAGTTCATTGCGGCGACCTTTGAGCACGACACTGCTCGCCCAGTCGACGGCTATGCCGCCCCGCAACTTCATACTCATGCTGTCATTTTCAATATGACCGAGCGTGAGAACGGCCAGACGCGGGCGCTGCAGGAGAGGAGCCTTTTCCAATCGCAACAATATGCAACGAGCGTATATCGGTCCGAGCTTGCCATTCGACTGCAAGCATTGGGCTATGAGGTCGACCGCGGCAAACACGGTCAGCCGGAAATCAAAGGCTATACGCAGGACTATCTCGATGCATCCAGTCCAAGGCGAGAACAGATCAAGCGGCACTTGCAGGAGATTGGAAGAGAAGGCGCGGGCGCGGCACAGGTTGCGGCTCATCGCACGCGGGATAGTAAGGAGATTCGCTCGCCAGAAGAAGTAGTGCACCGGCACCGTGAACTGGCTGCACAATACGGCAATCAGGCGGATCGCGTTGTCGCCCAGGCGCGTGACCATACACAACTTCTTGCGCGGCATTCTAACAAGACGGAACTTCAGCCTGAACGACAGGCCGTCACCTATGCTCGCAATCACGTCTTTGAACGCTCTGCCGTGCAGGATGAGCGAAGCATCTTGCAGGCGGCAATCAGCCGTAGCATGGCGCAAGCAACCTACGAACAAGTGCGACAAGAATTTGCGCACCGAGTGCAGCGCGGGGAGTTCGTTGCCGTTGGACGAGTTGAAGGACGTGCAGCACCGCTCTATACGACTGCTGAAATGGCCCGCATGGAGCAGGAGATCGTCGCTCGTATGCAGAGCGGCAATCAGCGCTACTACAGCGATCCGATGCTGGTTTCGCCTTCGCTGCGGATTGCGACCGAGGACCGTCACACAGAGTTGAGTCCAGCGCAGCGCGAGGTGGTCGATGACATTTTTGTGAGCCGCGAGAAGATTATCGGCTTGGATGGAATTGCCGGTACCGGCAAGACAACGACCTTGGCGGTGGTCCGGGAAGGAGTGGAGGCCGAAGGTTACAAGGTCGAAGGTTTTGCTCCCACCTCTCGCGCGGCGCAAAAGCTGGCCGAGGCCGGCATCGAGACCTCGACGCTGCAACGCCATCTGGCGCGTGGAGAGCAGCCAGACACAGGCCAGAAGAGGTTCTATGTGCTCGACGAGTCTTCGCTCGCCTCGACTCGCCAGATGCACGAGTTCATGGAACGGCTTCACGCGCGAGACCGGGTTTTGCTGGTAGGCGACACGCGGCAGCATGAAGCGGTCGAAGCGGGCCGTCCTTTCGCGCAGCTTCAGGAAGCTGGAATGCGAACGATGAGGCTCGAAGAGATTGTGCGACAGAAAGACCCGGAGCTGAAGCAAGCCGTCGAGCAATTGGCGCGTGGTCAGGTTGGCAGGGCCATCGAAAGCCTTGACCGGCAAGGCCGCGTGCATGAATTAAAAGGGCGTGAGGAGCGCATCGCGGCCATTGCGCGGGAATATGCCAAGTCGCCGGAGAGCACGCTCGTCGTTTCGCCCGACAATCTGTCGCGCACGGAAATCAATCAGCGAATTCATGCAGAGCTGCAATCGCGCGGAAGTGTTGACAAGGAAGAACACCGGGTCCAAACGCTGGTGCCGCGTCAGGAGATGACCGGCGCAGATCGTTCTTGGGCGCAGCAGTACCAAGTGGACGACATTCTGCGCTACTCGCGCAGTTCGCGGGAGACGGGCATTGCGAAGGGCGAATACGCGCGTGTAACGGCCATCGACGCGCAAAACAATCGGCTCACGGTGTTGCGCGGGGATGGAAGTGAAACCACCTACGACCCTCGCCGCCAGATGGGCGTTTCGGTGTATCGGAATCAGGAGAAGACTTTCTCGGTTGGAGACCGAATCCAGTTCACCGCTCCCAATCATGAATTGAAGATCGCAAACCGCGAGCTCGGGACAGTGGAGAACATCTCGCTGCCGGACGGGGCCATGCGACTAAAGCTGGATAGCGGGCACACAATGGACTACGAGCCTCAGGGTCATCGGCATCTCGACCACGGCTATGCCGTTACCAGCTATTCCAGCCAGGGGCAGACCGCGGAACGAGTACTCATTCACGTAGATACCGACCTTGCGGCGAAAGACTTGCTCAATAGCCGCATGGCGTATGTCGCTGTCTCGCGTGGACAGTGGGACGCGCAGATTTTTACAAACAACCGCGAGAAGCTGCCGCAGGCTCTTGGTCACGATGTCTCGCACCAGAGCGCACATAAGCCCGAACATGCGATTGCACCATTGCAGTATGAGGCTGCCAGGTCACAGCAGCCAGCGAAGGATCTCGGTATGGGTATGGGCATAGGTTTGGGCTTCTGATCTTGAACAGGAATCAACGATAGTTTCACTTGGGAAGGCAATGATGAGCGCAGAGTCACTTGGTAAAAAACCAATCCAGAACACCCGCCAAGCGGCATTTGCTCTGGAGCAGCGTTATTTGGCCGCTAACGATAGCTTCGCCGAAAAGCACTATCGCGTTAGCGACCTCGCGGAACTTTGGGGTTTGGGCAGGGAGACGGTGCGAAAGCTCGTCAAGGACGATCCGGGCGTCATCAAAATCAGGATGGGACGCAAGCGGGCGCACACGGTTTACAGCGTGCCGGAATCCGCCGTGCGGCGCATTCATACGCGGTTGTTGATGGGAGCCTAAATAGGATGTTGAAATCCTCCTATCACCCCTTTGCGGGTTGCGGCATAGCAATAACATTCGGTCTTGGTTTTGGCTTCGTATCGAAAGCGGCTTTCAGTACCGCCGTCAATCGCTCCTGACGTTCTGGAATCCATGCGGCATAATGTTTCCTCACGATCTGCTCAGTATTGCCCAGCAACTCCGCCACGTCGCGCACGGTCACGCCGGGTCGCTCCAATAAAATTCTTGCGAACGTATGGCGGAAACGGTGCGGCGTCGGCTTGTTTTTCCACGGGCCGCACAGTTCCCAGAGTTTATTCAGCTTGCGCCTCCACAGATCGGTAATGACGTTCATGTCGGTTGTGCTGTGCTCCCCGAAAATATACGGGCCTACTTCAAGAGCGCGGTGACGGATGCGTTGCTGCAACCACTCGGGAACCCAGGTGTAAACGTGGGTGTGCGCCTTCGTGGTCCTGAGCTGGATCGTGCCGTCCGACCGCATTCGGTCGATATGGAACGTACTCACGTCGGAAATCCTTAAGCCCGTGTACACAGAAACCGAAACGAAGTCCGCCATGTCCTGCCCCGTCCATTTGGCGCGGTATTGGGCATAGGGGCCTTGCGCTTTGCGTTCTTTGGTAGCTTTGGAAAATTGGATCTGGCGTTTCCCGTATTTTGTATCGCAAGCGTCGTACATGCGGCAGAGTTCTTCATCTGAAAACGGCAATTTCTGTTCGCTGCGAGGATCGTTATGCTGCCCGCGCTGGTTCTTCACCATGCGGGCCGGATTGCGCGGTGTCCATTCGTTCGCATGGCAAAACTCAAAGAAGGCTCTGACGATGCTCATGTTCTTAGCGGCGGTGCTGGGCAGTACGCCCCATGTAGCACGAAACTCGCGCACGTCGATGGGCGTCCACTGGTCGATAGCGGCATAGCCCTTGGCCTCCGAGAAGCTCCGCAGTTGCTTCAGAACGAATTTATAGTTCCGTTGAGTGTTCGGGGCGGTGTGTTCCTCAAACTCGGCAGTAAACGCGGCTATCGCACGAATAACGCTAATCCGTTCGGGGTCGGAGTTTGTGGCAGGAAGGGTTAGCGGCGCTTCAATCTTGTCCTGGCTGTCCCATGCGCCGGACTGTTGCAACAAAGCAACAAGTGCCTTGGCTTCGTCCCAATCGGCGGTGCCCGTCTGCCTGCGGTTGAACTTCCCGCCAAGCGTGCCGGAAACGTGGATCAGACAAGCGCATTTTTTCCAGCCGCGCCGTCCCTCTTCAAACTGGCCGGTGCGGGTGTCTTCGGGGTGGGAGCCTTCACATTCCTTGCGGTGGCGTCGATAGAGGTTGAGGGCCATACAGCATTGGATGCACGTTGCACGCCATTGCACGCTGGAACGATGTGGCCCTCGTAACCTATTGAAAATAAACTGGCGGAGAGAGTGGGATTCGAACCCACGTTAGAGTTTCCCCTAAACACGCTTTCCAAGCGTGCGCCTTCAGCCACTCGGCCATCTCTCCGGCGCTTTCCTAAACGACTTGCCTCATTTTATCAGTAGCGCGATTTTGCGATCTGTTTCGGCGGAGTGGAAACATACGCACACACGGGATCAGGAGTCGCATCTCCATGCCTGCCTTAAATCGAACAGGCTCGTTTCGCAGCTCGAAACGATTGACTCTTTTCGTCAGCGACCTTCCTTGAGCTTTATCCCCTAAGTTTCCTCGCTACTTCTCTTCCCCTTCTCCGATCTGTTGCGCGAGGTAATTTTCGTAGGTCATTTCCTTGATCATGAAGAGTTGGCCTTCCAGCCAGTCGATGTGGTGTTCTTCGTCGACGAGAATCTTTTCCAACAGTTCGCGCGAGCCGTTGTCTCCGCCGGCCACGCATTGCTTGATACCGTCGTTCAGGCGCTTCACCGCATTGTATTCAAGATCGAGATCGTTCTGCAGTTGCTGCTTCAGGGTCTGCCCGATGTTGATTTTGAAGTAGTCGGACATGTTGGGCGTACCATCGAGGTAGAGAATGCGCTCCATCAGAATTTCGGCGTGCTGCATCTCCTCGATCGATTCCTTACGCGTGTGCTTCGCCATTTTTTCGTAGCCCCAGTTCTCGCACATTTCGGCATGCAGGAAATACTGGTTGATGGCGGTCAGCTCGGCCTTCAGCACTTCATTCAAAATGGCAATGATCTTCGAATCGCCTTTCATCGTCTAACCCTCGCGAAGTTCCCGCGCGTCACTCGCGGAAGCATGAATTTGAAACAAATCTTGAAGGACTCCAGGAAGCATAGCCGGAACCGCTTGGCGCGCCAGCATGGATTCAGAATAGACAGCAATCCTGCGTGCAATCGGTCGCGACTCAGAATTGTACTAGAAGAAGAGAGCTACTGGCGTGAGCCGGAACCGGCGGCAGCCGCGTTCGACGCCAACGGCGGTGGTATTTCGGGAGATTGCTGGGCGGGAACGCCGGCGGGCAAGGCAGATTTTGCGGCCTCTCCATCGGCTGGCTTGTGGGCATCGCCATCTTTCTGAGCGACGCGATGATTTAGACAATAGAGTGCGAGTTCCAGGCGATCGGCCACTCCCAGTTTGTCATAGACTTTGCGTAGATAGTTCTTGACGACTTGTTCAGTGGTGCCGACGCGCAGCGCGATTTCCTTATTCTTCATGCCCTGCGTGACGCAGGAGACGATGAGGGATTCTTTGGGAGTGAGTTGCACTTTGGAACGTGACCCGGCGGGACGAATGCCCTGCGTACGGTAGGCCTCCAGCACCCACCCAATGGCGCGTGCTTCCAGCCAGGGCTGGCCTTGCGAAACTTTGCGCAGACAATCGACCAGCATTTCTGGCTCGACCTCGCGCGAGACAACGGCATGCGCGCCACGCCGGAATAGTTCCAGCGTCATCTCCTGATCCGGTTCCTGCAGCACAACCACCAGGCGGCAGTTTCCGCATTGGCGGAGGATGTCAGACACCGTGTCGGGCGGGTTGGGCGTAAGGGCCGCTTCGAAAACCAGAATGTCAGCGCTGAATTTTTGAATGGATGAGAGCGTCTGCGAAAGGCTCTCCGCTTGCCCTACCACCCGAATGTCGTCTTCGAGAGCAAAGATCTTGCGCAGCCCGGCGCGGAAAATGGCTTGCGTATCCGCGAGGATCAGCCGAATCGTGCCTTTGCTCTCCTCAGGCTCAAGGCCTTCGGCCGTCGCAACGCTCATCGGAGTGCTCGCCATCCGTCTTTGTCCTTTTCCGGCCTCTGCTGTCTTCCAGCCTGTATTGTCTCTGGCGCAGTCCCTCTTCTTCCGCAGGCTGCGCTGGTCGCGCTCTTATCGCGCTCTAGGCGCGCTCAAATCTGTATTCGTCGATCACGACGCCGACTCCGCGCCGTCCGCCATCCTCTTCAAAGCTGCGCACGACACGTCCGCGACAATCAACCCGCACGTCGGCGCTTCCGCCAACCACATCGGCTGGAAGCGAAATCGTAAAGTCCACCGCCGACCCAATCGGCACATCGGCGTCCATGCGGAACAGCACCCCGTTGGCGGAGATATTTTCAGTCTCGATAGTCTTCGTTTCCTCGTTACCGCCGGACTTCAAGGCCACCGGTAGCTTGATGGGAAAGCGCGCGGCGCCCTGCACGTCGGTATAACCCTTTGGAGTTCGACTGGCTTCAACCACGAAATGTTTGCCGACTTCCGACACAGTGCACAACCTTCCTTCCACCTGGCTCGTGCACCTTCCCTGCGGCAAAAGTGCACGACTTCAGGCCGAGATTACACCCCGGTATCCAGCAAGCAAAGGTTACGTAGGTCATGAAAGAACTAGGGAGAAGTCTCGGTGGTACAGGGACTTAGGGACGTACGGGTGCGTAATTCAACGGGGGCTAGAACAGAAACAAGACGGAAGAAACCCGCGAATTTCCGGGAATCAGCAGGAACGAGGTTACTGGATTTCCGGCGCTGCCACGGCGAGCGAAGTTGGCTTGTGCGCGACATCGCGGGCAACGTCAAGCACAAATCGGCCCGCCTGAAGGTGATCGCTGTCGCCATCGAGGCCGGGCTCGCTCCATACCGCCCCGATATCGACCTTGCCATCATTGGATGACGACGGTCGAGAGCCGGCAACTTTCGTGGGCTGCTTCCGTTCCTTTTCGACGTAAGCTTTGATGACCGCCGCTGCCGTTCGCGCTGCCAGATAGCCATGCTCGCCCTCCTCGAGCAGCGTGCACACAACGATCTCAGGATTCCGGCGCGGTTCGACACCCACGAACCAGCCGTTATCCTTGAAGTCTTTCTTGCCCGCGGCGCCGAGCCTTGCCTTGAGCGCGTTGCTAATGGTTTGCGCGCTTCCTGTCTTGCCCGCGAAGTCGATGCCCTGGAGATGAGCGCTCGGAGCGGTTCCCCCCGGATTCACGACGCTCGCCATGGCATCGGTGATGGTCTGCCAGTTCTCGGGATCGAGCGGGATCCGCGTTTCATTGGGAACACTCGAGGCCGGGATCACGTTCGGAGGCAGGTCGGTGGGATTAATCACGTGCGGGCGCATCAGCAGTCCGCCACTGGCAATCCCGCCGATAGCGCGCGCCATCTGGATCGGCGTCGCCGCCACCGCGCCCTGCCCGATGCCTACGGAAATCGTCTCGCCCGCGTACCACTTCTGCTTGAAGTTCTTGATCTTCCATTCTTCCGACGGCATCACGCCAGTGACTTCCTGCGGCAAATCGATTCCGGTTTTTTGCCCAAGGCCGAGCATCGTCGCCCATTTCGCGATCTTATCGATGCCCAGCTTTTCCGCGAGAGTGTAGAAGAAAACGTCGCAGGACTGGTAAATCGCCTTCGTGATATCGACTGGCCCATGCACGCGATGCTCGGCGACGACCCAGCACTTGAAGTAGCGGCCATAAAAAGTGGCACCGCCGCCGCAATTCACATGCAGGTTCTGCGCGATGCCTTCCTGCAGACCGGCCGTCGCCATGATGATCTTAAAGGTCGAACCGGGCGCGAGTTGCGCCTGGATCGCCTTATTCAGCAGCGGGTGATCGTCGTCGTTGACCAGCTTGTTCCACTCGGTCTTGGAGATCTTGACGGCGAAATCATTGGGGTCGAATGTAGGCCGGCTCACCATAGCGAGAATTTCGCCCGTCCGCGGATCCATTGCCACGATCGCGCCATTTCGTCCGTTCAGAGCCTCCTCGGCGGCAATCTGAAGATCGAGATCAACCGTGAGTTTGAGCTGCTTGCCGGGCTCGGCGGGGGTCTCGTCGAGCCTCCCGACTTCCCTGCCGCGGCTGTTCACGATTGCGCGGCGCGACCCGTTCTTGCCCATGAGTACGCCGTTGTACTCTTTTTCGACTCCGCTCACTCCCACCACATCGCCGGGGTTGTAGAGCTCGAACTGCGGCTGATTGAGCATATCTTCGGTGACTTCGCCTACGTACCCGATCAGGTGCGCCATGAATCCGTTGCGCGGATAAAGGCGGCGATGGGCCATGATCGTGTCCAACTCTGGCAGTTCATTTTTGTGCGCCTCAATGAACGCAAGTTCATCGGGTGTAATGTCTTCCTTCAGAAACAGCGGCTGATATTGCGGCATCGACGCCGCACGGCGAATGCGCTGGCGAACATCGTCTGGGTTGAGGTGCAGGCCCTTGGCGATGGCATCGGAATCGGCATTGAGATCGCGGGAGGAGTCGCGCAGCAGGAGCGCAGAAAACGAAGGGTAGTTGTCGACGATGATCCGGCCTTCGCGATCGAGAATTTTGCCGCGCGGCGCGAGGATAGGCACATTCCGCACGCGATTCTGTTCGGCGAGCAGCGAATATTTGTCGCTCTGCATCACCTGCAGGCGCCACAAACCATACGCCAATAACAGGAAGATGAATAGCACGCCGTACTGCACAGCGGTAAGACGAAAAGGAGAGACTTTTTCTTCGCGGCCGAACATGGATTTGAGGAGATTGCTTCTTATTCTACTCTGCTTCTGCGCGAGCGAGCGGGCACGGCGCGGGTCACGAAAGTTTGGGGGGAATTTCTTAGTGCCGAGTTCCCAGTTCCTAGTTCCCAGTTATTAGTTCTCGGTTCTCAGTCTCTAGCCCCACAGTTTCTGGTAGTTGCCACGCCCTTTCCCCGAACGCTGCCAGCCTTCCCGCTTTTGACTGATGATTCGCCAAAAATTCCTCCTAAGAAGGAGAGCCCTGGAAGCAATGACTGGGAACTGGCAACTGGGAGCTAGGAACTGTCATTAGGCCATGTACGACGGTGGATTGAAGGGATGCCACTGTCAGGTAACAATAGAATCTAATTCCTCACGTCCTTACATATAACCAATCAGGAAGAGGCGAATCCAGGGTGGTAGTTCGAAACTCGCAGTTCGCACCTCATAGCTGATCATCATGCGCCTTCGCAGTTTCATCGTCGCCTACGGTCTGGTACTCGCGATTCTGCTCTTTGCGGATCGGCGGCCACATCCCTCTTCTCGCGCGGATCAGTACTCGCACGTGGTCGACCTGACGGAAAACACGCCCGGATCGCAGGTTTCGACCAGCATGGTCCGCACCCAGATCGTCGCTCCCGGCGAGCTCATTCCCGGAACATGGAGCGCGGGCGAGATTCCGCCTGAGCGGCTCATTGCTCCGCTGGTTGTGATGGACCTGAACGTTTCGATTCCGGAGCAAATTTCGCTCGATGACATCGCAGCATGGGAGTCCAAACATGGAGCGATTCCCCAAGGGTCGGTGGTGGCGATTCGCCGGTCTCCAAATGCGAGCGCGTCAGACGAGTTGCCTATCTCTTCGGAAGGCGCACGATTCCTGATGGACGCGCGCTACGCGACGGGCTTTGCCATCGAGAACGGGCCCGACGTGGCCGCCGACCGCACGCTGGCTCGTGAGATTGCTCTGCACGGCAATTACGTGATTGAAAACGCAGCACACCTTAAGGTACTGCCAAGTACTGGTTCTCTCATCATTGTGGCACCGGCCAAGGGCCAACGCGGCCCTGGCGAGCAGGTTCGCGTGCTGGCGATGGTTCCATAAGGCACTTACCGATTGCCAGTTCTCGCCCGGAAACTTCCCGTCCGGGGCTCAGGTGTTGCAGTCGCTATGACATCCGCCGGTTGAACGCTCCCAGTAATCAGCGGCCAGCACCTTCCCTTTGACGTTTTTTGCGACCCCTCCCCGCGCCCGGTCATCTACCCCGCCATGAGCGATCCCCGTTTCCCAATTGGCAAGTTCTCCTATAGCGGCCCGCTGAGTGACGCCCAAAAGAAAGAATGCCTCGACAACATCGAGCAGGCCCCCGCTAAGTTGCGCGCGGCTGTCCGCGGACTTTCTGACGCGCAACTCGACACGCCCTACCGCGAAGGCGGATGGACCGTTCGGCAGGTGGTACATCACGTTCCCGATAGTCACATGAACTCGTATATCCGGGTCAAACTCGCTCTTACGGAAGAGGATCCGACCATCAAGCCTTACATGGAGGATCTTTGGGCCGAGCTTCCCGATTCGCGGCAGCCCATCGAAAATTCGCTGATGATGCTTGAGTCGCTACATCGCCGCTGGATCATTATTCTGTGGAATCTGAACGACACCGACTGGAAGCGCACCTTCAGCCACCCGCAGTTAGGACCGATGACGCTGGAGAAGAACCTGGCCTTGTATTCGTGGCACGGGAAGCACCACGTAGCACATGTCACGAATTTGCGGGAACAGATGGGTTGGTAAAATGGCATGGTAAGTCAGCGATGAGCTCTGAGCAATTTTGCATCCGAGCAGGTTATGAAGTCTTGTCCGGCGTGATTGCTCATGACTCGAAGCTCATAGCTCCAAGGCTGTTCTACCCCAACCCCGCCTTCCACGCCAGATAGCTCATCGCCTCGCGCATCACGATGCGAAACCGCTCCCAGAGCGAGCGCGGCCGCGACTCTGGCCGCGGCGCGAGTTCGACGTCCACGCCTTCGCGCTCTAGCAGAGCGCGAATGCGAAATACGTGGTAGGCATCGCTGACCGCAATGCAGCTGTGCATGCCATTCACGCGCATGATATTCGCAACGCGAGCTGCGGACTGGGCCGTGTCCGAGCCCTGCGTCTCCGCGATCAGCCCCTGCTCAGGCACTCCACGGTGCAGAAGGTAGTCCCGCCCGACGCCACCTTCGCTGAACTCAGGGTCCTGCCCTGCACCGCCAGTTGTAATCACCACCGGCGCCATGCCTTTTTCAAAGAGTTCGAAGCCGTGATCCAGCCGCGCGCGGTATACGGGCGAGGGGTGTCCGGCATACTGCGCCGCTCCAAAGATGACGATTACGTCCGCCTTGCGGGATGGCGACTCCCCAGCCGCCTGCACGATGCGCGAACCGGTGATCCCCAGGTACAGGATGAACGCTCCAGCCACCGCCGCGACAAGCAGCGGGAGGGGGCGGGTCCACGCAGATTTTTCCGAGGTTAAATGATGAGCGGCGCTTGCCATCTCAAATCATCATCGCAAAGTCCATGCTCGCATCGCCAGATTACGACAGGGCTTCCACAATGTCTTTGGCCGCGATCGCGCCTTCGCGCAGAATCGCCCAGGTTCCGTCTTCTTTGAAGAACACGATGGTTGACGCCATGTTGCGCGGGGAGGGCCCGCCATCCACAATCAGCGCAATACGATCCTGCAACTGTTCGCGCACCTCCTCGGCCGACGTGCACTCCGCTGCACCACTCAAGTTCGCCGAAGTCGCCGTGATTGGAATTTTTGCCGCCCGCACCACCGCCAACGGAATCTCCGCCGCCGGCACCCGCAGAGCCACGTTGCCGGTATTCGCAGTAACTTTCAAGGGCAGATGCGAGGCCGCGGGCACGATCATCGTCAACGGCCCCGGCCAGAAGCGCCGCGCCAGCAGATGAAAATCGTCCGGCAAGGGGCGTGCAAATTCCTCGGCTTGATCGACGTTCTCGATCAGCAGCGACAGCGGCTTGTGGCGCAGCCGCGACTTGATCTCGTACACCCGCTCGACCGCGCGCAGGTTGAATGGATCAGCCGCCAGGCCATAAAACGTGTCGGTGGGCATGCCGAGAACATGTCCGGCCTGAATCTGTTCGGCGGCGTATTTGACGAGCGAAGCCTCCGGCGTCTCGGCATGAATCTTAAGGATTTCAGCGCGCACTCGGGTCCCTTCCTGATGGCAAGTTCAAAATCGCGACCCCGTTCACCTGATTCGTCCGGAGACGATATCGGTAAGTTCATCGGCCAGACTTGGCCCGCTTGGACGTTGTCGGTTGTAAACACTGAAATGTACCACACATTGCGCCGGCACCGAAGTGCGCAAGGCAGCCCAGCCTCGTATGATGTTGGTGTTCGCTTTACCTGGCGGGAGCGCCAGGCGGAGGCAAAGCCTGGCGAAAACGATAAAGCCGCGCTCTGAAAAGGTGACGGGCCCCGGGGCAGATCGCCTGCGGCCGGTCGCGGGCCGGCATAACGCGCGACTCAAAGAACTGCGCCTAGCCTTCCGTGGAGCGGAGTTGACCGCGCACGGCGAATGCGCGATTGAGGGCATCAAGCTGGTGGAAGAGGCGCTCGGTCATGCCCAGCAGGTCGTTACAATTTTTTTCAGCGATGGGGCAAGGCCGTTGGCCGAAAAACTGTTGCCGCAAGTTGGCGCCCGGACCGAGACCCTGATCTTGCCGAATGCCCTGTTCAAGTCCCTTGTGCCGAGCGACGCGCCGCAGGGCGTTGCGGCTTTGGTCAAGGTGCGAAGTTTTTCCGCCGCGCAATTGCTCGAGCGAATCAGCGATGCGCCATTGGTAGTCGTGGCTGGATTACAGGACCCCGGCAATCTTGGGACGATCCTGCGCTCGGCCGAGGCCTTCGGCGCAGCCGGCGTTCTGCTGACTGAAGGAACGGTTAGTCCCTATAACTCAAAGGCCTTGCGGGGATCGGCAGGCTCGATTTTTCGGCTGCCAGTGGCGCGCAGCACTTCGGCGGAGTTAATCCCGCTCTTGCGCGAGCGCAAAGTTCGCATGCTCGCGACCTCGTCGCACAAAGGAACAACGCTGGCCGAGGCTGACTGGACGCTGCCACTAGCTATTTTCATCGGCAATGAAGGCGCGGGTCTTCCGCGCGAAATCCTGCATCAGATGGATGACACACTGGTGATTCCGCAAGCCGCGTCGGTGGAGTCGCTGAATGCCGGTGTCGCAGCGAGCATTGTGCTGTATGAAGCGGCCAGAAATAGAAAGTAAAGAATTTGTGGGCGTCAATTCGCAATTCGCAATCGGAATTCCTGAGAGCTGGAAGCTCAGAAACTTGAAATTACAAATCACAAATCACAAATTACAAATGCGCGGATGAGCCTGTTCGCTTCCATTCCGAATGACGGGGGCGCATCCACTCCCGGCACTCGTCCGCTGGCGGACCGCATGCGCCCCCGCGCGCTCGAAGAATTCGTGGGCCAGAAACACCTCGTCGGGCCAGGCAAGCCGCTGCGGGTGCAGATCGAGCGCGACGACCCGGCTTCGATGATTTTTTGGGGGCCTCCCGGCACCGGCAAAACTACGCTCGCAAAAATTATCGCCGGCATCACCAAAGCCGAGTTCATCGAATTCTCCGCCGTGCTCGCGGGCATCAAGGAAATCAAGCAGGTTATGGCTGACGCCGAGCGCGCCCGCCAATATGGCACGCGCACCATCGTCTTCGTCGACGAGATTCATCGTTTCAACAAGGCGCAGCAGGATGCGTTTCTCCCGCACGTCGAAAAAGGAAATATTCGCCTGATCGGTGCGACCACCGAGAATCCATCGTTCGAAATCAACGGTGCGCTGCTCTCCCGCTGCCGCGTCTACGTGCTCAAGCAACTGACCGAAGACCAAATCGTCTCGCTGCTCAAGCGCGCGCTTGCCGACAACGAACGCGGCCTCGGACAACTCCATCTCAGCTCGCCCGACGAAGCTCTCGCCAAGATCGCCGCCTATTCGAGCGGCGACGCCCGCAGCGCCTACAATGCCCTGGAAGTCGCCGCCTCTCTGGCTGGAGGGACGCAGCCTGCGGCATCTCCCGAGACCGCCGCGACCATTACCGACGCCATCGTCCACGAAGCCCTCCAGAAGCGCGTCCTCCTCTACGACAAATCGGGCGAGGAGCACTACAACCTGATCTCGGCGCTACACAAATCCGTCCGCAACAGCGATCCCGATGCCGCGCTGTACTGGCTCGGTCGCATGCTCGAGGCCGGGGAGGATCCGCTTTACATTGCGCGCCGCGTCGTTCGCATGGCTGTGGAGGACATCGGGCTGGCTGAGCCCAACGCGCTCGCCCTCTGCATGGCCGCCCGCGACGCGGTCGACTTCATCGGTATGCCGGAAGGCAATCTGGCGCTGGCACAGGCCGTTGTCTATTTGTGCGCCTCGCCCAAGTCGAACGCGCTATACACGGCGTACAGCGCGGTTCTTCAGGATGTAGAGGAAACTGCCGCCCAGCCCGTCCCGCTGCATCTACGCAATGCCCCAACCAAGCTGATGAAGGGCCTTGGCTACGGCAAGGGATATGAGTATGCGCATGACACCGAGGCGAAAGTGGCCGACATGCAATGCCTGCCGGATAGCCTGCAAAATCGAACCTACTACCACCCCACAAATGAAGGTGTGGAAAAACGGATTGCCGAGCGCCTGGCCGAAATCAAGCGCCTGAAACACGGCATTTCTGATCGAACAAAAAGAGAATCTCGGGACTAAGCGGGCGAATCTCATTGGGGTATAGGTAGCGCAATTTCCCGCCGAGGAGACCTGCCATGGCCACCCTGCCCCGCTCCGACTTTGAGACCGCCAGCCAGCCCATGATCGACCCTTCGGTCAACCGCATCGATGAGCTCATCCGCCTGCAAAAATCCGCGCAACGCATCACCTCGACCCTCAACCTCGACGAAATCATCGACCGCATCGTTGACGAGGTCTCCGAGTCGCTCGGCTGCGTCGAAATCAATCTGTATCTGCACGAGCGCGAGAAGAGCGAGTTGCGACTCGCCGGCGTCCGCGGCTGCACAACTCATGGCAAGGGTCATCACTTCAAGGTCGGACCGCAACTGGAGAGGCAAGGCATGTCAGGCCACGTCGCAAGCACTCGGGCGATGCATTACGCGCCGGACGTCAGCCTCGACCCTTACTACATCGCGTGCGAACCCTCCACCCGCTCCGAAGTCGCCCTCCCGCTCGAGGTCGATGGCGAACTGGTTGGCGTCTTCACCGCTTCGCATCCGGAGCTCGACGCCTTCTGCTCAACCCAACTCCGGCTTCTGCAGGGCCTGTGCTCGCACGTTGCGGTTGCCGTACAGAATGCGCGACGCTTCCACGACGAAGCCAAACTGCGCAGGCAGCTCACCCGCGAGGCCGAAGAGGCGCGCACGATTCAGCAGGCTCTCTTACCGAGGTCGTCGCCGCTGATTCCCGGTTTTCGCGTCTCGGGACTTTCGATTTCCGCAGGCGCCGTGGGCGGCGATTGGTACGACTACATTCCACTTCCCGATAGGCGCTGGGGATTGGTGCTTGCCGACGTCTCCGGCAAAGGAACGGCCGCGGCTCTGCTCATGTCCTCAACCCGAGGCATGGTGCGCTCACTTGCGCCCATCAGCGCCGGGCCCGGCGAGGTGCTCACGCGCCTGAACACGATGTTGCTTCAGGATTTTCCCGACGGCCGTTTCGTCACCATGGTTTATGGCGAACTCGATCCGCAACGGCGAACGCTGCGACTCGCCAATGCTGGACACCTGCCGCCACTGCTACTCGATTCGAAGGGCGCGTGCTGGATTCAGAGCGAGCATGGGTTGCCGCTCGGCGTTTCGACTTCAACTTTTTCAGAGACTGAAATCGCCCTCGAGCCAGGCGGCGCGCAGGTCGCCTTCTACTCCGATGGCATTACCGAGGCAGAAGGTAACAATGGCGAGGAGTATGGCACAGAGCGACTCGCGGCCCAGTTGGGAGTGGCGGGAGCAACTCCAGAGAGCCTGATTTCCGACGTGAGGAAATTTGCCAACGGTGCAGGCCTGCGCGACGACGCCACAGTGATTCTTGTGAGAACGCGCGCCGGAACGAATTAGCGGACGACAATTCGTCTTGCGGACCCTGCCGTCGGGCCACCTTATGCAAACCTCGCCCGGTGCTCTTTCAGGATGCACAGGTCCATCACCACAAAGATGCCAGCCTGTCGCGCCTTTTGTGCGGCCCGTTCGTTAATCACGTCTTCCTGTAGCCAGATTGCCGTAATTTTCAATTGAATGGCCTGATCGACAATTTCGTCGACAAACTCGGGGCGACGGAATACATCGACCAAATCGATTTTCTCCGGCACATCAAAGAGCGATGGATAAGACTTCTCCCCCAGCGTTTCCGTAATCTGCGGATTCACCGGAATAATTCGATAGCCCTGCGTCTGCATGTACGCTGAAACGCCGTGGCTCGGCCGCATCGTCCTGTCGGATAGCCCTACGACGGCAATCGTCTTTACGCGCGACAACAATTCGTAAATGGGATCCATTCGATTTCCGAAGAAAATTCCGCATGCCGTATTCGCTACTTATGCCGCTCCATCTTTTGGCGGAACATCCGCAACGCGAGCTTGCGAATTGAATCTGGCACTTCTTTGTTTTCCGCCAGAACCTTCAGATCATGCGCCAGCAGATTTTTCATCAATCCCAGCGACGCGTCCGTCGGGGTCCGCGGATTGAACGCGAGATTCTTCTGGATGGCATAATTCTTCGCAAATCGGCGCTTCATCGGAATCGTCCGCAAGACTGCGTCCAGCACATTCCTCTGCTTCGCGAATCCTTCCACTTCGGCTTCGGAGATCTTCGGCGAATCGAGCACCGCCAGGCAAACAATCTTGGTCATGTCGCGGATCAGAATAGATCGATCTTCTTTGTTGCCGCGCATCGCCAGCGCAATCCGCCCTTTGATGTCGAGCTTTGCGATTTTCTGCATCGTACTATCGCGCCGGTCAGTATGAGGCTCAGCCTTGGCGTGCGCAGCGGCCGCCGCTTGTGCGGCGGGATGGCAGCGGGAACGGCGCCGGCCGAAGCCGCCGCGCTCTTGGCCCCGACTGGCGTCACCTTCGTTTCGGTCGTTTCGTCGTGAGATTCCGCGGTCGTCGCGCCACCTACATCGTCGTGGACCTGGAAGGGCTTGTCCTTAACCGCTTCGAGTTCCTGGGCATTTTCCTTGAGATATTGGTCCAAAACCGTTTCCACAATTGCCGTGTCCACAAGCTCTTCCCGCTCTTCGCCTGCCGCCTCGGGCGCGCTTGCCGCAGTCGTTGCGGATGAAGCTCCAAGTTTCTTCTCGAGCTCCGCCATCTCCGTGGGACGCAGATTCGGATTCGCCTGCAATGCCTTCAGCAATTCCGCAGAATTATTTACGCGCGAACTCGCGAGCAATACCTCAACGACTTGCCGCCCTCCGCGCGCCGCCAGTTCGTGAACCGATTCCTCCCCCACCGACGGATTCTCAACCAGCGCCGCGAGAAGAGGAATTCGCAGGTTCTCGGGCGCGATCCAATAGCCAAGAACCTCGGCACTTGTAGCTGGATTTTGCGCGGCTGTCAGGCAAGCGTTCTCGTCCCAGCCAGCCAGCGTAAGCCGCGCCTGCTGCCCAAACGTCTTGTTGTGGAGCGCGAGATGCACGAGAATTTCGATCATCTCCATCGGAGGCACGGAAAGCGATCCACGCGCCGCCGATTGCATCAGGTTCGCCGGAACTTTCGAACTCCGGACCAGTTCAATCATCCGAGCCACAAGTCACCTCCCAACCACGCGGCGGGTTCCACGTCCGAGCTTCTCTTGCGCGGGGGTGTTAGTCGGACCGGCGCTCCAACCAATCACTCGTTCCAACTCCGCAACCGTAATCTCCAGCTCGCGCGTAATGCGATTCGGCGTACGCGCATATTCATCGCTGAGCGCGCGATAATACCAGAGCGTTCCTTCCTTCTTGCCATTGAAGCGCACCCAGATCCCGTCGCCGTCCTTGCGATAATCGGCGAGTATTGTGCGCACGTTATGCAGCTTGTCCGAGGCCGACACCAGCCGCGTCTCGGCGTCCGCGTGCTTCACCTCTTCTAGATAGCCGCGCTTGCGCTCGATCCAATCCGGCTTCGGCTCAACAAACGAATCCGTGCATCCCTCGACAATCCTCGCCACCCTCGCGCCAAACTGTTTGCGGATCTCGCGCAGCCGCGGCATCCCGCCGCAATCTTCCACCACATCGTGCAGCAGAGCGGCGATCGCCATCTCTTCATCGCCACCCGCTTCGAGCACCAGTGAGGCCACCGCCATGAGATGAGAAAGATATGGAACCGCAGTTCCTTTCCTCGCCTGGCCCGAATGCCATTTCGCCGCATAGCGGAACGCTCGCTGAAGCTTCGGGCCAAGTTTCGTGGGCCGCGTTGCCGGCGGCTTTTGGGATCGAGCCAAACTTCGCCTCATGACTTTTTTTCTCCCCGCCGCATGCGCAAGTAAGCCCGCATAAACGGCGTCAGGTCGCCATCGATTACGCGATCCACATCTCCCATCTCGAACTTTGTCCGATGATCTTTAATCAGACGGTAAGGCTGCAGCACATACGACCGAATCTGCGATCCGAAATCGATATCAAGCTTCGAGTCCTCGATCTTCTTGGTTACCTCGCGCTTCTTCTCCATCTCGAACTCATAGATCTTCGACCGAAGCATCGACATCGCCTTGTCTTTGTTCTTATGCTGCGAGCGCTCGTTCTGGCAGCTCGCAACCAGCCCGGTAGGAATATGCGTAATGCGCACCGCCGAATCCGTCGTGTTCACGTGCTGGCCGCCCTTGCCGCTCGAACGGTAGGTGTCAATCCGAATATCGTCCGGCTTGATGTTGACCTCGATGCTGTCATCGATCTCCGGCGAGACAAATACGCTGGCAAACGAGGTGTGCCGCCGCTTCGCCTGATCGAATGGAGAAATCCGCACCAGTCGGTGCACGCCAATCTCGCTCGTCAAATAACCAAACGCATATTCGCCAATTACGGCAAAGGTCGCCGACTTAATACCCGCCTCTTCGCCCGGCTGGTAGTCGTACATCTCGCTCTTAAAGCCCTGCCGCTCCGCCCAGCGTAGGTACATGCGCAGCAGCATGTCGGCCCAGTCTTGCGACTCGGTGCCCCCCGCGCCCGGATGAATGGTCACGATCGCATTGCGCGCATCATTTTCGCCCGAGAGCAGCGTCTCGGTCTCGACCCGGTCCACCAGTTCGCGCAGTGATTCGAGTTCGCGCTGCAGATCGGCGGTCACGTCCTCGCCTTCTTTTCCCAAGTCGAAGTACGCGCCGATATCATCGGACCGGCGCACCAGATCGCCTTCGAGAGCCAGTACGGTTTCAAGCCGTTTCCGCTCCCGCATCACCTGCTGAGATTTTCCCTGGTTCGACCACAGACTCGGGTCCGCAGCCTGCTTCTCGATTTCGGCTAATTGCTGGCGCAGCTTGCCCGCGTCAAAGATACTCCCGCAGGTCGTGCACCTTGGTCTTCAGAGAGGAATATTGTTGTTCGAGTTCATCCAGCATTTCTGATCACTCACTTCTTGTTCTGCTCGGGATCTTGCAACTTCGAGCGAAATACAAAGCGCGCGCCCATCATCAACACTGAAATTATCGCACACACCGTGGCAAACCAATCGCCATGCTGCGTGTAGAACGTGGTACTCGAAATGAGCGCGTAAGGTGCCTCCAACACCGTCCGCTCCTTGCGCGGAACCTCCGCCGCGATTCTTCCCCAGGGGTCGATTGCCGCCGTGAGGCCGGTATTCGTCGCGCTCAGCAGCCAGCGATTATTTTCGATGGCGCGCATGCGCGTTTGTTGCAGGTGCTGCGACCATGCCCCGCTGTCGCCATACCACCCATCGTTCGAAATGTTCACCAGCACGTCCGCGCCTTTCTCCGCAAACTTGCGAACTTCATTCGGAAAGATCGACTCGTAGCATATAAACACTCCGAGCCGCTCATTTCCCGCAACCATCGGAGCGCGCGACGTACCCCGCTGAAACTCTCCGACTTCCTTTGTCAGTCCTCCCGCAAAAGCAAAGAGTTTTGGAAACGGGAGGTACTCGCCGAAAGGAACGAGGTGCACTTTGTCGTAGCGCGCCGTCCATTCTCCCTGCGGGCTGATCAGGGCCGCGGAATTGAAGATTTGCGAACCTCCGGCCGAGCGCGTAGCGGGATTGATGCCGATTGAGCCAGCAATCACCCAACTCCCCGCCTGCTTTGCGAGTTCGCTGACCGGCTCTCGAAACCGTGGATCGTTGGTAAAAAACGGCGCCGGCGACTCCGGCCAGACGATCAGATTTTCACGCTCCCCTGATTTTTCTATTGGAGGATGCAAACTCACTTTCGCCAGATCGGCCAATGTGCTCTGAAAATAATCTTCCGTCCAGGAGGTCGTGATCGGAATATTCGGCTGTACCAGCAGCGCAGTGTGGTCCGGCGGCAGCTGCGCCGGTTCCTTCATCCATGCGCCCGCCTGCAAAACCAGCGCCGACCCAACCGCCGCGGCCAGCAACTTCTTCCGCCGTGCCTTTTCCACCAGGAACGCGGCTGCGAAGGCGCTGTTCACCAATACAATTTCAAACGACAGCCCGTAGACGCCCGTGAGCGTGGTAATCCGGGTAAGCGCAATATTGCCCGTCTGCGCGTAGCCCAGCAACTCCCATGGAAACGCGGTGATGCGCGTGCGAGCGAGTTCCACCGCGACCCAAAGAAAGGGAGCCGAGACCAGCGCGCGCCGCACCGTACCCCGCCCCGCAACCACCGCAACCAGGAACCCGAACAATCCGTGATACAGCCCGATATACATGCAGAAAAGAACCAACACCAACCCCGCCATCGGCACCGGAAGACCGCCATAGCGATGCATCGTGTCGAAGACCCAGTAGCACGTCCCGCCGCACCATAGAATTCCGCAGAGATAGCCGAGCAGAAACCCTTGCCAGGGTGATGCGGGCGCTTTCTTCACCGCCGCATCCACCTGCAACACACCGGCCGGCCGAGCCCGCAAAACTGCGATCAGCAGCGGCGCAATCGCAATCCACGCCAGCCAATAGAGCCCCAGCAGGGGAAAGATCACCACTTGCAATCCCGCCGACACCACCGCCAACAACCATGCGCTCGAAAGGATTTTTCTCACCGCGCAAGCATAACAAACCAGAGGAGGTCAGATCGAAATCCACTTTCGCAGTGCCGGTCCTGAGCAGTTCCTGGTCAAACTGGGAACTGGCAACTGAGAACTGAGAACTGTTTTCAACAAGCATTGTTCTGTCTCGCTTCCATCAGATACCATGGTTGGTCATGATCTCGCTGCTTGGCACACTCCTGGTTCGTCTGCTGGAAGGTATGTTCGTCGTGGGCCTGTTCGGTTCGACTCTGGTGCTCCTGATCACGTTTGTCGAAGACGCTGAACTTCTGTTTGGCCGGGAGGACACGCACCACAGCTAAGCTCGGCCATCGTCGCCTCCTCGCTACGCATGTCAACTCCCCCACAGCCCGGCGCAAGTCTCGGCAATCGTGTTCGCATCGTCGTCGCCACCTCGGTGATGCTGACCTTCATCTCCTACTGGCGCGCGGCCGCCATCGTATTAAACGATCTCGCATCCTCGGCCTTTTACGCGTGCGGCATCGCCGAGCAAGCGGTCGGCAAGTCCGCACCCTGGTTCATTGTCGGTGTCATGCTTTTCTCGTTCACGGTGCGCGCCGTCTACGTGGAAAGCTGTTCGATGTTCGTGCGCGGAGGCGTCTACAAGGTCGTCAAGGAAGCGCTCGGCGGCACTCTCGCCAAGCTCAGCGTTTCCGCCTTGATGTTCGACTACGTTCTCACCGGCCCGATCTCGGGCGTGTCCGCCGGACAGTACATTGTCGGTCTGATCAACGAGGTCATGATAACGGCCGACAAACACGGCTGGATCCCCCGCGCCGTTCACAACATTTTCAATGGCACGCCCCAGTTTGACGTCAATTGGACCTCGGTCGTTTTCGCTCTGGCCGTTACCATTTACTACTGGTGGGAAAACATCAAGGGCATCCACGAGTCGAGTGAAAAAGCGCTCTGGGTGATGCAGATCACCACCGTGATGGTTGTCGCGCTCCTCGGCTGGTCCGCCTTTACGCTTTTCAAGGTGGGATACCAGCACGTCCCCCTGCCCACCCCCTCAAATCTGCACTTCACGAAGGAATCGCTCGGATTCCTCCATCACAGTTTCCCCGATCAGAGTCTGGCCCAGAAGTTCGGCATTCTTGGAGTCATGATCGCCTTCGGCCACTCGGTCCTCGCGATGAGCGGCGAGGAATCTCTGGCCCAGGTGAATCGCGAACTCGCCCACCCCAAACTCCACAATCTGAAGAAGGCCGCGATCGTCATCGCGCTCTACAGCTTTATCTTCACCGGTCTCACTGCGCTGCTCGCGGTCATGTTGATTCCGGATGCGGTTCGCGTCTCGGTCTACAAAGACAATCTCATCGCCGGCCTCGCCATGTATATGTATGGCCCGGAAATCCTACGTCTGCTATTCCGCGGCTTCGTCGTGGTCGTCGGCTTCCTGATTCTCTCCGGCGCGGTCAACACCGCCATCATCGGCTCTAACGGCGTGCTCAACCGCGTCTCCGAAGATGGCGTCCTCTCCGACTGGTTCCGATTCCCGCATAAAAAGTACGGCACCAGCTACCGCATCATTAACCTGATCGTCGCCTTACAGGTCTTCACCATCGTCGCCAGCCGCGGTGATGTATATGCTCTCGGTGAGGCCTACGCCTTCGGTGTCATCTGGAGCTTCGCCTTCAAAGGCCTGGCCATGCTGGTGCTTCGCTTCAAGTACAAGGGCGAGCGTGGCTGGAAGGTGCCGGTCAATTTCCACATCGGCAAGTACGAAATTCCCTTTGGCATGGCTTCGATCACCATGGTGCTGCTGGCCACCGCACTGATCAACTTATTCACAAAGTCCGTCGCCACCATCAGCGGTATCGCATTCTCCCTGGTGTTTTTCGCGATCTTCACCGCCTCCGAATTCGTCAACCGGAAGAAACATGCGCTTTCGCAGCAGCACATGAACGATCAGTTCCAGTTGCTGCAACGTGATACGGTCGAGCGCGAGAGCCTGCGCATTCGAGCCGGCAACGTGCTCGTTCCGGTGCGCGACTACAACACGCTGACGCACCTGCGCTGGGCGCTCGAAAAATTCGATATCAGCGATCAGGATGTCGTTGTGATGTCGGCCCGCGTGGGCCGCTTCGGCGCGGTCGCTTATGACCTTTCTCCCGAACAGATCTTCAGCGACTACGAGCAGACTCTTTTCACGCGCGCGGTCGCCGTCGCTGAAAGCTTCGGCAAGAAAGTGTCGCTCCTGGTCGTGCCCGCCGGTGACGTCTGGACGGCCATCGTGCAAACTGCCCAGAACCTCGAATCCTCCGCAGTAGTGATCGGCGTTTCCAGCAAAATGTCCCCTGAGGAACAGGCTTTTGCGCTCGGCCAAGCATGGGAGGCGCTATCCGAACCGAAACGCCAGTTCGTGCTCCAGGTCGTCCATCCCGATGGTCATCTCGAAACCTTCCGCATCGGCCCACACACTCCGACCATGAAAGACGAGGATGTGCTGCTGCTCCATCGTTTGTGGCTGAGCATCACGCGCGAGCCCGGGCTCGAGAACGTTCATCACCACGAGATTTTGACCGAAGCTCTTACCCGCTTTGCGCGCGAGTACGGAGCCCGCGAGCGCGACGAGATATTGAAGGAGTTGAAACGCGCTGGAAATGTGGCGCGCCAGGCCGGTGTGCCCCCGGCGACCACCGCCCCGCTCGTCCGCAAAGAAGGCGGTAGTGGTGATGGTTCATTCCCCGAGCACGGCTCCTAGACGGAGAGCCCAATCAGTTCAGAAGGGAAACTCAACTCCAAGCCCTAAGCAAGCCTGGGCTGCTGAGAACGTGGAACGTGGAGTTGCGAACTTTATTTACCGCACCTTCGGCGAGTCGCCATCCGCCGCCTTTTGATCGTCTCCCCGAATCACACCGTCCTCCTCGGCATAAAAAGAACGATGATCCGTGTCCATGTGCTTGGGCGTCATAGTCAGCACAAAACCTTCCTCATCGCTGTTCTTCGCCTTGTGGACATGAAAGCTCGCAGTGTAGTCCCCGCGATCCATCGAAAGCGCCATCCGCTTGGTGAACGATCCGGTGCCCGCCAGTTGCGACAGTGAGGTCGTGTACTTGCCATGCCGTTGCTTGTAGGTGTGTTCGGCGCGCAACACGACGCGCATATATCCGAGTGCCGCGGCCTCCGATTCCGACCTGGCCGGGTCTCCGGCAAACTTCGGCTTATAAGCTCCCGAGGGCTCTGTAACAGCTGGATTGGCAGCCTGACTTTGGTCCTGCGCCCCTAGGAATCCAGCACCCACAAGAACCAGCAAAAGCCCCAAATAAGGCAACCAACGCCGCTTTTCGCCCACTCCGCAACCCTCCCCGCGTCCAGTTCTCTGGGGTTACCCCCGTAATTGGACTCGGTTAGCAATCATTTCAATTCCACTCTGATTCAGGCAAGCTCTTAAACAGTGAAGCAATCCTAACAGGGAAACCTTGATGAAAGCAGCTGTTGCGAGAAAACCGATTATTCGTGTCGCCGTGGTGGAAAGCGATCCACTGCGATTTGTGGGATTCCGGGCCCTCTTTGATTCTGAACCTGATCTTGAACTGGTTTCCGCGTCGCTCGCCGACGTGGGCCAACTTCAGGGCATCGATCTTGTACTGCTCGGCAACCGCAACGGCCAGAATCTCTACGACATCATGGCCAGCCTGAAGGCCGTCCGTCCGGACCTGCGCATCATCGTCACCGGCTCCGGCATGGATGACGAAAGCGTCCTCAAAGCCATCGCCGCCGGCGCCAAAGGCTACGTCGACGAGGCCGCCTCGCCAACTGAATTCATCCAGGCTCTCCGCATCGTGCATCAAGGCTCCGTGTGGGCGCCGCGCCGCGTGCTCTCAACCTTCATCGAGCGCGTCAGTTCCTCTCCGGGTCGCATCTTCCCCGCCGGCCGCGTTACCTTCACCGACCGCGAAAAAGAGGTTCTGGAGATGCTGGTAGCCGGCCGCTCGAACAAAGAAATCGGCTCGGCCCTCGGCATCGAAGAGCGCACCGTGAAAGCGCACGTCGCCAAACTGATGCGCAAAGTCGGCGTCCAGAACCGCATTGCGCTTTCGGTGCACGCCATCACGCATTCGCTGGTAACGGCAAAATAATTCCTAAAGGCTTCCGCAGATTTCACCATTGACCGCATCCCGACCCGACTCGGGGTGCGCCATCTCACGAATCCGCCTCCCCTTCAGCCACTTTCGGCTACGTAGTTGCGCTCGTCCCCTGCCCCTGCCACGCCACCTATTCATGCCCGTCTCATGTATCCTTTTGCTCGGTTCCCCGTCAATCCTATCAAGGAGACAAACTGTGCCCGTTCTCAAACACTGTTATCTCGTCCTGGCCGCATTCCTGTTTTCGACGCTCATGCTCGCGCAATCAAACCCCACCGAACCGACGCCTCAGCCCGATCACTTCAGCCTCGATGCCGTTGACAGCAGCATCGATCCCTGCGCGAATTTCTATCAGTACACCTGCAAGAAGTGGATGGCCGCCAACCCCATTCCGCCCGATCAGCCGGCCTGGGGACATGGCGGCAAGCTCGCGCTTTGGAATCAATATGTGCTCAAGGATGTTCTGGAGAAGGCCTCGGCCGACCATCCGAGCCGCAGCGCCGTCGATCAGAAGATTGGAGACTATTACTTCTCCTGCATGGATGAATCCGCCATCAATGCCAAAGGTTTGGCGGCCATTCAGGCGGAGCTTGATCGCATCGCGTCTTTGCGCAGTACTGCCGATCTAGGCCGCGAACTGGCGCATATCCACGCCATCACCTTTCAGCTCGTTCCCCCCAGCGACTCCGGCTTCGCCACAGCGCTGTTTGGATTTACGTCAAACCAGGATCTCGACGACGCCAGCAAGGTCGTAGCCGCACTCGATCAAGGTGGCCTCGGTCTCCCCGACCGCGACTATTACCTTAAGGACGACGCCAAGTCGGTCGATCTCCGCAAGCAATATGTCGATCACATTACGAAGACGTTCGTCTTGCTCGGCGAATCCCCCACCGCGGCCGTGGCCGACGCCAAAACCGACATGGACATGGAAACCGCTCTGGCCAAGGCCTCCATGGACATCGTCACGCGCCGCGATCCCGCCAACCTCAACCACAAGCTTTCCGGGCAGGAACTGCGCGCGTTGATGCCCGCCTTCTCCTGGGACGATTACCTCAAGACCCTCAACCCGCCCTCGACCATCCACTACCTGGTGACTTCCCCCGATTTCTTCAAGGCAGTGAACCGGCTCATCACCGCCGAGCCTCTCGATCACTGGAAGACCTATCTCCGCTACCAGCTCGTTAATGTCTCCTCTCCCCTGTTGAGCGCGCCCTTTGCCGACGAACGTTTCGATTTCTACGGCCTCAAGCTGATCGGGCAGAAGCAGCAGCGTCCACGCTGGCGCCGCTGCACGCAGTATGTGGACCGCGACCTCGGCGAGGCGCTCGGCCAAGCTTACGTCGACCGCACCTTCGGAGCCGATGGCAAAGCCCGCATGTTGAAGATGGTTCATGCTCTGGAAGCATCGTTGCAAAATGACATCCAGCAGCTTGACTGGATGACTCCCGCCACCAAACAACAGGCTCTGGTTAAACTGCACGGATTCGAGGACAAGATCGGATACCCGGACAAGTGGCGCGACTATTCCAGCGTGAAGATCGTTCGCGGCGACGCTATGGGCAACGCCTTCCGGAGCAGCGAATTTGAACTTCAACGCCAGCTTGCCAAGATCGGCAAGCCCGTCGACCGCGAAGAGTGGGGCATGACGCCGCCCACGGTCAATGCCTACTATGACTCGCAGCTCAACACCATCAATTTCCCCGCGGGAATTCTCCAGCCCCCGTTCTTTGACAAGCAGGCCGATGACGCGGCGAACTTCGGCTCCATCGGCGCCATCATCGGCCACGAAATGACCCACGGCTTCGACGATGAAGGCCGCAAATTCGACGCCACCGGCAATCTCCGTGACTGGTGGACCGCCGAAGACGGGAAGGAATTCGAGCACCGCGTGGAATGCGTTGCCGACGAATATTCGGCCTTCGAAGCCACTCCGGGAACCAAGGTCAACGGCCATCTCACGCTCGGTGAGAACACCGCCGACAATGGCGGCGCCCGCATCGCGCTCATGGCGCTGAAGAACACTCTGAAAGCGGAGGGAAAAAGCGATTTAAAAGAAGATGGATTCACTCCCGAACAGCGCTTCTTCATTGCCTACGGCCAGAGCTGGTGTTCCAACCTGACTCCCGAGCTGCTGCGCGTGCTGGCGCAATCGAACCCGCACTCCCCGCCGGAATTCCGCGTCAACGGCGTGGTCTCGAATATGCCGGAGTTTCAGCAAGCCTTCGGCTGCAAAAAGGGTCAGCCGATGGTGCGCGAAAACGCCTGCCACGTCTGGTAACTATCCGAACGCCCAGTGGGGACAAACCGTGTCGCCTGTCTCCGCTGGGTTCCATAGTTACCTCCGGCCAGTGACCTCGGTAATCTTGTCGCTTTTCCCCACCTGCCGCATACTCGCTTCACCTACCACAGAACCTGGGAGACGGGGTTGGAAGCGGAGATTAGGGTCGCCGCATTCAACCCCGCATTTTTTTGCTCATCCGACTCACCCCAATCACTACCCGCCATCCTCACGCCCGCATCTATATGGATTAGAATCCAAAGCAATAGAATTCTTGCCCAAAATTCCCGCGACAAAAGCGAGGATCGAGGGTTTGATTCCCCAAGTGAGGCACTCATGCGCAATCTCCTCGCAGTTCTGGTAGTAGTTTGTTCACTGGCCCCATTTCTCTCCGCCGCTGACGACGCTCATGCCGAAATCCGAGGCAAGGCAGCTTCGCGCGTCGAAGACGCCGGCACCGTCCTCGAAGAAATCCAGAGCGCACCCGACAACCGCATTCCGGAGGAAATTCTCGGATCGGCCGAATGCGTCGCCGTGGTGCCATCGCTCCTTAATGGCGGCTTCGTCTTCGGCGGTCGTTATGGCCGCGGCGTCGCCAGTTGCCGCACCGAGAAAGGCTGGAGCGCGCCTGCGTTCTTCATGATCGGCGGCGGCAGTTTCGGCCTTCAGATCGGCGGCCAGGCCACCGACGTCATCATGCTCATCATGAACAAGCACGGCATGGACAATCTGCTTTCGAGCAAGTTCAAGCTCGGTGGCGACGCCAGCGCCGCTGCCGGCCCAGTGGGCCGCCACGCGGCCGCCGACACCGACTGGAAGATGCGTGCGCAGGTTCTAACCTACTCGCGTTCGCGCGGACTCTTTGCCGGACTCGAACTGAGCGGCGCGGTCATCAAGCAGGACAAAGACAGCACCCGCGAATTCTACGGACGCATGGTGCCGTTCAAGACATCGCTCACCGGAGAGGTCGACGCTCCGAAGACCGCCTATCCATTCCTGAGCACGCTAGCAAAATGGGCGCAGGTCGCGGCAAAGTAGGCAAGCATAGAGACGCGCTCCCTCGTCCGTCGCCTTCGATTCTCGCGCGGCTCGTGGGCGGAGATCGCCGATCAATCGGCCGAGCCGATCAGGTCGCGGCCCTCGTATCTAAAGATCCGGAGTCATTTCCGGAGTTGATGACTGGCTTATGGTCCGAAGATCCCCTGGTGCGCATGCGCGCCGCCGATGCCGCCGAAAAGGTCTCGCGAAAAGACCCCGCACTGCTCGCGCCCCACAAGGCAGAACTTCTCGGTCTAATGGCCGAGGCCGAACAGCAGGAAATGCGCTGGCATCTGGCCGCGATGGTTCCGCGGCTCGCGCTTAATGCAAATGAGCGCCAACGCGCCGCCGCCAGTCTGAAGAACTTCCTGAATGACCGCAGTTCCATCGTGAAGACCAGCGCGCTCCAGGGATTGGCAGACCTCGCCCGGAACGACGATGACTTGCGCTGTTCGGTCATCGAACTCCTTCGTCAGGCCGAGCGCGGCGGCACACCTGCGATGAAAGCCCGCAGCCGCAAGCTCTTGCCAAGGCTCGCACGCGCGAGCGCGCATAGTTAGCGCGAGCCCTCGAAGCCGACCAGCCTCCATTTAGGTTCCGATTGTCTTTGCCGGTTCGAGGTTTTCTCCGTGACTCCGTGTCTCCGTGGTGAAAGAAGCAACTTAGATACTCCGCACCGCGCGCTTCCTTGCGCCGAGCCCCCTCGAACCCCTACACTCCGGCAAGTGCGTGAACGTCTCGAATATGCGTTGGTCTGGCCCGCGATCAAACTCATGGGGCTGCTTCCGCGTCCCGTCGCGCGCGCTATCGGCATCGGCATCGGATTAACCGTCTTCCGCCTCCATCGCCGCCTGCGCGACGTCGGCATGCGCAACCTCGCGCTCGCGTTCCCCGGAATGTCGGAGACCGAGCGTCACCGGATCTTGCGCGGGGAATACATCTCTCTTGGCCGTCAGCTCGCCGAGTTCTGCCGCTTCCCGAGCTACACGGCGGATAATGTCTCGAAGGTCGTCATCTACGACGGCCTGGAAAACTACGAGAAGGCCTTCGCCCGCGGCAAAGGCGTCTTATTTCTCACCGGCCATCTCGGAGCGTGGGAGCTTTCCGCCTTCGCGCATTCGCTCAACGGCCATCCGCTCTCCATCGTCATGCGCCCGCTCGACAACCACTACATCGACCGGCTGGTTCAGCGTTATCGCACCCTGCACGGCAACAAAACCGTCAGCAAAGACGATTTCATCCGTGGCCTGCTCGCCGCCATGCGGGCCGGCGAATCGGTTGGCATTCTCATGGACACCAACATGACTCCACCCCAGGGCGTGTTCGTGAACTTCTTCGGCGTTCCCGCCTACACAGCGAGCGGCCTCGCGCGCATCGCGCTGCGCACCGATGCGGCAGTCGTGCCCGGCTTCACCGTGTGGGAGCCTGATCTCGGCAAGTACGTGTTGCGTTTCGATCCCGCGCTCGAACTCGTACGCACGGGTGACGATAATGCCGACATTGTCGCCAACACGGCCATGTTTACCAGCGTGATCGAAGAGCACATCCGCCGTCATCCCGATCAATGGCTCTGGCTCCATCGCCGCTGGAAAACGCGTCCGCAGGGCGAGCCGCCGCTGTACTAGCGGCGAATTTGCTGGCTGCTAGTCGCTGTTCTCAGTTTCACTAGCAACTAGCAGCTAGCAACTGGGAGCCAGCAACTGCAACAATAGGATCGCCATGAAACAATCCCTAGCCACTCTTGCGGAAGAACTCGGCTGCCGCCTGATCGGAGACGGCTCCATCACCGTGGAACGTCTCTCCAGTCTTCAATCCGCTGACGCTGTAAGCCTCATCTTCGTTGATCATGCCAAGCATTTCGAGGCCGCGCTTGCCTCGGCCGCGGCCGCCGTAATCGCCGGAGACTTCGCCGAGCAATCGGCCGCGGCGGGAAAAGCTCGCAAACCAATCCTCATCTCCGCACAACCGCGCCTCGCGTTCGCGCGCGCCGCTAAGCTGCTTAGTGATTCCGTCCCGCGGGGCCGCGGCATTCATCCCTCGGCGATCGTCTCAGCATCCATGATCGGCGGCAACGTAGACATCGGTCCCCGCGCCATCGTCGGCAACCACACAAGGATCGGCGACGGAACCACCATCGGCGCAGCCTGTGTGATCGCCGATGGCGTCGAAATCGGCGCCCACTGCCGCATTGACGCCAATGTCACGATCTGTGCCGGAAGCAAGCTCGGCAATCGTGTCATCGTTCAATCAGGAGCCGTGCTCGGCAGCGACGGTTTCGGCTACGTGCGCGACGACGAGACCGGACGCTACGAGTTATTTCCCCAGATCGGACGGCTGGTGATCGAAGACGACGTCGAGATCGGCGCCAACTCCACTGTCGATCGCGGCGCGCTCGACGAGACCCGAATCCGGCGCGGCACAAAGATCGACAACCTGGTTCACGTCGGCCACAACGTGCAGATCGGGCAGGATGTAGTAATCGCCGCGCAAACCGGGATCTCCGGCAGCTCGGTCATCGAAGACAACGTCATCGTCGGAGGCCAGGTCGGCATCGCCGACCATGTGCGCATTGAAGAGGGCGCGATCCTCGGCGCGCAAAGCGGCATCCCAACCAGGAAGGTGATCCGCGGCAAGGGAGTGGTGTTCTGGGGAACGCCAGCACGCCCGATTGCGGAGTATCTTAGGGAGCTAGCATTCATCTCGCGGGCAGCGAGAAAGAAGCTGTGAGCTACGAGCTTCGAGCTACGAGCCATCTGAGCTGAGAAGATCACAGCGGTTGAATTCGCGCATGAACATTACTGTCATCGTTGCGAGCATCGAGTTTGGGGTGCGTTCGTCAGTCGCAATGTTGCCTGCTTCGGTTGCTCGTGGCTCGAAGCTCGGAGCTCGGAGCTGAGAATGTCGATCGTCATCATCGGCGGCCACACTCGCAGCGTCGGCAAAACCAGCGTCGTTGCCGGACTCATCTCCGCGCTGCGCGACCTGCACTGGACCGCGCTCAAGATCACGCAATATGGACACGGCGTCTGCTCCGCCAACGGCGAGGCATGCGATTGCGCGACCGCCGATCACTCATGGGCAGTGACGGAAGAGCGCGACCGCAGCGGCGAGTCCGACAGCTCGCGCTTTCTGCTCGCGGGCGCGGAGCATTCCTGGTGGGTGCGCACGCAACAGGGACGCCTCGCCGAAGCTATGCCGCGAGTTCGCCAGATCCTCGCCTCCGCGCAAAACGTGATCATCGAATCGAACAGCGTTCTGCGCTTCCTGAAGCCTGATCTCTATCTCACCGTTCTCGATCCCGCAACCGCCGATTTCAAATTGTCAGCGCAGGAGTTTCTGGATCGCGCCGATGCGGTGCTGCTGCATGCGAAGGGCGATGCGGCTTTATCGAGTGAGGCGAATGCGAGAGCTGCGTGGAAGCAGGTCTCGCTAAAGCCGGTTGCGAATCGACCGACCTTCGCAATTCACCCGGGCGAATATATCACTCCAGAGGTCGTGGAATTCGTCCGTGGGCGAATCGCCGGACGCTAAATCCGGAGGCTAGAGAAGGAGCAAGCGGACCCATTCGCGCGCCGGATTGAGCGCGGATTGCTATTTACCGAAGGGTAACATCTACCCCCTTGAGTCGATCTTTAAGAATCAGCGACTTAGAGGCTATCTCACTGCATATCTTTGAGGAATAAGGAGTTAGCTGAATTAGCTAAGTCATTGAATAATATATATATTAGCGAATGCCGCAAGATGTTGCCTGCAAGATCTTGATTCTAAAGGATCGAAATTGCCAAGATATTCCGGATAAAGGAGTTACGCGGACTCGTTCTACGTGTACATCCCAATGATGCGCTCGATCGCCCGCCGGCACACCGCACAGAATCTGTCGGATCGCGTGAACATAATGCAGTCGATCTCCGGACGGTAGTAGCCTTTGGCTTCGTAGTTCGCGCCCTCGAACGCGCCCACCCTGCCGGCGTATTTTTCGCCCCGAAACATCGCAACCTCCTGCTCGCGCTCGCGACGGAAGAGTTCTTCCATCTCCGACTCGGGACGGCCTTCTGCACGCAGTTGGTGGCGCTGCTTTTGAATCTCGGTCTCGAAGCGCTCGAACTCTTCCTTATCCCACGGCGTCGGCAGGGGCGTTCCCGGCTCGACCAGATCCTTCCACTTCAAAGTCGCCGGATCGAGCAGCGCGGTCACATTCGGCTCCCAGGGCTCGGTGCGTTTTTCCTGTGAAAGATAAGACACATCCGACGTGTAATACTCGTCCGCGAGACCGGCGAAGTGGTGGCCGAATTCGTGCACGCCAACATATCCCGCCCACGCGTTGTCGATCGCAACCGTGGCATATTGATTGAAGATTCCGCCGCCGCCATAAGTCTTGCCATTCACCAGAATCTCGACAAACTCATAGGGCGCAAACGAGGCCACGTCGCGCAGCTTGCGATTCTCCATCGTCAGCACGTAGCGCTCGCTGTCGAACGAATCGTAGCTGGCGCCCAGCGGCGAGCGATGATAGATGCCGCTCGATGGACGCGACACGCCCGACTCATCCGCCGCCGGGCACAGACCCCACACGTTGAAATCCTGGCGGTGCTCTTTGAAAGGCGAGGTGGCAAACAACTTCTCCATGAAGCGGCGCGCGTCGGCTTCAAACTTCGCGCGCTCGGCCGCAGTGTAGCCGTCACCCAGCACGAGCAGATCGACTTTGCCCGCCGGATCGCCCATCTTCTGCAACGTGATCAGCGCACCCGGCGAGGGTGGCCGCGACTTATCTACAAATTTGTCTTTTGGATCGACGACCGTCTTCCAGACATCGTGATAACCACCAACGGTTGGGTCTTTCGGGTTGCGCTCCTTCAGCAACACTTGCACCGGAACAGCGGGCGCGGGAAAGCGTAACGACTCGGAAAACGTGCGGTTGGCGTGCTGGGCTTCTTCGGTATCTCGCCACTCACCGAAGACGGAATTGAATCCGCGCGAGTAAAGCAGCTTGCCGCTCGCCTGCTCGCGGACTTCAAAAATGAAATTGCCAAGCTGGCTTTCGTCGATGGCTTTGGCGGGATTGCCAGGCCACTCCAGTGGCTCGAGCACGGTGCGATCGAGCGTGAACCACTCGTCGTGCGAGTTGCCGCCGTGATAGTAGTCGATGCGCATGGTGCGCGGGGCGGCCGAGGCGAGAACGGAAGACGAAATCAGAAAGGAGAGCAACGCGAGAAGGATTCGCTTCATGGCCGAAATTGTACGCCAGAGTGGAGGCACGGCGGGTTGCTCGGGAGATGGCCCGGTAGCAAGGGAAGTATCTACGAAGTCCCCGCCTTGATTGCCACCGCCTTATCATTCTCAAACGTAACCGTGAACGGTTTGCCGCCGTTGGCGTAGTCGAGCGTGCGCGAACCGTAGTCACCCGGGCCTTCCGGTGTTCCCACGCCAAGCGCGAAGCTGGTCTGCAACTCGCTCATGCCTGGCTGCACGCGATGTTCGTCGATCGCCTTCCACACAGCCGCCGGCCAATGTTTATAACGCTGGCGCGGATCATCGAGGAAGAAAATTTCGTCGGCATAGCATTTGAAATCGCCGTCTTTTTCTGCGCCGATCGGCACTGCATAAGTCTTCCCTTCTTCGCGAAAAACAGCGAGGATCTGCTTCGTTCCCGGCGTTCTGGGCGTTATATCCGTGACCACATCGATGATGTCGAGCTTTTGCAGCGGCGCGAGCGTGCCCACTTCGTGCGCGAAATCCGTCTTATGCATGGCCGTGTTGTAAGGGTAGTAAGTGTGGTTGTAACCGAGCTTCACCCAGGCCGGCTGCTGGGTAAGTTGTTTCGCCGTTTGTAAGTCATAGGCGTGCAGCTTTTTCGGCGTGACGTAATAATCGGCGTTAAGAGGAGTCTCGACCGCCGGCTTGGCCGCTTCTTTTCTCGCCTCGTAGCGGTTGTAGACCACATACGCCGCGCGACCACCAGCGATCACGATACCGAGCAATAACACGATCTGCAGCTTTTGCCGGGTCTCCGCATCCAATGCCATATTGGGGAATTTGCCTTTCATCGGCGCGACTTCGATTCGAATGCGATTCGAAAATGAGTGCGCGCCGAATCCGCTAAACTAAACTCTTGGACAAGTATTTAAACCAGAGGACAGTATGCCATTAACCGAAGATGACGTTCGCAGCGCCTTGCGGCAATGTTACGATCCGGAAATTCCCGTCAACATTGTCGACCTCGGCCTGATCTATGAGATCCGCTTCGCCGACGCGGCCGACAGCCAGCAGGATGTCACCGTCGATATGACGCTTACGGCCCAGGGCTGCCCCGAGCATGTCAACATCAGCGCGCAGGTAAAGGCGCGGGTCGAGCAACTTCCGGGGGTGCGCAACGCCAACGTGAACGTGGTGTGGAGTCCGCCGTGGACGCCGGAACGGTTGAGTCCGGATGCGCGCAAGCAATTGGGAATTGAGTAAGTCGGGCTCCAGTTTTTTGGGCTCAGGGCGTTCGGCCATAGGCTTGCGGCTTCTCGCGAGCCCTGTTTTGCGAGGGCCGAGAAGCTGAAGCCCAAAGGCCAGGGTTCATCTTAATTAGTAATCGCCTCAGTACTCGCCCAGTTCCTCAAATGCGAACGAGGCGCGCTTGTCGGCCAGTTCGCCGATCTTGCTGCCAACGCGCATGGCCAGATCCAGGAAGCCCGTACCTTTTTGTACGTACATCGGCAATTCTTCGCGGAAGCGCTCAAATTTGTCGGGATACTCCGACGCCAGCACCGCCATGCCAATCCCTCCGGCCAGCACCGCCGCCGGACGCCGTCCCTTCAAGAGCAAAATCACCGCCGCGCCTGCCGATACTGCGATCGCCGCCTGTTTCCAATTCGTCATCCCGCCTCCTCGCCGCCGCATCACTTTCTACCTCACTTAAACGGATTGTAAATCACTGGCCCTTGGATGCTTTATACTGCCGCGTGCGCTGTCTGTCTTTTTCTCCGAAACGAGGCCCCATGGCGCGATGCACGCAGTTTTGTACCTTGCTCCTGATGCTTGCCGGCACGATCGCCAACTCCCAAACCAAGCCCCGCGCCCGCGATCTGGGCGTTCCCTTCGATGGCACGCCCGGCCCGAACAACGCCATCACGGATGTGAAGGGTGTCGAGGTCGGCCATACCACGCTGATTCGCGGCGAGGGCAAGCTCGTCGTCGGCCAAGGGCCAGTGCGCACCGGCGTCACGGCGGTTCTGCCGCGCGGCAAGAACTCGACAGATGCTGTGTTTGGCGCCTGGTTCACGCTCAACGGCAACGGGGAGATGACAGGAACGACTTGGCTCGAGGATTCCGGCCTGCTTGATGGACCGGTGATGATTACGAATACGCACAGCGTCGGCGTGGTGCGCGACGCGGTAATTGCATGGAAGGTAAAGCGGGGCGGCCCGGATATGGAAGGCTACTGGTGGTCGCTGCCGGTGGTCGCAGAAACCTGGGACGGCTGGCTGAATGACATCAACGGATTTCATGTAAAGCCCGAAGATGCTTTCCACGCGCTTGATTCCGCACACGCGGGGCCGGTCGAAGAGGGCAATGTGGGCGGCGGCACGGGGATGGTGTGCAACGAATTCAAGGGCGGGATCGGGACGTCGTCGCGCGTACTGGACGCGAAGGAAGGAGGCTACACGGTCGGCGTTCTGGTGCAATGCAACTATGGGCGGCGGCCGGAATTGCGCATTGCGGGCGTGCCGGTGGGGAAAGAAATTCCGGAGCATCCGGCGTATGAGGACGAAACGAGTTCCTTAGGGCCGGCGCCAGGGCTCGACACGGGTTCGATCATCATCGTGATCGCGACCGACGCTCCGCTGATTCCGACGCAACTGAAGCGTGTAGCGCGGCGGGCGTCGCTCGGCTTGGGCCGCGACGGCAGTTACTCGGGCGACGGCTCGGGAGATATCTTCGTCGCCTTCTCGACCGCGAATTCCGGCATGGCCAGCCCCAAGGGAATTCACGACGTCAAGATGCTGCCGAACGACAGCCTCGATCCCGTTTTCCTGGCGACAGTTCGCGCGACGGAGGAGGCGGTCGTGAACGCGATGGTCGCCGCCGATACGATGACCGGCATCGACGGCCACACCGTGATTGCGCTCCCGCACGATAAGCTGCGCGAGGTGCTGAAAAAATACAACCGGCTGGTTCAATAGCGAACATGAAAATGCGCCCGCGAACTTCTGCGGGCGCCTCCCGGAGGAGAAACCAGGAATTGCGTTACTTCACGGTGAACGGTACGTTGCTCGCAAGCGTTCCGCTGGGCGTCACAACCTGGACCGCGCCGGTGGCCGCGCCAGTCGGCACGGTGGTTGTGATTTCGGTGGGCGAGACGACCGTAAACGTCGCCGCCTTGCCATCGAAGGTCACGCTACTCGCGCCGGTCAGATCCGTTCCTTGAAGAATCACCTTCGTGCCCGCTTTGCCGAAGGTCGGGATCGGCTGCACAAACGGGCTGAGACCCATGCTGAATCCGATGAGGCAGGTGCCGTTGTCGGAGCCATAGAAGGCGCCATCGGTGCCTTGAACCAGGCCGCCGTAGGGATGTGCGAGTTCGCACAGGTCGGTGGGAAGGCCATAGACATTCGCATACGCGCCGTCCGCGACTTGATATACGGCGCCGGTTCCGCCGTAGCCCCCGCCGCCGTAATTCTGGGCGGTGCCATAGAGATTGCCATCGGATGCCAGCACCATAGGAGCGGTACGGATTTCCGCCGTCCGTGCTGCCGTTCTGAAATCCCGTGAATGAGTGCAGCAGGGTGAACTTGAACTTGCCCTTGGTGGTGATCTTGAAGACCGTGCCGTAGCCGTCGGTGCCGCCCGCTTCCGTCGCTCCGTAGAGGTCGCCGTCGTTGCCGAGCGCCAGCCCAGCCGACGGATGGTTCCCGTCCGGGCAGCCTCCCTGCGCGCAGAATGAGTAGAGAGTCGTTACTTTGCCGGCGAGAGTCGCTTTGAAGATCGAACCCTGGTTGTAGGCGCCTCCTTCTTGGGTCACGCCGTAGAGCGTACCGCTCGGAATCTGCATCAGATTGCCGATCGGATTAGTCCCATTTGGAAAGTTGTAGAGCAGGCTGAATTTGCCCTTGGTCGTGATCTTGAAAAGCGTGTTGCCGCCGCTGACGCCGTAAAGAGCGCCATTGCTGGCCTGAATTAACTGTCCCGTCGGCGTCGAACCGTCATTCGGAGAGCAGCTGTTCGGCGGGTAGCAAAAGCTGTGCAGGGTCGTCATCTCGCCCGCCGGCGTGAACCGGAATATTACGCCGTCATTGTAAGTGCCGCCGGCATACGTCATTCCGTAGAAGTTTCCATCATTCGCCTGCATGATCCCACCCAGAGGCGATCGGCCATCGGGGCAATCGCCCTCGCCATCTCCAAGCGCGCAAAAGGTGTAGAGCAACGTGTAATTGCCCGACGAATCGACCTTGAAGATCACGCCTCCGCAGTCAAGGTAGTTATTGCAGTTCACATTGCCTGCGCCGCCCGTGAAGGTCGTACCGTAAAAATTCCCGTCTGTCGCCTGGATCATATTCATAGTCATCGGGTTGTAGCCCATGGTCCCGTCCTGCGGAAAGCCGTAGAGCAAAGAGAAAGACTGCGCGGGCGCGGCGACGACGGCGGCGCAGAGAATGATCCCGATTAACAGGCTCCGCAGAGTAGCGCGGCAGAGCGTGAGATTGATTGGTGCTTTAACAAGATGACGCTTCATTTCTCCTCCAAAATCGCAGGTAGAGCTCGTTCTCGGGGCAGTTGGTGCCGCCAGCCGGCCCGTGTTCCTCCCCGAACCCGGGCCGACCGGCACACTCGGGCCACTACCTCAGCCGCGGCGGTTGGGATAAAATTTCTGACCAGCGGTCGTTCCGACCTTTCCCCCACGCTCGAGAAGCAGCACGCGGCCTTAGTCTGCCTCCAGCGGCCGTCGGAAGTCGTTAGTCCGCCTCATTTTTTTGTGATTTTTTTCTCACGCCTCTATGGGCAACGCCGTTAAGCACTTATACGAGTTCGGACCCTTCCAGCTGGACGTGGGAGAGCGCGTTTTACGCCGCGGTCCGGATCGTATCGAGCTGCCTCCACGCGTCTTCGACACCCTGGTTGCCCTGGCCGAAAGCGACGGCCGGCTGCTCGCCAAAGACGAGTTGATGGATCGCATCTGGCCCGATTCGGCGGTCGAAGAAAACAATCTGACCCAGGCGATTTACCTGCTGCGCCGGGTGCTTCAGGATGGAGAGGACGGGGCGCGCTATATCGAGACCGTCCCCAAGCGCGGCTACCGGTTTGTCGCGACCGTTCGAGAGACGACTCGCGATACCGGGTCGTCGGGATCGCATCGGGCAGTGGCCGAAACGTCAACAGCGGTAGCCGGGAGTTCCAGCGCTCAGTCCCCGGCTGCTTTTCCGCAGGACTCGGCCACGGCTGTTGCGTCGAAGCACACTGCGAGGAGTCCGGTCGTCATCGTGACGACCGTTGTCGTGATGATCGTCGCCCTTGCGGTCGGCGCCACGTTCTTCGGATTGCGCGTCCTGAAGTCCCGCCAGGCCGCCGCTCATCCCGGCACGCACGCCCTCGCCGTCCTGCCGCTGCAAAATCTCTCCAAAGACGCTGGACAGGATTACTTCGTCGACGGCTTCACCGAAGAGCTCGTCACCGACATCGCGCAGATCCGCTCGCTGCGCGTCATCTCACGCACCTCGACCATGGTCTACAAGGGCACGAAAAAGACCTTGCCGGAGATCGCCCGCGAGCTTCACGTCGACCTTGTCCTCGAGGGCTCGGTCGTTCGTGACGGCAATCGTGTACGCGTCACCGCGCAGCTCATCAACGCGCCGACCGACACGCATCTCTGGGCGCAGACCTACGAATCGACCATTAACGATGTTCTCGATATCCAGAGCCAGATTTCGCGCGCCATCGCCGACGACGTCCGCCTCGATCTTTCGCCCGAGGAAAAGCAGCGCCTCGCCGCCGTGCCCACCGTCGATCCCGAGGCCCATGATCTCTATCTGAAGGCGAGCTATCAATTCGCTCAACAGACACCGGACTCGCTGCGGCAAGCCCTCTCGCTCTACCAGGCCGCGGCGGCAAAAGATCCGTCGTTCGCGATGGCCTATGTGGGTATCGCGCAAACCGAGGCGTCGCTCACGCAGATCACGGCGGCTGATCCTGACGAGGCCATTCGGGGCGAGAGAGTCGCTCTGGCTAAAGCGCTGGCCATCAACCCGCACCTGGGCGATGCGCACGGTCTGCTCGCATCCCTCGCCTACTACCGCGATTGGGATTGGCCACGCGCCGAGCAGGAGTTCAAAGCCGCGTTAGCGGAAGGCGCACGCGCTCCGACCGAGCAGCGCTATGGCAGTTCGCTGATCACGCGCGGCCGCTTTGAAGATGGCACGGCGCACATCCAGGCCGCGCTCGAACTCGATCCACTCGGCAAGTCGCCGCGGGTAAATCAGTTCTACGGCCTGTACTTTCAGCGCAAGTATCCCGAGGCGCGGCAGAAACTGGATGAGGTACTCGGTTCCAGCCCCGACTGGCTGGCCGGGCACGGCCTGATGGCTTTACTCTCGGCCACCGAGCACAACTGCGTCGACGCTGACAAACATGCGCAATGGATGCTCCAAAGGTATCCTTCGCCGCTCAGCGACTTCCTACTCTCGCTCGCCACTTCGTGCCGCGGCGATCAAGCCAAAGCCCGCGAATATCTCGAACATGCCGCCGCCTACAAAGGCCCGGCATTCGTCTCGCCCTACCAGCTCGCGCTCGGCTATTCATATCTGGGTGACAAGGAAATGGCCATTTCTTATCTTCTGAAATCCGCCGGCATCCGCGAGCCGCAGGCGCCCTACATCAAAGTCGATCCGCTCTTCGATCCCATCCGCTCAGACCCGCGCTATATTGACCTCGAAAGAAAAATCGGGCTGGTACCCTAACGCTGTCTTGTTGCAAATGATCAACGGTGATGGCCGTCACCGCCGTTCCCCACTAATATGGAAGAATCACACAGGGATGGCAGATTGATACCAACTTTCAAAGCAATCATTGCGGGCGCGGGCCCGGCCGGGCTGACAGCGGCCTACGAACTCTCCAAGCAGGGCGCGCCGGTCGTAGTTCTTGAAGCCGACCCCGAATATGTCGGCGGGATCTCGCGCACCGTCCAATACAAAGATTTCCGCTTCGATATCGGCGGCCACCGCTTCTTCTCCAAATCGCGCGAGGTCGAAGACCTCTGGACCGAAATCGCCGGCCCCGACTTGCTCAATCGCCCGCGCTCTTCGCGCATTTATTATCGCGGCCAGTTCTACACCTACCCGCTGAAGCCGTTTGAGGCGCTGTCAAAGCTGGGCATTTTCGAGTCGACGCGCTGCATGGCGTCATTCGCGCGGGCACGTCTAAACCCAACTCCGAATCCAAAGACTTTCCAGGATTGGGTCGTCAATCAATTTGGCGAACGGCTCTTTCAGATTTTTTTCAAAACCTATACCGAAAAAGTCTGGGGCATGAAGTGTACAGAGATTTCCGCCGATTGGGCCGCACAGCGTATTAAAGGCCTCTCGCTAGGCTCGGCCATCAAGCACGCGCTTCTGCCGCAGCGAAAGCCGAAAGACCGCACTCAGGTGGTCAAGACGCTGATCGATACTTTCCGCTATCCGCGCCTCGGTCCCGGGCATGATGTGGGAAGCCTGCACCGAGAAAATCCGCAAGCTGGGCGGGCAGGTTCTGATGGGACGCACTGTGACCGGCTGCCGTTTCGATAGTGCGCGCAACGCCTGGATCGTCACCACCCGGGATGCAGATGGCCATACAGAAGAATTCAGCGGCGAGCATATGGTTTCGTCGATGCCCATCCGCGAACTGGTGGCCCAGATTCAGCCGAGACTTTCGAGTGAAGCGCAGCTCGCGGGAAAATCGCTGCGCTATCGCGACTTCCTTACGGTCGGGCTCATCGTGAAAGATCAGGGCCGCTTTACCGACAACTGGATTTACATTCACGACCCGTCCGTACAAGTAGGCCGCGTGCAGAACTACAAATCATGGTCGCCGGAAATGGTTCCCGATCCCGCCTATTCCTCCTACGGCCTCGAATATTTCTGCTTCGAGGGCGACGGCCTATGGACCTCGCCCGACGAGCAACTGATCGCGCTCGCCAAGAAAGAAATCCAGCAGATTAATCTAGCGAATGCCGAAAACATCGTCGATGCCGTAGTAATCCGCCAAAAGAAAGCCTATCCCGTCTACGACGATACCTACCAGCAGCACGTCGACACGGTTCGCGCCGCGCTCGAAAAACAGTTCCCCACGCTGCACCTCGTCGGCCGCAATGGCATGCACAAATACAATAATCAAGACCACGCCATGATGACCGCCATGCTAACCGCAAAAAATATTCTCGCCGGCCATCGCCAGTATGACGTGTGGGCCGTGAACCAGGACGCGGAGTATCACGAAGCAGGCGAAGCCGGCGCCGAGGGCGAAAAGTCGGCCTGTGTTGAGCGCGTCCCGCAGGCGGTGTAAGACAGCACATCGAGATCCCGACAACCCAGATGAGCGAGCCGGCCAGTTAAGCCTCCGCCAGCCATCGCGAAGTTTTTGTTTGACAACTCAAACCATCTCGCGCATGCTCCCGGCTATGTTGGATCGGAGAATACGAAGGCTGCTTGCAGCCTACCCAGCCATTTACCTGGCTTGCCATCGGCGGCATTTGCGCGAGGATGAGGGCGGAAACGCGCTCACCGAGCGGCAAGCGAGCATTCTGGATCATCTGGACGCAAAGCGCCCCATGACTCTTTCCCGGCTGGCCGAGCACATGGGAGTGGGGCGCTCGGCGATGAGCATCGGCGTGGCGCGATTGGTACGGGCCGGGTACGTGGCGCGCGCGAAGGACAGGAAAGACGCGCGCTCCATCGGATTGACGCTGACCGCAGCCGGTGCGCGGGCGCAGGAACAAAACACATTTCTGGACGCAGGACTGATGAGACAGATGTTCCGGCTGATGCCCGCGACCGAACTGGAACGGGCACTCGAAGGAGTCGAGTGCTTCGCGAAATACGCAAACATCCTGCTGCGGCGGAGAAAGAGGGAGCGCGATTGATGAAGATTCTGCTGATAGCAGCCTGCACATTAGCTCTGGTACTGGTGGCCGTGGTGGTGATCGGTTCGCTGCTGCCCAAACGGCACACGGCATCGCGCAGCGCCGATTACAGCACTACGCCGGAACGTCTGTTTTCACTGATCGAAGGCCCGCAAAACTGGCGGCCCGACGTCGTGCGGTGCGAGGCAGTTCCGAGCGACAACGGACGAGAATTAATGCGGGAGACTTCGCGTAGAGGAGAGACAATCACCTACGAAGTATCCGATCGCATGCCACCCCGCTCGATTACGCGCCGCATCGTCACCCAAGGCTTGCCCTACTCCGGCTCGTGGACCTACTCGCTCCAGCCGTCTGGCAGCGGCACCACCCTGCGGATCACGGAGGACGGCGAGATCTACAATCCGGTGTTCCGCTTCATGTCGCGTTTCGTAATCGGGCAGACCCATACCATGGACGCATACCTCCACGCGCTCGGCAAGGCCACCGGGCAAGAGGTAGAGGTAAAGGATTAGTCGAACTCTGCCCGTCCGCCATGGCCTTGTCCGTGATCTCCAACCCCTTGGTCGATGATCACGAACGCCTCGCGCAACTGCTGTAAGATGGGCGAAAGGACGACGCAAGCTTGTGGGATCGCAGCAACTCCAGAAGCTCTAGCCGCCAGTCAATGGCGTAACATTGCGTTTACGCTCAAAACCTTTTCGTGGAAAACTCCATCAACTCAACGGGAGCCCCATGGTCGAGGATCATGGCAACCGTGACTCCTAGGCTCGGACTGTTCGGTGGAATTAGAATCTCCTGCCCAATCAAGGCGGTTGCAAGATCGTCCACCTCAAACGCCACATGAGGAATCGTCTTCACCGCCTCGGGATAGGGCGCATCTGGATCAAATCGCATCCATTGAACGCCACACGGACTGGTTTCAAATCCAGCGACATGAATATGGAGCCGGGGTATATGAATCTCATCAGGATGTGGCGTCGGGGTGGGGATTCCAATGTGATGATAGCGCCAGCCGTTCCTCGCGATCGCAGCTGGGGGTTCGTGACCCTGTCTCCGATACTCAGCCATGAAAGAATCTCCTGGCACGGCTACGAGGATACTTCATGGTCGGCGAAAAATCCCATTTACAATCAAAACCCAGCTCACCGGGCCAACGAGCGAAATGGCCTGATAGCGTCAACGATTCCGTTTAGCTGGTTGCCCCTGTCCCTTTATGCCATTCGTGTTCGGCTTAACGTCGCCCACCGGCTCTACGGCGAAGTTGTGCTCCCAGCATTGGCCCATCTCGACCGGAATGCTTCCAGAAAGAGAGAGACCGAGAGAGAGACCGAGCACAAACTCCGGATTGGTCTCTTGAAGGCCATACTCCGGCGCGATGGTCACGTCGTACCTGCCTACCGGCAACAAGAACTTGAAATGTCCCTTTTCATTGCTGAACGCGTCGAATTGAACATGAGTCGAAACATTTTTCGCCACTACTTTATGGTTCGCGAGAGGTGCGGAGTCCTTGTCTTTGTTACCTGAACGGTATATCGACCCGATGAGCAGACCCTTATCCGGGTGGTGGCTAAGGTCCCGGAGCACGGAGATGTTGTCTTCAGCGTCGCTGGTTGGGCCGCTGGGACTGTTGTAATCAAGGACCAGCGAATCCGACTTTGGGTCGCGATAGAGGTAAAAGAGCCATTTGTCACCAACTTGAATATCAGCGTCAAGACAAGCTTGATTGGCAATGGCGGTTGTGTAGCTGGAATCGCCCACGAAAACCTCGTCAGGGACTACTTCAAGACGCTTGTCGGTTTCGCCCACTTCAACAGAGGACGTGACAATTCCGGTAAATACGCGGGCATACCGTTCTGTGCCACACGACTTTGCGGAACCCATCAGGCCGCTATGCATGCAATAGACGCTCTTACCGTGGTATTCGCGTATCTCCGTTATTACCGCTGAGAGCGGTGATGCGAGACAAGCGACAAGCACGCACTCCGAGACAAGGCACGATTTGCGATGCGTGAACATGCGACGCGACAATTGTAGCCTCGAAGGCACGGTTGACGTTAATCGCCATTATGCTCATTGACTCTGAAAAAGGCGAACAGGCGGCGCACGCTACGCATCCCTCGCGGAAACCATCTCTTGTGAAATACTGCGGCCCCTCTATCATGGCGGGTAAAAAATCCGATTACACTCGTCCCCGTTACGTACCAGCTTTTCCTTCAAAATGGGCGTCGCCACGACTCTCTTTTTCCTGGGAATGTCTTGACTTAGACTCACGAGTTGAACTCAACTAACAATAGCGTCGCGCGGGCGTAGTGGGTTATCCGGCCACTCGATCTTTGACAATCAGACAATGGCATGCCCTCAAAATTGTCCGTCGCTCCAATTTAAGTCCAATGTTTGCCGTACTTTGCCCGTAACCACTTATAATCGAATACTTTGGCGTGAGCAAAAAGAAAGAAACACCCAAATCAGAGGCTAAGCTAATGCAAGCAAAAGGCTTGTAAGAACTAAGTCTAAGTCATTATTTTCACGTACTTTGGCGTCGAACTTACTCTAACCCATTGATTTCATTAGACCGGGTTGTGGGTGGGGGGAGGGGGGGAGGGGTGGGGTGGTGATACAGAGATACAGACCGGCCGGATCCGTGACAGATTAGACCGGGAGCACACCGACAAAAAAGACCCGGGGCGGAGAAGATACCGAGAACCGCCGGCCGAGGGCTGAAGCTAATCAACCACGGCTTTATCCGTAATCTCCAGTCCCTTGTCGATGATGGCGAACGCCTCGCGCAACTGCTGTTCGTTAATGCAAAGCGGAGGATTGGTGTAGAAAGTGTTCCAGCGCACCAGCGTGTAAAGCCCGTTTTCGCGGAAGAATTTTCCGAGCGCGGCCATCTCCTCGGACGTGCCGTTGAAGGTCGCCATCGGCTGCCGCGTTTTCTGGCTGCGCACGAGTTCGAAAATCCCGAAGAGGCCAATCGAGCGCACCGCGCCCACCGAGCGATGCTTCTTCTGTAACTCGGCCCCTAGGTCTTTCATGATCGCACCCATCTTGCGAGCGTTTTCGATCAGATGATCTTCTTCGTAAACGCGGATGGTCGCGAGCGCAGCCGCGCAACCCATCGGATGCGAGTTGTAAGTCAGGCCGCCAAAGAAGACTTTGTCCTGAAAATGCTGCGCGATGTGATGACGCATTCCAACCGCGCCCAGCGCAATATAACTCGAAGTAAGTCCTTTTGCCATGCAGATAAGGTCGGGAACAACTTTCCAGTGGTCGACGGCAAACCATTCGCCAGTGCGTCCAAAGCCAGCCATCACTTCATCGGCGATCATCAGGATTCCGTACTTGTCGCACAGTTTGCGAACGCCTTGCATGTAACCATCGGGCGGAATCAGAATGCCATTCGTCCCGGTAACCGTTTCCAGAATGAACGCGGCAATCGTGTGCGGACCTTCCATCTGAATCGTCTCTTCGATCATCGCCAGCGACGATTCCGCCGATTCCCATCCGCGCTCGATGCCATGATAAGGATCGAGCACGCGCACCACGCCCGGAATGCCAGGCTCAGCAGCCCATCTGCGCGGATCGCCAGTCAGCGAGATCGCGCCCGCAGTCGCGCCATGATAAGACCGGTAACGCGCGATGATCTTATGCCGTCCGGTGAAGAAGCGCGCCAGCTTAATCGCATTCTCGGTGGCCTCAGCGCCACCATTCGTAAAGAAGAACGTGTCGATATCGCCCGGCGTGATTTCGGCAAGCTTCGCGCCCAGGCGCGCGCGCGGTTCATGCGCCATGAACGGATTCGCGTAGCAAAGCGTCTCCGCCTGGTCTTTGATCGCCTGAATGACGCGCTCATCGCCGTGTCCGATGTTGACCGACATGAGCTGGCTGTTGAAGTCGATGAAGCGCTTCCCTTCCGGAGTCCAGAAATAAATGCCCTTGGCGCGCGCGACAGGAATCGGATCGACCTTCGACTGCGCCGACCACTCGTACAAAGTGTGCTTCTTGGTCAGGTCAACCATTTCCTTGCCAGTCATCGTGGGAGTTTCAGTCGCGGTCGTCATTCGAGCCTCACTTTCGAGAATCTATTCACCACAGAGTCACGGAGACACAGAGAACTACAAAACTCTTCTTATAATCCCTTTGGTCAACAATGGAACACGGATCTTTTTCTCCGATTTCTCTGCGTCTCTGTGCCTCTGTGGTGAGGATATTCATCGATTTCCTAGACTGCGCTCAACACCGACTTCCTCTCTGCCACAAGTGCGAGCGCAGCTTCAAGCACGTCCATCGCCTCATCCATCTGAGCGTCAGTGACAACCAGCGGCATAAGCAAGCGAATTACGTTGCCGTAGGAACCCGCTGTAATCAGCACGAGTCCATGTTCATAGCAATATTGTGCCACCTGCTTCGTCTCTTCGTCCGCAGGCTCGCGAGTCGCCTTCGAGCGCACCAGCTCGAGCGCCTGCATCGCGCCGAGTCCGCGTGCCTCGCCGACAAGTTCCCAATGCGACTGCCACTTCGCTGCACGCTTGCGGAAACGTTCGCCGAGCACGTTCGCACGCGCACAAAGATTCTCCTTCTCGATCGTCTCCAGCACCGCAAGCGCGGCTTCACAGGCCGCGGGATTTCCGCCGAACGTTCCGCCGAGTTGTCCTGGACCCGAAACGTCCATGATGTCAGCGCGCCCCGTAACCGCAGCCATCGGCAATCCGCCGGTGAGAGACTTCGCCATGGTGACGAGATCGGGATCGAGTCCGAGCCGCTCGCAGGCAAACATCGCACCGGTGCGCGCGAATCCAGTCTGCACTTCGTCGGCGATCACGAGAATTCCATGCTTGCGGCAGATTTCGGTGAGCGTCGGATAGAACTCTGAAGGAGGCGTGACGAATCCGCCCTCGCCGAGAATGGGCTCGACAATGACCGCGGCAACGGTCTCGGCGGCAACCACGCGCTTGAAAGTGTCCTCGAGATGCTTCGCGCAGAAGACCTCGCACGAAGGGTACTTCAGCGAATATGAACAGCGATAGCAATACGCATACGGAATGCGATAGACCTCGGCTGGGAACGGTTCATAGCCAGCCTTGTAGGGATGCGTCTTGCTGGTCATGGCCATCGCCATGTAAGTGCGCCCGTGGAAGGCGTCTTCAAAGGCGATGATTGCCGGGCGTCGCGTGTAAGCGCGCGCGATCTTGACGGCATTTTCCGTGGCTTCAGCGCCTGTGCAAACAAGCAACGTCTTCTTCGGTCCTTTGCCGGGAGCAATGGCATTGAGCTTCTCGCAAACGGCGATATAAGACTCGTAAGGCAGCACGTTAAAGCTGGTATGCAGAAAGCGATCAAGCTGCCGGCGAAGGGCGTCGACGACAAGCGGCGCGCGGTGCCCGGCATTGAGGCAGCCGATGCCTCCGGCAAAGTCGATAAGGCGGTTTCCGTCAACATCTTCGACGACCGCACCTTCAGCCTTCGAAATGAAGATCGGCGTCGCATGAAACGCGGCGCGCACAACGGCCGCTTCACGCCGCTTCATCAGAGCCTGCGAGCGCGGGCCGGGAATTGAAGTACGTAAATAAATGGTAGACATAAATCAGTTCTCGGTTCTCAGTTCTCAGTTCTCAGTTCTCAGTTCTCAGTTCTCAGAAATCGGATCACGTCACGCCGCGCCCTGGTTGCTTTTACCGGCGACTGACCACTGGAAACCGGTCAACGTTTCTCAGTACCAGCCGATCGGAGATTCATTCAAGTTGATGTAAACCTGCTTAGTCTCAAGATATTCTTCAATTCCCCACGGCCCGAGTTCGCGCCCGAAACCAGATTGCTTGTAGCCTCCCCAAGGAGCTTCCACATAGGTGGGCTGCATGTGATTGACCCAGACGATGCCGGCGCGCAGCGACTTCACCGTGCGCATCGCCTTGAAGATGTCGCGTGTCCAGACCGCGGCTGCAAGGCCATATGGAGAATCATTCGCGATCTTCAAGGCGTCCTTCTCGTCATCGAAGGGAATCACGGCCGCGACCGGGCCGAATATCTCTTCGCGCGCGATGCGGGCGCTGTTATCGACGTCGTAGAAGATGGTCGGCTGCACATAGAAGCCCTTGGCGAACTTTTCGGCGCGCGCACCGCCGGACGCGACCTTGGCTTCTTTCTTGCCGATGTCGAGATAGGAAAGCACGCGGTCATATTGCTCTTTGCTGACGAGCGGGCCCATCTTTGTTTCGCGATCCAGCGGCGGACCCAGCTTGATCTTCTTTGCCTTCTCAGACATGGCTTCGACAAACTTCTTGTAGATCGACTTCTGCACGAGAATGCGGCTGCCCGCCGAGCAAACCTCGCCCTGATTGATGAAGACGCCAAAGAGCGCGCCGTCGATGGACGCCTCGAAGTCGGCATCCGCGAAGAAGATGTTGGGCGACTTGCCGCCGAGTTCAAGAGTTACGCGCTTCACCGTGTCGGCGGCTTCTTTCACAATGATCTTGCCCACGGAGGCTGATCCCGTAAAGGCGATTTTGTTCACGTCGGGATGCTTCACGAGCGGCGAGCCGCAAGTTTCGCCGAATCCGGTGATCACATTGACCACGCCCTTCGGCAAGCCGACATCGTCGAAACACTTGGCGAGTTCGAGCGCGGTGAGCGGCGTTTGCTCGGCGGGCTTCAGCACGCAGGTGCATCCGGCGGCGAGCGCGGGAGCGAGCTTCCATGCGCCCATCAGCAGTGGATAATTCCAAGGGATTATTTGTCCCGCGACTCCGACGGGCTCTTTCAGCGACAGGCTCATCGCATTGTCTGGCACGGGATTTACGTAGCCGACAACTTTCGTCGCCAGGCCACCATAGTATTCAAAGCAGGTTGCGACATCGTTGATGTCAAATTCGGCCTCGATAATGGGCTTGCCAGTATTTCGGCATTCCAACTCGGCGAGCAACGCGGCATCCTGGCGGACTTTTTCCGCGAGGCGGAAGAGAACACGCCCGCGCTCCTGCGCGGTCGACGTCGACCACGGACCTTCGTCAAACGCGGCTCGGGCCGCTGCAACTGCGCGGTTCACGTCTTCAGCATTGGCGTCGGGGACCTGCCCGATTACTTCCTCGGTCGAAGGATCGTAGACGGGAAACGTCTTGTTCGATTTGCTCGACACCCATTCGCCGTTGATATACATCTGGTAAGTCTTAATATCAGTCTGAACTCCGCTCGGCATAATCTCTCCTACCCATTTCTTGCGCTTCTGATTTTGGTCAACGCAACCGTCGAGGACAGCCGCTCGACCCGGGATTGGGCACTCTAAGTTTTCGCCGCGGCTATCGCGACCCGATCCGACTTAAGCCTTCCGTATACAAAAAAGAAAAACGCAGCCAGTACGAGGAAAAACAAGGTGAAGCCGAACATCTTGGCCTCATATTTCCACACTGAAGTGATCTGCTTAGCCGGAAAAAATGCCAGGCCAATTCCCAGCGTAGTCGTCAGAAGGCCACTCGCGCCCGCGAAGGTCAGCATCCCGCGGCCATATCGACCGCCCGCCAGATCAGGCTTGGTCGCGAATTTCAGCAACGCCGCAAAGACATAGAGAAATGGCACAAGCTGCAGCACGACCGCCAGCGAGAGCATGGTTTGAAACGCCTCCTGCACTCCGCCGGAAGCATAAAAATTTATCACGATCAATATGAGTGAGACGACCGCTTGTACGATGAGCGCAGCATAGGGCGTTGCATATTTCGGATGAACCCGCCCAAGCCATGCCGGCATGTACGAATCGAGGCCCGCGACAAACGGAATGCGCGCCGATCCACCCATCCAGGCAGAACCGATTCCCGCGATCGACAAGCTCAGCATCAACGCGAACGGCGCGATGATCCAGGCTACGCCGACCTTGCCGGCCATGTGACTGACGGCTTGTACGATCCCTTGCAGCACGCTGATGTCGTTTTTTCCGATCGCGAGCAGCAGTGTGAGCGTTGCGCCGATGTAAAGCACGCCGGAGACGACTCCACCCCACGCCACAGCGGGAGGCAGCGTCTTCTGTGGGTCTTTAATTTCATCTCCCATCACAGAGGCGAGTTCGAGTCCCACAAGCCCGAAGCAGATCACGCCGAAAGAATTCAACACGAAGCGCGGATCAGGCGGAATACGAAAGTCGGCCGCCGTAACCGTGGTGCCAAAACGCGACCAGACGGTGACGCCGAGGCCGATCAAGACTGCGGCCGCCACGAAAGTCCCAATTGCGCCGAGATTATTAAGCCACTTGCCAACGCCCAATCCGACGATGTTGAGCACGGTGAGCACGATTAGGAGGGACAGGGATGCGAGCATCGCGAACGTTTTATTGTCGGCGAGCGGCGCGTGCCCCGGCCCCATCGCGAACACCGATACGCCCACAAAGTAGAGCATGACCGTCGGCACGTAGAGCATGTTATTCGTCCAATAGCACCAGCCGGAGAGAAAGCCGTGGAAGTCGCCGAAGACTTCTTTCGCCCAGAGGTAGACTCCGCCTTCGCCAGGATAGCGGTGCGCGAGTTCGATAACAGCGATGCCCTGCGGCCAGAAAAAAAGCAGCAAGGAAATCAGCCACAGCCAGACGGTCACGCCTCCGTTGGCCGCGATTGACGGGACAACATTGAGATTGAAGACGGCAACTACAAACAGCAACACCAAGTCGAAGCGCCCGAGAACGCGCTTCAGGTGCGGCTGGATGGGATCAGAAGTCATCGGGTCATCGGATCATCGGATCATCGGGCCATCTAAAATCACTCGGTGATGCGACTTTCCAATCACCCGACGATCCGATGGCCAGATGGCCCGATCTGTTAGTGCGTTGCGACCGCTCCTAACCGCTCGTGCTGCGCAGCGGCCAGCGAGTCTGCAATATCGGCGAATGCGGCCAGGTGCTCGTCGATGTCGGCTTCTGTATGCTGCACCGAGATCGTCCATTGCTCGTCCCACCAGTAAGGCTGCGGCATCACTCCGCGATTGACCATGCCGAACCAGTAATGCCGCCACAGGTCGACATCAATCGCGAGCCAGTCGCGATAATTCTTGATCTCCGACGGATACAGCATGAGCGCGCCATTCACGCCCGCGCTAGCGATGTAGGCTTGCAGGCCGGATTTGGCGACGATGCGGCGGTAGCCTTCGGTTAGCTTGGCGCTCAGCTTATCGGTGTGCGCGTAATTTGCGCGCGTCAACACCTCGCGGAATACGGCCAGCCCAGCAGCCATCGAAACAGGATTTGTGTTGTAGGTGCCGCCGTGAAAAACCTTGTGGTCGGAGATAAGCTGCATGACGCGCTTGTGCGTGCCGAAGGCAGCCAGAGGCAATCCGCCGCCAATTGACTTCGCCAGGCAAATCATGTCGGGCGTGACGCCGAAATACTCCGACGCGCCGGACCAGCCGAGTTTGGCGCCGGTCTTCACTTCGTCGAAGATCAATAGCGCGCCGTGCTTGTCGCAGAGTTCGCGCAAGCCTTCGAGAAATCCCTTCTGCGGCATGCATAGGCCGACGTTCATCATGATTGGCTCAAGGATGATAGCGGCGATCTGGTTCGGATTTTCGCGGAAGCGACGCTCGACAGTTTCGAGATCGTTGAAGGTCGCAATCTTCACATTGTCGATGCTTGCTGCCGGCACACCTTTGCCGCCCGAAACCGGCTTGGGGTTTTTGATGTCGCCGAAATCGTCGGCCGGCGGATGCGGCTTGACGCTGACGAGGGCGGCGTCGTGCAGGCCATGGTAGCCGCCTTCGAATTTGATGATCTTGTCGCGACCGGTTGCGGCACGCGCCAGACGGATGGTGTGCATGGTCACTTCCGTGCCGCTGTTACCGAAGCGACACATTTCGACCGGGAAGCGCGTGCAGATTTCCTCGGCGAGTTCCCATTCCATGTTGTGGGGCATGCCAAACATGGTGCCGGTGGAAAGGCGTTTCTCGACCGCGCTCATGACCGCCGGATGGCAGTGACCCGCCATCAGCGCGCCGAAACATAGGTTGTGATCGATGTATTCGTTGCCATCGAGATCGCGGAACCGGCCGCCTTTGCCGTCCTGCACAAAGATCGGATAGGGATCATAGGCGCGATAGTTACTGGCGACTCCGAGGGGAATACGTTTCAGGTTTTTCTTGTGGGCTTCAGCGGACTTGGGCGTACGGCGCTCGAATGTTTCGAGCTCCTTATCGAGTGCGGGATACATCGTGATCTCCAAAAATGCTCAGGCCGGATCCGTTAAAGGATGGCCATTAGATTGGGCCGGGGCGGCCAGAGCCGCCCGGTTTCAGACAAAAATCAGAAGTAAAACTTCAATGCAAATTGTACTAGACGGGGTTGGCGAGCTTCCTGGATCTGCCCGAAGGTAGAATCCGAAAAATTCCCGTCCGGGTTCACGAACTGCGTCTTATTGAACAGATTGAAAATATCGGTCCGGAACTGAAAGTACTTAGCCTCCGTGATCGCGATCCTCTTGGTTAATGTGATATCCCATTGGTTCTCACCCGGACCGCAACAGATGGACCGTGGAGTCGTGGCGAAGGTTCCCAGGGCTGGGTCCGCAAACTGGCCGGGCGTCAAGTAGTAATGTCCCGGAACCCCATTGATGGTTTGAAGCGTTTTGGGATTCTGCAATTGCGGTGTTGTTCCAGTCATCTGTGGGGCTGCAGTTCCAAAGAAAAACAAGCTGCCAATCAACTCGTCATCGTCCTGAGTTTGTAAGCGAATTGGAAAACCGCTCTGGAACTGGGTAATGCCAGACAATTGCCAGTCGTCAAAAGCCCGGCCAGCCACGCCACTATACTTTGGTATGGGAATATCCCAAACGTAGTTGACCACGAAACGCTGCGCGGAATTGAAGAGCGAAAGAGCCCGGCTCTTCTTGTAATCGAATGGATTGAGAGTTTCCTCGAACGAAGACGCCCAGTCGAGCGACTTACTCCAGGTGTAAGCAGCCTGGAATTGCAATCCATGCGAGAATCGCTTCTCCAGCATGGTCTGGAGTGAGTTATAGGCGGAAGTTGCAATCGTGTCTTCCGCGAAAATGTTGGTGAAGATCGGGTTGCCGCCAGTTGGACAGTTGGTGCCGGCATTGGCACCGACTTCCACGCAGTTAGGAGCCGAAAAGGGTCGGGTTCCGGGCAAAAAGATCGGGACTCCACCGGCTGTGCCAGACACCACCTGTCCGTTCGGCAGGGTGAGGCTCTGCCCTTGCATCAAGGTGAAACTATAAGGGCTGTCTTCCAAGGTTGGCCCGCAACCTTGGCCAAGGTTGATGAGGTCGAGGCAGGTCTGGGGATTGCCGGCGTCGATATCATGTGACGCTAAGAGCCGGTGGCCCTGCGATCCCACGTAATTGATCTGCCACAGCAGATCCTTGGCGATCTCGCGCTGGATACTGAAGTTATACTGCGCGGTGTATTGGGTCCTCAGGTGCGGCTGGAAGTCGCCATACATCAGGATAGGAGAGAAGTTCGCCCACCCTGGGTCCTGGCCCCGGGGAGGTGTGATGATACCGTTGAAGCCATTCGGAGCGACACTGCCGTCCTGTCCGATGAAGGGAGTGTTAAAGAAAGTATTGTAAAAGCTGGGACTGCTGCCAAAGGGCGGCTCGGCGCCGAACTGCTCGAGGACGAGCTGTTCCATCGGGTTATAAAAGAGACCCCAGCCGGTACGAATACTGGTCTTTCCATTGCCGCCGAAAATCTTTCCCAGAAAGCCGTCGGTGAAGTTAGGACTATAGGCAAGGCCGATGCGTGGCGCGAACGCCTTGTAGTAAGTCGATGTCAAACCCGCGGGAACGCCGGGATCGCCAGGAACCACGAGCCCGGTCGGGCAATACGCGAGCGGTGTATTAGTGCAGGGATAGATCGTGCTGTTCTCGCCTGGGCGAAAGGTCTGTACGTGCCCCAGCGCATCAGTCAGAGGGGTATCAAGTTCCCACCGAAGGCCATAATTGAGGGTCAAGTTGCTCTTTATTTTCCAGCTGTCCTGCGCGAACAAATAAAGGCCTGTGCTGCGAATGTTCTCGCGCTGCGCCGAACCTTGCGAGTAAGTGTCGACCAGGCCCAGGAAATATCCGGGGTAGTTATCCGTGGAGCTGATCGCGTTATTGCCGGAACTGTCAAAGGTAAAGTTTCCGCTGACGTTGTAATACAAAGTTTGGTCAAAGCGATTGCGCTGAACATCGGCGCCAAACTTCAGCGTATGATTGCCTTTGACCCAGCTTAGATTGTCCGCGAACTGAAACGAGTTCCCTACTTGCGGCAGTTCGCCTTCCCAGCCGTTGCCAACGTTGAATCCACCCGAAACATCGACAAAGGGCAAGCCTGTTCGGTTTGAGGGCAAACCTGTTGTGATGCCATATTGAGGATTAGTTCCCAGTTGGCCTTGAATTGAACTTGGGCCGACATTCGAATCCGAAACGCCCGTGAAACAATAAGCACTCGCCGATCCCGTGCAAAAACTCGTGACTGCGCCGGTGGACTGCGGATGCTGGAACGTCAACTCGCCTTCACGCAGATAAGTCACCCGGAACTCGTTGACCAGTGAATTGCTGATCGTCCAGGTGTGGCTCGGATTCCATTGCTGAAAGCGCTGTTTCACAAAAGTTCCGTAACCGGGAACATTCGCGCCCGCCGCCTGAAAATTGTAGAAGGGATTCAGATCCCTTTCGTCGTTGAAGTAGTAGTAGACGCTGAGGTTCTGGCGGTCGCTGATCCGATGATCGAAGCGGAAGGTAAACTGGTCGGCGTCGGTAGATTGGGTTGGTACGCCTTGGTAGAAAGAGCCGGGAATATTGGAGGCTGGCAGATACTGCAGCAGGTTGAGCGCAACCGGGTCCATACATTGGGTTGGGATCGCGCCGCCCGGAAAGATGGAATTCCACAGAACGCCCGAGGCTGGGACAGTGCCACCTTCCCCCTGGATAGCCGACGTACAGCCGGCTCTGCCATTCAGCGCATCGGCAGTGAACTGATCGTTGATCTGGTTTGGGGTTACTCCATCCGACCTAACCAAGGGGAACGGAGCTCCAAAGTTACCGCCAACCTCGGCTGGTGTGGGCAACTGCACGAGCGGACTAGCCGTGCCTTCGCGGATTCGACGCCCTTCATAAGATACGAAGAAGAAAGTGCGGTCTTTTTTTATCGGACCACCGAGTGTGCCTCCAAACTGGTTTTGGTTGAACTGGGCTTTGGTGGTATCGAAAAAACCGGTCGAATTGAGGACCTTGTTGCGGAAATATTCGTACACATCGCCGTGGAGGCTGTTGGTCCCTGATTTCGTCACAACGTTAACCACCGCGCCGGAATTGCGTCCGTACTCCGCATCGAAAGTATTTGTGATTACGCGGAACTCGTCGACGGCATCCGGTGTGGGTTGCACTGCGGCTGCATTTACGAACGTGTCATTGGCATCGCCGCCGTTCACGCTAAAGTTGTTGGCGCGGCCGCGGCCCCCATTGACGGATACCGAACCGGGATCGTCGCTGCCATAGAAGGTACTGCCACTCGATCCCAGTTGTGACTGCACGCCGGGCTGCAACTGCAAAAACTGATACGTATCGCGAGTGTTGAGCGGCAGTTCGTTCACCGACTTGTTATTCACGATTGCGCCCAACTGAGTGCTGGTCGTATCCACGAGCGGAGCTTCCGAGGTCACTTCCACCACTTCTTTGGTCTCGCCGATCTGTAATGTTGAGTTGAAGGTGATGACCTGATTCAGTTCGACGACTATACCCTTGCGAACATTCGTTTTGAAGCCCGCCAAATCGAACGAGAGGGTGTAAGTGCCGATGGGAACTTCGGGAAAGCCATAGTCGCCGCTGGCGTTGGTTTCCGTTTCGCGGCTCACCCCGGTCGCTTCGTTGGTAGCCGTCACTTTGACGCCCGGTAAGACGGCGCCGCTGGAATCCGCGACACGACCTAGAATTCGTCCGCCCGTACCTTGCGCGAAGACGAACGTTGAACCGATCAGGCACACAGCGACGAGGCCAAGCGCCCACTTAAGTATTCGCGACTGCGGCATACACGATCCTCCAGATCTCGGGGGGTCCGATCCGAATCTCAAGCTCAATTTTTAGATCTTGTGGGAAAAGTAAACCTTGCTATAATCGCGCAAGGTTAGAGACTCTTCGGCCTTCTGTCAAGCGGAAAAGTTCGGCTTCGCGGACGGAATCAACGGACACATTCAACTCATGCCGCGTGGGGCGCAAGTCTATCTCAAAATCGGGGACGTGGCGCGACTGGTCGGCATTTCGGCGTCGGCGATCCGCGGGTGGGAAAGGCTTGGACTGACGCGGCCGCAGCGCAGCCAGGGGCGCTATCGTCTTTATACCAATGACGACGTACGGCTGCTGAAGAAAGCGCGGTACCTGCGCAAAGTACGCGGACTGAATGCCCCGGCCATCGTGGAGATGCTGAAGCGCGAGGGCACCATCGAGCGCGCGCGCCGGGGGCCGACTGCCGGAATTGGGCCTCGCCTGCGGCAGTTGCGCACGCAGCGCGGATTAAATCTTGCAGAAGTCGCGGCGGCGGCGGACGTTTCCGTGGGCTTTCTGAGCGCGGTCGAGCGTTCCCAGATGACCGCGTCAGTGGGCACTCTGCGAAGGCTCGCACGCTTTTATCGCACGAATATTCTTGAGTTTTTCGGTCCGGCTGAGGCGAATCCGCGACTGGTACGGCCGAGTCGCCGCAAGGTACTCGAGGCCGGCCCGGGTGTCCGTATGGAATTGCTGGCCTGGGGTAATACGGCAATGGAACCGCATCTGTTTCGCATCAAGCCGCACGCTGGGAGCGGCGAGGCTTACATGCACGAGGGTGAAGAATTTCTCTTCGTATTGCGCGGAGAGCTGAAAATCGCTCTCGACGGCACGGAGTACGATCTGAAACGTGGCGACAGTTTTTATTTTGAGAGCGCTACGCCCCATCGTTGGACGAATCCGGGGCCCGCGGAGACCTGGCTTTTGTGGGTGAACACGCCCCCGACATTCTAAAGCAGTAGGCTGCTAGGCGAATTTGCGCGACTTACAAACATGGGCTGGAGAAAATCTATGACGGTTCGTAAAGCAGCGATCGCTTTAGCGCTGGGCTTGCTCACGCTTTTGTGCGTATCGTGCGCGAAGAAAACGCCCACGCTCAACCTGCTCGTCTGGGAAGGCTACGCGGATCCTTCTTACGTGAAGGCTTTCGAGGAAGAGAACCACTGCAAGGTGTCGGCATCGTATATGGGATCGAGCGACGAACTGGTCGCCAAGCTGCGCGGGGGAAGCGCGGGAACATATGACATCATCTCTCCGTCAAGCGACGTTGCCACCATGATCGCGACGTCGGGTCTGGCAGCTCCGCTCGACCTCGGCAAACTGCCTACCTATAGCCAGCTTTCGCCGCAGCTCACTTCGCTCTCGCTGGTGCGCGTCAAAGGCGATGTGTATGGCGTACCGTTCATGTGGGGGCCGGACCCGATGATTTACGACACCACTGCGTTCCCGCAACCGCCGGATAGTTGGAATGTGATGTGGGATCCAAAGCTCAAACAGAAAATATCGGTGTGGGATGACCTCTCGACCGTCTATATGGCAGCGCAGGTTCTCGGCTACGACAAGCCCGACCCGGGACATCTCTATAACTTGAGCGACGAGGAACTCGATGCGGTCAAGAAGAAGTTAATCGACCTCAAGCCCAACATTCGCAAGATGTGGTCGACCGGGGGGGAATTGACTAACCTGTTTCAAAACCATGAGGTCGTCATCGCCATGGGCTGGCCGCTCATGACAAACCAGCTGCGCAAAAGCAATTTTCCAGTCGGCGAGACGATCCCGAAAGAAAATACGACGGGCTGGATCGATCACCTGATGATCACTGCCGGCAGCGAAAACAAAGACCTCGCATATAAATTTCTCGAGTTCATGATCCAGGCGCAGACGCAGAAGAAAGTCACGGACGTGACAGGCTATACGCCGGCAAATCCGCACGCCGCGCAGTTTATGACGCCGGAAGAAGTGAAGAGCCTCCATCTCGACGACGTTGACAATTACCAGAAGCGTCTCTACTTCTGGCAGAATGTGCCGCGCCGCGCAAAATACAACGAGATCTGGAACGAGGTAAAAGCGACGCAGTAGCGTGCGTGACGCGAAGGAAACTACGTCCGCTCGAAAGCGTGCCGTACCCCAACTACTTCTTATGGCGACGACCGTCGATCCCGCGAGCACAAACCCTGAGCAAACCAGCGCGCGCCCCCTACTCTCCCTCCGTGCCGTCGCCAAGCACTTCGGCAAGAACATCGTCCTGCGTGACGTCAACCTCGAAATCGCGGAAGGCGAATTCCTCACCATTCTCGGCGAAAGCGGTTCCGGCAAAACCACGCTGCTGCGCATTCTCGCCGGATTCGAGCAGGCGACTTCGGGCGAGGTCTGGATGGCCGGCGAACGACTAGACGAGCAACCGCCGTACCGCCGTCCGATCAACACCGTGTTCCAGCAATACGCGCTTTTCCCGCACATGACGGTGGAGGATAACGTCGGGTACGGACCACGCATCGCGAGGAGGCCCGCCGCCGAGATCGAGGCGCGAGTCACTGAAGCGCTCGCCAAGGTAAAGATGTCAGCCTATGCCAAGGCTAAGCCATCCAAGATCAGCGGTGGCCAGCAGCAGCGCATCGCGCTCGCCCGCGCTCTCGTAAACCGCCCGCGTCTGCTGCTTCTGGACGAACCGCTTTCCGCGCTCGACGCCAACCTGCGACGCCAGATGCAGGTGGAACTGAAGGCTCTGCAGCGCGAAGTCGGCATAACCTTTGTCTTCGTCACACATGACCAGGAAGAAGCGATGGTGATGTCGGACCGCATTGCGCTGCTCCGCTCAGGAGAACTGGAGCAAGTCGCCAGCCCCCGTGAAATCTATTCGCGACCGGCGACGGCATACACGGCGCAGTTTATCGGGCACACAAATTTGCTGCGGGCTCAGGTACGCGCAGGCATCGCCATAAGCGGAATTCTGACCTGGCAGACTTCGATGCCGGACGGACCCGCCCTCTTTTCGCTTCGCCCCGAGAGCATCCGCCTCGGTGGAATCGGCACAGCGCCGGGCGTTTCAGGTAATCCGATCGCTCACTTTCAGGCCAAGGTGTGCGATCAGGTTTTCCATGGCGCGAACGAACTCTGGCGCATTGAATGCGCGGACGGACAGGTGCTGACTTTGCGCACCTCGTCTCGTCCGGCCGTCGATAGCGATGCTAATCTCCAATTCGAGTTCTTCTCGGCGGATGCAGTTCCGGTCCGGCCCTCCCAGGAGCGCAACTGATGTTCTCGCGCGCCTATCGCACCGCCATCACCGTGCCCCCACTCACATGGGTCGCGGTGTTTCTGCTCGTTCCTTACCTTTTAATGTTGTGTTACAGCTTCTTTTCTGTCTCCGACTCGCAGGTGATCGTTCACTCCTGGACGTTCGACAACTATCACGAACTGCTCACCAAGCCGGTCTATTGGCAGACCCTGCTGCGCTCGATGTGGATCGCTGCCCGCGTCACTCTCTTCTCGCTCCTGCTCGGATATCCGCTCGCCTACTTCCTCTCATTTCACGCCGCAGCAAAGAAAGATCTCTTCTATCAACTTGTCATCATTCCGCTCTGGGTGAGTTACCTCGTCCGCGCCTATGCCTGGAAGACAATTCTCGGCACCGATGGCGTGCTCAACACGCTTTTGCAATACACCCACCTCACGCGGCATCCGCTCGATTTCCTGCTGTATAGCCCGTTTGCGGTTGTGCTCACGCTGACCCACATCTACACACCCTTCACGCTATTGCCGATCTATGCGGCGCTCGAACACATCCCACGCAATCTAGTCGAAGCCTCGCACGATCTGGGCGCGTCGCCTGCGCAGACATTCTGGCGCGTAGTTTTTCCGCTCTCGATTCCTGGCGTCTTGGCGGGCGCAACTTTCGCCTTCGTTCTGAGCCTGGGAGATTTTCTGGCGCCACTCCTTCTCGGGGGACCGAGCGGCATCATGATTTCGAATATCGTCGTCAGCCTTTTTGGCGCGGCTTATAACTGGCCTTTGGGCGCGGCCATTTCTTTCTGCATGCTGCTGATCGTGGTCGGTCTGCTCTACTTTTCCGAGCGACTGGAGAAGAAGTGGAGTTTCTCGTGAGCGGCGGCATTGCCAATGCGAAGAAACCGCTTTGGCTCACGCTTCATGCCCTTGCCGTCTTTGCCTTCCTGTACCTGCCCATCGCGGTCCTCATTATTTATTCCTTCAACGGCCAAGGCGTGGGCGGCTTCCCCCCGCGCAATCTCACCCTCAACTGGTATCGAATCCTCTTTCAGGACGGTCCCATCTGGGATTCGGTCCTCAACAGCCTGATCGTAGCCGCGGCCGCCATGTTCATCGCCCTCGCCTTTGGAATCCCCGCCGCGCTCGCGCTCGATCGCGCGCAGTTCCCCGGCAAGGCGCTCTTCCGCCGCCTCGTTCTTCTGCCGCTGATTCTTCCCGGCATTATCACCGGCCTCTCGCTGCTCATGCTCTTCCGCGAAGCCGAAGTCAAGCTGAGTCTCGTGACGATCATTCTTGGCCACGGCACCGCGCTCATCTCCGTCGCCACCACCGAAGTTTTCGCGGGACTACAAAAACTCAATCGGACACAGGAAGAAGCCTCGCTCGACCTCGGCGCGAACTACTGGCAAACCTTCTGGCGCATCACCGTCCCCAACCTCAAACTGTCCATCATCGGCGCCGCGCTGCTGATCTTCACCCTCTCTATGGACGAAATCGCTGTCAGCTTTTTCCTCATTGGCCGCGACAACACGCTGCCGCTCGAAATCTGGGGCCGTCTCCGCCGCGGCATCACTCCAGAGATCAACGCGATTTCGTCAATCATTTTTGGGTTTTCGTTGATTGCAATCGTGCTGTGGTACCGGCTGCGCACGCGAGGCGAAGGGGCGCCGGAGATGGGAGCAGAGTTGGTTGTGGCAGCGGACTAATCAGAAGTGAAATATCAAATCGCTCGCCGCAGTCAGTTGATTATGATATCGCCCGTTGTCATAAGCCTTCCGGTCCCACGCCCGCTCAAAACGCACTTCCGGACGCAGTTGCACGGTTGTTCCCACCCAGTGGCACCACATGATCGTGTTCTCTGAGTATTTGGTCGCATAGCCCGTGCGCTGGCCCTTCTTGTCGTCGAGAAAGTCGCTGCGGAAAGACACAAAGTTGTGCGGCGAAAGTTCTTTCTGAAAAAAATTCACGACGGCATATTCGGGCGCGGTGCAGCGTTGTTCGCCGGGCAGGCAAGATGCGCCGTTCGCGCCAGTTTCCGGCGGGATGCCGCCGCCGACCGCCGGCACGTCGCGCTCATACATGTACCAGGTCTCAGTCGCCATGTGCACGGTCTTCGAAAACTTGTGATACCACGTTGCATCATATTGCTGGAGATTGTTGTAGGCATACCTGCCGCTGTTGATGCCGTTGGCGCAAAGATAGAAATTGTCATTCACGGTCTCCGTCGTGTAATCGACACACACCGTTCCCGAAGGCTTCGCGTCGGGAGTCCAAATCGCAACATCGTGTCCCGCTGTGATCCCGGTTTGCAACAGCCATTGATCGTTGATTTTTATTGTCGCGATCAGCCCCGTATCGGTAAAAGGATCGATCGCATAAAGAAGAGAATGGCTGAAAATGTAGTTGTTGGGCGCGAGTTGCGCCTCGATTCCCGGCACCGAGATATATCGTCCCAAGCGCAGGTTCATTCCGTCCGCGACCTGTGGCACATAAATGTCGATGTACTCCAAGGTAGGGTCAAAGCCGTACTGATGATGATCGTTGAGCAGTTGCCCGCTGATGTAACCTTTGCCAACCGTATAGCGATAATCGGCGCCATAGAGCGCGGTGAGGTGATAGCCCCAATCGACGTGATCCCGCTGTACGGAATCAGGCAATCGTTCCGCATAGAGGACAACCTGATTCATCTCGAAGCGATTCGAGTAGACGTCGTTTGCCTCTGGCGCGTTACTGTGCGTGGACGTGCTGCCATTCACGGTCGGATCAATCCAACCATACAGCTTGGTTCGGCTCTTCGCGCCGTTGATCGCCGTCATCAGCGGATAGCTGTTCGTATCGGGTTCGCCGATAACCGGCGCGCCGCCATAGGACCAATCGGAGTTAGGGAAAGGGGGCGAATCGAGCGGCGAAGGAAGCCCGCGACGCGGCGGACTTGGGCCCGATGAAGTTGGGCCGAACCAATCCTCGCGGTAGAAGTCGGCCCAGCGGGCGAAAAAGTTCTTAGGTTTTTTTTCGGATGGCATTGTCCCAGACGGCACAGGTGCAGTCTCGGACGGCTTCGGACCCGCATCCGGCGGCGGGTCCTGAACTGTTGTCTGCGCGCTGCAGACCGCATACGCCAACAGCAAAATCGTCGCCAATGGTCCGATGAAAGATCCAAGGCTCTTCAAAAGACGCGCGCGCTCACCCTCGCGACGTTCGTGCTCACTTCGTCCCGTCTTCCGGCAGCAGGCCGCGTTCTTTCAGCATCGGCTCGACCGGCGGCTTTCCGCCGTACCACGCTTCATACATCTGCCCGAGATCTTCGGTGTTGCCGCGCGACAACACCATTTGCCGGAAGCGGTCGCCATTGGCGCGCGTCAGGCCGCCATGGTCCTCGAACCACTGATAAGCCGCATCGTCCAGCATCTCGCTCCACAGATACGCGTAGTAACCAGCGGCGTATCCCGAGCCCCAGATGTGCGAAAAATAACTCGACCGGTAGCGCGGCGGCACGTAGCTGATCCAGAGATGCGTTTTTTCCAGCGCCTTCTTTTCAAAGCTATCCGGGTTTTCCAGCGGAGCACTTGCCGGCAAGGTGTGCCATTGCATGTCGAGTTCCGCCGCCGCGACCACCTCGGTGAGCGCGTAGCCTTGATTGAACTTCCGCGCCTTCTTGATCTTTGCCGCTAACTCGGCGGGCATCGGCTCGCCAGTCTTGTAATTCTTTGCGTAGTGATCAAATACCGCGGGATAAGTCGCCCAGTGCTCGTTGAATTGCGAAGGAAATTCCACGAAGTCGCGCGCCACCTGCGTCCCTGAAAGTGATGGATACGTGGTGTTGGCGAACATGCCATGCAACGCATGCCCAAACTCGTGGAACATCGTGGTCACGTCGCTGAAACTGATAAGAGCAGGCTGGCCAGGCGCGGGTTTGCTGAAGTTGGCGACATTGAAGACGACCGGCAGCGTGCCCAGCAGCTTGGATTGATTCACGAAAATATCCATCCACGCGCCGCCGTTTTTGTTGTCGCGCTTGAAGTAGTCGCAATACCACAGCGCGAGCGGCTTGCCGTCGGCGTCGAACACCTCGAAGGCGCGAACATCCGGCTGATACACCGGAATATCCGTCCGCTCTTTGAAGGTGATTCCATAGAGTTGGTTGGCAGCGTAGAACACGCCATTTTGGAGCACATTATTCAGCTCGAAATAAGGCTTGATTTGCGATTCGTCCAGATCGTACTTCGCTTTGCGCACCTGCTCGGAATAGAACTCCCAATCCCAGGGCTGCACGGTGAAGCCACCTTTTTGCGCATCGATGACGGCCTGAATGTCTTTGGCCTCGACCGCCGCTTTCGCCGTCGTTCCAGGCACCAGCGCATCCATGAACTTCAGAGCAGCCTCGGGAGTTTTCGCCATCTGGTCTTCCAGCTTCCAGGCCGCATAGGTGTCAAACCCGAGGAGCTTGGCTTTTTGTGCGCGCAACTGAGCGAGGCGAGAAATCGTTTCGCGCGTGTCATCGGCTCCGCCGCGCTCGGCACGATTCCACGAGTTTTCGAAAATCGTCTGGCGGGTGGCGCGCACACTCAGCGCATTGAGGTCCGGCTGCTGCGTAGTGTTTTGCAAAGGAATCACGTAGCCGTCAACTTTGCGCTCTTTGGCCGCCTGCTGTGCCGCCTCCAGTTGCGCCGGGCTCAACCCCGCCAAGGAATTCTTGTCAGCAGTTGCGAATCCTCCATTCTTGGTCGCCGCCAGGAGCTTGGTGATGAAGGCATTCGAGAGCGTCGACTCTTCTTCATTCAACTTTTTCAACTCGGCCTTGTCAGCATCGGAAAGCTTGGCGCCGGCATGCACGAATTGCTGGTAGTCATATTCCACGAGGCGCAACGCTTCGGGGTCGAGATTTAACGAGGCGCGCTTCTCATAGATCGCTGAGATACGCTGAAACAATTTCGAATTCAGGTAAATCGCATCCTGATGCGCGGCCAACCGGGGCGCCTCGATGTCCTGCACCTTCTGCAACTCAGGACTCAGGTTCGCGCCCGTAACCCCGTTGAAAACCAGCATCACGCGCATGAAGAGCTGACCGGTTTTTTCCAGCGCAACAATCGTGTTCTCAAACGTCGGCGGCGCGGGATTATCCGCGATCAGGCGCACTTCCTCGAGTTGCTGCGCCATGCCAGCTTCGATCGCCGGCTGATAGTCGCTGTCTTTGATCTTGTCGAAGGGCGGTGCCTGGAACGGCAGCGTGCTCGCCGAATAGAAAGGATTGCTTGGGCCAAACTCGCCTGGAGCGGCCAATGCTGCATTGCTCATTGCTAACATTCCCATAAATAAGAAGGCAATACTACCTAAACCGTACCAACGAATGATGTTCATCTCGTGTCATTTTTCCTCTTTTTCATTGTAAATGCGGGACCCGCAGGCTGCACGCGGTTGGCCTGGATGCTCCGCTGTTGTGCGCACCGCCGATTTCATCCCTCGCATAGTAAAGTAGTAGTAGACCGCCCAACCGAAGGATCTCTTTTTGAATTCAAGCATTCGCAACATCGCCATCATCGCCCATGTCGACCACGGCAAGACCACTCTGGTCGACGCCATGCTGCAACAGAGCGGCACATTTCGCGCCAACGAACATCACGTTGAGCGCGTCATGGATTCGAACGAACTGGAGCGCGAGCGCGGCATCACCATTCTGGCCAAGAACACTGCCATTCATTATCACGATGTCAAAATCAATATCGTCGATACCCCCGGCCACAGCGACTTCGGGGGAGAAGTCGAGCGAGCGCTCAAGATGGTCGATGGCGTCATGCTTCTCGTTGACGCCAGCGAGGGCCCGCTGCCGCAGACGCGTTACGTTCTCGGCAAGGCACTCGAGGCCCACCTGCCGCCCATCGTCGTCATCAACAAGATCGATCGCTCCGATGCGCGCCCGCAGGAAGTGCTCAACGAGATCTACGACCTCTTCATCGATCTGGACGCCAAGGAAGAGCAACTCGATTTCCCGGTACTTTATACGAACGCGAAGATCGGGACCGCCAGCCGCGACATCCAAGGCGGCGGGGAGGACCTGCGTCCGCTCTTTGACGCGATCTTGAAGACGATTCCCGAGCCCAAGGGCGATGCCTCCGGGCCGCTACAAATTCTGGTCGCCAACCTCGATTACAGTGACTATCTCGGACGCCTCGCCATCGCGCGCGTCTTTAACGGCAAGATGCATACCGGCGAAGATGTCTCCATTGCCAAGCTCGATGGCAGTTTTCACAAAACGAAGATCACGAAACTTTTTTCGTTCTCCGGCCTCAAACGTGTCGACGTCACCGAGACCGAACTCGGCGACATCGTGGCCGTTGCCGGCGTGGAGGGCATCACCATCGGCGAGACTATCACCGATGTCGACAATCCCGCCCCATTGCCCCACATCGCCATTGACGAGCCCACCATCGCCATGCTCTTCACCGTGAACACTTCGCCGTTCGCGGGAAAAGACGGCACCTATGTCACCTCGCGAAACCTCCGCGAGCGCCTTGAAAAAGAACTGCTCACCAACGTTTCTCTGCGGGTCGAGAACACTGGCACCACCGACTCGTTCAAAGTACTTGGCCGCGGTGAGCTTCAGCTCTCCATCCTGATTGAGATGATGCGGCGCGAGGGCTACGAGCTCATGGTCGGCAAACCCGAGATCGTCACCAAGCGCAATAAGGAAGATGGCAAGCTCATGGAGCCGGTTGAGCACCTGACCATCGACGTGCCCGAGAACTTTGTCGGAGTGGTCATGGAGCAGCTGGGATCTCGCAAGGGCGAGGTTGCCAACATGCACAATCACGGCTACGGGCGCGTGCGTATCGAGTTCCGCGTGCCCAGCCGCGGCCTCATCGGATTGCGCAGCCAACTCCTCACCGACACGCGCGGCACCATCGTCATGAATTCCCTCTTTGACGGCTACACAGAATGGCAGGGAGAAATTCCGCACCGCCTGACCGGCGCGCTCGTCGCTGACCGCCCAGGCACTTCCACCGCCTACGCGCTCTGGGGATTGCAGGAGCGCGGTGAGCTTTTCGTCGGTCCCGGCGTCGAACTGTACGAGGGCATGATCATAGGAGAGAACGCCAAGGATACCGACCTTGACGTGAACGCGGTGCGCGAGAAAAAGCTGACCAACATGCGCGCCTCCACCGCCGACGAAGCCATCCGCCTTGTTCCTTTCCGCCAGCTCAATCTCGAGCAGGCCATCGAATTCATTGCCGACGACGAGTTCGTCGAGATCACGCCCAAGTCGCTTCGCCTGCGCAAGAAGGTTCTGCAATCTAACCGCCGCAAAAAAACTTCGTTCGCCACCGTTGAGGAATCGTCATGAGCCCCGCGAGTTTCGCTTATGGCGGAAGGCTCTCCACCATCGAAACTGTCTGCTTTGAGGTGTTACTGGTTGCCATGGTCACCGCGCTGGCCGTGTGGTTCTGGGGCATGATTCGCAAATCATTTGGCGCGATCCCTGCAATCCTATGGCTCATACTGTGCGGGGCTTCGCTCCTGTGCGCGGCAACGATCGGGACACTTGAGTTCCTCCGGCGGTGAAGAGCCGGTGACAGATGAAATCCACTAGTCTGCGCCGCTGAAGCCTTGAATTGACATATGCCACAGGACGATCAGCCTCATCCCACCCGCATCGCCATAGTCGGCGCCGGCAATGTCGGCGCCACTTACGCCTACTCGCTGCTGCTGAGCCGCCTCTCCTCCGAGATCGTCCTGATCGACGCCAACCGCGCCCGCGCCGAAGGCGAAGCGATGGACTTGAACCACGCCATCCCCTTCGCTCACGCCACGCGCATCTGGGCTGGCGACTATGAGGATTGCTCCGGAGCCGCCATCACGGTCGTCGCCGCCGGCACCGCCCAGCGCCCCGGCGAAACGCGCCTCGACATGATTTTGCGCAACGGCGAAATCTGGAAGCAGATCATTCCCCGCATCGTGCAGTACAATCCCGACGGCATTCTTCTGATCGCCACCAACCCCGTCGATGCTCTCACCTACGCCGCACTCAAGCTTTCCGGCCTGCCCACCGAGCGCGTAATCGGCTCCGGCACTGTTCTCGATACCGCTCGCTTCCGCTATCTGCTCAGCCAGCATTTTCAAGTCGATTCGCGCAGCGTTCACGCCTTCATCATCGGGGAGCACGGGGACAGCGAGGTTCCGGTATGGTCGCTAGCAAATATCGCGGGGATGAAGCTCGATGATTTTTGTCGCGCGCAGGGAGTGGAATTGACGCCCGCCGACCGTCAGCGGATCTACGAGCAGACGAGAGACGCCGCCTATCAGATCATCGAGCGCAAAGGCGCAACTTACTATGCCGTAGCGGCCGGTCTCATCGGCATCACCGCCGCACTTTTGCGCGACCAGAACACGGTGTTCTCGATCTCTACACTCATTCGGGACTATCGCGGCATCGACGATGTGTGCCTAAGCTTGCCCGCAATCCTCAATCGTTCCGGCGTCCGCAACGTGCTGCATCTGGAACTGAGTGCGAACGAGCAGGACAAATTGCGAGAGTCGGCTGCGATCTTGAAATCAACCCTGCGCAAGCTGAATCTCTGACACAAATCTGATGGCAGACAAGGAGCAGTTCCGCGCGATCGATCGATCCCGGCTCGCCAAGCTGGTGGTGGTCAGCTCAACGCGCACCGCGATTGCGGCCACCTTATCTTTTCTTATCGCGCGATTGGCAGAATTACCCGAAGCCTACTGGGCGCCGATCATCACACTTGTTGTCATGCAATCCACGCTTAAAGCAACCTTGCAGATCTCCGGAGAGCGCTTCGTCGGCACCGTCCTCGGAGCTCTCGCAGGAGGCCTCCTGGCGCGCTGGTTCCCGCAAGCCTGGTGGCTTTTCGCGGTCGGAGTCTTTTCCCTTGGCGTCATTTGCGCATGCTTGCGCCTCCAGAATTCCTACCGGTTCGCCGGCATCACACTCGCCATCGTGATTCTCATCCCGCACTCGGCCGCGCCCTGGATCGTCGCACTGCATCGTTCCATCGAGGTGACGATCGGAATTGTCGTTGGACTTGCGATGACGGCGATCTGGCGGGAACCGGCAAGTACCTCGGTTTAGAAATTGGCCTCATTTGAAGCCCTGGGTTCCGAGGTTGTAAACTCAGATAGTTGCCTGCGCGCCCGTAGCTCAGCTGGATAGAGCGGCAGCCTCCGGAGCTGTAGGTCGGGAGTTCGAATCTCTCCGGGCGCGCCAGTTTCCCCTCCCATTTGCGATTGCTCTACGACACCCAACCAAAGAACAATGCCACCACCATGGCCGTGTCGATAAATCCGTGCGCCAAAATGCAGACCCACAAATTTCCTTCCGACAAGACGTAAGCGGCTGCAAGAATCAATCCCGCCATGCCAGAATCAATCATCCCCGCCGGACCCTTATAGAAGTGCCCGTACCCAAAGAGCACCGCCACCACGGGCACGCCCACCCAATATGCGGTCTTGGACCGCCCGCCCACATCCGCCGCCCGACGCAGCAAATACCCGCGGTAGCCAATCTCCTCGCCAAACGCGGCAAACGTCCATACCAACCCCAGCCATTGCAATGCCATCCGCCAATGTCCGGCAATTTCGTTACTGCCACTCGGTGCAATCGCGGGAGGCCAGAAGTGCGCCGTCACCGGGTCGATCACCAGCGCGCCTAACGTAATTCTCAAAGCGGCCGCGGCCAGCGCTAACAAAATCGTCTTTCGCCACGAGACTGGCCAGCGTAACCCTACCGCCTTCCAAGAACCATCGCGCAGATGGGCGGAGAGAAGTCCGAGCACGAAGAGAATCGGCACTTCGTTTGGAATCACGTGATAGACGTTGTGGCCAATCACGATGGCAGAGCCTACGGCCAGTTCGGCAAGCGAGAGCCAGCGCTGCCGCGGCGCAAGCGGGATTCCAGGAAAATCCGTAGAGGTGCTTGCCTTTGCGACAATGGATTGTGGGGCAATGGGCGTATTCATGGCTTTCCTTTCCCGGCTCCCGCCAGAGTTGTTATCCGCGACCAGGAACGCCTGACCTGCGAAATTGCTGCACAAACCACAGCGCAATTTGCGTGGTCAGAAAACACAGGCCCCCACCGAGCAGCAATCCCAACGGGAGCATCCACCTGCCGAGCAACTCCGTGCCGCCTGGGGGCGCGGGTCCAAAGCCCAACCGCAGCGAATAAGAGTTGGACTGATCGGCCAGTCTCCAGAGTCCGGCAGTTTGTGGATGCAGCGGCTTCAGAAAAGCGCACAACATGAAGGACGCACCCAGAAAATACCCGATTGCGCAGCCGATGAAAACGAAGACACCCGCCGCGCTCAGACTTGCCCACCGCAGCAGCGCCCGCAACAGCAGAAACGGCGAGCGCCGGCGAGCGGCGCGAGCGAGCAGATCGTCGGCCATGTATTCGGCGGCCAGAGCTTCGGGACTGCCCAGCGCAGCCAGCACATCTTCAATTGCAGCTGAATTGCCCTCACCCTGTCCGGCGACCTTCTCGAGAATGTGGCTCCGCAGTTCCTCGACGATATCGGCCGCTTGTTCACTGGTCAGTCCAGCAAGAGCGCGGCGCAATCTCTCGAGGTAGTCTTCGACGCGCGCGCTGTTTTCCATGCCTGACATTCCTAGTCTGGGGCTTGTCCGATCCAAGCTCGCTCGGCTGGAATTCGCTTCCGAATTTCCCGCTTGTCCCATATCACTTCTCCTTCGCCGCCTTCTCTTTCTCCAAGGGCGCAAGCAGTTTCGTCAGGCTGGAAGAGAATTCGCGCCAGACGCGGGCCATCTCAAGCGCTCGCCCCTTGCCGGCGGCGGTTAGCCGATAGTACTTTCGCGGATGGCCGCCATCGGATTCGACCCACTCGGCATCGACCAGCGCGAGCGACTTCAGACGGCTCAAAAGCGGATACACCGTTCCCTCGGAGACGACCAGATCGGAGCCCGTCTCCAGCCGGCGGAGGATCTCCAGCCCGTAGAGCCGGCCGCCCCACAAGGACGCCAGGATTGCCAACTCCAGGCAGCCTTTGCGGAGTTGCACTTCCCATTTCTCCGCGGCTTCGGACGGGGTCGAGTTGGGGTCAGCCGCCCTGCTGCGCGGTCCGTCAGCGCCTGTCATGGCAATACTATGTAATACAAGGTATCGTGTTGTCAATTATATTGTGGCGGATGAAATCGAAGAACTCGCGTTTCGAAAAAGGGGATCCTCTAGGAAAACTGCCGCGGTTATCCGCGGCTTAACGCTGCGGCGCGGCTGCTACCATCGCAGCCCGACCGTAATGGGCCAGGCGCCCATCGCGGAATCGCTGAAGTAGGGATGATGAATGCGGAACTCCGCGTAGACCTTGGCGTGGTGAAAGTGGTTCATGGAGTAAGTGAGGCCGCCGCCGAAGTTGTAGCCGCCCGCGACCTTCGTGTACGAGCCGAGCGTTTGGGTTGGCGTCTCAGGAACCACTCCGTCAAAGCAGTAAACGTCCCACCACCGCCACGAGGGCTGGCAAAGCGCGCCAACGCTCAGCGCTCCCACATTGGAGTAAGTATTGCGATCGTAAAAGCCGACTCCTAAAATTCCGTATGCGCTGTAGGGTCCGACGTGAAACGGAGGCCGGATAATCCCATTGAGCGAAAATGCGTTCAACGATCCACTCGCCGTGCCCAGACTCTGCTCGCGCGCCACCGAGGGACGGAAATCCAGATCGTAGTACATGTATTCGGCACTGATGCCGAACAGCCGGCTGAAGTTCACACCCGCGCCAGCGACGCCCGCGAAGGAATTGCCCACAAAGGAGCCGGTATCTCCACGCCCAATGCCGAAGGTTCCGCCGACATTAAAGTTGTAGCGTGGGAAATTCCGTCCCTCATCCGTTTGCGCTCCGGCCGATCCGATGATCACTCCAATGATCACTCCAAGAAAAATCACATAAAACAGCGTACGATTCCAGCGGTTCCGCAATCTACGTCTCCTATTTGTCGAATCGGGTTTTACGAGTAAGTCTTGATATTATGATGCGCGGCGCAGGGACTTCAACTACCCCCTTTTCCACCCGCCGTTATCTAGCCCCGTTTTGACCGTCCATTGCGATGGGATCTCAACGGGCAGCTCCGGTTGGGGAGGTATGGGTGATCTTTCTGTAAACTACCGGCCAATATTCGCGCAGCATGTTTCCGCCGGCGCGAGTGGCCAAATCGAGGCCATACCGAAAGAAAGTGTCGCCGACGGTTCGGTTGCGGTCGGGCCAGTACGCATTGGCCAGGCTCTCGCCCAACAGCGGCCCCACCAGCCCGGGGATGTCCACCACTCGCCCTCCCGCATCGTTGCGTGAGATGAAGACGCGCTTGACTGAATATTTGATGGCATGACCGAAGGTTGGATCTCGATCGGGAAAGAATCGCGGATCATAGTGCAAGGCCGAGGCCAGTATGAATGTCCCGAAAAACTCGCCCGACGCTCCCCGCGCCATCGAACTCCCGAAGCGCTTGCCGTAGGCATTCCAACCTTGTCCAAAGCCGGTGGGCGAGTTGTCCGCTTGTCCCACCGCTGAGCCCAGTGCTGACCAAAGCACAGTGTGCACGGAGACGCTGTTGTCGACAAACAATTCAAATTTTTGACCGGGCGACAACGGCGTCGTGCTGGCGGCAATGTCGGGGAAAACAATCGATCTCTCATCCAGGAGGTTGAAGGCCTCAACCGGTTTTTTCATCATCTCGGTTGCGGTATTCTGGGTTCCCTGGGTTGGTTCTTGCGTCTTCGAGTTGGTGGGCGCCTGCGCAAGCGCTATCGAGGCAATCAGCATTACAAAAAAGGAAGCTGCGAAAACTGGGCGCGTCGAAAAAAGAAGTCCGCACCCGGCGGACAAACTTCTTGTCAGTGCTACTCTCAGCGCACCCCGGCGATTAGGCATCGCTAGAGATTACCGAAAACGTAGCGAGACGGCAATCAATTAAGTCGAACGGCGACCGCGAGCCTTCTATTTCTCCTGTATCGACTCCACATATTTGACCAGGCTGTTGATTCGAACCTGCGCGCTATCGCGCTTGCCGTGCGCCATCGACCGGAAAACCGGACCCCAGATCGGCATTTCAGCGGAGCCATGCGACGGTTTGCCGAACTCCCCGTCGATCGCCTCCGATACGCGCATCTCAGGAAAAACCCCGTGATTGCCTTTCAAGAGCTGGGTAAGATCCGGGGGCCACACCTTCAACTGGGGTGAAAAAGGGCCGCCTCCCTTGCCTTCCGGCCCATGGCACAAAGCGCAATAGGCGGTATACAGCTGCTTTCCGGAAGTCGGGTCAACCGACCCCTGGCTGGCATTGGAAGATGACGCATTGCTGGCAGTTTGCCCCCCCGATTGCGCTTGTGCCCGCGCCGGAGATACGAAGACAATGAGGCAGACAATAATAAAAAACGTAAGGAACAGCTCACACGCTTTTCGATTCATGGCAGTGTCCTTTCTGAGCCCAATCTCAATTTTTGCGAAGACCGCTCGATCGGCAAATCGCTGCTTCAGGCTCACCACATATCGAAGCAATTCCTCGATGGGCATCCCGGAGTCGAGCATCTCGATCATCTGGTCCGCGCTGACGCCCGCGCTCGCTCCCATCCGCAAGACCTTGTCTATCGCCCGTTCGAGTACCTCATTCCGGAGACAGCATTGCGACCCGGAGGAATCGCCGCCCGCCTCCAGAGTGCGATGCGTTTTCGCATTGGAACGCTCTTCAGACACTACGAGATTATCGGCGTTAAAGGCCCATTTAACTGTGATGGCCCATACGCGATCTTGTGACGAATCGCGAGGTTCACGCGGCGGGCAGAAAGCGTGCTCGGACTCAATCGAGGCTGCGGCTCAACGCTTATCGAGAGGCGACTCCCTGAGATCCCTGGCGGCGCATTCAAGATCTTCGAGACGGCCGAGATCGCGCCAGTACGATTCATCGGCACGGAATGCGAGGATGCTCTCCCCACCGGCAGCGAGACGCAGGTACGAAGTAATAATCGAGAAAGGGCCGTCCTCGGTGAGTTTCGCGAAGAGTCGCGGCGAAATCACGTGAATACCGGCAAACGCAAGCGGTTGAACATGGCGAGAACGACGGACAACTTCGGCGGTTGCCACTTCTCCGATCCGCCGCCCGCAAAGCTGCCCATGTTCGTCAAACAGAAGATATCGAGAGGTTTTGCGCTCCTGCACCGCCAGTGTGGTCAGCGCCTTATTGGCTCTATGAACCTCAGCCATCCGAGCGAGATCGATCGTGCTCAGCACATCGACGTTGTGCACCAGAATGGGCTCGTCAGCCGCAACCGACTGCGCGTCGCCGAGGAAGAACGGAGCCGCTTTCTTCAGCCCGCCGCCAGTATCGAGGAGCACGTCCTCGCGCGAGACGGCGACCCGCAGGCCGAAATGATCGTGCGCTTTAAGATATTCAACCAACTGGTCCGCGAAGTGATGCGCATTGATCACCACCTCGCGAATTCCACAATCGCGCAATCGCCCGAGCAGGATCTCCAGCAGAGTCCGTCCGTCAACTTCGACGAGCGCCTTCGGACGGTCATTCGTCAAAGGACGCAGCCGCGTGCCCAAACCAGCCGCGAAAATCATCGCCTTCATGAAGTCTGCCTCTCCAGTTCGCGATGATGAATGATGACCTCGACTCCCTCGCTCGCGCGCAGATGCCGCGCCAGCTGCTCGGCCAGATAGACGGACCGGTGTTGGCCCCCGGTACAACCAAACGACACCATCAGGTGCTGGAATCCTCGGCTTCGGTAGTTACTCGCACTCTGGTCAATGAGCGACGTCACGTTCGAGATGAACTGCCGCACGCTCTCCTGCTGCTCAAGATATTCGATCACGGGCGCGTCCTTTCCGGTTAGTGGCTTGAACCGATCTTCGCGTCCCGGATTCGGCAGGCTGCGCGCGTCGAAGACAAAGCCTCCGCCATTTCCAGTGTCGTCGGACGGCTGGCCACGATGAAAGGAAAAGCTCGAAACCCGCACGGTAAGCTTTGACGCCGAAGACGCCACGCCCTGCAATTTCTCCGACGCGACCATGCTTTTGAACGCTTCGGTCAAGGTCGGGAGGGCTACCGGCAGCTCGACGTTGTGCAAAAGCCATCGAATGTTCCGCAACGCAAATGGAACGCTTTGCAGAAAATGCGTCTTGCGTTCATAGAAGCCGCGAAAACCATAGGCTCCGAGCGCCTGCATGATACGTACGTAAACGTACGCATAATAATGATGCATGAAGCTCGCGCGGAGGTCAGCCGGCGCGCGCGTGCTTCCAGGGACGGCAATCAACTCCGCCAGGCGGTCGATGTAAAGATCAAGCAGTTGCTGCCGCAACTCGGGCGGCAGATCGGCCTTTGCGTCGTAGAGTAGCGATGCGATGTCATATTGCAAAGCCCCCTTGCGCCCGCCTTGATAGTCGAGAAAGAACGGCTCGCCCTCCCACAACATGACGTTGCGCGACTGAAAATCGCGGTACAGAAAGTAGTCGCGGTTCGCGCTCAAAAGAAATTTTGTGAGCCGCCCAAAATCATCCTCCAGAGCCTGTTCATTAAATGGAATGCCCGCCAGCCGCAAAAAATAATATTTGAAATAGTTCAGGTCCCACGCAATCGATTGCCGGTCGAAGCTGGCGCGCGGGTAGCAGACTTTGTAATTCAAATCGCGCCCTGCCTCGACCTGAAAACGCGGCAGAAACGCTACCACCTTCCTATAAGCCTCCAGCGCAGGCCCCGCGATGGCCGGTCCCGAGCGATGTTGCGACAGGAACTCAAACAACGTAACGTCCCCGAGATCCTGCTCGAGATATGCGCCCTGACCAAGATCCTCGCCATAGATCTCCGGCACGGGCAAGCCATGCCGGCGAAAATGCCGCGAAAATTCCAGAAACGCCACGTTCTCTTCGCGCACATCGTAGAGGATGCCGATCGCCCGCACGTTTTTTCCGTCGCGCTCGGCGGACAGCCGCACAATCCTGCGCCCCGACCCGCCCAATTGGCCCTGCAAAGGCTGCACCTGCCCGGCCGGAACGCGAAAATGCCGCTCGAACAACGTTTGGAGAATTTCCATCGATGATGGAAGGAGACTACGGAACCAGCAACTCAGTCAAGCGATGCGTCCATACAAGTGTCACATCATAGTGGCTGACCACCACGGCGCCGACCGCGAGCGCAAGAAGAAGGGTTACGCGCCAGCTGCCGCGCAACCGCTGCGCCGACGCGCGCCACCGCAGCAGCCTCTCAATACGAACAGTAACCGATGACGATCCACATCCCAAGCCGCTCACCAGCGCCGGTTCGGCAGTCTGCTTCGACGACCGCGAAAGTTTTATCAATGCCGCGGCAAGATCGAGCGCATCCTGCCGATTCCCCACCGCTGCATCGTCAGCAGCCAGCTCCGCGGCATCCCGCCACGCACCATCGAGGCTGCGCATGCCGGGAAATGGCGTTGCACTGATGAGAACCTTCTTCAGGTTGTCCAACGACCGCCGATGCCCCAGTTCGTGCCGCATCGCGGCCCGCAGTTCGTCCGCGCTGAGCACTTGAGCCGCCGCGTCGGAAACCATGATCCGTGGCCGGAGTACTCCGCTAAGAATTAAGGCGGGCGCGCCACTTCCCGCGTCCAGAGCGGGCTTCGCCACTTCGCTCTCGGGATTCCAGCTTCGCAGCAACCATTCTCTCAGCGCTCGCGTCGTCCGCGACCGGTCCCGCAACAGTCGAAACAATCCCGCAGCCACAATCACCAAGGCGCAAGCCGCAAGGATGAACGTTCCCCCATCCTCGTCAAGCGAGCGTCTTTCCATCATCCAGAACGATGGAAAGGTAAAAAATGCAGTCACTACGCCGGCCGTGGCGAAGGAAAAGATCCGCAGCCCAAACAATAGCCCGGCTGCCTGTGTGCCGAATCTTTCCCGCGTTCTTTCGTTCATCCGCAGTCGCTCGGCGCCCTGCCATGCCACCACCACCAGCGTCGACAGCGAGCAATACACCACCGCGAAGAACGCGAGCGCAACCACCAAGCCTCGCGCGGCAAAGGTCATTTCTGCTCTTCCTTCCTGGTTCGTAACTCCGCGCGCTGCCGCTCTACGAGCGACTGCAACTCTTCAAGCAGTTTTTCATCGTGCTCGCCAACCGCTTCCACAAAATACGAGAGATGCAAAGAGGCACGCTCGGAATTCACCAGGTGGCGAATGCCTTTTCTCGCGGCTAGGCGCTCCAATTCTTCCGGACTATAACGCGCCGAATACCGGAACGCCTTGCCTTCCTGTACGCGCTCGAACAGTCCCTTGCGAAACAGTCGATCCATCGTTGTCAGAATCGTGCTGTAGGTCTGCCAGATCTTTCGGTCCTGAATCACCTCGCGCACCGTCGCGTTTCCCAGCGTCCACACGGCCTGGTGGACCTGCCGCTCCAGCGGGCCTAGCGGCGCCGTAAGCAAATTCTCGAAGGTGAAATCAGGCGAGTCCATGATGCCAGTGAACGGAATGGGCGATTCAGGGAACGATCAAAACTCTAAAGTCAGTTTGACGGCAAGTCAATCCGGCAACGCAGATTTTCACCTGCGGTCAATATTCCAAGGCGGACGGTTCCCCCCTGATTCGGCCGGGTTATAGCCGCAACCTCTTACCGCGAATAGGAGGCTTTTAACTCTCCATTCACGTCGTAGTGACGTACCATTAGCAATCGCGTGCGACGCTTCTCGTTCTTCAAAACGTCGGGTGCCTCTGTGTCCGAGCACGCGCAGGAGATATCAAGGTTATGAATTACTCTCCCCTCACTTTGTTGAGGTCTTTATTTCTTAGGCCCACTTTATCTGCTCCCAAATTGTTAGGCGCGACTGTCCTCATCTTCGCGATCGCGTCCGCGCTAACAGCCCAAGTTGATCGCAGCGGACTGAGCGGTACCGTCACTGATCCTTCTGGCCGCGTTTTGCCGCAGGTCCATGTCGTCGCCGTCCAGAATGACTCGGGACTCCGCCGCGAATCTACCACGTCGGAGAGCGGCACCTACGACATCCCCCAACTTCCCGTCGGCGTCTACACCATCAGTTTCAATCACGACGGCTTTAAGTCTGTGACCTTCATTGATGTCGTGCAGGTCATCGGCCGCACGCGCACGCTCGATACCACTCTGCAAGTTTCCGGCCGCGACGAACGCGTCGAAGTACCCGCCAGTTCGGCGCTGATCGACCGCAGCACCAGCGCGGTGACCGGTTTGATCGAGAAAGAGCAGGCGGAGGAATTGCCCCTGAACGGCCGCGACTGGTCGCAATTGACGGCATACATCCCCGGCGCCATCGACACCGGTGGCAGCAACCAGCGGTCGGTCCGGTTTGCCGGACGGGGTCTCGACGACAGCAACTTCACTTATGACGGCGTGGACGCGACCAACATCGTGAATCAGACGCAGCGCGCCTGGGTGCGGCTCGCCATTCCACTGGACGCGATCTCGGAGTTCCGCGTGGATTCGCTGACGGCAACCGCCGAGGAAGGTGCCACGGGCGGCGCTCAACTGGATGTTAGCTCGCCTTCGGGCACGAACCGCTTGCACGGGCGGCTTTTCGAGTACTTGCGCAACAATGTTTTTGACGCGAACGAGCCTGCATGGGTGTCCAACGGCGAAAACCAGCAACCGCTTCGTCTGAATCAGTTCGGTGGATCGCTGGGCGGTCCCATCAAGCGCGACAAGACGTTCTTCTTCTTCGATGCGGAATCCTACCGCCAACGCTGGGGTTATCCGGTAAGCGGCGACGTCCCGAGCGCGTCGCTCATTGCAACCGTTCCGACCTCATCGCCAATCTATCCGATCATCACGGCCTACCCAGGAGCAGGTCCGAACGCCATCCTGACACCTTGGACGCCCATCACCGACCCGGGCGACCCATACTACATGGATTATGACCTGCTGACCTGCGACTGCCGTCAGGTGGTCAACGAGAATTCGGCGATGCTGCGCCTCGACCAGCATTTCACGGCAGCCACCACGGGGTTTATGCGATTCAGTTACGACCGCTCAGTCGATACGCAGCCGCTTTCGGCTGCCGCCACGGACGTGCAGCAGAGGGTGTCCACGCCCGTCAATGGCGTGCTCGAATTGCTGCATATCTTCAGTCCGAACCTGCTGAATGAGGCCAAGTTTGGATTCAATCGCGCCACCTCTAATAGTTACAACGAGAGCAATAACGGCACCATCTATCAGATCGCGGTATCCACGGGTCCTGGGCCGGGATTCATCACTCAAAACTATAATTACGACAGCATCTATGTGGGCAACTCGTTTTCCTGGCTCGACAACCTGACTTGGATCCATGGCCGGCATACCTTCAAGTTCGGAGGGGAGATCCGCCACATTCAATTGAATCAGAGCTATGGCGAGCACGGAAAAATCACCTTTTCAACCATAGAGGACATGGCGGCAAACGAGGTGAAAAAAGCCACTCTGACCGGCTCCTTGCCGGTCAACCACTTGCGCAAGAACGATTACTTCGCCTACGCGCAGGACGAGTACAAGTTGCGGCCCAACCTCACCCTGAACCTGGGTCTGCGCTATACCATCTTCAATCTCTTCAACGAGGCCAACGGGCTGGCCAACCCGTTTGATTTCGAGACCTGCGGGGCGCAAGGATTCTGCGGGATCGGCGCCAGCTTCGGCCAGCAGAACTACGGCGATGTCGATCCGCGTGTGGGCTTTGCCTGGATGCCGGGGAGCGGCAACGGCCATATGGTGATCCGAGGCGGATTCGGCATCTACCACGAAGATGGACAGCTGGACGATCAAAATCTGCCCGCCAAAAATGAAGTGCCTTCCTACTCGGTTAAAGGAGGTGCCTACCCCGTTGTTTTTAGCGGAACCGGAACCCTCTCGCCGAACGCGGAACAACGGAACCGCAAGGACTCCTATGTCGAGCAGTGGAGCCTCTCATTACAGCAGCAGCTGCCTGCCAACTTTGTAAGCACGTTCTCCTACCTCGGAAGCCACGGCGTGCATCTGTTGGAAACCAGCGTGGTCAACCTGCTCGATCCCGCCACGGAAGTCGCGCAATACCCGGCCTTTGCTCCCGCCATCGGCTGGCGCGGCTCAATCGGCATGAGCACTTACAACGGTCTCTCCGTGGGATTGCGGCGTCCGTTCTCCCATGGGCTCCTCGTCGCGGCCAATTACACCTGGTCGCACGAGATCGACAACGGCTCCAACGGCAGCGGCGATGGCGATGAAATCAATCCGCAGAACGCGTCGTGCCAGACCTGTGATACTGCCAGCGGCGCCTGGGACGCCCGCCATGTGTTCAATGTCAACGCGGTCTACCAGTTGCCCTTCGGCCAGGGCAAGCAGTTCTTGAATAACGGCGGGATTGCAGGAGCGATCGCGGGCAATTGGGAAGTCACCACGACCGCTCTCGCTCGCACCGGCTTTCCCGTGGATGTGGTATTGCCCAGCAGTTACACCGCGGTGGATGGATCCTCAGGAACGCTGCGTCCCGATCTGGTTTCAGGCGTCCCTCTCACTCCGCCAGGAGGAAAAACGGTCTCTGACTGGATCAACCCAGCCGCTTTTGCTGCCCCTCCAAGCGTAGTTGTATCCGGCGCCACTTATTACGAATTCGGCACCGCGCCGCGCAACCTCGTCCGCGGACCGGGCACCTGGCAGATGGACATGGGTATGGCGAAACGCATTCCGCTCACTGAGCGCGTGGGGATGCAGTTCCGTGCTGAATTCTTCAACATCTTCAATCACCCCCAGTTAGGTCCGCCGCAGTCCACTTTCAACCCGGCGAACACCAACGGGTTCGGCAGCATCATCACTCCAGTGAACCTGAACACGGCTATCGTGAGCCCGATAACGCCGGTGGGATCCGGGACTCCGCGCGAGATTCAGCTAGCGCTGAGACTCACTTTCTAGACGATCCAGCGACCCGCGCAGGTCCCTCGCGGTTGGGGACTTGCGCGAGGCTTATCTCATCGCTGCCCACTATTACCCGGACTATGTCGGGGCCACTGGAGGTTTTGCGTGAGAAGTCTGAGCGTACTTATTCTTCTGTTTTTCGCTACCATTGTCAGCGCGCAGCCCCTGACTGATTTCGTCGGTCATTGGCAAGAGAAGGCAAACTCCGGGAGGCAACGTAATCTCGAAATCGAACAGAACGGCCGGAGCTTGCTGGTAAGAACCACAGTTACCAATTCACAAGGCAGCAAGAACCTTGAAGTGAAGTACGAGATTGGGGGTCCAGCTACCACCTACACGGGGCTCGACGGGGACCAATTCCGCTCAACCGTTCGTTGGGATGGCAACACCCTGGTTTTCGACACCGTCGAGCACGAGGCCGGGAGCGAGATCCCTCAGAAAAGTGTCTGGACTCTGTCAGGGGATGGCGACGTTCTGCAAGTGGATAAGACTATGACAAAGTCCGGGAAAACTTCCCATTCATTAGCCACATTTGTTCGCCTTAAGCATCGACTGCTCCGATGATTCCCCGCGTCGGCGAGTCGCCGCCCATAAACTCATCGCCCTGAGGGATTAAAACAGAGGGTGCTTACGCTACGCGAACCGCCTTGTGCCCCTTGGGGCTTTGCACCACGGTTGATGGAAGGCGGAGAACTCTCACTTTCGGATTTTTCTGGCTTTTGGCATGAACCGCAATTCCGTCCGCATCGGCGAAGGGCTCGGAAACGACTTCAAATTCTTCGCCATAAAGGCGCACCCGGCCGGAGGTGGTGTAGCCAAGATGTTTCACTCGCGTGCAGATTTCAGTAAGAGAAGACTCAGGAGTGCTGGACTCGATAATGCTCATGATGAACTTGATTATACGCCCTCCGCCAATGGGGCGCCATCCTTCATATTATTGATTCTAGATAGTTTAAGAATGTCATCCCGGATAGAAGGGCGGGATCGGCGCGGGCTCCATTCCCTGGCCTGTATTCAACGGGGATCACTCAGAGAGAGCTCTTGCCGCCGACTACCTGCGCGTGTCCGAGCGCGGCGACCAAAGAAACGCCGCCGATGACATTGCCGAGCAGAGTCGGCAGAAGGAACTGGACGAGGTACACCTGCCACGAAATCATCTTCGTGACGACCAGATAAAGCATGGTGGTAGAGCCGGCAATAACGTGATTGAATCCGCCGACGCCGACCAGGTAGGTCAGGATGATGATGATGCTCACGCGCGCCGACTCGGCCGCCGGCAGCAGCCACACCATCAGCGCGATCAGCCAGCCCGCGAAAATCGCCTTGACCATGACAATTCCAAAACCTGATCCCAGGTGAGCTAGGCCAATCTGGGCAAGGGTCTGTTGGATATGCGGATCGAAGATCCTGATATTGCCGATGCAGAGCGCAAACAGGAAGGTACCCAGCAGGTTTGAGGTGAGCACGACGGCCCAGAGGCGCAGCATACACCAGAGCGTCTTCAAGTCCTTCCGCGCTAGCAGCGGCAGGACGACGGTGAGCGTGTTCTCGGTGAAGAGCTGCTGACGTCCGAGGATGACGATCAGAAACCCGATGGAGTAGCCGGCACGCGAGATGAGCAGACGCCAGGGGGCGTCCGGCAGGTGCGACTGGAGCAATCCCTCGGCGATGAAGGAAAAGCCCATGGAGAGTCCCGCTGCAAAGGCCGACCAGGCCAATGCGGCGACCGTCCGGCTAAGCTCCTCCTCGCCCTCGCGGCGGATGGCTTCGTAGACGACGTTGGCGCCGATGGCGACGCGCTCGTCGACCTGCTTCTTCTCGGCCTTGGTGGTGATGGCGGTGACCTCGGCGGGCACGGGCTCGGGTCGGGGGCGCTTCTTTAGCTTGATCATGGTGGCGGCGCGGACCCCTAAGTGTCGGATGGGGTGGAGGTTGGGGGAATCGGGTAAAGCCGGAGATCGGGCAGGGATGATAGGGTAGGATGTTTCCCGGGGACCCATGTCTACAAATGCTCCACGTGGAGCAATAATTGACATTCTTGTTTGTACCGATGTGTACGTACATAGAGGGTTAAGTGACAGAGAAGACGACAATTACGGGTCATTTCGGCAGGCGTGGAGCATTCCGCAAAATGGAGCCCGGGAGCATTTCTGGGAGCAGGGGCGCGGACGAGAGTGCAACTGCCGGTCGCGGCGGCTCCCCGGATGGGCTGGTGCGCTGCAGGTGGGCTTCGACTCCGATTTCGATCCCGTATCACGATGCCGAATGGGGAGTGCCTGAACACGACGACCGGGGTTTGTTTGAGTTTCTGATCCTGGAGGGAGCGCAGGCGGGGCTTAGCTGGGAGACGATATTGCAGAAGCGAGAGAACTATCGCAGGGCATTCAGCGGATTCGATCCGGCGAAGGTGGCGCGCTACAACCCCAAGAAAGTAAAGGTATTGCTCGGAAACGCCGGGATCATTCGCAATCGCCTCAAGATCGACTCGGCAATTACCAATGCGCGGGCATTTCTGGCGGTTCAGAAGGAATTTGGGTCGTTTGACCGCTATATCTGGCAATTTGTCGGAGGCAAGCCACGGGTGAACGCGCGGCGGCTGCGGGGAAAGATTCCGGCGCGGACGACCGAGTCCGATGCCATGAGCAAGGACTTGAAGAAACGCGGCTTCAAGTTTGTCGGCTCGACGATCTGCTATGCGTTTATGCAAGCAACGGGCATGGTGAATGACCACGCGGTGGAGTGCTTCCGGTATGAGCTTTTAGCTCGGAGCTGAGAACTCTGAGCTTCGAACTCCGCGCTTCGAGCTTCGAGCTCTCGGTGGCAAGCGAATAAACAGCGAATCTGGAAGCTTAAAATAAATTTGATTTTTGGGGCGACGTAAAAGTGGACTAGTTGGTGTGTTTTTGGCCCGAGCGATGTTTACTCTCTAGTTATTCTCCGCGCTTCGCTTGATCTTTCTTGACCAATGAGAATGCTGGGGTTAGCGGGAGTTCGGGATTGTATCTTTAGAATGAGGCAGCTATGGGGAGATGTTGTAAATGGGAGACTTACGGTTGCGAATACCTGCTCCTTCCTTAATTTCGTGGGGTTCCTACGGCTGTTTTTTGTCAAGTTGACAGGGGATGCATTGGGAGCCAAAAAGCGATCTGCCACCTCAGACGCTGGCGAGATGATTCACCCTCTTCGGCGCCGTGCAATTCAACCGGCTGGGGTTCCGGATTCCAACGGAGTTACGTAAAGGAGTTTTGTCGCACGCCGCCTAGATCGTCACTTTCGTTCAAGCGACTTTGGTCATGTCCTAGCGAAAAGTACGGACTTGACATAATATCAAGTGCGGCTTGAATATGGTTCAAGAGACAGGAACTAAACCACCGTCGCTTACGGAGCAGGAACTCAGGAAGCTGATCCTGGAGGCGATCGATGACGCGGCTGATCCGAGTAGTGTGGAGACGTTTCATGCACTCTACGGCCACCCTGATCGTGGCCTCGACACAAATGATGTCATCCACGGCTTGGAGTATGCGTGGAAATTTGACCGCGCCCCATTTTTCAACACCGACTTTTGGCAATGGAAGTACTACCTCGACACACAAAGTGTCGGGGGCGACCCGATACTAATCATCATAGCTGTGGACACGCTTAACCGAGAGTTTGAGGTTGTAACCAGATGGCGACAATAGAATCCGTAACGCATGAATGCAATCGAAGGACACGGCAGGAGTTCCGGGCTACGATGGAGGGGCCGTACCATTTTGAGTCCTGCGGCCTACCGAATGTTTTTTTGGTTGGAATAAGGTACTACCGATGCGAGTGTGGTGAGAACCTTGCCGACATTCCCGCCATCAAGCAATTGATGAATCTGATTGCCCGGGATCTGATTGAGAAGGATTCCGCTCTAGGGGGGGCGGAAATAAAGTTCTTGCGGAAGAGGCTTGGTCAAAAGGCATCTGACTTTGCTAAACAAATCGCATTAGAGCCGGAAACTCTGTCGCGGATTGAAAACGATCATCTTCAGGCCTCAGAGCGTACCGACAAACTCATTCGTCTCTACTACGCTCTCGCTTCCAACGACCGCGTTCTACTCGGTCAATTACAGGCCGATCTTAACGAGCGAATGATGTCCTGGCAGAGGATTGTCCTTCCGCCAAAGAAGATAGTGACCAGCATAAAAGACAACGAGTGGACGCTAGTCGCCGCTTAGTTGCACCATCCTCAGATCCGCCAAGAGCCGTGCCTCAGCGGCTAAAGCCGACATTGAAACCGAGGTTGTTATCGCAGCGCTGAAGCGCTGCGCCGCCCAAAATCGCGTACCCGGTGGCGTTTTCTGCGTCCTGCCAGGGTAAACACAAGACCCCTCCACTACACAAGAGCTCTCCGCCGGAAAACGAATCCACACAATCGAAACCCAAACCAAAACCCCGGTTGAGCTGAAGCGCCTTGTCGTCGAGGGTGACGGCTGAGATCGCCCACGGGAAGCGGAATTTGAGATTCACAACCGGCGCCGGGGCAACCTTTCTGATTCATCCGCACCAAAAGTGATGTCTCCAAAGATCCATTTGTGGAGATAGATGCCGCGCCGCTTCGTCGCACGCGGCTGACATCAGGAGGGCGGTATGGCCGCCTGCCGCCGCTGGCTGCTCACGATCTCTACCTCTGTCGTTTCCCTTTCGGCTCTCGTCGCCAATGTTGGTTGCGGAGGAGGGTCTTCCGTTGCCCCTAAAACGCTGAAGTCGGTTTCGGTGTCGCCCACTTCGGCCACCATTGCGATCGGAGCGACCCAGCAGTATGCCGCCACCGCGATCTACAGCGATGGCTCGACGGTCACGGTGACTTCGGGTGCGTCATGGTCGGCATCGCCCGGATCGATTGCCAATATCAATGGGAGCGGACTGGCCTCCGGGGCAAGTCCGGGCTCGGCCGTGGTCAGCGCCACCTACAGCGGAATGAGTGGCACGTCCAATCTGGCAGTGTCACCTCCTACACTCGAATCGATCGCCGTCGCACCCAGTTCAGGAACCGTTCAGGTGGGAAGCACACTCCAGTTTTCCGCGACCGGTTCCTATAGCGACGGATCGACCGTGGATATCACATCAAGCGCAAGTTGGAGTACGGGAAACAGCAATATTGCCACCATCGATTCCTCGGGCCTAGCGGCGGGCGTTGGAGGTGGAACGACCTCGGTGAGTGCGTCGCTGAGCAATGTGACCGGGGCGGGAACACTGACTGTTACCGCGCCACCGCCCGTTCTTCAGAGTGTGCTGACCTGGCACATGGATGGACAGCGGACCGGCCTCAATCCCAATGAACAATTATTGTCGCCAGCCTCCGTCAATCCGAACAGCTTTGGAAAGCTCTTCTCCTATCTGGTCGATGGGTACATGTATGCGGAGCCTTTGCTGGCCTCGAGCCTGAACGTGAATGGGACCGTCCGAAATGTGGTTTTCGCGGCCACCGAAAATGACAGCGTCTTCGCCTTTGACGCCGATAATTTCGGGAATGGATCTCCGCTGTGGCAGGTGTCGCTGCTTCAGAGTGGAGAAACGCCGCTCACCAAGGGTCCGATTCAGCCATTTGAGGGGATCAGCTCAACCCCGGTCATCGATGCCAACTCAAACACCATTTATGTGGTATCGGCGCAAGCGCAACCTGGCGCGGGCACTACGAGTTTTCGTCTGAACGCTCTCGATCTCATGACCGGAGCGCAGAAGTTCGGCGGACCTGTGACCATTCAAGCGCAGGTTCCCGGGTCGAATCCGAGCGGCCAGAATGGCATCGTCTATCTGACCACGGCATGTGTGCAACGGGCAGCGCTTTTGCTTGCGGGCGGAACCGTCTATATCGGATTTGGCGGTTGTCCGACGGGCTGGCTGCTTGCCTATGACGCGCAAAGCCTCGCTCAGACGGGCGTCTTCAACTCCAGCCCCAACCTCGCTGGTGAAGGACAGTACGCGAGCGCGGGCGGCGTTTGGATGGGAGGCGGCGGGCCGGCGGTCGATGGTAATGGATACGTGTACGTCACCACCGGAAATGGGCCATGGGACGGGCAGACGGCGTGGTCGGATTCGGTGTTGAAGTTTTCGAATGATGGCAAGCTGCAATTGCTCGATTACTTCACAGCTGACGATTATCACTATATGGACTGTGCCGACGCCGATCTGGCATCCGGCGGGCTTCTCTTGATTCCCGGCAGCACGCAGGCTCTCGCCGGAGGCAAGATGGGCAAGCTCTACCTGGTCGATACCACCAATCTTGGCCGTGAGCAGGAAGGGGACGCGGGCGCCACGCAGACGATTGCCGGATTGCTGACCAACGAAGGGTTCGATCCTTATTCCAAGAGTTGCACCGACAGCGAGGGAACCTGGACGGCCGATGTCAACAACTACGAGTTGTTTTCTACTCCCACGTTCTTCAATGGCTCGGTCTATGTAGGACTGACTCCAACTTCCACGGCGATCCCAACCGACATCGTTCAGCTGCAATATTCCGGAACATTGTCTTTGAGTTTCGATAGCGTGCCGGCGCTGCAAGTGGGCAGTAATGGCGGCACGGGCTTCATTTCGGCGAACGGCAACGCGAACGGCGTGCTGTGGCTCCTGGACCATGGCAACCCGATCCAGAACCAGAATCCAGGTGATCCGCCGCCATCGAATGCGATTCTGCGGGCTTATGATCCTTCCGACATTGGAAACAGCGAACTGTACGACAGCAGCATGAATTCCGGCGACAGTCCGGGGTATGGGATCAAGTTCACGTCTCCGATCGTCGCCAATGGCAAGGTCTACCTTGGCACGGCTCACGACCTGCCATCGGTGCAGAATCCGCGGGGCGAGTTGGACGTATACGGGTCTAAGTGAGAGTTCGGATTGAGTGAGTGGCTGAAAGATCCGAGCCATTCGGCCGGGCTAGCGTCTATTCGCAGCGAGCCGAGGTTTAACGCGGTAGGAGTCCGCGACTACCCAGGCGCCGGCCGTGAGAGCCGCGGAGAGAATGGTCTCGCTCCAAACGAAGGAATTTTTAGAGCCTGCGGCGACCATGGGCACCCACACGAGCAAAGTAAAGATGCCGATCTGCAAGGCGGAGAGCGCGGCTGCCAATCGTGCATAGACACCCGTTAGGACCGCGATGCCAGCCGCGAGGAAAGTGCAGCCGAAGAAATATGCCCAGCCGAAATGCCATGGCAGCCAATGTGGCACGAGCGTGACGGTCTCTTTGAGATAAGTGAAATGGGCAATGCCGAACGGGATCATCGCCAGTCCGTAGAGCACCCGCGCAATGCGCAGTCCGGTTTCGCCCGTGGCGAAATGGATGAACCGGCTGTCCCAATCAGCGGCGAACCAGGCATAGAGCACCCAGGCAGCGGCGATCATAACCGCGGTCTCACCGCAGCCGGACCAGGGATCTTGCGTGGTGGGAGCGTGGAGGATGGCGCGCACTCTCCACAGCAGAAACCAGAGGAGGAGAAAAGCAAGCAGCACGCGGGCCGCGGGGGCGGCTGTGCGCTCGAAGAGCAGGCCTAAGCCAGAAGCCAGGGAGATGATGGCGCACAGATAAACGAGGATTTCGCGAACGGGCACGCCCTTGGGTACCGGCGCCCATACCGCGGTGAAGTCACCCTTCATCAGGCCCATGATGCCGAGGGCGATCAAGGTGGCCGCGAAGACCGCATGACCCACGCTTGCGATGCGCATTTACGTGTCCCTCCTGTGGCAGATCAGTCAGTGGCCGATCAGTTCGTCGAGTGCAGGCATCCCTTGTATTCGAGATGTCGAGGCAGTGTACAGCGAGGCAGTGTACAGCGAAATAGTGGAGCACGATTACGGCTGTCATCTTGGCTGAGGCTGGTTGGGGCGTCATACTCGAATGTTTGGCGCTGCCGCTTTTACCGTTGCGGCTTTTTGCGCTGCTACCGGGAACCGGACTTTTTTGGCTCGGAAGGGATGATGGGAAGACGAAGCTCCAATACGTTGCATCTGCTGGCGGGCATTGTGTTACTTGGCCTGAGCGGATACTGCTTCTGGGAGCTGGCGATTACCAGCAAAGCGTGGTTTGAGCAGCGGCTCACTTTAACCCACCGCGCGGCGAAGACGGCGAAGAGTACGGGCGGAGACGCCATGGCGGGGGGAGAAATCTATGGAGTGCTCGGCGCACACGAGATCGCGCCGGCCGCGCCCAAAGCTGTTTCGGCGAAGAGTGGGCCTGCGCCGCTGGTGGATCGTGTTTATCCGATGGAGAACGGGAGGCCGAATTCTTTTCTTCATCGGCAGCTTTCGGTCGAGAGTTATCAGGTATTCGGTTTTGACGTGCCAGCGCACACGGCACATCCACGGCTGGAGGGATCGTTTCGCGGCACACATGCCGGAGAACGCTCGGGCTCGGGTATTCGGGTGGAAGTGCTGCTGATGAATCAGAGCGAGTTTGCGAAGTTCAGCCAGGGAGGATCGGCCGTGAGCGCGTTATCGGAAAGGCCGGCGAGCCATGCGGATATCGATTGGGATCTGAAACCCACTTTCGGCAATCGCGAGCGATATTATCTGGTGTTCCGAAATTCATCGACCCGGCCGGGCGCTGCGGTGGTGGATGCTAACTTCACGGCCCGGTTCGATGAGCTGCCGTAAGACGCGCTGGTCGCAGGGTTCGATGCCGGCTCCGTGCGCAACTTCGCGGACGGAGAGCTGATTCTACTGTCCGGTGGCGTTCAGCACGAACGATTTGAGGAAACCGTAGCCACCCACCAACCAAAGATCGCCCGTCGGGAACACGGTCCCACCGAACAAGAAATGAGTGTCGGGCCTGCCCTTCGGCGTGTCGGGGCTGGGAACGACGGTCCAACTGTTACCGTCCCAGTGAAGTACCAGCGTTGACTGGAGGTCGGAGGCGATGTTCAGCGACGCGCCATAGGCCCAGATGTCGTTGGCGGAGATCGAAGTGATGCCATAGAGGACGTTGCTATTGGCGCTGCCGCCGGGGTTGGGACTGGAGACGACCTGCCAGCTCTTGCCATCCCAGTGCTCGATGAGCGTGATGCGCGGGCGGGACTCGTCTTGTTGCTCGACGTAGAAGCCGACCGCCCAGACGTTGTTAGGAGCCAGAGCGGTTACGCTGAAGAGCGCGTTCTCTCCGAGGCCCGGGACGGTCATGGGAACGACATTCCAGGTATTGCCGTCGTAGTGGTTTGCTGCCCCGCCGGTTCCAACAGCCCACACGTCATTGGTAGCGTCGGCGGAGATGCCGAACATGAAGGTGTCGAAGAACCCTTCTGTTTCGGCCGTCCACGCGGTCCCGTCATAGTGCTCGAAGAGCGGGAAGAAAGCCTGGCCGGGATAAATCAGGATCGAGCCCGTCGCCCAGATGTCGCTGGCGGAGATGGCGGTGACCGATTCCAGATAGGGCACGTCGCCTGTTGGGATTTGCGGGCCGGGATCGATGCTCCAGGCAGTGCCGTCGTAGTGTTCGATCAGCTGGCCGGGATTATCCTCATCGAGATTGACGTACCCGACCGCCCATACATTGTTCGGAGCGACATCAACCACGCTCTCAAGGTTGTTGACGGCGCCTCCGTCGATGTCGGGCGCGGAGAAAGCCATCCACTTCTTACCGTTGAAATGAAGCACGCTTTGGCCGACGGCCCAGATGTCGGAGGGTGAAGATCCGGAGATGGAACTTAGACCATTCTGGTAGCCATGCGGGTTGGGATTGGGCGTCTTCACCACGGTAAATGGCGTTTGCGCGAGCGCGGCGGAAGTGGCAAGACAGAGAGCCAAAACGGTAGCGATAAGAGCGTAAGGCGATTTCATTGAGTCATCTCCCGCATTGCATTTGGGGCGAAAAGCTGTTCGGGAGAAATGTATGCCGATGTAGGCGCGGGGTTGTCACGCGGATGTCAACTGCGAGTAAATGTTGAAGTTGCCGACGGGGATGATGGTTTTGAAGGACGCGGAAGAAGACGCGAAGATCGGCGAGACGTTATGTGAGCGGTATTTCCACCTCGGCATAACTGCCGGGCATTGCCGCGTTCACCGCGGCCAGCACCTTTTCCACGTGGCGACGGAGCGTAGGCCACTGCTGATTGCCTAGCACCACGAAAGCGATTTTCCGGCCTTGCAGATTTTGCTGGTAACGCATGTTTTTGTCGGTGGTCAGCAGGACATCAAATCCTTCCGCCTCAGCGGCCGCGATCAGTTCGCCGTTAACCAGTCGATCCCATCCGCGATCAATTGCTTCAACAACGGTGTGACCGCTAAGAGCCGATCGAAGCGGGGCGGGCGTGCCGTTATCGAAGGGTATGCGCATCGGCAACGCGTTCGGGCGGCGGGACGGGAGGAGTGTCGAGGCTTCGCGCAGCGAACTCGATTACGGCTGCAATCTGCTCACGCGATAAATGGAACCACTCCATAATCTCATCGATCGAGGCGCCCACTTCCAAATTGTCGAAGACGACGGAGACCGGTGTCCGCGTGTTGCGGAACACCCAGGCGCCGCTGCGCTTGCCGGGGACGCTCTCCACGGCGGGACATTGTGACCAATCGAGAGTTGGCATGTGGTTATCCTCGGTTATGGTAGCTGGTTGGATGGGCTTTTTCCACGCTTCAGCGCTGAGTATCACGCGACGATAAATCTCAAGATCAAGACCCGAAGACGGGGCACCCGCCAGTAGCAAACCTCAACCGTTGGGTAAGAGGCCCGACGGAACGTTCATTCGGCGCCGCACCTTCTTTCCTCTTCAAAGCATCTAAACCTTGACAGCAGCTCACTCAAGTCCTATCATGGTATAGGACGCAGGCATTATGGTGTTGATTATATTGCACTTATTCTAAGGAATGAGCGGTTTTAGGAGGAAAGTATGGGAAAGATTATCGGAATTGACCTTGGGACTACCAATTCCTGCGTGGCGGTTATGGAGGGCGGCGAGCCCAAGGTTATCCCTAATGAAGAAGGTGGACGGACTACCCCATCGGTGGTCGGGTTTACCAAGACCGGGGAGCGGTTGGTGGGGCAGGTTGCCAAGCGGCAGGCCATTACCAATCCGGAGAACACGGTTTATTCGATCAAGCGCTTTATGGGACGGCGCTATGACGAGGTTTCGGAAGAATTGAAGATGGTCCCATATAAGGTGGAGCGCGACGGCGACAACGTTGTGATCGTGGCGCAGGGGAAGAAATACACTCCGCCGGAGATCTCGGCGCTGATTCTGCAAAAGCTGAAGAAGGCTGCGGAAGACTATCTCGGCGAGAAGGTCACCGAAGCCGTCATCACGGTGCCCGCGTACTTCAACGACGCGCAGCGGCAGGCGACAAAAGATGCCGGCAAGATTGCCGGGCTTGAAGTAAAGCGCATCATCAATGAGCCGACGGCGGCTGCGCTGGCTTACGGGCTCGACAAGGGCAAGGACGAGACGATTGCCGTCTACGACTTTGGCGGCGGAACCTTTGACATCTCGGTACTTGAGGTGGGCGAGGGCGTGATCGAGGTCAAGGCGACCAATGGCGACACGCACCTGGGCGGCGACAACATCGACCAGCGGCTGGTGGATTGGCTGATTGACGAGTTCAAGAAGAACGAAGGCCTCGACCTGCGAGGCAAGGGAAATGAGATGGCTTTGCAGCGTCTGCGCGACGCAGCGGAGCGCGCGAAGATCGAGCTTTCGACCACCATGGAGACGGAGATCAATCTGCCATTTATCACGGCGGACGCTTCGGGGCCAAAGCACCTGGTCGTCAAGTTGACTCGCGCCAAGCTGGAATCGATGGTTGAGGACATCTTGCAGCGCTCGGTTGGTCCATCGAAGCAGTGCATGAAGGATGCGGGCCTCGATGCCTCGAAGATCAACGAGGTGGTATTGGTCGGCGGACAGACTCGTATGCCGCGCATTCAGCAGATCGTAAAAGATCTGTTTGGACGCGAAGGCCACAAGGGCGTAAATCCCGATGAAGTCGTGGCCATAGGCGCGGCCATTCAGGGTGGCGTGCTCAAGGGCGAAGTGAAAGACCTGCTGCTGCTCGACGTGACTCCATTGACGCTCTCGATCGAGACGCTAGGCGGCGTGGCTACGCCGATGATTCCGCGGAACACGACGATTCCGACGAAGAAGACGGAGACGTTTTCTACGGCGGCGGATTCGCAGACTTCGGTTGAAGTGCACGTGCTGCAGGGCGAACGCCCGATGGCGGCGCAGAACCGGACTTTGGGCAAGTTCCATTTAACCGGCCTGCCACCGGCTCCGCGCGGTATTCCGCAGATTGAAGTGACGTTCGACATCGACGCGAACGGCATTTTGAATGTGACCGCGAAAGATAACGCGACCGGCAAGGATCAGAAGATCACGATCACGTCGTCTTCGGGTCTAAGCAAGGAAGAGGTCGAGCGCATGGCGAAGGAAGCCGACGCGCATGCAGCTGAGGACAAAGCTGCGCGCGAGGCGATCGACTCCAAGAACCAGCTTGACTCGATGACATACAACATCGAGAAGATGCTGAAGGAGCATGGCGACAAGATCAGCGGCTCGGAGCGCGGAGATGTGGAGAATGCGCTGGCGGACGCGAAGAAGGCCATCGAGTCGAACGACAAGGCGCAGATGGACCAGGCGCGCGAGAAGCTGACGGCGGCCTCGCACAAACTGGCGGAGCAGATGTACAAGGCTACGCCGGCGGCGGGCGGACCGGGAGCTGGTGCGGCGCCGGGAACGGATGCCTCGGGCTCAGGCTCGGCTTCAAACGGAAACGGACACGGTCAGCAGAAGAAAGACGAAGGCGTAATTGATGCCGAGTACGTCGATGTCGAGGATAAGAAGTAAGAACTGAGCTTTGAGGTCTGAGCTTCGAGCTTTGAGCTTCGAGCTACTAGCTTCTTCTAGCGGTCGTGGGGGCGTGATGAACGCCCCCGACGCTTCTGTGGACGTGATCTTGGCGATGCGCGTTTCGCGCGTTGGATGCACAATCTACGCGCTTTTATTTTGCTTTCGGCGAGCGCAAGCGCGCTACTACGGGCGTGGGAAAGTGTTTAAGCAAGTGGGATCAGAAAGAGGAAAAGGAATTGAGATTCGAGATCAATGGGCAGATGTTTTTCGTAAATTTTGTTCCGGAGGAAGGTCGCTGGTACTGCTACGCCCCGACGGCGACGGGTATCCAGAAGATACCGGTGTCGATAGACAGCACGCCGTTCGACTCATTTACTATGCAGCAGGACGAGCAGGCAAAAGAAGTAGTGAATTGAAGAAGGAGTCGTAGAAAGAAAGGATCACCCGATGGCAACAATATTCCTCTCGGGTACGCTGGAAGCTCTCACCGCAGCAGGAACCGTAGCACTCGCCCTCATCGCCTGCATCGCGCTCGTGTTCACAATCGTTCAACTGCGGACTCAAAGAGAACTAGCTCGTATAGACAACCTCGAGAAGCAACTCAAGTACTTTGAGTCGGCAGATTTTGTAGCGCATCGCCGAGCGCTCGCGAAACAAAGGGTGGGCCAGGGCCGATTGAAGGTTCTGAAGGACGACGATGCTCCCTCCGAGATGTACAGAGTGCTCGACTTCTTCGAGCATTTGGGATTTCTGGTTCGAAAAGGCCACTTACGCGATTATGACGTTTGGCATTCGTTTGGAGCGTGGGCGATCCCAATCTACTACGATTGCCGGAGGGTGATAGAGTACGAGCAGGCCGACGATAAGACCTTCTACAACGATTTCTTGTGGCTTGTTTCCAAACTTGAGAAGATTGAGCGGAAAGAGGTTGGCAAATTCGGAATTCCCTCCGACGACGACCTTTACGCTTACCATTGCGACGAAATCGGCGGAGGGATACCTCGCAGGAGAAAGAAGCACGTAGCTGATGGCCTCGTGAAAGCTACGGTAGTATCAGCAGAGGACAAAATTAGCGTAGTACCCAAGACCGGCACCGATGCCCACGACAGCCAATAAAGATTATTATGCAGCGCTCGGCGTGAAGAAGTCGGCTTCAGCTGACGAGATTCGCAAGGCTTTCCGCAAGCTGGCGCGAAAATATCATCCAGACGTCAATCCTGGAGACAAGTCCGCTGAGGAGAAGTTCAAGACTCTCTCCGAGGCGAACGACGTTCTCAGCGATCCCAAGAAGCGCAAGATCTACGATCAGGTCGGGTTCTACTCGGACAATATCGATCCCGCGACTGCGGAGGCATATGCGCGCGGAGGCGGACAGCCGGGATCGGGCGGCACAGGCGGGTTCGGCGGAGGATTTCCCGGCGGAGCGGGCGCCAGTTATCCGGGCGCGTCGGGCAACGTGGATTTCGGCGGCTTTGATTTTTCCGATCTCTTCGAAGGCGCGCGTCAGGGCGGGCACCGGGCCACATCATCGCAATCGTCCTCTGGCAGCGGCGGCGGATTTCGCGATATCTTCTCGAGCATTTTTTCCGGCGGAGCTCGCGGCACAGCCGATGAGGTGGGACCGGAGGCGGGTTCCGATCTTGAATACCAGGTCAATGTTCCCTTCTGGACGGCGATTCGCGGCGGAGTGATGAAGCTCAACATCACGCGGCGAGACGTCTGCGGCAATTGCCATGGCAATGGAACGATCGAAGCTCCGGGCGTTTGCCCGCAGTGCCACGGCAAAGGGACGATTGAGCAGACCGGCGGACGGATGAAGTTCAACGTCACCTGTCCGCGGTGCCATGGAACGGGCAAGAATGTTTCGACCTGCCCGGTGTGCCACGGCGAAGGAACCGTTGAACGCGTCGATCCTCTGGAAGTGCGGATCAAGGCCGGAACCCGCGATGGGCAGCGCATTCGGATTGCGGGTAAAGGCAATGCCGGATTGCGCGGCGGAGCGGCGGGCGATCTCTACGTGATTATCCGTATCGGGGAGCATCCGCTGTTTCGACGTGACGGTGACGACATTTATATCAGCGTGCCGGTGACGGCGGTCGAGGCGGCGCTGGGATCGAAGATTGATGTGCCGACAATTGATGGGCGGAGCACGCTGAAGATTCCGCCGGGGACGCAGTCGGGACAGAAACTGCGGCTGCGCGAGAAGGGCGTGCCCTCGGCGACACAAGAAGGCGTGCGCGGCGACGAGATCGTGGAAGTGCAGATCACGGTGCCAATGCCGCGCGACGAGAAAACGAAAGAGTTGCTGCGGGAGTTGGCCAAGCTGAATCCGGAAGATCCTCGGGCTGAGTTGTGGGCGAAGGTTTAGTGTCTTTCGCGTGGGCGATGAGCGGCTGAACGGCCCACACTCGTTATCGTTGTCGTCCTTATCCTTATCGTCCTCATCCTTATTTTTCAAATTTCATTTTTACATTTCATTTTCGCACTTCATTTTCGCACCTCCCTGCGCACAGGCCCTTGTGCGCCGGGTCACGGCGGCCAGTTCGCCGCGCCTCCATGATGAATAGCACGGAGGAAATTCATGCGCGGTAACGAGAAAGTGATTCAGGAACTGAACGCAGCCCTCAGCTCGGAACTGACGGCGGTTGTGCAGTACATGACGCAATCCGAGATGTGCCAGAACTGGGGCTACCGGCGCCTCGCTAACCATACCAGAGGACGGGCAATGGAAGAGATGCGGCATGCCGAGGGATTGATCGAGCGCATCATTTTTCTGGATGCGATTCCGAGCGTCGATGTCGGGCTCAAGCCGCAGCTGGGCACGAAGGTGCAGGAGCAGCTGGAGATCAATCTGAAGGATGAACTGGATGCCAGCCGCCAGTATAACGAGGCAGCGAAAATTTGCAGAGAGGCGAGCGACGATGGGTCGAAAATGCTATTCGAACATATGATCGTCGACGAGGAACGGCATGCCGATTTCCTGGAAAGCCAACTGCATGCCATCAAGGAAATGGGCATTGGCAACTACCTGACGCAACAAATCGGCTCCGAAAAAAGCTAACCAGATTCTGCCGCTGCGCCCAAAATGCCGGATCGCCAGACCGATCGATCGCCAGATCGATGGACCGGCTATTTCTTCCGGGCGTTCAGTTCATCGAGCTTGCGCTTGAGCTGCTCGAGTTTCTGTCCGGCTTCGCCGAGCTTGCCTTCGGCGGTGAGGCGCTGATAGTCGGTTAGATCATTGGCCGCGTCAGAGATGAGAGAGTTCAAATCTTCTGCCGGCTTGGTGGCCGCACCTGTCTGGGCGGCATTCTGCGACGATTCTTGCGGCGCGGCGCCACCGGTCAACGATGGAGTCTCGCCGCCGAAGAGCGACTTCATGGCCGCTTCGAAGGTCGGGCCATAGGCGAGACGATCCTGCAACGCGAGAACTACCAGGCGCAACTCGGGCATGGGACTGCGCTCGGCTTGCAGGTAGATTGCCTCCGCATAGAGCAGCGCGCGACCGCAGGGAATCACTAACAGCGTTCCGCGGCGGACGTGCGAGCCTTGCTGATTCCAGAGCGTAAGCTGACCGGAGAGTTGGGCATTCTGGTCGATGCGCGCTTCGATTTGCAGAGGGCCATCGACCAGCCTGGTTTTGGGAAAATCGTAGACTACCGATGTGCCGTAGTTCGCGCCGTCGCTGCGGCCTGCGATCCATCCGATAAGGTTGTTGCGATTGGCGGGCGTGAAGGGCAGAATCTCGACGAACTCTATATTGTTCGACTCGCCGGGCAGCTTCATCAATACAAAATTTGGCTCCATGGCCTGCGTTCTTTGCTCGCCTGCCGATCCCATGCCGACCTCGGATGCGACCGTCCACAGATCTTCGCGGTTGTAGAAGACCTCGGGATCGGTCATGTGATAGAGGCCGTAGACCGAGGCTTGCAGCTTGAGAAGCAGTTCGGGATAGCGCACGTGCTTGCGGAGATCGGCCGGCATGGAATCGGCGTCTTTGAACAAGGAGGGGAAGATGCTGCGATAGGCCGCGATGATCGGATCTTCGGAGTCGAAGACGTAGAAGGTGGTCGTGCCGTTGTAGGCATCGATGACTGCCTTCACGCTGTTGCGCATGTAATTCACCGGATTGCCGTTGAGCGGATAGTGGCTGGAGTAGGGATAGTCGTCCGAGGTGGTGAAGGCGTCCATCATCCAGAAAAGACGGCCATCGTCGGAGACGACGATGTAGGGATCGGAGTCAAAGGTGAGCATGGGCGCGAGGGCGGCCACGCGGTCGCGCAAGTTACGGCGCATGAGCAGGCGGCTTTGCGAGTTGACATCGTCGCTGAAGGGGAGCTTGGCGAGATCGTCCTGATCGAAGGCGATGAGCAAGCGGCGCAGAAATCCGCCGATGGGAATTCCGCCGGTACCTTCGTAGGAGGTGAGGTTGTTGGTTTCACCCTGCGGATAGTTGAATTCCTGCTGACGGGTTTTTACGTAGACGTCGGTGTTGGTGAGTTCGCCGAAATAAATTTCGGGGCGCGTGATCTTGATGCTGCTGATCGTGCTTTGCACGGGCATGTTACTCAACATGAGCGTAGGCAGGCCTTCCGAGGTGAAACCATTGACCGGATTCATGGTGATGCCGTAGCCGTGGGTGTAGATGAGCTTTTCGTTGATCCAGTTGCGGCTGCTCTCGGGGAGCTTGTCGACGTTTAATTCACGAGCGGCGAGCATGACCTGGCGTGGGGAGCCGTCGATTTGATATCGATCGATGTCGATGTCGGGAAAATCGTAATAGGTGCGGATCTCCTGAATCTGGCGGAGCGTGTCTTGCAAGGCGTGCCAATCCCAGAGACGGATGTTTTGCAGCGTGGCCTGGTTGTCGGCGGGATCGGCGGCATCAACCGTGGTTTCAGCGGGGAATTTGCGCTGGGTGACGCGATCGAGGGCATAGGCGCGGCGCGTCATTTCAATGTTGTGGGCGATGAAGGGGCGCTCGCGAACAAGTTCGTTGGGCTTGACGATGAAGTTGCCGACATACCATCCGACAATTTGCAGCCCGATGTAGCAAATCAGAGCGGGCGCGAGCGAGGCCACCAGCCAGCGGATGCGCGGAGCCGAGACGGCGTTGATCAGCACGATGACGGCTCCGGCAATGAGCGCGATGCAAACCACGAGAAGACCGGTAAGGGTGATGTGAGCGTCGGTGTAGTTCACGCCGGAGAAGACGGTGTGCTCCTCAAACAGAGCGTCGAAGCGGCTGAGGTAGACGCGCATGGCGACAACGAGCAGGAAAAACGCGAAGGAGATGGAGAAGCCGCGCCAGGGGAGCGGGATGGAAGTGCCGCGGCGTCCGGCTAGCACTCGTGTGCTGCCGGTGATCAGAACGAAGAAGAACGCGATGCCGCAACAGATGACGGCGAGGGTCAGGAGCCATCCGGCGATGAGCTGCCATGCGGGCAGAGTGAAGAGGTAGAAGTGGAGGGAGCGGCCGAAGATGGGATCGAGCGCGGCGGCTGGACCAGACGAAGCTCGCGGCGCGTACCAGTAGAAGGCGAAGGTGGGCCACTCGGCCATCATGCCGGCGCCGGTGGTAAGGGCGATGACGAGCGAGACGACCAGCACGATCAGGCGCAGAATGCGCTCGACAGGAAGCTTGATCGGATGACCTCCAATGTAGATAACGCTGCCGCTCAGCAGGTCGGCTTCGTAGGCACGGCGGAGAGCGAGGAACCATCCATAGAGGATGAAGAAGGTGGCGGCGGTAAAGACCGCCATGACCTCCCACTGGAGACGGAGGGACTTGCGGAAGACATCGGCATAGCCGAGGGAGCCGAACCAGAGCAGCTCAACGTAATAAGAGAGCGCGGTACGGCTGCTGAAGAGAAGGATGCCAATGAGAATGAAAGCGAGAAAAATTCGGGCGCGGGAGGGACGGGATGGGCGTCCGGTGGACGGCCAATCGATGGATTCAGGCATGGCTCATTTTATGCCGGGCGGCGGTTCGGCGCTTTCGGTAAGAAGCCAAGCCAGGGAAAAACCCCCGCCCACGGGTGTTGGGCAGGGGTGAACCTCTATGCGGACCTCAAATATTCAAGGCTTGCGACGTCAAAGAGTACAAGTCAAGGTTAGGGCACATCCTACGGAATCACCTCGAAGATAATCCCTCGTGTGTTGGCTCCGCCCTGCATGCCCGCGCCATAGAGGTTGCCTGCACCGTCAAGTATAAGACTGCTATAGGGCTGCTCTCCGTCCGCGCCGTTAAAACTCCACAGCAGCTTTTCTTTGTAGTCGCGCTTTCCCTGTGGAGACGCGAGTTCGAAAACCGTTCCGTAACTAAAGTAGCCCGCTTCCATCGTGCTCCCATAAATGTTACCGGCCGCGTCGAGCGCGAGCCCCGCCATCGGACAAGCGCCATCCAGGCCGCCTTTAAAGGAGTGGAGAATACTCTCGGTCCATAGTCCCTTGTTTTTCCCCTCGGCAATGAGACGCAGCTTGTACACGATCCCGCCCCCGTAAGTGCCTCCAAAGCACGTTGTGCCGAAAACGTTTCCAGCCAGGTCGGCCACTGGAGTGCCCCATGCCGCATCGCCATCGTGGCCGACGCCAGCAAAGATGTGGAGCGTCGTGGGATTCCAAGCACCGTTGCCGTTCGGTGAGAGCTGATAAGTTCCCCAGCCGTTCGGCAATATTCCGGTGCCGAAGATGTTTCCGGCGGCATCCATCGTCAACCCCGATATCGTCTCGACGCTGAAGATCATCTGGTTCGTCCAGCCGCCGACGGACGGGGTCAACTCGAAGACGCCGGCATCAATGGTGCCGTAGAGGTTGCCCGCCGGGTCCATAATCAGGTTCCCCGGATTGGCCTCATCGCCCGAGTCGCTGGCAAAGTTGTACAGGACAGCCTCGGCCCAGTTGCCTTCCGCGAGACTAAGCTCAAACACAACGCCGTATCCGTACGCGCCCCCTCCATATGCTTTTCCGTAAAGGTTCCCGGCGCTGTCGAAAACCAGGTTGGAGGTCGGATAGCCGCCATCGGCCGCTCCGGTGAAGGCGTAGAGAAGGGATTTGTTCCAGCCTCCGTTGCCGTTTGGTGAAAGCTCGTATATGGTTCCGTTTCCAAACGGTCCCCCTAGGGTGGTGGTTCCATAAAGGTTGCCGGCACTGTCGAAGGTGAGGCTGGACTCAGGATAGAGGCCGTCGCTGCTGCCGTCGAAATTGTAGAGCACAATTTCACCGATCGTGCCCGACAGCGAAACAGTCTGCGGGCTGTTCGAAGCGTTGTCCAGAAAGGTCAGCGTGCCGGTCTCCGTTCCCGGACCTGAGGGGGTAAATGCGACATAGACATTGCAATGGGTCCCGGCTTTGACTCCGTTTTCGCAGTAATTTGTGGTGATAGCGAAATCCCCGCTGGTTGAAATGTTGGAAAATGTGAGTTCCGAATCGCCGGTGTTTTTGAGACTTACCACTTGCGGGGGACTCGTTTGAGCGACCGCTCCCCGGAAATTCAAAATCGCCGGAGACGCCACGCCATAGGGGCCACTTTGGGCCTGCACTGGGAGAGCGGCAATCGAAAGCGCGGCAGAGACCGCTAGTATCAGAGTGCCACGGGTCATTGCGGCTGCCAGCCGTGTCGAGTCCAATCTGAACCCGATACCGAAACAATTCCAAGAACCCGTCGTTCCACGGTTCGGTCGTAGTGAGAGCATGATACCTCCTTCACGACTTTGCTTTTTCGTGGTAAGCCCCCGGTCAAAGTGAATTTTCGGGCGTGCTCCGAGGATCTATGTTTTTGTCGGGGGTTCCTTTCGCTTTTGGGGGATTGTCCCCAAGTTGAATGGATACTCATTGGAGGGTTTTGTCGGTGCGATTTGTCACCCAACCACGTGACTACGGCTTCGTCCGCGCATTCCCGATGTTCGCCAATCACTTCCAGGAAGGGGTAACAACTCCCTGATGGGATTATTCCCCGACGACGGGTGCGACCCCGATCCTCGACGATCAGGATCGAACTACTAATCAGAACACAACGGCGGGCAGCCATGCCCGCCGTTTCCCCCTCGACATTACTTTTTGCGGAGGGCCGCAGGGCGTTGAAAATCCATTCCTAGTGCATGTGCTGCCCGCCTCCCACAACATTTGAGCTAAAGAAGAGGAAGAAATTGGAGGGAGCTTCGACGGCTTGTCCGGCTGCGATCGCGTTCTTGATTGCCTTCAGAGAGGTGATGCCGGAGCTGCCATCTTTCGCGGGCCAGTCGCTCGAATCGAGCACCAGAACGGGGATGACCTGCCACCAGATCGCGGGGAGATTGACGTCCTGATTGATGAGGACGTGACTGTGATTGGGCGTGGGCACGAAGATGTTTGCGGTGGGCGGTCCGGGCAGGATGCCGAGTTCGGAGAGGACCGGCGCAAGGTCGAGGCGCGAAGCGTGCATGGTGCAGGTTCCGGGAGCGGAACCGGGCTCGGGACATTGCGTGTAGACCTTGGGCGAGGCTTTGAAGGCTTCGGGAAGCGCGCCGAAGAGGCTGATCAGCGTCTGACCGAGTTGCGGGCCGCAGATGGTGCCGGGAACGACGTTGTCGCAGGAGATGGCGTCATTGGGATTCTGGTCGCCGTCGCTGGAGAACATTGGGACCAGGACATAGATGGGCTCGGTGGTGAATTTCGGATTGCCGGCCTTGCCGGGAGGGTTGATGGTGGGATTCGTGCCGACCTGGCAGATCGGGATTTGCATTTCGCCGGGGTCGAGGGCGGCGGGGACGCCGTTGAAGTTGAGGTCGTCTTTAGGCTGATCGATGCAGTCGAAGTTTTGCGTGTAGATGAATCTGAGGAGTTCGCCGTCGCCGTAGCCAAGCGTCGAGTTGGTTTGGGCAAAGGCGGAGAGAGAGAGCAAGCTGAAGGCAAACGACAGGAACAGGGTGCGAGTTGCGAGTTTCATTCTTCCTCCAAGGCGGTCATTCGCTAACCAGGGCTAGCGAGATCTGGGTTCGTGGATCCGAGTCCGTTGATCTGAGTTCGGGGATCTGAGTTCGTTGACTGCATGCCGAATCTGGTTGCAGTACGGACGGGCGTTGAAATTGGATTGGTGGATTCGAAAAAAATTCGGAGGAGAATTCACCTGGTTTGGCGGCAAATCTATTAATCGCGAGGACAAACAAGAAATATGCAAAGACATGACAATCGAATGACAACCCGTACGGGGCGACCGATCTAGCATTCGATTCATCAGCAGCTCTCAAATCGAGCGCAATGTCTTGCTCGATCACCGAGATGGGCTCATCTGCTGCGCAAATCAGGGAGGAATTTATGCAACGTCGAACGATCGCTTTCACTTTTTGCCTCGGACTTGTTCTGCTGGCGGTTTCCAGTACGGCCGTGGCGCAGTATCAACTCACGAACCTCACTTCGAACATCAAAGGCCAGACCAGGCATACGGATCCATTGCTGGTAAACGCCTGGGGACTGGCGTACGGACCGGGTGGAGCATTCTGGATCAGCGACGAAGGATCGGGTTGGTCCACGCTCTATAACGGCTCGGGAGTGGCGCAAAGCCTGCAAGTGGTGATTCCGTCCGCGTCGGGTATGGGATGGGGCTCGCCGACGGGAATCGTATTTAACGGGTCGTCGGATTTTCAGGTGCAGGGGGAGTCTTCTCCTTTTCTGTTCGCGACGCTGGACGGAACGATCAGCGCGTGGTCGCCGAAGGTTGATTTCACGCTGGCGACCATCATGGTCAACAACTCGGCTTCCAATGCCTCGTATACGGGCCTGGCAATTACGAGCAAACCGTCGGGGAACTTCATTTACGCGGCCGACATCAACAACAACAAGATTGATATGTACGACGGAAACTTCAATCTGGTGACTTCGTTCACCGATCCGAACGTTCCGGCGGGGACTTCGGTATTCAACGTTCAGGACATCAATGGGCTGCTCTATGTTTCGTTCGCTCCGGTGGACGAGAGCCCGACGGGCCAGGTAGATATTTTCCGCGAAGATGGAACGCTGGTGCGGACGCTGATTTCGGGGGGCGCGCTGGCACAACCGTGGGGCTTTGCGGTGGCACCGAAGAACTTCGGGCCGCTCAGCAATGCGCTGCTGGTTTCGAATAACACGAATAACGGGACGATTAACGCTTTCAATATTGAGAGCGGGAAGTTCATTGGAACGGTAAAGGACACCAATGGCCATGCGATCCGCATCGACCAGCTCTGGGGGATCGAGTTCGGTGGCGGGACGAAGGCAAACGGAGACAAGAATCATCTTTTCTTTACGGCAGGACCGAAAAATAATCTCGACGGAACTTTCGGGAAGATTGCGTTTCAACCGTAGGCGAGACAAAGAAGACTAACCGAAGAGGCCGCTGCGGCGGCCTTTTCGCATTGGAGTCAAACCCGGCCGGTATCGGCTTCTTGACCCGGCTGCGCGGCGCAGCCTAACATTAGCGCCGACGGCTCTTGAGGCCGCGTACATGATCGGCCAGACAGTCTCCCACTATCGCATCATCGGAAAATTGGGTGGTGGGGGCATGGGCGTGGTCTATGAGGCGGAAGACACGCGCCTGGCGCGGCATGTTGCCCTGAAGTTCATTCCTGAAGAGATGGCCAAGGACAAGAAGTCCTTGGACCGTTTTGTGCGCGAAGCACGCGCCTGCTCGCAACTGAACCATCCCGGCATCTGCACGATCCATGACATCGAGGAAAACGACGGACATCCGTTCATCGTGATGGAAAAGCTCGAAGGATCGAGCCTGAAGGACATCATGCGGACGCGGAAGGTTGGGATCGACGAGATCCTCGACATCGGCATTCAGGTGGCGGATGCGTTGGCGGCATCGCACGCGAAGGGAGTGATCCATCGCGATATCAAGCCGGCAAATATTTTTGTCTCCCAGAACGGGCAGACGAAGATTCTCGATTTCGGGCTGGCAAAGATGGTGCACGATCCGAATTCGAGCGAAGCGGCGATGGAGGACTCACTGACCGCGATGGGAGTGATTCCGGGCACGGCGGTTTATATGTCGCCGGAGCAGGCGCGGGGCGAGGAGTTGGATGCGCGCAGCGACTTGTTTTCGCTGGGCGTAGTGCTCTACGAGATGTCGACGGGCAAAAAGCCATTTGCCACGGGAAACGTGATTACCACGCTAGACGCGGTGCTGAATCAGAAGCCGGTGTCGCCGCTGCAGCTGAACCCGAAGCTTCCTCCGGACCTCGAAGGCATTATCGGGCGGGCGATGGAGAAGGAGCGCGGGCACCGTTATCCGAATGCTCTGGCGATGAAGGGCGATTTGCAGTCGCTGCGGCGTGACGGGGAAACGGGGGGGACGAAGTCAGGGCTGAGGCGTCCGATGCTGCCCTACCGGATCGCGACGACAACGTTCCAGGCAACGACGAAATGGTCAACGTACATTTTACTGGGGATCACGGCACTGCTTTTGACCGCGGTAGTGGCGATGGGCGCGTGGTGGTTCAAGCATCGGGGACAGATGGCCGGGGGCGCGGCGAAGAATACGATCGCCGTGCTGCCTTTGCAGAACATGAACGGCGATATCAGCGTGGAATTTTTGCGGTTCGCGCTGGCCGACGAAATTTCGAACACATTAACGTACACGCGATCGCTGGATGTGCGGCCCTCGGCCATGACGCGGAAGTTTGTGGGGAATGACATCGATCCGGCGGCGGCGGGCCGCGAGCTGCACGTGGCCACGGTGATCACGGGACATTTTTTGAAGCAGGGCGACCGGCTGTTGATTACGCTCGAGACGATCGGCGTCAACGACAACAAGCTTTTGTGGCAGACGAACGTGACGGCACGGGCGGACGACCTGATCATGATGCAGTCGGAGATATCCGCGCAGATACGGCAGGGGTTGCTGCCGGCGATGGGCGTGGCGGGCGGGTTCCTGGATACGAGCACGCGGCCGAAAAGCGCCGAGGCGTATGACCTCTACCTGCATAGCCTGGCATTGCCGCACGATCCTGGACCTAATAAGGATGCGATTGCGGTGCTGGAGCATGTGGTGGAGGTCGATCCGACGTACGCGCCGGCGTGGGAGCAGCTGGGGCTGCGTTGTTACTACGACGCGGATTATTCGGATGGCGGCGAGGCGATGTTCCAGAGATCGAGCCGGGCCTATGAGAAGGCGGTCGAGCTGGATCCGAACCGGATTGTGGCGGCGGGCCAGCTGATTACGAATCACGTGGAGCGGGGCGAGCTTGGAACCGCTTACAAGGAGGCGCTGGCGCTGGTAAAGCGGCGACCGGACAGCCCGCAAGCGCATTTCACATTGGGATTCGTCTACCGTTACGCGGGGATGCTGGAGCAATCGACGAGCGAGTGCGATACGGCGCTGGCGCTTGATCCGGGCAATTACACCTTCCGCTCGTGCGCCTGGGCGTTCATGGAACTCGGCAAAATGGAGCGCGCGGAGCAATATGTGCGGCTGGACGCGGGCTCGGAGTGGGCTGCGTACATACAGCCGTCGGTGCTGTTGCGCGAAGGAAAAGTGCAGGAAGCGCGCGAGGCGGTGAAACGTATGCCGTCGGCGCCGCGGTATCATCGCGATCTGCTGGAGGCGTGCCTGGGACTGCGGCCGCAGTCGGAGTTGGACCGCATCGCGCACGAGGACGAGACCAACTTGCCAACCGATCCCGATCCCGAGGTTTGGTACTACCAGGGAGCGATCCTTGGTTATTGCGGAAAAAAGGAGGCGGGGCTGCACATGCTGAAAAGTGCGGTGGAGCAGAATTATTGTGCGTATTCGAATCTGCTCTCTGATCCTCTCCTGGCGAAGTTAAGGACAGATACAGAGTTTGACAAAGTGTTAACCCAGGCTGCGCAATGCCAGGAGGCGGTGCGAGCAGCGGCCAACACGCCGGATCGTTGAAATTCAGATCATTGAAACTCGCAGTTACGAACAGCGGTTACGAATTAAGATTCCCAACGTCTAACACTGTTACAATCTCGCGTTGTCGTATTGGCTCTGGAACTTCCCCAGCACAGTTTGTGGAATTCCTCCCCAAAAGAATTCAATAAGGAGCTCTCATGGTTATGGTCAGGAAGGTTCTCGCGTGCGCGGTTCTATTGTGCGCTTTTTCTCTTCTTTTAACGGCGCAGCAGACTGAAGGCCGGCTGCTGCTCTTCCCGGATATTCATAACGACAAGGTAGCTTTCGTGTATGGCGGAGACATATGGGTGGCATCGAGCGCCGGGGGCGAGGCGAGACGGGTGACTTCGAATCCGGGGCGCGAGCTGTTTCCGAAATTTTCTCCGGATGGAAAGTGGCTGGCTTTCACGGGGCAATATGACGGCAATTTTAACGTGTACATCATGCCTGCAGACGGCGGGCAGCCGACGCAGCTGACTTTTTATCAAGGACAGGCGCAGCCGTTGAGCGACCGCATGGGCGTGCTGAATGAAGTGATCGGATGGACGCAGGACAGCCAGAATGTGATTTTCCTATCGCGGCGCGATGCCTCGAACGGCTGGACGAAGCGGCCCTACACAGTAAGCGTCAACGGCGGGATGGAGAAGCCGATGGTGATCGACGAGGGCGGACTGCTCTCGTTCTCGCCGGACGGCGGAAAAATCGCCTACAACCGGATCTTCCGCAACTTCCGGCAATGGAAGCGCTACACGGGCGGCATGGCGCAGGAAATCACGATCTTCGATCTGAAGACAAATGCGGTGGACGGAACGATTCCGCACACGGAATGGACCGACACGTTTCCGATGTGGCACGGAAACACGATTTACTTCACGTCGGATCGCGGACCGGAGCACCGGCTGAATGTCTACAGCTATGACACCGGAACGAAACAGGTGGAACAACTGACCAAGTTCAGCGACTGGGATTGCATGTGGCCGAGCATGGGGCCGAACGGGATCATCTTCGAGAACGGCGGCTATCTATATACGCTCGATTTTCAGGGCCAGCAGGCAAAGAAGCTGGCGATTTATGTCGATGGCGAGCGCGACCAGGCGATGAAGCACTGGGCAGACGCGAGCAAACACATTACGGATTTCGACATCGCTCCGGATGGCAAGCGCGCGGTGGTGGCAGCACGCGGCGAAGTATTCACCGTGCCCGCGAAGGAAGGCAGTACGCGCAATCTGACGCACTCTCCGGGAGTACGTGAGCAAAAAGTAGCATGGTCGCCGGATGGGAAGTGGATCGCCTACATCTCGGACCGCACGGGCGAGGATGAAATTTTCGTCGCGCCGCAGGACGGACAAGGGCCGGAAGAGGAGATCACGAGCGGGCACAAGGGATTTATGTTCCAGCCGGCATGGTCTCCGGACAGCACGAAGATCGCGTGGGCCGACAAGGACCTGAAGCTGTGGTATGTCGACATTAAAACGAAGCAGCCGGTTGAGGTCGACAAAGCGAAATTCTTCGAAATCACGAATTACTCATGGTCTCCGGACAGCCAGTGGCTGGCGTACGACAAGCCGGAGGAGTCGGGCGTGAGCGTGGTTTATCTCTACGGTCTGGCCGATAAGAAGATCACGCCGGTGACGTCGGTGATGAGCAACAGCTTTGCTCCGGTGTTTGATCCGGGCAAACGGTATTTGTATTTTCTTTCAGATCGCGACTTCAACGAAGTGCTGGGCAATATTGATTTTGAATTTGCGAATCCCAAGACAACGCGTGTGTACATGGTGACGTTGACGGCCGACGAGCCTTCGCCTTTCCCGGCGCTGAGCGACGAGACCAAAATCAAGACGGAGGAACCGGCGGCGGGGGCGAATCCGGGACCCGAGGCCAAGCAGGAGAATAAAAAGAACAAGAAGACCGCCCCGGCGGAAGCGAAGGAAGAGAAAACCGGCGAGAAGACGGCCGAGACCGAAAAGAAAGAACCGCCGAAGGTCTTCAAGATCGACCTGGACGGAATTCAGAATCGCATCGTGGCGCTGGCAGTGCCGCCGGCAGTGATTCGCTCATTCGACGCTTCGAAGGATGCAATCTACTACAGCACCTCGCCGATCAACGGGCTCTCCGGGCCGATTCCGGGCGAAGAACCGGCGATCCATGCCTACGATCTGAAAGATCGCAAGGACAAGGTGCTGCTGGAAGGCGCGATGCGCTTTGCGCTGTCGGTCGATGGAACGAAGCTGCTGTATCGCGGCGACGGCGGTGGAAAGCTCGGGATTATCGACGCCAAGCCGCCGGACGCGCCGCACAAGATGGGCGAGGGATCGCTGGATCTGAGCGGGTTGCGAGCCGAGGTGGATCCCACGGCGGAGTGGAAAGAGATCTACAACGAAGTCTGGCGGCAGGAGCGCGACTACTTCTACGAAGCTTCGATGAACGGCGTGGACTGGCAGAAGGTGCATGACCAGTATGCGCAGTTGCTGCCGTATGTCGCCGATCGGTATTCGCTGACGTACATTATGGCGGGAATGATCGGAGAGCTTTCGAACTCGCACACCTATGTCGGGGGCGGCGAATTTCCGGATCTGCCGCACGTGAACGTGGGCTTGCTGGGCGCGGACTATGAGATCGATAACGCGAGCAGCATGTACCGCTTCAAGAAAATTTACGGCGGCGAAAACTGGGATGCGCAGACGCGGTCACCCTTGACCGAGCCGGGCGTGAACGTGAAAGAGGGCGATTATCTGGTTGCGATCAACGGCCGGGCGCTGCGCGCTCCGCAAACCCCGGACGAGTTGCTGGTCAACACCGCAAACCAGGTGGTGACTTTGACGGTGAACTCGAAACCGAGCGCGGAGGGCGCGCGCAAGGTGCTGGTCAAGCCGATTGCCGACGAATTCAACCTGCACGAACTCAACATGGTCGAAACCAACCGCAAGAAGGTGGATGCGCTGAGCGACGGCAAGATCGGCTACGTCTACCTGCCGGATATGGGCGAGGCCGGGCTGAACATGTTTGTCAAACAGTACTTCCCGCAGATTCGCAAGGAGGGAATCATCTTCGATGTGCGCTACAACGGTGGCGGCTTCGTCGATCAGCTGATCTTCGAGCGGCTGCGGCGCATGGTGGCGGCCATGACCAGCGCGCGGAACTTTGCGTCGGGCCCGCTTCCCGGGCAGGCGTTTTATGGATACATGGCGTGTGTTACGAATCATTACGCGGCGTCCGACGGCGACTTTTTCAGTTACTTCTTCAAGAAGTACCAACTGGGGCCACTGATCGGAACGCGCACCTGGGGCGGCGTGCGCGGAATCCGCGGACAGATGCCTCTGATGGATGGCGGCTACATCACGCGGCCTGAATTCTCTCTGTATGGGCTCGACAGCAAGTGGCTGATCGAGAACCGCGGCGTGCAGCCGGATGTAGTGGTCGACAATCCGCCGGATCTGGTTTTGAAAGGACAGGATCCGCAACTGGAGAAGGCCGTGGATATGGTGATGCAGGAGATTAAGGCGAATCCGAAGAAGCTGGCGCCGCGCCCGCCGGATTTGCCGCCGTACCCGGCGGGTCCGGGGATGTAGGAAAGCAGCCGCGAACTTCGAGCCGCGAGCTACGAGTTAAACCTTTTTGGGTTTGCTCTGGCTCGCGGCTTTTTTTATTTTGCGAGAGCTGAAGCTCAGTCTTTAGTTCTGAGTTCGTGACTTTTAGCGGGCGTTGACCGGCTTGGCTCCTCGATTGGCTCCCGGACACTTTAGTAGCAGCTTCATCCCTTCCACTCCCATCCGGGCCTCCGACTGCAGGGGGTCACCTGTTACCCGCGCCTCCGATAAGAATTCTCCAATACGACAGTCGTGCTCTCCGGTTAAAGAGGGAGGGCGGTGGAAAATGGGTGCGCGTACCAGCACCTCAGTGCTCAACCCCGGGTTCGCTCCTTCCGATTGAGAAGGTGACAGGCTATGAATGAAAACGACGAAATTGTCAAAGAATTTCTAGTCGAGAGCCACGAGAACCTGGACCGGCTGGACCGGGATCTGGTGGCCTTGGAGAAGCAGCCTTCGGACCGGGAGACTCTGGCGAGCATCTTCCGGACGATTCATACCCTAAAAGGCACGTCGGGATTTCTCGCCTTTGGCAAGCTTGAGGCGGTGGCACACGTCGGCGAAAACCTGCTCGCGAAACTACGCGACGGGCAACTCAGCCTGCACCCCGAATTGACGACCGCGCTGCTGGCCATGGTGGACGCGGTGCGGCAGATGCTGGCCAGCATCGAGGCGTCCGGCAACGAGGGCGAGCGCGACGATCAGGAACTGATTCTTACCCTCACAGGCCTGCTGCAGGGGAACGCCGAGCCGGGGGGAGCGGCCGGGGAAGCGCTGGCCAAGGAGATTACCGCGGCGGCGGAGAAGCCAGCAGCGGATACCGAACCCGTGGCAGCGGCGGCCGACGCCGCCGCCAACGCGGAAGCCCAGCCGCTCGGCGACATACTGGTCAGCCGGGGGGAAGCGACCCAGGCGCAGGTATTCGAAGCGGTTGCCGAACAGCAGGCGGGCGATCCACGACACGTGGGCGAGATTCTGGTCGATCAGGGTGTGGTCAAACCGCAGGAGGTGCTGGAAGCGTTGAAGACGCAACAGCCGCACGGCCCGGCCAGCGAGAGCACGATCCGAGTGGATGTTGGGCTGCTCGACAAGCTGATGAACCTGGTGGGCGAACTGGTGCTGGCGCGCAATCAGATCCTGCAGTTCACCAAGAAGACCGAGGAGACGGATCTGGTGACGGCCGGGCAGCGCCTGAACCTGATTGCCAGCGAGTTGCAGGAGAGCGTGATGAAGACGCGGATGCAGCCGATCGGCAACGTCTGGAGCCGTTTTCCGCGCACCGTGCGCGACCTGGCTTTGGCCTGCGGCAAGCAGGTCCGCATCCAGATGGAAGGGCAGGAGACCGAACTCGACAAGACGCTGATCGAGGCCATCAAGGATCCGCTGACCCACCTGGTGCGCAACGCGATCGATCACGGAATCGAGGCGCCGGAGGCGCGGCAGGCGGCGGGCAAGAGCGCCGAGGGTTTGCTCCTGCTGCGCGCATTTCACGAGGGCGGAAAGGTCAATATCGAGATCTCGGACGACGGCGCCGGGCTGAATCTTCAGAAAGTTGTCGGCAAGGCGGTACAGAAAGGACTGATCACGGCCGACCAGGCCAGCCGCCTCAGCGAACGCGAGATCGCCAACCTGATCTTCGAAGCCGGGCTCTCGACCGCGGAAAAGGTGACGAATGTCTCAGGGCGGGGGGTGGGCATGGACGTCGTAAAAACCAACATCGAGCGCATCGGCGGCACGGTCGATGTGCAGACGGCGCCCGGAAAGGGCACCACCGTCAAAGTGAAGATTCCCTTAACTCTGGCCATCGTGCCCGCGCTGATCATCACGGCGGGAGGACAGCGCTTCGCCATCCCGCAGGTCAGCCTGCTCGAACTGGTGGGGCTGGAAGGCGAAGAGGCGCGAAAGAAAGTCGAGATGGTGCAAGGGGCTCCGGTGTACCGGCTGCGCGGCAATCTCCTGCCGCTGCTCGATCTGAATCATGAACTGCGGCTTCCGGAGAAGACGCGGGAGCGGCGCGCGATCAATATTGTCGTGCTGCGCGCCGAGGACCGGCAGTTCGGCCTGGTGGTCGATCAGATCAACGACACCGAAGAAATCGTAGTCAAGCCGCTGCGCAAGCAACTCAAGAGTTCAAAAGTTTTTGCCGGGGCCAGCATTATGGGGGACGGCCGGGTGGCGCTCATCCTGGACGTGGTCGGACTCGCCCAGCGCGCCAACCTGATTGGCGAGAACCGGGAGGCGAAATCGAGGCACGAAAATATGTCGCGGCAGACGGGCGATGTCCGCCAGACGCTGCTTCTGTTCCAGTCGGGTGAAGGACGGATGGCGATTCCCCTGTCGTCGGTGGCGCGGCTCGAGGAGTTCGAACGCAGCGCCATCGAACTCTCGGGAAGGCAAGAGGTGGTGCAGTACCGCGGGCACATTCTGCCGCTGGTGCGAGTCGGCGAGGTGGTGGAGTGCGGGGCGGGCGCGCGCTCCGCGGAGGCGGACGCGGCGCCGTTGCAGGTCGTCGTCTACACCGAGCATGGGCGAAGCGTCGGCCTGGTGGTCGATCGCATTCTCGACATTGTGGAAGAAAACCTGGTGCTGGAGCGGCCCGGGCGGAGAGCGGGAGTGCTCGGTTCTGCGCTGATTCAGCAGCGGACCACGGATCTGCTCGATGTGGAAGGCGTGGTGCGGGCGGTGGAACCTTCGTTTTTCGAGCAGGCGGCGGGCGCCTAGACGGGGGAGATGAAGATGGCGAACACCAAGCAGTTCAGCACGTTCTATCTCGAGAGATATTTCTTTGGCGTGCCGGTCGAGCAGGTCCAGGAAGTGATCCGCCATCTCGACATGACGCACGTGCCGCTGGTCTCGGAGGTGGTGCGCGGGCTCATCAACCTGCGCGGGCAAATCGTGACCGCGATCGATTTGCGAAGACGGCTCGGGATGCCAGAGCGGGCGGCCGATCGGCTGCCCATGAATGTGGTGGTGCGCACCGACGACGGCGCCGTAAGCCTGCTGGTGGACGAAATCGGAGACGTCATTGAAGTCGCGCAGGACACCTACGAGGCTCCGCCGCAAAACATGTCCGCGCAGCAGAAGGAACTGGTCGAGGGGGTGTACAAGCTCGATGGACAACTGCTGCTGGTGTTGAACACGGAGCGCGCGCTGAACATTGACGCGGTGGGGCTGCGGGCACCGGTCAATTGAAGGCTGGGCGGTTGAAGCCTGGGCAATTGAAGCGGGGCGATTGAGTGTAGACCGGAGAATGCCCGGACAAGAGATCGAACGGAAGAAGAACGAGCATCGCAGAGGCAAGATGACCGACGGCATCAGCCGAATTTCAGGAAGGAAACAATTCCATGGCGAGCAAGAAAACAGTCCGGACAGCGCATTCCAAGGAGGCCGGGAGCAAATACTCCGGCTCCATGCTGGACAAGGTGCCGGTCAATGTGATGTACGCCGACCGCGATCTCAATATTGTCTATATGAATGGGAGGTCATTGCAGACCATGAAGACGATCGAACATCTTCTGCCCTGCAAGGCGGAAGAGGTGGTCGGCAAGTCCATCGACCTGTTTCATAAAGACCCGGCGCACCAGCGCCGGATCATGACCTCCGACCGCAACCTTCCGCATACGGCCAATATCCACCTGGGTGACGAGACGCTCGAACTTAATCTGGCAGCGATCTACGGCGCCAAGCACGAGTGGAGCGGCACCATGGTGACGTGGGCGGTGATCACCCAGAAGCTGGAACTGGAAAAACTGAATGCCGACTATAAAGCGCAGATCGAGGGCATCCAGCGGTCGCAGGCGGTGATCGAGTTCGACCTCGACGGCACCATTCGCTATGCCAACCAGAAGTACCTCGAGCCGCTCGGCTATACGCTCGAGGAGCTCAAGGGCAAGCATCACTCGATGCTGGTGGAAGAAGGCTCGCGGCACTCCGAGCAGTTCAAGACTCTGTGGGGCAAGCTCGCCCAAGGCGAACCGGTGCAGGGCGAGGCGAAACGGATCGGCAAACGCGGGCAGGAGGTTTGGTACCAGGCCTGGTACAACCCCATCCAGAACCTCGAAGGCAAGCTCTTCAAAATCGTAGTCTATGCCTCCGACATCACCGAGCAGAAGATGCGGATTGCGGACAACGACGGGCAGATGGCGGCCATCAGCAAGGCGCTTGGCATCATCGAGTTCGGGATGGATGGCATGGTGCACAATGCCAATGAAAACTTCCTGCGATCGCTCGGCTATACGCTCGATGAGATCAAGGGGAAGCATCACGGCATCCTCGTCGATGAGGCCTACCGGCAGAGCCCGGAGTACAAGGAATTCTGGGCGAAGCTGAACCGGGGCGAGTATGTGGCGGACGAGTTCAAGCGGTTGGGCAAGGGCGGCCGCGAGGTCTATATCCAGGCCTCTTACAATCCGATTCTCGATGTCAACGGCAAGCCCTTCAAGGTCGTCAAGTATGCCACCGACATCACCAAAGAAAAGATGGCTTTGCGGGCCATGATTGCCGACGCCATGCTGCTGGCGCAGGCCGGGGTCGACGGCGAGTTGTCGACGCGCGCCGATGTCAACAAGCACCAGGGCGACTACCGCAAGGTGCTGGAGGGCGTAAACGACACGCTGGATGCGGTCATAGGCCCGCTGAACGTGGCCGCTGACTACGTCGACAAGATCAGCAAGGGACTGATCCCGCAAAAAATCACGGATGACTATAGCGGCGATTTCAATGTCACCAAGAACAATCTGAACGCCTGCATCGACGGGCTGGCGGGGCTGCAAGAGGCCAACGCGGTGATCCAAAAAATTCAGAACAACGACTATAGCACCCGGTGAACGGCAAGTATGTGGGGATCTTTGCCGAACTGGCGGGCGCAGTCAACACCACGATGAGCCGGTTCAAGCATGTGGTCGGCACGCTTACGAAAATCTCAGCGGGGAATCTGGAGGACTTGCCGGAATACAAGAAGATCGGCCGCCGGTCGGAAAATGACGAACTGGTGCCCGCCATGACGATGGTGATGGAAAGCCTGAAATCCCTGATCGGGGACGCGGACATGCTGGTGGAGGCCGCGGTGGCCGGAAAACTTGCCACCCGGGCCGAGGTGAACCATCACCATGGCGATTACCGGAAGATCGTAGAAGGCGTAAACAAGACGCTGGACGCGGTGATTTCGCCCCTGCAGGACATCGGGAGCGTGCTTTCGCAGATGGCGGCCGGGGACCTGACCTCGCGTATGAGCGGCAGCTATGTGGGTGACTTCAAGCAAATCGCCGATGTCGTAAACACCACCGGACAAAAGATGCAGGAAGCGCTGCAGTCCATCTCGATCAATGCGCAATCGCTGGCATCCTCGGCGGCCGAGCTTTCCGCGACCACGCAACAGATCACGGCCAACTCCGAAGAAACCACGGCTCAAGCGAGAACGGTGGCGGAAGCGGGCGGACTGGTCAACACGAACCTGCAGACGCTCTCTTCGGGCGCCGAGGAGATGAACGCCACCATTGGCGAGATTGCCAAGAACGCGACCGAAGCGGCGCGGGTGGCCGGGGAGGCGGTGACGGCCGCGCACTCCACCAACCAGACGGTAGGCAAGCTGGGCGAATCGAGCGCCGAGATCGGGAAGGTGGTCGAGGTCATCACCTCGATTGCCCAGCAGACCAACCTGCTGGCCCTGAATGCGACCATCGAAGCGGCCCGCGCGGGCGAGGCGGGCAAGGGCTTCGCGGTGGTCGCCAACGAGGTCAAAGAACTGGCCAAGCAGACGGCCAAAGCCACCGAGGAGATCAAAGGCAAGATCACCGTCATCCAGGAGAACACCACAGGCGCGGTCAGCGCCATCGGCGGGATACGCGAGGTGATCGACAAGATCAGCAGCATCTCCACCACCATTGCGACCGCGGTCGAGGAGCAGAGCGCGACCACCGGGGAGATGGCGCGCAACGTCTCCGAGGCGGCGCGCGGGGCCAGCACGATCGCTTCGAACATCACCGGAGTGGCGCAGGCGGCGCAGGATACCTCGACCAACGTCGCCGAGGCTCAGAAGGCGAGCGAGCACCTCTCCAATATGGCTAGTGAGCTGCGCGAACTGGTGGGCCGCTTCAAGATTGGCGATGCCGAGGGGAAAGATGGGGCAGCGCCGCCCGCCAAACGGGCCGCCGCAGCGGCCCGCTGAAGAACGCGAGTGCCAGGTCCGGGAGGATGACAAACCGGACCGGGCCGGGCAGCATCCGCAAACTGCACATAATTGCACACCAGGGCGAGGAGATTTCCGACGTGCCGCCAATCCGCATACTGATTGTTGACGATTCCGCCGTAGTTCGCCGGCTGCTCTCCGATGTGTTGGCGGAAGACCCGGAGATCACGGTGGTCGGGGCGGTGGGAGATGGACGACTGGCGCTGCTGGCAATTCCAGAGCTGAAGCCCGATCTGGTCACGCTGGACGTCGAAATGCCGGGCATGGATGGCATTCAGACGTTGATCGAGATTCGCAAGCTCAACCTGCGCCTGCCGGTGATCATGTTCAGCACGCTCACCGGGCCGGGCGCGGGCAAGACCGTGGAGGCGCTGGGGCGCGGAGCCAGCGATTATGCGCTGAAGCCCTCACGGACGGGCAGCCCGGAAAATGCACGCATCTGCGTGCGCGATGAACTGGTTCCGAAGATCAAGGCGCTGTGCGGGCGGCGCAGCACACAGAACGCCTTGGCGCCCACTGTATTCGTCGCGCCCGCCTACACCCCGCCGACCCGCGTCGACCTGGTGGCGATCGCATGTTCCACGGGCGGTCCGAACGCTCTCGGAGAACTGATGCCGCAGTTGCCCGGCGACTTCCCGGTACCGATGGTGATCGTTCAGCACATGCCCGCTTCCTTCACCCGCCTGCTGGCGGCCCGGCTCGATGGCTTGAGCGCATTGCAGGTCAGGGAGGGTAAAGAAGGTGAAGTGCTGGAAAAAGGGGATGTGTGGATCGCGCCCGGGGACTATCACATGACGGTAATGCGGCAGGGAACAAAATTCGTTCTCGGCTTGAACCAGGGAGCGCCGGAGAACTCCTGCCGGCCGGCCGCGGACGTTTTGTTTCGCTCGGTGGCGCACAGCTTCAAAGAAAACGTGCTGGGCGTGGTGCTGACCGGAATGGGCGCGGACGGCACGCGCGGCTCGGTTGCGATTCGTGAAGCGGGGGGAGCCGTGATCGTGCAGGACGAGGCCAGTTCGGTCGTTTGGGGCATGCCGGGAAGCGTGGTGGGCGCAAAGCTCGCCGAGAAGATTTGTCCATTGAATGCGATTGTGCCCGAAATTCTGCGCCGCGTGGCCTTTCGCAGAACGGCTGCCAGCGCCGCTCATCGCTGAAGTATTGTTGTCGCCTTCGCAGAAAGGAAGAGACGCGAAACTGCATGGCATCCGAAGCCGCAAAACCAAAATTATCGGCCGCGCCGGCCGAGGCTCGCTCGGGCGCCACGGAACCCGCGCACCTCAAGATCCGCGATCTGATCTACCGCATCTCGGGCATCTACCATTCCGAGCAGAAGCTTTACCTGCTGGTCGCAAGTTGCAATCGCCGTATGAGCGTGTGCGGGGCGAACAGCACCTTCGAGTACCTCGATCGCCTCACCATCGGCGCCGCCCGCGATACCGAGCTTCACCAGTTGCTGAATGAAATCACGATTGGCGAGACCTACATGTTCCGCCACCCGGCGCAACTGGACGCGCTGACTACGGTGGTGCTGCCGCAGATCATGCAACAAAAAGCCGCGCTCGGACTCAAGCGGCTGCGTCTATGGTCCGCCGGCTGTTCGACGGGAGAAGAACCCTACACGCTGGCGATGTTTCTGCTGGAGGAGAAACAGTTGGCGGGCTGGACCTTTGAGATTCTGGCAACCGACCTGAACACGCGTTCGCTGGAGGCGTCGAAAGCGGGCATCTATGGGGAGTATGCCCTGCGCAATACCAGTCCAGCGCTGCGCAGAAAATACTTCAAAGACGCGGGCGACAAGAAGCTCGAGGTAAGCGATGTGCTGCGCTCGCATGTGCGCTTTGACCGGGTCAATTTGAGCGACGACAGCAAGATGGTTTTCCTGAAGGGAATCGACGTCATCTTCTGCTGCAATGTTCTGATCTACTTCGACCTCGCCTCAAAAAAGAAAGTCGTACAGCACTTTTTCACCAACCTGCTTCCGGGCGGTTATTTTTTCCTGGGCCACGCCGAGTCGCTCTTCCAGGTCGATGAAGCTTTCAAGTTGGTTCACTTTCCGGGAACGACGGCCTATTGGAAGCCGACGCCCGGAGCGGCGGCGGGAGGCAAGCCATGATGAATCCACGCACCGATCGGCTGCGGGCGCAGATCGCCACACTCGACTCGATTTCAACCGCTCCCACCATTCTGCAGCCGCTCCTGGCGCTGATGCGGTTACCGGTGGATGAGATCGCGACCGACAAAGTGGTGGAACTGGTCTCGCGCGATGGCGGGATCGCAGCCTCCTGCCTGCGGGTGGCCAATTCTCCTCTTTTCGGAAGACGCACGGTGGAAACCGTGCGGGGCGCCGTGATGACGCTCGGCATCGACCGCGTGCGGTCCATCCTTTTTGGCTTGTGCATGAATGGCACGATCCCAGCCGACAAATGGGTGCTGAATCAGAATGCCTTCTGGCGGCATTCGCTTGGTTGCGCGCTGGTGACGCAAACCATGGCCAACAAAATCGGCTACCCGGCGTCGGAGAAAGCCTACCTGGCGGGCCTGCTTCACGACATTGGGTTCCTGGTGATGATGGTGCTTGAGAATTCGAAGTTTCGCGAGTGCCTGCGCAGTTCGATGGCGGAGCGGTGCCCGTTGGATTTAGTGGAACAGCGACTCTTCGGCTACACCCACGAAGAAGCGGGATGCATACTCTGCGAGCACTGGGGCTTTCCGAGCGAACTGATTGAAGTCACCGGCTGCCATCACTCTTTGGAGTTGATGGCGACAGCAAGCCCGCTCGTCTGCCTGGTGCACCTCAGTGACCTGCTCTGCCGGGTGCGCAATCTCGGTTACGGCTACACCGAGATTATGTCCGTCACGTTCTCGCAGGAGTTGGCATGGAAGCATCTGGTGGCGAGTTACCCAGCACTGGCCGACATGGATCTGTTTCGTTTCACGCTCGATGTCGACAGTTCCATGGAGCAAATTGCAGCACTGGTTGACACCGTCTTTGCCCCGGGCATCGCGGCCGGCGCGGCATCCTGATGATCGTGCCAGCCGGGGGTAACCTGTGAATTGGTTACCTTATACACCTTGATTTGCAGGTACTTGCACGTGGGATGGCATTACGGAAGTGACATTTACACGGTGGCCAAGAGGCCCTAGGATGAGCGTGTAGTTTGGCAGTTCTGGGGGAGGGCTGCCGAAGGCGTCCTGAGCATAACCGCTCAGGACGCTTTTTTTGTGGGGCAATTCTTTGCGAACGGAGCACAGCCAGCGCAAGTCTCGACGGCTATTTCTTTTGCCAGGTTCTGCCGCGGTCGGCACTGCTCCAGGTCTCGTGATTGTCAGTGGAGAGAAAGATCTGCGCCGGAGAAGGCATCTCGATGTGGACGACAGCGGACGTGAGGGGCTGGCCTTGGAACGACACCGCGATTGGCACCCACGTGGCGCCATTGTCAGTCGAGCGCAACAGCGTGCCGGATTGTCCCCCAGCCAAAACCTCGCCGCCCCGAACGCCATAACAAAGCACTGGATGATCGGCGGGTGTTGCAGGCAGCCAAGTCTGGCCACCATCGAGGGAGCGCTTGAGCATGCCGCCGGCAATCATCCAGCTGGTAGCCCGTTTTGCAATCAGCGGTGAGGAGGCAGACGTGACGGCTACATTTGCATTCTGCGCGACTGCATTCTGCTCGACCCCCTGCGGATTACTGACGGTTGATGAGTCGAGCGCCGGCTTGGCTTTTGTGATGTCGGGCGTGGTCTGAAGAGCGGGCGATTTGGCCTGAGCTATCTCATTAGAATTGACGGTCGACACAGTCGTCGCTTCGCTGCCAGCTTCGACCGCGACCTGCGACGATTTGCCTTCCTCCGACGGTGGCGCGCTCGCAGGCGTTTGCGCGCGCAAATCGAAGGCTGTGCCAGCGGCCGGCACGCGCGGCATCGAATCTTTGCTGGCACCGCCGGCGTCTGCACCGCGGCTTGACTTGAAATCGGCGGCCGTCCGGTTGCTGGCCAATGACATTTTCGACTGATCTTCCGTCCGTCGATCTGCCTTCGGTTGATCTGCGTTCGGGTGATCTGCCCTCAGTTGATCTGCCGGCGACACCTGCGCCATCGGCGTGCCTGAGGAAATCGGCAAGTTGTTAGGTGTGAGGCCGTTCTTGGACGCGTCGAGCTTCGAGACTTCAGTCTTTGATGGGCCGGCAAGCGCTTTTTTCTTCGCGACCGAATCGTCGGGTACAGCCCCCGACACAATCTGCTGGCATGACCTCGGGCATGACCTCTGGCTTCAATTGAGCCGTGGACTTGCCCGTCGCCAAACTCGGCGCCGTGTGAATCTTGCTGGTCCGTTCCAGCGCGGGCCGCATGACAAAAACTGCCAGCGCGATGCCAGCCGCCAAAGTTGCCCAGCGCAGATTTGCCCATCCGAAACCAGCCCACGCGAACCGACGTTTGCGCTCCGCTCCTGCACGCCCGGCTGCCACAGCAACGACTTCCCGGCTTTGTGCTTCCTCCTGGGCAGGAACCTCGGTCGCGCGAATTGCCGCAACGTCAGCGGGTAAGGCGAGCGCAACCACGTCTCGACAATCCCCGCACAGGGCCAGATGCCGCAATACATCATCCCGCTCCAAAGCGGGGAGGGCCTGTTCGGCGAAGGCCGTCAGCACGTCCGCTTCGGGGTGCGCCTGCGCGAGCGCAACCTGTTCAGTCGTCACGGGCAAGAGCCGCTGGTGCACGATTTTTGGCAGTTCAGCCATTTGTCCAACTTCTGCTTACAAGTTCCGTTTACGACTCTTCTTCCACGTACGGCTTTCTGCTTACGGCTCTTATCCGCCGCGATTCTGCTACCCGTTGCCCTCCCGGCCATTGGGTCCCCGAAGGCCAGGATCGGAGATCTTTCTCCTATGGAACGTCGTAGCCGCGGAATCTTGCATCAAACGCGACCGCAAATCGAGGGTAATGTCCCGAACGTCCGCCTCAAGCGCTTCGGTGGCCTGGGCGTGGCTCATCCCCCGGTCACGCAAGCCGGCTAAAATGCGCTTGCGGAGCCCGGTTGAGAGCCGGTCAAGCCGCCGGCTCACGGTCGATTCGTGGAGGCCCAGCGAGCGCGCGATCTCAGCCAGCGTGCGCCCATCCAAATAATAGGAGGCAAGTGTGAAACGGTCCTCTGCCGAAAGTTCAGCCAGCGCCTGATCGGTTGCCGTCTCGAGGCGCTGGTCAAAAGTGCGTGCGGGTTCGGACTCCCTGGCGACAAACTGTGCGCCTTCCTCGGTCTGCTCCTCGAGGCTCACGTCGCGCTTCTGCTTGCGATAGCGATTGATGAATTCCTGCGCCATGACGGTGCGCAGCCAGCCCTCGAGCGATCCGCGCCCGGTGTAGAAGATCAACTTGGAGTTGCGTACACCGTTGCGAGCGCTCACTCCGTAGAGATCCGCAAAAAGCGAATCGGCAAGTTCCGCGGCGCGCGCCCCATCACGCGTAATGTGCAACGCCATGCCGTGCAGTTTCTGACGGTAGCGGCTGATGAAATCTTGCCACGCGCGCTCGTTCCCCTCGGCGCAGGCGCGCGCCAGCGCCAATTCTTCGAGCTTCAGGGTCGCGCAAAATTCGGCTTTCTCTTCCGTTGAACCGCCCGGCAGATATTTGCGCTGAATATTTTCGAGGATCGACGCGAACTGCTCCACGCTCATGCCATAGGCCACCGCGCCGCTGCGCGCATAGAGTTCTACGGCAACGGCGGTATCTTCCGGTTGGGCGCGTGAAGACATTCCTGAAAGATGCTAACAACTTTTTAGACGCAAGAGGTCGTAATTCGTACGTTCTGAAATCAGCGAGCAAGACACTCCTGGAAGTCTCGCGAATCTGACCCCGGCACGCTCCAACACTGGCGTGCCGGGCGAGGCCGGAACGCGAGAGGCGGGAGTGGTGTCTCTATTTATAACCGGGTCGCGGTCGAGTCGTAGTCGGGCTTCATAAGTGGTCAGGCAACAATCTGGAGGCTCGTGATGCGCGTGTTCGTCTGGTTGGCGGGGCTCGTTTCGATGTTAGTCGTGTTGGCCGTTGTGGTTCCGTGCTTATTGCCGGCCAGCGAGTTACCACAAACTTTTCACTACTCACTTCTTGAACCGATTCGAAGCGGCAACCTTACGGTGTTTCCGGTCGTTTCCAACAAGTCCTACGATACCGGCGATTTCATCACGCTCGACGAGGGCATTCGGTCGGGAGATGTTGTCGTCACTGAAGCCGGACAGGCGCGCGGCCTGATTCGCCGCCACGCGGGAGACTCCAGGATCATGCCACCCATCCGCGACGCGGAGGTGAATCGCCTGGTGCTGGTTAATAACTCGAAACGACCATTGCTGTTACTCGCGGGGGAAATTGTAACTGGCGGCAAGCAGGATCGAGTTATCGGAAAAGATCGTATTGTTCCTCCCGAAAGCGATCCCGTCGACCTGAGCGTTTTTTGCGTGGAGCCGGGGCGGTGGGTCGCGGCAAACGGCAAGGCTGACTTCAGCGCGGGCCGGGTGGCGACCGTGGCTGGAGGCGTGGTTGCTGCGCCCAGCGTGCGTGCCGGCGCAATGGCGGCAAAGAACCAGCAGCAGGTCTGGGACGAGGTGGGGAAGGCCAAGGAAGCGATGACGGAGGTTGTGGCCGTCAATGGGGCCACCCCCTCCTCCGAAATGAGTTCAACTTCATCCTATGCCCGGGTGATGGAGGACAAAGACGTTCAAAAGCAGGTGGATTCCGTCGCGGCACCGATCGAACGAAATTACGAGAGTGTGATTCATCAACTGCGCGATAAGAACGCAGTCGGCGTGGTGGTCGCGGTGAATGGAGAGATTGTCTGGGCCGATATCTTCGCCAGCACGCAGTTACTCCAGAAATATTGGCCGAAGCTAATTCGCTCTTACGCGACCGAAGCGGTGATTACGCGCGCGAAAGCGGCACAGGTTTCGACGAAGGATGCGCAGCGTTTTCTGGATACTCTCGAGGCGCGCCACGAAACGTCGGACATCGAGCCGGGTGTCTATAAGCAAACGGAAATCAGCGGCGACGGATTCAAAGTCTTCGAACTGATGTCCTTGCTGCCAAAGACCGGCTTCGCCGTTCACATTGCCAAGATGGCGAACTAGCGAGGCTCGAGGCAGGGGTTAGATTGCAAAGGTGAACCCCTGCCTCCGATTTTCTAACCTTTCGCCAGCCCTTTTAGCACGACGTCGTTTGCATCGTAAGCGAGTTTGAGCGCAGGCAATTCTTCTTTCGCGAACCAGCCCACTTCGGCTGCGTCGCTTCCTGCCTTCAACTCTCCCCCGACGGGCCGGCAGAGATAATCGATCAACACATAGTGGTACTGCACGCGGCCGTCCTCGCTGCGAATCACACGCTCGTACACGCCGAGCATCTCGCCGGGTTCGACCATCAGCCCGGTTTCCTCGCGCGCCTCGCGAATCGTCGCCTCCCGCAGGGTCTCGCCGCATTCGAGCACGCCGCCAGGCAGCGACCACTCGCCAAGCAAGGGCGGCTGGCCGCGGCGAATCAGCAACACGCGATCGTTACCCACGATCACGGCGCCGACTCCGATGAGCGGGGTCTCAGGATATTCGCGCTTCATATCGCGATCGAAATCTCTGCCGCCTTTATTTCGGGGCCACCTGATACTGCTCGATCTTGCCGTCGGGCATCACGCGTTCGAGCACTTCGAGCGTCTTTTGTGCAAAGTGCACTTCGAAGAGTCGGAACATCATGCCTCCGCGCTCGGATTTTGAGGTCTGCGTGAACTCGGTGGGCGTTCCAAGCGGCCCGAGGCTATCGCCAAAATCCTTGAGCGCCTGCTCGGTAAAGTAACTGTTGCAGTTGTCGGTCAGCAACGCGCGGTCGATTTTTCCATGCTGCAAGGCCGCGAAAACCGCCTGCGCCTGCTCTTCCTGCCGGGCGGCATCGGGGTCGCGAAACAGCAAGGTTGCGATCCTTCGAGCCAGATCGCTGGAGGCCGACGCCGCGTCTTCATTCGTCAAAACCACCACCGCAACTTTCTTGTCGGGAAAAACAAGATTTTGCGAGGTGAACCCGGAGACTTCGCCGCCATGCTCAATCGCGCGTTCGCCAAGTTCGCTGCGAACACTGACCCCGAGCCCGTAGCGCGTGCCGAGGCCATTTTTCAGCACCGTCTCGCGCTCCATCGCCGCATACGAGGCAGGCTTGAGCAGCGACTGATTCATCATGCTGATATCCCACTTCGCAAGATCCTCGGCAGGCATTGCGAGTTCTCCGGCCGCGAACAGCCAGCCCTTCCCTTCTTTCGGCGACGGCCGCAGCGGACCGATCGCGTAGCGCAGATAGCCAGTGGCGTCAGTTTGGGTGAGCCGCTCCTGATCGATGTTGATGACGCTCTTCATTCCGAGCGGCGCGAAGATTCGCTCGCTCAGGAATTGCAAAAGCGGCTGGCGGCTGGCCTTCTCGACGATCAGACCGGCGATCACGAAATTTGTATTGCTGTATTGCCACTCTGTGCCGGGGTCGAAATCGAGCGGCTTGCGCGCCCACTGATCAAGAATCCGCTCGGCCGTGACGGGCTTCAGCATATTCGGCATCACGTAGTCCTGCGGCCAGTAATCCTGGTAGCCAGAAGTGTGCGAGAGCAGTTCGCGAATGGTGACTTCGTTGCCGCGCCTCAGGTTCGGAACAAAACGCGAGACTGGGTCGTCGAGCGAGAGCTTACCGTCTTGGGCGAGAAGCAGAATCGCCGCGGCCGTGAATTGCTTGCTGATGGAGCCGATGCTGTAGCGCATGGCGGGAGTGGCAGGCGTCTGCGGTGCGATGCTCGCGTCCCCATAGGCATGCAGATAGATGATCGCGCCGTTTTGTACGATGGCGACGGATGCACTGGGAACGCCCGTGTCGGCGAGGGTGGCGCGGGCGGCTGCATCGATTTGCTCGCGCAACGCAATCGGCATTTCCGTCGCCGACATAACGACAGCACTCCCGAGAAATAAGAAAACAATCGCCAGCGTTTCAACCATTCGCGCGCGCAAATTCATGAGAATGACTCCCTTCTTCAAGCTCCGCAGAGACGAATCAGTATAGCTTTAGCGGGGATGACCCGAGCAACGCCGCTGCGCGAGTGATCGCGGCGTCCGGCAACCTGTGCGTCCCGGTTCGCATTACAATACCCACCATGTCACTCGACGAATACAAGCGGAAACGACGGTTTGAGGAAACGCCCGAGCCTCCTCCCAAGGTCGAGAAAAAAACGAAGCACCGCTTTGTGGTGCAGCGCCATCGCGCCACACGCCTGCATTACGACTTTCGCCTGGAGATGGAGGGTGTGCTCAAGTCGTGGGCCGTACCCAAGGGACCGTCGCTCGATCCGAACGACAAGCGGCTGGCGATGCAGGTTGAGGACCATCCCGTTTCGTATTTTGATTTTGAGGGCACGATCCCGGAGGGCAATTACGGCGCGGGCACCGTCATGGTCTGGGATGTGGGCACGTGGGAGCCGCTTTCGCCAGTTCCGGTAAATGGAGAATACGTGCCCGGCACTGACAGAGAAGCCGCGTCAATGCTCGCCAATGGCGATCTCAAATTTCGTTTGAACGGCAAGCGGCTCAAGGGCGACTTCGCGCTGATTCACATCAAGGGGCGCCGGCCCGGCAGCAAGGGAACAGAATGGCTCTTGATCAAGAAAAAAGACGATGAAGTCGTTCCGGGTTTCGACATCGAGAAGTACGACACGTCAGTGCTGACGAACCGCACCATGGCGCAAATCGGCGGCGATGAAGATTCGGCGGAGTGGACCAGCAGCCGGCCCGCAGCTCGCGGAAAGCTCAAGGCCGCATGGCTAGCCGATGCTGTGGCGAAAGCTGACCGCAAGAAAGCCTCCGGTAAAAAAAAACTAACGGCAGAGAGCTCTGCGCACGCAGAGAAGGACAAAGCTCAAACGGTTGCCCGGCTGGCCATCGGGCGCGGCAGTAAAAGGAAGTCATCGGCGAGATCTGCGCCCTCTGCTGCATCCTCTTCATTGAAAGGCCTGTCTGGCGCAGTGCGGAAGCCGATGCCCATGGCGATCTATCCCATGCTCGCCACGGCCATCGAGAAGCCCTTCGACAATCCAGACTGGCTCTTCGAGATCAAATGGGATGGCTACCGCGCGGTGGCCTTCATCGATGATGGCCGCGTGCGCTTCGTCTCCCGCAATCAGAACGACCTCACGAAGCAATACCCGGAACTCGCGACGCTGACGAAGCTCGTCAAAGCCGACCGCGCCATCCTCGACGGCGAGATCGTGGCCCTCGACGACGAGGGCCGTCCGTCATTCAGCTTGATGCAGCAGCGCACCGGGTTTCGTCCCGGTAAATCACGCCTTCCTGGTCGGCAGGGCGTGCCGGTGATCTACTACGCGTTCGATCTGCTTTACCTCGATGGATTTGACCTACGCCGCGTGCCGCTCGAGGAGCGCAAGCAGTTGCTGCGCCAACAAGTCACAGACGGCGACGTCGTCAAGTTTTCCGATCATTATCCCGAGAAGGGTCTCGCGCTCTTTCAGGCGGCTGCACAAAAGGGGCTGGAGGGAATTGTCGCAAAAAAGCGCGACAGCCTGTACGTCGAAACGCGATCGCGCGACTGGCTCAAGATCAAAATTACGCAGCGCCAAGAGTGCGTCATTGGCGGCTACACCGATCCCGAGGGCAGCCGCGCCTACTTCGGCTCGCTCGTGCTGGGGCTTTATGACAGGCAGAAGCGTCTGATTCACGTCGGACAGGCGGGCACCGGTTTTGATCAGAAGACGCTAAAAGAAATGTTCGAGACTCTTCATCCGCTTGAGACCAGCAAGAATCCGTTCTATGGTGAGATCGGCGGATTGCGAAAGGTGCACTTCGTGCAACCCAAACTGGTGGCCGAGATCAAGTTCACGGAGTGGACCCACGAGACATCCGAGGGCGGAATGAAGCTGCGCGCGCCGGTTTTCATGGGACTACGCCAGGATAAGGCGCCGGAAGAGTGCACACTGGAAGACGCCATCGCAGTAAAAATCGCTACTTGACGCCACTTTGCGTGAGACTGTTCACTTGATCTCTTTCATTGGGAGCATGGAACCGTAGTCCTGTCCCGAGGGGGCAACCGCGCGCGCCACCACCCCCGCAAAAGCCTCCCGCAACTCCGGGTACTTTGCGACCAGCGCTTTGATCACTGCCATGTTGTCCTGAAAAGTCTTTTGGGTATTCGAAATGTCAGCGGAGGCGTACTTCACAACCACATCCAGATCGTCTCCCACCGCCAGCGGAAAAATCTCCGTCATGCGATAGGTCTTGCCGGCGGCGCTGAGATCGACTGTACTGCCATTAGCGGGCATATCCGCGGGCTGGACGGACTGCGTGTCATCATAAAGCCGGTCGCTAACCAGGGTGCTCATGAAGTCGACGGGAGAGGTAAGCGCGATCGCCTCGCGGAAATAGAGCCAGGCGTTGTGGTTTTGATTTTTCTTCTTATACTCGCGCGCTTTCTCCGCATACCAGGAGCCGTCGTGGCCAGCAGCCTCGGCTGGGCGGGCGTAGTAACCCGCCAATTTCCAGTCGCTTTCGATCTGCTGAAGAATCATCGTCAGCATGCGCGGTTCTTTGCCACCTTTTACGTCGAGAATCACGACTCCGTATTTGCCCGGGGGCAGGTTGTTCAACACAAAGACGGCGCTGTCCGCGGTTTGTCCCGTCTTGCCGAATATTCCGCACAGGAACTCGGCTCGCGGCAAAGGCTGGGGGCCGTCGGCGGTCAAGAGGAAAGGCGGTCTCGCGATGGCACGTGCGCCGGCAAAGTCGGCGGCATTGTCCTTTACGGCAGCTTCCACCCCGCTGAAGTTGCCGGCAAGCGCAGGAACCGAGCTTTGGCGGAGAGCGGCCACGTCTCCGCGCGCCGAAAGATCAAAATAGTGACGGGAGGCCAACTCGAGCGCGGACCGCATTGGAACCGTCATATCGGCTGCGGACAGGCAGGTTTGCGAAAAACCCGATGCGCCTAAAATCATGGGCGTTAGGCAAACTACCAAAAACCAATTCCTTCGAAGCTTTGTTCCTGCAGTGTGACGCACGGCAAAAGCCTCCTCCGGCATTCTACCGCCGCCAATCCGTTACCGAAGTCTTTAAATGGAGATGACCATTGCGTCTCACTAGATTCCAGTCGTAACAACCCGCAAGAAACAGCTGGAGGCGCGTTCTATAGGCAATGGTAAAATCGACTGGGGCGTCAGCGGGCGCCGCGCGCGGTCACCCGCCTGAACAAAATGGGGCATCCTCAATGTTGCACATGAATCTCGGTTCGACCAAGCTCATGGCACGGCTTATGTCCTGTGCGCTGCTGGCTGGGCCTTTCTTTGCGGCTGTTGCCGCTCATGCGGTTGATCAGGGTACGACCCAAACTCCACCGGTTCATCACAAGACGCACAGGAAGGCTCTTCCGCCGCTGGTTCTTCCGCCTCTCCCTCCCGGGCCGCTCTCGCAAGTTCCCATGGATCAGTTGCCCGCGGCAGCTCCCAAGATTACCTATCAGAATGGATTGTTGAGTATCAGCGCCCAGAATGCGACTTTGGGAGATATTCTCCACGAGGTCCACAAACTTACGGGCGCAACAATTGATGTTCCGCCGACGGGCGCGACGGAGCGGGTAGTGGTGCAACTTGGACCGGGAGCTCCGAGAGATGTGCTCGCCAGCCTGCTGAATGGTACCTCGTACAACTATGTGGTGCTGGGTTCAGCCAGCGATCCGACGAGCATCTCCTCCGTGACGCTGACCCAAAGACCATCCGCTGGCGGAGCGGTGCAGACTGCCGTGAATACTCCACCGCCCGTGCAGACCGCGACGCCATTTCAGCAGCAGCCTCCTCTGGCAGCGACTCGAATGCTCCAGAATATGCGCCATGGGCCAGCCTTTGCGCAGGAACAGCCGCGTCCTGGCGCAGCTGCCGATGCTGATGACGATAGCTCCGACGACTCTGACGCCGACGATAAAGACGACGACTCCGATCAGGCCCAACCGCAGGCCCAGCCGCCCGGACAGATTCTCCAGCCCAATCCAAATCAAGCCGAGAATCAGGATGACGGAAATCAGCCCAATGCCGGACCCAAGACTCCCGAACAAATCCTGCAGATGATCCGGGACCGGCAGCAGCCGGGCGCCCTACCGCCGCAACAACAGCCGCCGCAAGACTAGGCTAAGAAAGCCACGCTAGTACCGAGATACGGCGAGCGCCTTCGTTGCAGCAAATAGTTTGGAGTGGAAAGTTTTCGTGCTTCTTCAGTCGCCGCTGGCCTCGCTCTGGCGCGGCACCAGGGGTCGAAGAAACTGCGCGGGCCTGGCGGGGTTCACTGCCGTCAAAAGCCCGGTAATTGCGTAGTAGGCTCCCAGAACTCCCAAACCAACGGATACGATTGCGGTGCTACTAACCAGAAAAGCCACAAAAAGTGCGTCCACGATGAATTTGCCCTTATTCGCGGCTTTTATGGGTCTTTTGGCCGCAAATTTTTACTTTAGCCGCGTTTGACCCCACCCACTGTTTACAACTAGGATACGGAGTAGAGCTGCGTATTTTCACTCTCCAACATTTCTGGGGCCCCGTCCACGTTACGGAAGTCCATAAGTGTCGTTGCTAAATGGCCATCACCAAGATTTCGGTGCGCGGCGCGCGCCAGCACAATCTGAAGAACATTGACGTCGAGATTCCTCGCAACAGCTTGACGGTCATCACCGGCCTGAGCGGGTCGGGCAAGTCTTCGCTTGCCTTCGATACGATCTATGCTGAGGGCCAGCGCCGCTACGTCGAAACCCTCTCTGCCTACGCTCGTCAATTTCTTGATCAGATGGAGCGCCCCGACGTCGATTCGATTGACGGGCTGAGCCCGGCCATTTCTATCGAACAGAAAACCACCAGCCGCAGCCCGCGATCCACCGTCGGGACGATCACGGAAATCTACGACTATCTTCGGTTGCTTTATTCCTCGATCGGGTTGCCTCACTGCCCCAAATGCGGCAATCCCATCACGCGCCAGTCCGCCGATCAGATCGTGCAGCGCGTGATGGCGCTTACACCCGACGATCGTGTGATGATCATGGCTCCCATCGTTCGCGGACGCAAAGGCGAGTTCAAAAAAGAGATGGAGAAGCTCGTCCAGCACGGCTTTACCCGCGCCCGCGTGGATGGCGAACTGGTCAGCCTGGAAGACGAGATTCAGCTCGATAAGCGCAAGAACCACACGATTGAAGTGGTCATCGATCGGCTGCTCGTCAAACCCGGCATCGAGCACCGGCTCGATCTTTCTGTCTCGCTGGCCATGAAGCTGGGCGGCGGACTGGTTCTCGTGGCCGTCGTCAACGGCGAAGAAACGCTCTACTCGTCGATGCTCGCCTGTCCCGATTGCGGCATCAACGTGCCGCAGCTCGAGCCGCGCTCCTTCTCATTCAATAGCGCCTACGGAGCTTGCCCGGAGTGTCACGGCCTCGGCAGCCGGTTTGATTTCGATCCGGCGAAAATAATTGTCGATTGGTCGAAGCCGCTGCTTGACGGCGGGCTCGGGCCGGGTTCGGCGTCGCAGAATCTGATCCACGGTTTGCGGCTGGTGGCCGAGGCGTATGGCATCGATCTCTCCACGCCCTTCGAAAAATTCCCCGAGAAGATTCAGAACCTCCTGCTCTACGGCGAAAACGTGCGCGGCGGCCGAACCGGCTTCATGGGCGTGATCGGCCACCTTCGGCAGAATCTGGAAGGAACGACCTCTGAAGGCTATCGCGAATACCTGCTCGATTACATGTCGGCGACCGAGTGCCCTACCTGCCACGGCGCACGCCTGCGGCCCGAGAGCCTTGCCGTGAAAGTAAACGGCATGTCGATTTCCGAGTTCACCGATCTGCCGATCGCCCGCTCGTTGGAAACGGCGCGCAAAATCAAGCTGACCGGCCGCGACGAGACGATCGCCGGCCGTATCCTGCACGAGATCATCGAGCGACTCGAATTTTTGCATGCAGTCGGCCTGGGTTATCTGTCCTTGGGACGCTCCGCCGCCACGCTCTCCGGCGGCGAAGGACAACGCATTCGCCTCGCCACGCAGATCGGCTCGAAACTTCGCGGCGTGCTGTATGTGCTCGACGAGCCTTCCATCGGCCTGCACTCGCGCGACAACGGACGCTTGCTGGCAGCACTCGAGAACCTGCGCGATCTCGGAAACACCGTGCTCGTCGTCGAGCACGATGAAGAGACCATCCGGCGCGCCGATTACGTCATCGACCTTGGCCCTGGTGCTGGGCGTCACGGCGGCGCGCTCGTCGCCAGCGGCACTCCCCAGCAAATCATGGATGAGCCCGCGTCTCTGACCGGCGCGTACATTTCCGGACGCCAGAAAATTGCGATGTTGCCCGAGCGCCGCAGCCCGAACGGCAAAGCCATTTCGATCCTAGGGGCACGTCAGAATAACCTGAGAAATCTCGACGTCGTTTTCCCGCTCGGCGTCATGACCGTGGTCACCGGCGTTTCGGGCTCCGGCAAATCGACGCTCGTTAATGACATTCTTTATCGAGCCCTCGCGCGTGAACTCTACCGGTCCCGCGAAGAGCCCGGCGCGCACAAATCGATCACCGGCAGCGACCTCATCGACAAGGTCATTCGCATCGATCAATCGCCCATCGGCCGCACCCCGCGCTCGAATCCCGCGACTTACACGGGAATTTTTTCGCTCGTGCGCGACATCTTTGCGATGCTCCCCGAATCGCGTGAGCGCGGTTACAAGCCCGGCCGCTTTTCTTTCAACGTCTCCGGCGGACGCTGCGAGGCCTGCCAGGGTGAAGGCCAGCGCCGCATTGAAATGAATTTTCTGCCCGACGTCTACGTACAATGTGAGGTCTGCGGCGGACATCGATATAATCACGAAACGCTCTCGGTGCGCTACAACGGATACTCCATCGCCGACCTGCTCGAGATGCCGGTCACGGACGTGCTTCAGATTCTGGAGAACATTCCGCAGGTCCGGCAAAAGCTGCAAACGCTGGTCGACGTTGGCCTCGGCTACATTCACCTCGGACAATCGGCGGTCACGCTCTCTGGAGGCGAGGCGCAGCGCATCAAACTGGCGCGTGAATTGAGCAAGCGGCAAACCGGAAAAACGCTCTACCTGCTCGACGAGCCAACCACCGGCCTGCACTTCGACGACGTGCGTAAACTGCTCGATGTCCTGCACCGCCTTACCGATCTCGGCAACACGGTCATCATCATCGAGCACAACATGGACGTGATTCGCAGCGCCGACTGGATTCTCGATCTCGGCCCTGAGGGCGGCGAAGAAGGCGGACGCATCGTCGCGCAAGGAACCCCGGAGCAGGTCGCGCGAATCAAAAAGTCATACACTGGCCAGGAACTGGCGGCATACTTCAACGGCTCGCAGCATGGTACAGGCAACAACGTGTCTACAATGAATGGAAATGCAAAGAACGGCTCGCCCGCGAAAACACTCGCGAAGCAAGAATCTCCCGCAGCCGGCCGGCAGGAATCAGCGTGAACGCCTTCCCTGAAGATCCAAATCCTGCCCCGGGATCGGAGCAGCGTGGACCGTGGGCGACCGGCCGCGACGGGGAACAAACCCCAGCGAATGCTGAATTATCGTCTTCGGGCGACACCGGGCTTGTTACGGCCGAGCGTCTTCTGTTAGCCGCGCCCCCCGCGACCGCATTTCCCGATCCTGCCTGGAACGTCTTTGATGTTCTGCGCCTCGCCGTGCTGACCATCGTTGCGCTCTTCGTGGGAGTGGCCGCCGTTCTGTTCGTCGCGCGATTCTGGATCTACCCGCACCTGCTCCTCGGCTCCATCGCGCGCATGCCTCTCATCATCGTCGCGGGCCAGGCGGTCGCATATCTGCTGGTGCTCTCTTATATGTATGTGCTCGTCGCGCGCGAGCGTCATCGTCCCGACTTTCTGGATGCGATTCATTGGAACTGGCCATCGGCCCCGGCGATCTATGCGCTCATAGGTGTCGTGCTTTCGATCACGCTGCAAATTCTAGCCAGCCGACTTCCCGTGCCCAAGAATCTACCCATTGACACATTTTTTCGCACTTCCGCGGAAGCATGGGCCCTCACAATTTTCGGCATCACACTCGCTCCGCTGATGGAGGAGATGTTCTTTCGCGGTTTTCTTTACCCCGTCCTGGCGCGCGGAATCGGCATGGCTCCGGCAATTTTCATCACCGCTCTCGCCTTCGCCCTGCTGCACGGCTCGCAGCTCATGTTCTCGTGGGGACCTGTGTTGGTGATCTTTCTGGTAGGCATGGTTTTGACGATGATTCGGGCGTACAAGAATTCCGTGGCTGCCGGGCTGGTGGTCCACATCGCCTACAACACAACCATTTCAGTGCTGATGTTCGTTGGGACCGATGGCTTTCGCCATCTGGAAAAGCTGAATCAATAGAAAAGCAGCTCCACGCTCTCAGCTCCAAGCTCCAAGTGAGAACCTTCTATTGTGTTACCGCGCCAGCTTGCTTAGAACTTGGAGCTTGGAGCTGAGAGCTGCCTTTCTGCTATCGTAGAAATCCATGTCCACCTCACGCCAGGAACTTCTCGAAATGCTCGCTGCCAAATCATTTCGTCTCGGCGAGTTCAAACTCTCGTCCGGTTCCACCAGCGACTATTACATCGACTGCCGGACCACCACGCTCGACGCCCGCGGCAGCCAGCTTGTTGGCCAGGTTTTTCTCGACGAGATCCGTGAGCAAGGCTGGGAACCGGCCGCCGTCGGCGGCTTAACCATGGGCGCCGATCCGATTGTCGTTGCGATTGCCGTAACCAGTGGCACGCTGCACGGCTTCCTCGTGCGCAAATCCGAGAAGCAGCACGGCACAGGCCAGCGCATCGAGGGCTTCCGCGAAATGGGCGCGCCGGTCGTGATTGTCGATGATGTCTGCACCACCGGGGCTTCGACCATTGACGCCATCGAAGCAGCACGCGCCTTCGGTTTCGAAGTCGTCGGCGCAATGTGCCTGGTCGAACGGCAGGATGCGCACGGACGGCCAAACGTCGAGAAAGCCGCCGCGCCTGCGCCCTTCATCTCCATCTTTACCGCGACCGACGTGAGAAAAGAGCACCTGGCCGCGAATAACGGTTAGCGTCGCCCAGTGAGAGCGGAGTGGTGTGTGTATGTATGCGTCAGTACGTACATCATCGGTCGATGGGAAGGAATTGCTTGACATAGCCGGGAAATAAAATCATTCTTGAATCTGCGCACGTAAGATGCCTCTTTCGCGCCTTTTTAAAGACATAAGATCGCCTGTGTACGGCAGATACTCTTGTCCGCGGTGGGCAGTCCCAGAAGAAGAAAAACGGGAGCGCAAGGTGAGAAGAGAAGCTAAGTTCAATGTCCGCCGTACTTTAACTGTAACCCCAATGTTTGACGTACTTTGCAAAAATGGAACGGCTAACCCGCTGATTCTAATATACCGAGGGGGAGGGGGTAGGGGGTAGGGGGTACAGACCAGGCATATACCTGACAGAAACCCGGCAACATCTGACGTCCTGCGCCGTGACTGAATCCCCAAGTCGTTCGAACCCACATACTCGATGATTCCCGACGGATTTACAGATCTCTCTCCCGGAAAAATCGCGTCGGTTGTGACCTACCTCGAAATGCGCGAGCCGCCCAGAGGGGCAGCAGTTTCACCGCCTGCCGTTTCGAAGAACAAGCTGCGCCTGCGGCTCGTGGAAACTCCCGGCCTTGCGTGGTATCGCGGTCTCTACCGGCGCGCCGGTTCACAATGGCTTTGGTTCAGTCGCCTTGAGATGACGGACGGGCAACTCTCCGCGGTATTGAACAGCCCGGCCAACGAATTGTTCGTAGCCGAGCATGACGGACGCGAAGTCGGCATGGCGGAACTCGACCGTTCACACCCACCGGACGTGGAGATTACCTTCTTCGGACTATTTCCCGACGCAATCGGAAAGGGCCTGGGGCAGCCTCTTATGAGCGCTCTGCTCGATCGGGCATGGACACACTCGGCAGCCCGCGTCTGGTTGCACACCTGCAATCTCGACGCCCCGGCTGCGCTACCCTTCTATGTCAAATGCGGATTCCGTCCCTATAAGCAGGCGATTGAAGTAGCCGACGATCCGCGTCTCCGTGGAATTTTACCGGAAGACGCCGCCCCGAGCGTTCCGATTATCCGTTAATCTAAAAGTTCAGACTGGTGGTTATCAGCCACCGTTTATCAACTAACGACCAACGACGAAAGACCAACGACCAACTCATGATTCAGACTCTTGAATGGACCGACCGCGGCGTAGTCTTCATCGATCAGACCAAACTGCCCACCGAGGAAGTTTATGTCACCTGCACCTCCCACGAGCAGGTCGCGGACGTTATTCGCAACATGGTGGTGCGCGGGGCGCCCGCCATTGGCGTGGCTGCGGGCATGGGCATTGCGCTCGGGGTCAGGAATTCCAAAGCCGAAACCAGCGGTGACCTGAAAAAAGAATTCGATCAGATTTGTGAGGCGATTCGCCAGACGCGTCCAACCGCGGTCAATCTTTTCTGGGCGATCCGCCGCATGCAGGACAAGTTCGAAACTCTGCGCGTCCGTCCGATTCCGCAAATCAAGCAGGCGCTGATCGAAGAAGCGCAGCGCATGCACGCCGAAGACATCGCCGCCAACCGGGCCATGGGCCGCCACGGCGCGACGCTGATGCCGTCCAGCGGAGGTGTGCTGACGCATTGCAACGCCGGAGCGCTCGCGACCGCCGGCTACGGCACAGCGCTCGGGGTGATTCGCGCGGCGGTCGAGCAGGGCAAAAAAATTCACGTCTACGCCGACGAGACGAGGCCGTTCCTGCAAGGCTCGCGGCTCACAGCATGGGAACTGATGAAAGACGGCATTCCGACGACGGTCATCGCCGACAACATGGCGGGCGCCATGATGAAGCAAGGGAAGATCGGAGCCATCGTAGTCGGAGCCGACCGCATCGCCGCAAACGGTGATGTTGCTAACAAGATTGGAACATACACGGTCGCAGTGCTAGCCAAAGAGCACGGCATTCCGTTCTACGTGGCCGCGCCCATTTCGACGGTTGATCTGGACACACCCGACGGCAGCAAAATTCCCATCGAACAACGTAATCCGAAAGAAGTGACATACATCGCCGGAAAGCAAATGGTCCCCCACGGAGTCGAGATCGAGAATCCCGCCTTCGATGTAACGCCGGCAAAATATGTTGCGGCTATCATCACCGAGAGAGGCATCGCCCGCGCTCCCTATGAGAAGACATTGCGCGAACTAGCGGGGAAAGCTTCTTAGAGATGCGCGCCGGTCGTGTCTCTTGCGCCGTGCCGGGGCCAGTGACCCGAGGCGATCCGCAACTGGTGCAAGCGCTGCGGGGCGCATCCAATACAGATGCCAACCATCACTCAATCTGAGCTAACGTTCGAGAGCGGCGGCAAGCCCATTCGCCTCGACGCCTATCTTCCCGAAAGCACCGCTTCCCTGCCCGCTGTCATCGCGCTTCATGGCGCTGGTGGCGATGCCACGGGATCTGGAAAGTTCGCTTCGCTCCTCGCCGAGCAAGGCTTTGCGGTTTTTGTCCTGCATTATTTTGACCGCACCGGCACCGAGTATGCCGACAAGCCCACCATCATTCGCAATTTTCCGATCTGGATGAAAACGCTTTGGGAGACGGTCACCTTCGTCGAAAAGCAGCCGGCGATCGATCGCGAGCGCATCGCGCTGCTTGGATTTTCGCTCGGCGCCTATCTATCGCTCGCAAATTCTTCCATCGACGGCCGCGTCAAAGCCGTCGTCGAATTCTTCGGCGGTCTGCCGCGCGAGATGAAGTTGTTTATGCGGCGTCTGTGCCCGACGCTCATCCTGCATGGCGAAGCCGATCCGACTGTCCCGGTCGAGGAGGCCTACAACCTGCAACGCTTGCTGGAAGAAAAAGGCATTCCGTATGAAATCAAAATTTATCCCGGCGAAGGGCATGGCTTCGAAGGCGAAATCTGGCGTGACGCTGGCTTGCGCACGCTGTACTTTCTTCAAAAACACCTTGCGGTGTCAGTCGGCTAGGCATTCAACAGCTCGCTGCGCGCAGGCGCGAATCTGGTCGTAGAAGATCACTGAACTTTTCGCATCGGATTCCGTATCATTCTGTGGAGGTCTTGCCATGTTCGCATTTTTGCTGTGGTGCGTTCTCTTCGTCCTTTGCTGGCCGCTGGCTCTCCTGGCGCTGATCCTCTATCCGTTCGTGTGGCTTTTGCTGTTACCGTTTCGCCTCGTCGGAATCGCAGTCCATGGAGTGCTGGCGCTGGTGCGCGAGATTTTTCTGCTTCCGGTGCGCCTGATACGCGCGCCGTTTCGTGTTTGACGGATTGAATTAGAATGAGCAGGAATCAGCGCGAATAATCAAGAGGAACACAGATTGGTCCGGCAGGCTTGAACCGGTTCATAATCGCGCTCTAGCCCTCCATCGTCTTCAGAGTGCCGCTGATCAGCAGCGGCGGTTCGGTAGCACGCTGCACATCTTCGACGCTCAAACCGGGCGCAATCTCTTCCAACACGAGTCCGCCCGCCGTCACTCGCAAGTAGGCCATTTCGGTAACAATCGTATCCACGACCTTCACCCCCGTCAGCGGGAGCGTGCACTTCCTGAGAATTTTCGGCTGGCCCTCGCGAGTCGCGTGTTCCATGGCGATGATGACACGACGAGCGCCGGCGACCAGATCCATCGCTCCGCCCATGCCCTTCACCATTTTTCCGGGGATCATCCAGTTGGCGAGGTTGCCCTGCTCGTCGACCTCCATCGCGCCGAGGACGCTCAGGTCGATATGGCCACCGCGAATCATGGCGAAGGAATCGGCGCTCGAGAAGTACGCGGTGCCGGGAAGTTCGCTGACCGTTTCCTTGCCCGCGTTGATCAGGTCGGCGTCTTCCGTGCCTTCGAGTGGATAGGGACCGATGCCAAGCATGCCGTTTTCGCTTTGCAGGATCACGTCCATGCCTGGCGGAACGTGATTAGCGATCAGCGTCGGCATACCGATGCCGAGGTTGACGTAGAATCCGTCGCGCAGTTCGCGCGCAATGCGCTTGACGATGCGATCGCGCTTTTCGAGATCTTTAGAGGGCTTGGGAGGTGTCGACATAAGTTTTCAGTAGAACGGTAATTCTTCTTAGCTATTTGTCGTTCGCGAGCCAGAGCGATCTGCGAGTACCGAAGTCCAGATAGCGAACGGCGAATTCATTCTGCAGCTTTCCTTACCGTTCGCCGCTCAATTCTCTTTTCGAACAGTTTTCCCTGGAAGATTCTCTGTACGTACACGCTCGGCGTGTGCACCATCTCGGGATCAAGCTCTCCAGGCTGAACCAAATGCTCGACCTCCGCGATGGTGACCCTGGCTGCCGTGGCCATCATCGGATTGAAATTGCGCGCCGTTTTACGATAGACGAGATTGCCCCATTGATCGCCCTTCCAAGCCTTGACGAAGGCAAAGTCCGCCTTGAGTGCGCGTTCCATGATGTACATGTGGCCATCGAATTCGCGCGCCTCTTTGCCCTCGGCGATGATGGTGCCGACCCCGGTCGGAGTAAAGAACGCGGGGATACCCGCGCCCCCCGCGCGAATGCGCTCGGAAAATGTGCCTTGCGGAACGAGATCGAGTTGCACTCGGCCATCCAGAACCATCGCTTCGAGCAGCTTATTTTCGCCGACGTAGGTTCCAATGTGGCGTTTGATCTGGCCATTGGCAAGCAGCAGGCCAAGACCGAGGCCATCGACACCCGCGTTGTTGCTGATGGTGGTGAGGTTCTTCGTGCCCTTGGCGACGAGGGCGCGGATCAGGTTCTCGGGATTGCCGCACAGGCCGAATCCGCCGACCATGATGGTGGCGCCGTCAAACACGTCCTGGATGGCATCTTCCGCGCTGGCTACGACTTTGTGCATGGCGGTTGTGATTGTAAATCAAAAAGCGGCTGCGAGCCGCAAGCAACGAGTTTCGAGCTACAACGAGTTTCCACCTGTATCGGTTGGATTAGTTCTCGCTCTCGGCTACCAGGCTAGGGCTTATCTTTCAATCTGATCTCTGACTCTTTGCCTTTTCTGAGCTCATGCGCCTGCTCGAATTCCGCCGCCAGTTCTCGCGTATCGAGGTTCTCGCGGATATGGGCCAATCGCTGCTCCAGTTTGAGGAGCGCATCGGCGATGTTGCCGCGGTTGGTAATGGCGATGTCTCGCCACATCGAATAGGGTGAGCCGGAAATGCGGGTCAAGTCGCGGAGCGCGCGGCCTCCGATGTCAAGGAGGGGGGCACCCGGGCCGAATTCCTCGACCAGCGTCGCGGCCAACGCGGTTGAGATCATCTGCGGCAACTGGCTGATCCAGGCGCAGACGCGGTCATGCTCGGCGGGATCGAGGAGAGCAACACGTGCGCCGAGTTTCTCGACGCAGTGGATAAATTCTCCGCACAGGCCGGCATGGGGATTTTGCCGTGGCAGCGGCGTGAACAACCAGGCTGCGCCGTTAAAGAGGTCGGCGTCGGCGAACTCGACGCCGGCGTTTTCCTTACCGGCCATGGGATGTCCGGCGAGGAAACGCTGAGCTGCCGCGCGGCCGAACGACTTCGCGGCGCGCTGAACGATTTCTGCCTTCGTGCTGCCGACATCCGTGACCAGCGTGCGCGCGGGCAACGTCGGTCCGAGGCGTTCGATGAGGTCGATGATCGTGATGACAGGGGTAGCCAGGACGATGAGATCGCTGCCGCGCACCGCTTCGCCTATGTTAGAAGTGCCTCTCTCGATGGCACCGCAATCCTTGGCGCGCTTGAGGACAGGAGGGCGATCGCAGCCGACGATTCGTGAGGCGAGGTGCCGCTTCTTCAGGGCGAGCCCGAGCGAGCCGCCGATTAGGCCCGTGCCGATGATGGTGACTTGCTTAAACGGCATTTGTAATTTGCGATGGCTAATTACAAATCGGTTACGCGATCGTTCGTCCGATGGCCGGCGCAATCATGCGAATGCTTTCCATCAGCTCGACGAATTGCTGCGGATAGAGCGACTGCGCGCCATCCGACAGGGCTTTGTCGGGCTGATGATGCACCTCGATCAGGAGCGCGTCAGCTCCGGCAGCGACTGAGGCGCGAGCCATGGGGGTGACTTTGTCGCGGCGGCCGGTGCCGTGCGACGGATCAGCAGTGATCGGCAGGTGCGAAAGCTTATGGATGATCGGAATGGCGGAGATGTCCATTGTGTTGCGCGTGTACGTCTCGAAGGTGCGGATGCCGCGCTCGCAAAGAATGATGTCGTAGTTGCCACCCGCCAGCAGATATTCTGCGGAACATAAGAGTTCTTCGAAGGTGGCGGAAATGCCTCGCTTGAGCAGGACCGGCTTGCGTACCTTGCCGAGTTCGCGCAACAGGTTGAAGTTCTGCATGTTGCGCGCGCCGACCTGGAAGATGTCGACGTAGGGGAGCATGAGGTCAATCTGGGAGATTTCCATGACCTCACTAATGACTAGAAGCTTGTACCGATCGCCAGCCTCGCGCAGAAGCTTGAGTCCTTCGAGGCCGAGTCCCTGAAATGAATACGGAGATGAGCGTGGCTTGAATGCGCCGCCGCGCAGCACGCGGGCACCGGCCTGGGCAATCTGCTCGGAGACTTTGAATAGCTGCTCGGGCGATTCCACCGAGCAGGGTCCAGCCATGACGACGATGCTGTTGCCGCCGATCTCGAGACCGTTAGGGAGCTTGACGATCGTGCCTTCGGGACGGAAGTTGCGACCAGCGAGGCGGTAAGGCGAGGTGATACGGTGCACTTCCTGCACACCGGACAGCATCTCGATCTCGCGGGTGTCAAAGTCGGTCTTGGAGCCTACTCCGCCGAGCACGGTCTTGAGCGCTCCGGTGGAGCGGTGGACTTCGAAACCCATCTGAACCAGTTGATCGATCACATTCTGGATCTGATCTTCACTGGCGGAATCTTGCATGGCTACGATCATGTTGGCTCGTTTATCCCCTTGCTTCGGTCGTTAGTCGTTGGTCGTTCGTCGTTCGTCGTTGGATTTCGGTCGTCGCTATTCAGTCTTCGGTGAGCGAGTCTAACTCCGTTTCCTGGCCGCTGCCGTGCGGTTGCGGAGCGATTTCGTTCCCCTGAATGCTGCGCATCACGTCGAGCAAGCGCTCGTAGATCTTCGCGAGATCGCGCTCTGCGAGTGGCCCGGCGCTGTTGCGCTGCACGTTGGCGATTACGTCTTTCTCGCGGTCGGGCTCGTAAATCGCCATCCGCGCATCCCGCTTGAGCCTTCCGATCTCGATGACGGCAGCGGCGCGTTCGTTGAGCAGCGCCGCCATGCGGCGGTCGACGTCGTCGATCTTCTTACGCCAATCGGAGATATCCATGGAGCTTTTAGCTTGGAGCCACCAGCGAACGTATAAAGTGTGCCACAGATGCGGATTCCCGTCCCTTGCTTTGTTCGATAACGTGCACGATGGCGCTGCCGACGACGGCTGCTTCGGCGAACTTGCCGACGGCGGCGAACTGCTCGGGCGTGGAAATGCCGAAGCCGACCGCTACCGGAAGGTTCGAAAATCGGCGGATACGTTTCACCAAAGCTTTCGCATCGCCGGACATTTGCTGGCGCTCGCCGGTGACTCCGGTGCGCGAGATGGCGTAGATGAAGCCGGTGGAGAACTCGGCGATCTTCTTCAGACGCTGATCGTTGCTGGTGGGCGCGGCGAGGAAGATGGTCGCGAGATCATTGCTGCGCGCTTCGCGCAGATATTCGCTGGACTCTTCGATCGGCAGATCGGTGATGAGCGTGCCATCGACTCCAGCTGCGCGCGCCACATGACAGAACTTGGCGAGTCCCATGCGCAGGATCGGATTGAGGTATGAGAAGACGACGAGTCCTACGGATTGGGAATGCTCGCGAATCTCGGCCGCGAGTTTGAGGACGTGCTCGAGGCTTGTACCGTGCTTGAGGGCGCGCTCGCTGGCACGCTGAATGACGGGTCCATCGGCGAGCGGATCGCTGAACGGAACGCCAAGTTCGATGACGCTCGCTCCGGCCTCGATGGCGGCGAGGATGACGTCGCGGGTGGTGGCAACATCGGGATCGCCGCAGGTTACGTAGGCGACGAGAGACGGTTTCGATTCGAAGTGGAAGGGCACGGAAGCATTGTAGATTGTGGAGCGCCTGGTGGAGATTGAGCGGAAGACGGTGAACGATTGTCGGCAGGCGATTCGAAGGAAGATGCCTGAGGGTTTCCAGCGTTGTTTGTCGCAAGTTTACTATTCAGTAATGTACTCCCCCTTTTGTGATCTTTGAAAACAAGAGACTTAGGGGTCGATTATCGCCAGACGGAATTATCCCTTTCACAAACCTTGCAAATAATACATAGCTGAAATTCTGGCAAAAGCCACGTCTCAGCCCCGCTTTCTTTGTTTGAGATACATCAAAACGTTTGCAAGCGGGAGCAGAACAACGGCAGTGATCGCAATCGCCAGCAGTGGATAGCCTCGGTAGTAGGACCAAACCAGCGTTGCAACAATGCAAACGTTGATGAGTATCGCCTTATTTTTTGGTGAAAGCGACTTCTCACTCATGGGCGGTGTTTTTCCTCTTCGGCTTTGCTGATTTCGACTTTCTCTTCTCCGGCTTCGTTTCTAGTGCCGCCGCTATCGTCTGCTCGAAGCTGAGCGGGATTCGTAGTTTCTTGTTCTGTTTTTGCTGTGTCTTTGCCATCTGATTTTTCCTGTACAGTCACGTCTATTGGCACGGGAGGATCGCTTGCGGGCATAGAAGGCGGCGCGAGCGGAAGCTCGCCTTGGCCTCCCATTAGAACCTCTTGAATCGGGATAGTCTCGTCAGGCGGAGGAGGCGGAAGCGGCAAATCGCAAATTCGCATCACGCGAATCTTGAACCGCCTCGCATAATTTTCGATGTCCCTATCGTCTGAATAGATTAGTGTTGCCGCTTCTGCCTTTGCTATGGCTACAATCTGAATATCAAATTTTACCTTTGCCCACGTCTCCCACTTCTCTTTGTTGGTCTTTACAGCAGCGATCAGGTCAGACGCTTCAATTGCGGCCCGCGAGTCAAACGGAATGATTTGAAATTTCAATCGGTCGCTCAGAACCGAAACATATTTGGCTCTGGCTGCCCCCGATCTAACGAGCACTTCGGCCATTGCGGGTGTGGGAATGCCAATCGTGTCGTTTGATGCGTCCATCGTCGCCGCGAGATAGGCCACGCGCTCTTGGAACTTCGTTACAGGCTTATTCTCGCGATCCTTGGCTGGAGCTGGATTCGGATGTAACAAGACCACAAGGTAGGATGAGTCGAAGATAATCACTGGGTTTCGTTATCCTCCCCATGCCTCAATTTGTGAAGCTCTTCTAGTGGATCAGACATCTCATTCCACTCACTACCTGGAATCGCCCTTAGTTTCTCTATGGTCTCAGAAAAGTTATCTTCGGACAGTGGAGTTTCGTCGAAGGACTGGATTTTAAAGTGATCTAGTTTCCACTCCCCTTCGTTTCCGCGGCTGTAGGTCGCTATCCCATGAACTCGAACCGTTTGAGAATACAGCGGGGCGAGTTGTTTTGCGACCATTTCATCCGCATCACAATAGAAAATAACTTCATCTGCGCGTTGTAAGTGGACTGGCACTGTCTTGTCAAATCCACCTACCCTTTTTAGAATTCCTACTATAGATGCCTTCTCCTTGATTGGCCCGTAAGGTTGTGGAAGATCAAGGCTCCGCCCCGGAAACTGAATAACTTTTGCTTTAAGGGAAAGGTTGTTAATTTCACCGACAGCATTGTCTTTTCTCAACCTGTCGTCTATTCGTTTGTATGCGAGATTTGCTTCGCGCGGGGCCATGCCCCGTGCCGCACTTTGAATTTGGTGTGTGACGCGGGATTCTTCTTCTGCGTCCACATAGACGACAGATTCATGACTGCCATCTTCGACCTTGAGGAAATGCACGCTCTCCCGATGCCCCATAATGAGCGCGAGATCGGTGAGATATTCCGCGAGGTGGGCCATGGGCATCGTCAGGGGGGTTAACTCCTGTCCTTCTCCACCGTCGATCTTGAATCGGAATTCTTTCCAGTTTGGCATGGCGGCCCTCCATGATACACTGATCCTGTCATCATGGAAGTGATAGACATTTGGCCCGCGCTGGAACGCGGGCCTTATTTTTTGTCTGCAAGAAGGCGTTTCCGCCACATCCATCGGGAAAGCGGCACTACTGGCTCGAAGAGGTCTAGTTGCCTCTTTCCTATGCGCTCGTAGGGCTACTTGCTGATTCCCGTAGTTGTAGCCTTTTGCCTTCTGCTTGGCTCAGAGCCAGCAAAGCGCGTTCGCTGTCGCTGATTTTCCGAGCGTTGTATCTAAAGTCAAATTCGGAGAGGTATCTGTGCAGGTGATGCTTACCCACCTGATGATACGTCCCGATGATTCCCCGCTTGAGCAAAGAGAATACGCCTTCGATTGTGTTGGTGTGAATCGTGGGCGTGTTTGCTTCCGTGCGGGAATACTCGCCCAGACTGTGATTCACCGTATGATGCCCGCCAAATTTGCCTTTCAAGGCATCGTAGGACGCGAAGTTGTCGGTCATCACCGTGGCGGACGGATGAACATTCTTGCCGAGAATACTTCCCAGATTGTCGCCTGTAACGCGCTCAACATGGAAAGATCGCACGTCGCCATCGCGTTTTACCAACGCGAATACTGCTTGCTTGTGGCTCTGTGCGTTCGGTCTGCCAACTCGGCCCGTTCTCCGCTTTCCGCCAACGTAGGTTTCGTCTGCTTCGATAACGCCATAGAGTTTCTGTTTGTTCTTAAATGATGGCTGGCTCATCATGTAGCGAATACGATGAGCCATAAACCACGCAGACTTGTACGTCACGCCCAACATGCGGTGAAGTTGATGGGCGCTCATGCCTTTCTTGGACGCACAAAGAAGATGGATAGCCAGTAGCCATTTGTTCAGGGGAATGTGGCTATCCTCGAAAATCGTGTTGACGGTGACGGTGAATTGCTGTTCACAGTCTCGGCACTTGTAGACGCCCGGACGGACTGGCTTCTTGCTTCCCGGCTTCGCGGTCAGCTTGTATGCTCCCATGCCATTGCAGTGCGGGCACACAGGGCCGTCCGGCCATCGCTGACTCTCTAGGAACTGGCGGGCCTTTTCGGCGTCTTGGAAGTGCGGAGTGTCGGCCAGATTGAACATTGGAGCCACCTCAACTATGGCTCAAATTTACGCCTTTTGTTCTGGTTTGTCAAGTATACAATTGCGTCGCCAGATCTTTGAATTACAAGGACTTACTTATAAGATATTTATAATCAGTGACTTAGATCGGATTTCACGGGTTTTTCGAAGTGATTTTTCCATGTATGTTGTTGAGGAATAAATATCTTACCTAGAATTGCTGAGGATTCAGTCCCGTTTCCCGAATCTTCAATCTTCATACTTCTGAGGCACGGAATCACCGATGGGAATCGTGAGTCCGTTAGCCCAGATAAAGAGTAGCGATCAGGGCAAGCGATGGGAGGCAAGGTTCGGGAACAAAAGACGGATTGGGCACGAGCCGGAAAAAAAGGGCGGGACTTTCGTCCCGCCCCCGAGTTTCAAGTTCGCGTTCGTTATTCAGTTATTTCGTTATTTGCCGGTGCCCGAGAGCGCGACACTCTGCGGACTGCCGCCAGCGTTATCGGTGAAATTCAGCGAACCCGTGCGGGTACCCGTCTGGGTCGGCGTGAAGTTGACTTTAACGATGCAGCTCTTGCCAGCGGCCAGCGTGCTGCCGCACTTTTGCTTCGAGGTGAAGGAGAACAACGCGAAATCGCCGGTGGTGGCGATGTTCGTGATGTCCAGCGTGGAGGCGCCGGTGTTGGTGACGGTGACCTTCTTGGCGGCGGCGGTTTTGCCTACAAGAACCTTGCCCCAGGTCAGCGAGGTTGGATTGAGGGAGACGACCGGACCGCTGGCGGTGACGGTGAGCTGAATGGTTGTGGAAGCAGACAACGAGCCTGAGGTCCCGCCGATGGTGATGGTCGAGGTCCCGGTTGCTGCGCTGCCGCTTACGGTGAGAGTGAGGGTGCTGGTGGTGCTGGTCGGATTCGGGTTGAATCCAGCGGTGACGCCGTTGGGCAGACCAGAGGCGCTCAACGTAACGTTGCCGGTGAATCCGTCAGCGGGAACAACGGTGATGGTGCTGGTGCCGCTGCTGCCCTCTGCGATGCTGAGCGAGGACGGGTTCGCGGTCAGAGAGAACGACGGGCCGGTCGGTCCAGTCAGTGCATTGATGAGGCCAGCGCCGTTCGGGCTGCCCCAGCCGGTGACCAGATCATAGCCAGGTTCTGTGGGGAAGCCATTGTTGCCGCTGGTGATGTCATGAAACGCGGTAGCATAGCCCGAACCGAGACCCAGCGGATAGATGGCTGGATCAATGAAACCCGGCGCAGGAGTTCCGTTGGCCACGGCCTGTTGATTAGCCAGAGCCAGGTAGCCAGCCCACATCGGGGCGGCAAAACTGGTTCCGCCTTCGCCGGTACCGCACTGACCGTCAGCGCACCAGTAGAAGTTGGTGTTGGCTTCGGCTGCGACGTCTGGGCCGTTGCGTAGGGTAGTTGATCCTTCGTTCTTAGAGGTGATAACGCCCGCCAGTTGCTGCCAGGAGGGAATGGGAATGCCGTCGATGGAGATGCCGCCGCCGCTGTCGGGCCAAGCGGTTTCCGATGCCCAAGGGCCGCCCGCCCCCGTGGTCGTCAAGTCCGTGCCGCCGACGCAAATGACGTAATCATCTTCGGCGGGGTAGGCAAAGCCGTTACGACCAGTACCACTAACCCATTTGCCACCGTCACCGGCAGCATCGAAGAAGCTCTGACCCTGGCTGGCCATCTGCTCGAAGTAGGGGTCGTCGGTGCTGGGGTCGGCTGGTTTCCAGGCCCATGAACTGCTGATTTGCAAGCTGAGAGGAGCGGCCTCAGTCGTGACCATCGCACTGAGACAGGCAGTGTCGCTGAAAGTGCCCGAACCATAGGCATCACCGCAGACATACATGTAGAGCATGGTTGTCCCGGGGGCCATACCCATCTCCTGTTGCATGTCGATGGACTGTTCGGTATCGTCGCAGCCGCCCGTGCAGGTCGTTGCGTATCCGCCTTCGGAAAGAAGAGTAGGAACGTAAGGTTCAGTCTGCTTGGCGTTCTTATAATAGTTAGCCAAGTCCGACAAGGTGGTGCCGGCCAACTCTAAGAGTGCCATGTTCTGGCCGACGCCGGTAAGTGAGCCGGTGCCATAGTAGGCGGCCCGCATGTCGCTAGCGCAATAAGAATTGCCCGGACAGGAGCCGGTGATTTGCGGGCTCTGCTTGACATTGCGGTGCACGACATTGGTCCGCGGGAGCTCGTAGTTGTCCAGGCCCGAAATATGCCAGAGCTGGAAAGGCAGATCCACGCTTGGCTCACGGTCGGGAGCAAAGAATTGGCGATTCTCCGTGGGGTGCTGGTAGACACCCATCTCCACGTGAAGAGCTTTCTCGATGGCACCGACGGAGCCCTTGAGCTGCACATCTCTGGAATCACGCGAGGCGTGAATGACGGTGAAGCCGCTCGCTTTTACGAACTGCATCAACGCATCAAAATCTTCCTGGCTGGGACCAAAGCGGGCGGTGAACTCCTCTGGGGTGAGATACTTCTTATAGGAGGAGCTGGTGGGATCGTAGAGGTCTTTCAAGAAGTTTTCGAGTTCGGGCTGATGGCGTAGCGCCATGACCATATCAAAGCGCATGGTCTGAGCGGCGGGGAGCCGGTTGATGAATTGTGCCTGACCGGTGACGACCGCTTCGCGCACATGGCGGGTCATCAAGGGCTGCTGAGCCTGGCAAACAAGCGTGAGAGCCAACACGGTCGCGATGACTGTGAGCAATGGAGTAACTCTTCGATTCATGGTTCCACTTCTCCTTGGTATGGTGGCAGTGATGTGTGGCAATCCTGGAAGTCGAGCAACTCTCGGAATGTGACGCAAGAATCGTGTGGCGCGCTGGGCGCTTCTACGAGCCAGGAGTCCCTTCCCGGCTTTCAAAAAGCAGTGCAAGTTTACTCTCAATCGAGAAGGCGCAACAGAGTGAATCGGATTTCACTCTTCATGCTTTTTTTTGGTAAGGAACGACCGAGAGTCGTTGTGGCGCGGCTAAAAGGGGCGAGCGTTCGAAGACGGGCTGCCGTCGAAATTGACAAATTGTTGACTTGCTGTTGACACAGTTCATTGAGATTTGTGAAGCAGTGGCCACGAAAACTCCGCGAGGATTCCCAGGAAGGCCATGGATCACGAAACGGGGGCGAGACCATGAGGCGTGCGTTTCAAATTTAATCCAGCCTGAGATTCTCCCGCATAATTCCGATGTCTTTGTCACCGCGGCCGGAGATGTTGACTATCACTACCTCTGATTTTTTCATCTTCGGGGCGCGCTTGATTACTTCTGCCACCGCGTGGGCGGATTCTAAGGCGGGAATTATGCCTTCGGTTCTGGCTAGGAGCGTTGTTGCTGCTAACGCTTCGGCGTCGCTGGCGGGGACGTACTCGGCTCGGCGGGTGTCGTGTAACTCGGCGTGTTCGGGCCCGATGGATGGATAGTCTAAGCCTGCGGAGACGCTGTGCGTCAGCGCGATCTGGCCGGCTTTGTCTTGTAACACGTAGGAGTAAGTGCCTTGTAAGACGCCGGGCGAGCCTCCGCGGAAGCGGGCGGCGTGATCACCTAATGTTTCGCCTCGGCCTCCGGCTTCTACACCGATCAGCCTGACCTTTTTGTCTTTAATAAAGTCGTAGAAAATTCCGATCGAGTTCGAGCCTCCGCCTACGCAGGCGATGATCGCGTTCGGCATTTTGCCTTCGGCTTTGAGTATCTGGGCGCGGGATTCGCGTCCGATTACGCGGTGGAAGTCTCGGACCATGGTGGGATAGGGATGCGCGCCTAACACGCTGCCTAAGAGGTAGTGCGTGGTGCGGACATTGGTGACCCAATCGCGCATGGCTTCATTGATGGCGTCTTTCAAGGTGCAGGAGCCGGAACTTACGCCGTGGACCTCGGCGCCGAGAAGACGCATGCGGAAGACGTTGAGTTCCTGGCGGCGCATATCTTCGGTGCCCATGTAGACGACGCACTCGAAACCCAGTAGCGCGCAGACGGTGGCGGTGGCGACACCGTGCTGTCCGGCGCCGGTTTCGGCGATGACACGCTTTTTACCCATGCGCTCCACGAGCAGACCCTGGCCGAGACAGTTGTTGATTTTGTGAGCGCCGGTGTGAAGGAGGTCTTCGCGCTTGAGATAGATTTTTGCTCCACCTAATTTTTGCGTAAGGCGGCTTGCGAAGAACAGCGGGGTGGGACGGCCAGCATAGGTCTTCAGAAGAAGTGCGAGGCGCTTTTGGAATCTTGGATCGCGCTTGGCCTTTTCGTATTCGCGCTCAAGTTCCTGGAGCGCAGCCATCAGGGTTTCGGGGACGTAGCGTCCGCCGTAGATGCCGAAGCGTCCGACGGCTTGCGTGAGCTTTTGCTTGCTGGCGATGATTGCGGTTGCCATACTGCAGTTCCAAACCTCGGTGGCTAGAAGCCGACGATATTACTTGCGCTTTATTACTTGTGCTTGCGGCACGATTCACGCCCCACATTTCCTCGAATCCCGCTGTGCAGGTGGAAATTTCAGTTCGTTTTTTCCAGATCGCGCACGGCTTGAACAAAGGCGTGGAGCTTCTTCGGATCTTTGAGCCCCGGGGCGCGCTCGACTCCGGTGGAAACGTCGACACCCCAGGGATGCAGCGTGTGAATGGCGTCTTCGACGTTGCCGGGATGGAGTCCTCCGGCGACGATGAGCTTGCTGATGCTGTTGATGACGGCCGCCCAGGGCTGCACGCGCTCCCAGTCAAAGGTTTTGCCGGAGCCCCCGGCGGTGGAGGAATCGAGGAGTACGCCAGAGACTACGCCCGGACGGAAGCCGTGCGTTTCGAGAAACAGATCGCCATTTTCGGCGACGTGAATTTTGTGGACGCGCTTGCCTTTGTAGGCCTCGTCGGGTTCGATGAGACCGACGGCGACGGGGTCCCAGCCGACGGGCTCTTCGGCGGGCTTGTCAAAAATCTGCGCGGCGAAAGAGCGATAGATGCAGGGGCGGCTGGCGCCATTGGTCAGAGATTTGAAAAGAGCTTCGGCAAACGGCTTATCTTCCCGGCCGTGCAATTGCACGGCATTCAGTCCGACAAGTTTGGCGGTGTCGCGCACGTGTTCGAGAGGATGGTTGACGAAGACGCCGACTTTCTGCGTTTGAGGAGGCAGTTTCCCGGCAATTGCCTGAGCGGTCTCGGGTGTTACGTGGCGCGGGCTCTTCGGATAAAAGACGAATCCTACGGCGTTCGCACCCGCCTCCACGGCGGTGAGCGCGTCGTCGACATTCGTGATGCCGCAAATCTTAATCCAGGTCATAAAGGCAGCTATGAGCTATGAGCCTCGATCTTCGAGCTAGAACCCTCTTGCTTCGAAGTACCAATGCGATGTTGGTCCGCTTCTTCCATCAGTTTTATTAAAGCCGCGCCTGGGCGCTCTTTTTTCATGAGCGATTCGCCGATCAGGAATGCGCCGTAGCCTGAGGCTCTTAGACGCGCCAGATCGACGCCGTTGTGGATGCCACTCTCAGCTACGCTAAGACATGCGGGGGGAATTTGAGAGGCAAGGTTGAAGGCGGTGTCGAGTGCAACCTCGAAGGTGCGCAGGTTGCGGCTGTTGATGCCGACCAGATCGCAGCCGGCGTCGAGAGCGCGCTGGAGTTCGGCGGCGTCGTGGGCTTCACACAATACATCCAAAGCTTGCGCCGATGCACTCTTTGACAGGGCGATCAGGTCCTTCTGCGTCAGGGCCGCAACGATAAGCAGGATGGCGTCGGCTGAATTGGCGCGCGCCTCGATGATTTGGAATTCGTCGACGATGAAATCCTTGCGCAGGCACGGAAGGGTCGTTGCCGAAGAGGCCTCGCGCAGATAGTCGAGCGATCCCTGAAAAAACTGTTCGTCGGTGAGGACGGAAAGAGCGGCGGCGCCGGCAGTTTCGAGTTCGCGGGCCAGCGCGGCGGGGTGAAAATCGGACCGGATCAAGCCCCGGGACGGAGACGCCTTTTTGAGCTCAGCGATGACAGCAATGCCATTTGCAGAGGCACGCTCCAAGGCCCGGCGAAACCCGCGAGGCGCGTGTTGCGCGGCGGCGCGCTCGACGGAGCGCAGATCGACGCTATGGCGTCTTTGGAATAAACGCTGGCGGGTGGAGGCGACAATGGAATCGAGGGTGGCAGGCACGACGCAAGCTCAATTATACGAAAGCGCGAATGAAACGTGCCCGGTTCCGAAGGTAATTGAGGAACACGCGGGTTGTGCCCACTACGAGTGAGGCGATTGTTCGGCTGGGCGCGAGCCTGTAGAGAGGGGCAACATCGCGAATATGCGTTGCCGGCCATACATGACGGCCGCGACCGCGAAACGCGTTTAGAGCAGTCGCCGCAGTTGTGAGCACAGCAGACCGCAGGTATGTCCATCGAAGCCGGCCTCTGGCTCGGAATGCTCGAGAGAGCAACGATCCCTGATCGCTTTGCCGTATCGATCTTCGGACCCAACGCTTCCTGAATAGCATCCAAGGTCTCGATGAGAACGCCTTGCGATGAAGCCGTACTGCGATCAGGCGGTAAGGAAGTCCCATGTGGAGAAAGAACCAGACCATGGATTCTCACCGCAACGATTCTCGGCTCCAGCATGGCATTCATCGACAGCACGGTCGTCAACGTGGCTCTGCCTGCGATCCAGAGTCGTTTTCACGCGACGGTGGTGGATGTGCAATGGGTGGTCGAGTCGTATGGTCTGTTTCTAAGCGCGCTGATTCTGGCCGGGGGCTCCCTGGGCGACTTGTTTGGGCGCCGTAGGATCTACGTGCTGGGAGTGGCCATCTTCTCGGTTGCATCCGCGGCTTGCGGCTTTGCTTCGACTATTCAAGAGCTGATCGTCGCCAGGAGTATTCAAGGAGTAGGAGCTGCACTCCTGGTTCCCGGGAGTCTCGCGATTATCAGTGCGTACTTCGACGAAAAGAGTCGTGGGCAAGCGATCGGAACGTGGTCGGGCTCTACAGCGATCACTACCGCGATCGGGCCTGTGCTGGGCGGTTGGCTGGTTGAGCATGCCTCCTGGCGCTGGGCCTTCTTCATCAATCTTCCGATTGCAGGTGCTGTGATAGCGATTTCAGTTTGGCAAATCCCGGAGAATCGCCGCCCGGTTGGTGGACGCATCGATTGGATTGGAGCGCTCCTGGCGACACTAGGGCTCGGCGGCTTTGTGTACGGCTTCATCGAGTCAGTGAGCCTGGGCTGGACGAATCGCCTGGTCGTGGGAAGTTTGATTGCTGGATTCTGGTGCCTGATCACATTCGTTTTCGTCGAAGCGCGCCTTTCTACTCCGATGGTTCCGCTCACGCTGTTCGGTTCCCCGAGGTTTAGTGGCGCGAACCTACTTACGTTCCTTTTGTACGCAGCCGTAGGAATTTTCTTTTTCTTGTTCCCTTTGAATCTGATCCAAGTCCAAGGGTATTCCCCAAGTGAAGCCGGGCTCGCGCTCCTGCCCTTAATTCTGCTGATGTTCTTTCTTTCGCGGTGGTCGGGCGGACTCGTGGTCCGATACGGGCCGAGGGGGCCGCTGATGATTGGCCCTCTTATTGTCGCAATCGGTTTCGCTCTCTTCTCTCTGCCTACCGTTGGGGACGGGTATTGGAGGTCATTTTTCCCGGCGATCATCGTCCTGGGATTCGGGATGGCGGTTACCGTTGCGCCTCTTACCACCGTGGTCATGAATTCAGTGAAGGAAGATCGAGCGGGCACAGCTTCCGGCATCAACAATGCAGTGGCTCGGGTAGCAGGGGTACTCGCCATTGCGGTACTTGGAATTGTAATGGTGAAGGCGTTTAGTTCTCGACTGGATCGGAGATTGGCTGGGCTCTCTTTGCCGTCTTACATTCAACAGGAGGTACAAGCGAGCGAGATCAAGCTGGCCAGCATACAGCCGCCGGCCGGGCTCGATGCGACTGTGGACGCCGCCATCAAGGCGTCGGTGAGGGAAGCGTTCGTCTATGGATTCCGAGTCATCCTATCGATCTGTGCAGGCCTGTCTCTGGCGAGTGCGGCCGTCGCATGGCTCATGATTCCGCCGAAACGCGATGGCCCAGGATGACGCTTTCTTTGTAAAATCCTCTTCCCAAGCGAAACGCTAAGGATGTACTATGACGCGGCACAGGTTCGATTCGGACATTACAGTGTTCGTTTCGGACACGGGTTGTGGACATGGAACTGCCTCTCTGGAACGAAAAACGGTACGCGCCTTACAAACTGATAGCCCTAGTTGAAGTTCTTAACGAGCAGGGCATTCCGCCGCAAGCCAGCCTATCGGGTACCGGGCTATCGCCGGAGAGTCTGGCAAAACCTGAGACTCTCACCTCCGTTCGCCAGTACATCACGGTTTGCCACAACGCTCTGCAACTGTCGAAAACCCGCGAGACACCGTTCCGCACGGGCAGCCGAATTCCGTTGTCGGCATACGGGATGTACGGATTCGCCCTGGTATGCAGTCCGACGATTCGCGAGTACTTTCAAGTAGCCGTCAAGTATCACCGTCTGGCAACGCCGCTTCTTTCAATGTCGTGGCGCGAGGAAGGCGACTACGTGTCATGGGTTCTCCCGATGAATTCAGCGGTCACGCATCCGGACTCGTTGATGCGTTTCTTAATCGAGCAACAGTTGACCCAACTCAGCACTCATCTGCGAGCTGTCGTCGACCAGGGCTGTTGTTTGCCGGTTCGGGCGTCGCTTCCGTATTCGGCTCCGGCCCACACCCATCTTTATCCGCAGTATCTGGGTTGCCCAGTCCGGTTCAGTCAACCGGTTGCTGAACTCACCTATCCCAGATCGATTCTTTCCGCAAAGCCGCGCATGGCGCATGGACTTACTTCCAAGATCATGCAGGAGACGTGCGATCGCATTCTTGGCGAGGTCAAGACATCGACCGGCGTGGCCGGCGAGGTCTATCAGATCATCGCATCGACGCCCGGACATTCGCCGAGCATGGAAACTGTGGCCAGGCAACTCGCCACAACGGAGCGAACGCTCAATCGAAAGCTCAACGCTGAAGCCACTTCTTTTACTCAAATTCTCGACGATGTCCGCTGTAACCTGGCGAAGGAGTATCTGCGCTCCACGAAACTCAGCATCGAGGATATCTCGGAGCTCGTCGGATTCAGTGAGGCTGCAAACTTTCGCCACGCGTTCCGCAGATGGACAGGCAGCACACCGGCTCATTACCGAGACTGAGGCGTCGGGCGTTGTTCATGAGTTCAATCTATGCGAGTCTCTGGGGTGCGGCTCAATTTGCAAAAGCGTCAACCACCAAGACCACGAAGGTACTCGAAGGAAAATCTTGAAGCTGGAAGATCTTTAGCGGACTTTCGGAAGAGATTCAGGTCTCAGTGTTAGTTTGATTCGCAATAGGTTGATTCGCCAATAGGTCGATTCGTGACCTACGATTCCTGCCTACAATGACAAAGTTCAAAACCCTGATTAGTGGACTGTCGTTTACGGAGTGTCCGCGCTGGCACGATGGGAGGTTGTACTTTTCGGACTTCTATACGCGACGCGTCTTGGCTGTCGCCCTGGATGGCACGAAAGAGATTATTGCCGAAGTGCCGGGTCAACCCTCGGGACTTGGTTTCTTGCCCGACGGGCGAATGCTGATTGTGTCCATGCGCGATCGCAAGATCATGCTTCGTGAAGTCGATGGTTCTCTCGTTGAGTACGCTGATCTTTCAGACCTTGCGCCCTGGTACTTGAACGACATGCTTGTCGATTCCGAGGGACGGGCATGGGTGGGTAATTTTGGGTTCGATCTGATGGGAGGCGCCAAAGTAACCACGACGAACCTGATCTCGGTCGATCCGAGTGGCTGCGCTAGGGTCGCAGCCGACGGACTTGGTTTTCCCAATGGCATGGTTCTAACTACGAATGGCAAGACGTTGATTGTAGCGGAAACAACAATGAATCGACTTACTGCCTTTGAACTCGACTCCGGCGTGCTTAGCGGGCAGCGGATATGGGCGGCCTTCGGCGATGCCCCAACATCGACCGATTTTAATGAGCTTTTTAGTCAGGTGGACGTTGCGCCGGACGGGATCTGTCTTGATGCAGAAGGAGCCATTTGGGTGGCCGATGCAAAAAACGGCCGTTGCATTCGAATGGCGGAAGGTGGCGATATCCTTGAGGAACTCAAGACCGATGGCCTTGGAGTATTCGCCTGCATGCTGGGGGGAGCCGACGGGCGAACACTCTTCGTCTGTGTCGCGCCGACATTCCACGAGGCCGAGGCATCGGCGAACCACCGCGCCGCAATTTGGATGACGAAGATCGATGTTCCGCGGGCCGGACTGCCTTAGTTCGTAAAGCCACAAATCACCCGGTTGTAAGGGCGGTGTCGAAAACTGACATCAAATTGTCCGCTCTGAACCTGTCGTCTCTGGCGTTTGCTCTCCATTATCTGTCGGGGCTACACGGGAGACGATGGCAAACAAGAACCGCAAGATTATTATCAGCTGCGCGATTACTGGTTCGGTTCACACTCCGACGATGTCGGAGTATCTGCCTATCACTCCCCGGCAGATCGTTGACAGCGCTCTGGAGGCAGCTCAGGCCGGAGCAGCGATTCTCCATCTGCACGCCAGAAACCCCGAAAACGGCAAACCTTCAGCGGACATGGCGCACTTCCAGCAGATGTGCCCTGTTCTGGCGGAGCGCACGGACGCCATCCTCAACATCACGACGGGCGGCAGCAGCCGGATGAAAATCGAAGAGCGACTTGCCTATCCTATGCTGGTGAAGCCAGAGATGTGTTCGCTGAACCTGGGATCGATGAACTTTTCGTTTCATCCGGTAGCTGAGCGCATCACCGAGTGGCGCTATGACTGGGAGAAAGAGTACGTCGAAGGCAGCAAAGACGTGGTCTTCAGGAATACATTCGCTGATATCGAATACTTACTGGGCCATCTTGCAGAAGGAGGCACTCGCTTCGAGCTAGAGTGCTACGACGTGGGGCATCTCTATAACCTCGCCTACTTCGTGGATAGGAAACTGATCAAGCCGCCGATTTTTATTCAGGCCATTTTTGGAATCCTCGGAGGACTGGGGCCCGATCCTGAAAACCTCTTCGTGATGCGATCAACGGCGGATCGATTGTTCGGCCGAGAAAATTATCAACTTTCGGTTTTGGGAGCGGGACGTCACCAGATTTCTCTCCTCACCGTGGGAGCGATCATGGGCGCAAACGTGCGAGTTGGCCTGGAGGACAGCCTCTACCTTGGTCCCGGACACAAGGCGAAGAGTAACGCCGAACAGGTCAGGAAGATGCGTCGCATTCTGGAAGAACTCTCTTTCGAGATCGCGACCCCGTCTGAAGTCAGAGAGATGTTGCAGCTGAAGGGCAAGGAGAACGTGCATTTCTCTTCCTCAGCGCAAACGCTTAGTGGGATGGGGCCCAGCGGGCACTAAGAACTCAGGATGAGCATGACTTTCAGTTTCAAAGACCGACTCTACCCACCTTCAGGACTTCGCGTATTAGTGACGGCGGGGGCTTCCGGCATCGGAGCGGCCATTGCATCCGCCTTTGCGGAAACCGGCGCCAAGATCCACATCTGCGATATCGATGACGCTGCACTGGCCGCCTGCCAGAAGTTGTGCCCTTGCTATCAGGTGAGCAAAGCCGATGTGGCCGATGAAGAGCAGGTCGCGGCGCTTTTCGAAACTCAGCGCAAGAAATTTGGCGGCCTCGACGTCCTGATCAATTGTGCCGGTATCGCCGGACCGACGGCTGGGGTAGATGAGATTAGCGAAGATGACTGGAATCGCGCCATTGACGTAAATCTTAACGGTCAGTACCGCTGTCTGCATCATGCAGTGCCGATGCTGCGAGAGTCCAAACTTGCCAACATTATTTGCATTTCGTCGATTGCGGGCCGTATGGGCGTGCAGTGGCGCACTCCGTACGTCGCAACGAAGTGGGCGATCGTGGGGATCGTTAAATCACTGGCCATTGAACTGGGGCCGAGCGACATCCGGGTGAACGCAGTGTTGCCCGGAATTGTCGAGGGATCAAGGATGGATGGCGTAATACGGGCGCGCGCCAAACAGGAAGGTGTTGAAGAAGCGGCGATGCGCGCGGAGTATCTGAAGAAAATATCGTTGCGGCGGATGGTGACGGCGGACGACGTGGCGCTCATGTGTCTCTTCCTGTGTTCGCCGGCAGGCCGGAATGTTACGGGACAGGCCATCAGCGTTGATGGAAATGTCGAGTCTTCGTAGATCGTGACTGCCGTAATAGGGTGAGGATTGCTTCAATTCAGAACTTGTGGCCTCTCGCATTTGTTTGCCAGAGGCGCGATGGTCTTTGGGATCTAATTGCGGACGCAAAATTCTTAAGACGGGGAAACCGATGCGTAACTTACAACAAGTGCAACCGGCTCGCCAACAAACCGCCTCTTACTCCCGCCGAGCATGCATGGCGGCCGTCTTATACGCGCTAGTTACAGCTTGTGCGCTGGTCTACGCGCAGACAGGTGGAACAGGCGCTATCAGCGGCGCGATCACGGATCCCAGCGCCGCCATGTTGGTGGGCGCTCAGGTCAAGGTTACAGATGTGGCCACGGGCTTCACGCGAACCTCCGAATCGAACGACCACGGATTGTATTTAGTCTCGCTGCTGCCACCGGGGCACTACACGCTCGAAGTCACGAAACAAGGGTTTAAGGTCGCCACGTCGTCGGACGTGCAGGTGATTGTGGCGGAGACAACGGTACTCAACATACGCATGGAGACGGGCGCGGTAACCGAAACGATCACGGTGGCTGCTTCAACCGTGGACTTGCAGACGGAATCAAGTGAATTGGGCCGCGTGACCGACTCCGAGATGCTTGAGAACCTGCCCCTGGTTACGCGTAACTTTACCCAGGTGATCGGCTTGAACCCAGGCGTTTCGCAGGAGGCCAATAACGCGAGTGAGATCGGAAGAGGCGGTGGCAGTCAGGACGCCAATCCCGCAGGCGGAAGCATTATGAGTCAGGGAGCCACTTCGACTGACAATAACTTCCAGATGAACGGGCTCACAATTAACGACGTCCAAGGATCATGGATTTACTCGTCGGGAATTCCGGCTCCCAATCCCGACACCATCCAGGAGTTCAAAGTGCAGACCGCCCTGTTCGATGCCACGACGGGGCGGAACGCCGGGGCCAACGTCGATGTCATAACGAAAGGGGGCACCAACGATTTCCACGGATCCGTGTTCGAGTATTTCCGGAACGAAGATCTGAACGCCAATGACTGGTTTGCGAATCATTCCGGCGAGCCGCGTGGCATTCTGCGGCAGAATCAATATGGCTTTACGGCAGGCGGTCCAGTAATCAAAAACAAGCTTCTGCTCTTTGGTTCCTTTCAGGGCACAAAGCAGTTTAACTCCACTGACCCGTCAAACCACAAATTCGTCTATCTCCCTCCCCTTACCGACGACCGGTCGCCCGCGGGATTGGGAGCGACCTTTGGTGGCGATTACGGCTACCTTGGTTATTTTCCTGGCGATATAGTCCTCCCCGATGGCTCCAACATCGCGCCCCAGGCTTTGGCGCTGTTCCAGGCCAAGCTGCCCAATGGACAATACGTAATACCGACGCCGACAAGTATCGACCCTACCCGCCCGCTCGAAACGCAGGGCACTGCATATCTGCAGTCGCCTGGCTTTTTCCACGAAAACCAATGGATGGTGAACGGCGATTACCTTGTGTCCGACCGCAACAAGATCGCGGTTCGCTATTTCGGTGCGCTCAGCAACGTAGAGTGGACCATGCTATACCAGACGCAAGGGTTCCCCCTCTTTCAGCCAGAGCGCTTCGATGTTGCGTCTGTTACAGATACCTACACGATCAGCCCCACCCTGGTGAACCAATTCGTGGTCGGCTTCCATAGGTCGACCTCTAACCAGACCTATGGCGATGCATGGACCTTTTCTAGCCTGGGAATGAACGCCCCGGCGCAGGTTGACGCGTACCCCAATCTTTGGATCGTAGACGACGGATTCCAGTCGGGCACAACTTCCGCGTTGCGGTTTTTGCAGAATGAGTACCAATTTGCCGACACATTGTCCTGGGTTAAGGGAAAACATCAGCTTACTTTTGGCGGAGGCTTCACCGCGGGCCGGGACAATATGTCTAAGTTTGATTTCGAGGCCTATGTGCTTCCGCTAACCTGGGCGGATTTTCTGCTGGGGCAAAGTTTTGCGCCGTATGGGATTCCATATAGCAACATCTACGAGACCTACGCGGGCTTTGGGGACTTCCAGCGCGATTGGCGTTATAAGGATGGCAACGCCTTCGTTCAAGATAACTTCAAAGTAACACCGAGTCTGACGCTCAACCTGGGCCTGCGCTACGAGCGCATCGGCGACCTCGGCTCGGCCAATGGCGGAGGCAACGTAGATGTGTCCAAGATCAATCCCAATCCCCCGGCGACGGGCAGTTTCAACGGATACATAGTTAACTCTAATTACAATGGCCCCGCTTTGCCTTCCGGAGTGATCCAGGGGAGCAACAAATTCGGATTTAATGGCGACGGCCAGAATACGTGGAATCCGCGTTTCGGATTTGCCTGGGCCCTCCCCGGTACGGAGCGCTTCGTTCTCCGGGGAGGTATCGGCATCTATCACACTACGACCGAAGGCCAGATGAATCTGCTGTTGTGTGCGGAAGCCCCCACTGGCTTATGGAGCGTGCTGATAGGACCGTATAACCAAAACTCTACCGATGCCAATCCCTTCCCCACTCTTCCAGCCTTCCCCACATTTACGCCTTACTCCCCCTATACCGATTTCACTCTTGCTGCGCTGGCTATGAATTGGCGTCCTCCGACGATCTATCACTATAGCCTGGGCCTGCAGTCCAAACTCCCAGGCGGCGCCATCTTGGAGGTCGGGTATTCCGGAGCGCGCGACCTGCACGCAATTCTCGGCAGGACGATTAACCAGGCGGCTTTAGCCTCTCCCGAAGATCCGATTCGCGGCCAGACCACAAATACGGTTGCGAACATCCCGCTTCGCGCACCCTATCTCGGGTGGACAGCCAACACGATGTATTACTTTGCGACCGACGGCCAGGCCTGGTACAACTCTTTGCAAGCGTCGCTAACGCAGAAATTCAGACATGGTTTTCAGTACCAGGCTGCCTACACCTGGATGCGATTGCTGAGCCCGGTACCGGGTTTCACCACCGGGTCGAACGAATTCGGACCAAGTGGCCAACAGACCAATCTCCGCACTCACAACCCTGGATACGGACCGGATTACAATGTGCGCCCACAGCGATTTGTGGTGTCCGCGTACTATGCGATCCCGACTCCGTGGAAAGCTAACCATATCCTGGCAAACACTCTCGGGGGTTGGAGCCTAGCAACTGCTACCGTGGTCCAGGATGGCCAGCAGAGCAGCATCACGTTCAACAACATCTACAACGCTTACGGCATCACCTCCGACCGGGCGAGCTACGCGCCGGGTTGTACCGCGAAGAATGTAGCGACGAGCGGATCGCTCAGTCACAGAGCGGCCACCTCCTACATCAACACAGCTTGCTTTACGGCCCCGCCAGTGATCGGTGACGACGGTGTTGCCACGGGTTTTGGCGACACCCCTAACGGCATCCTGCGGGAGCCTGACCAGGCGGTTGTCGATCTTTCGCTCAGCAAGACCCAGAAGATTCACTGGCCGCAGGAGGGCGCCAGCATACAGTTACGAGCTGACTTCTTCAATGCTCTCAACCATCCGAATTTCGCCGGTCCGGACAATGCCTACACTACGACGCCCTCGGCCTTTGGGACGATCACTTCGATGAGTACGAATCCGAGGGTGATTCAGCTGGCGTTGAGGTTCGCGTTCTGAGATTTGCATTCCGAGGGTTGTGTTTGAGGTTCACATTCTGATGATGAACCGTGTACGGAGGCGGAGGGGCGCACTCGCCGCTGTAATGCTTGGGGTGATGGGCGTAATGGTCGTTACCGGCCGGGGCGCGGCACAAACCGCACACGCACAACCGCACAACGATGAATTCGTGCGGCGCGATGGAACCAAGCTGACGCTGGGTGGTGCAGACTTCCGCTACAGCGGCCCGAATATCGAGTGGCTGGGAATTGAAGCCTATGGTCCCGACGATTCCCTGGGACCTCGCTATCCTTCGCATCTTGAAGTTGAAGACGCGCTCGATACCGCCAAGATGATGGGAGCGCGCGTGGTGCGTTCGCAAACCATGGGAGACACCGTGGGATGCGATCTTTGCCTCGAACCTAGAGCTGGAGTTTTTAATCAAGAAGCTTTTAGGGTTGTTGACTATGCCATCAAAGCCGCCCATGAGCGGGGGCTTCGTCTGATCATTACTCTTGTCGGAGACTGTTCGAATTGCGAATTGGCCGGCGAAGGTGAGTACCTATTTTGGAAGGGTAAGAAAGACTTCAAGTTGTTCTTTACCGACCCGGAGGCCATCGCGGAGTTCGAAGAGCACATCCGGGCGCTGCTGGATCATAAGAACGTTTTCACTGGTATCGCCTACAAGGACGATCCTACCATCCTGGCGTGGGAAAACTGCAACGTATGCGGCTTCCTTGTGGCAGCCGGGGCAGCCGGCCATATGGATCCGTATGTCGCCTGGGTCGATACCATCGGGAGCTTTATCAAAACGATCGACAAGAATCATTTGTACGAAGACAACAGCGGCTTCTTTCTTTTTGATCAGAGAGCGCTCGATGCCAAATCTCTCGACATCCAGACTGCGGAATACTATCCGCACTGGGACGGGCTTTTTGGATTTGGTCAGAAGACAACTTCAGGAACATTCTCGAAGCATGCAGCCATGGTGACCGCGAAGGGCAAGGTATATGTGGCCAACGAATACGGCTGGGATGTTACTGACTGGCCCACGAGCGAAGATTTGCAAAAGGTGTTGCATACCTTAGAGTCCGACCCGAAGATCTCCGGCGACGGCTATTGGGCTCTCCAGGCGCACGCAGATAAGTTCGGCTGGCAGCTTCTTCCCGCGCCAGTCAGCAACCCTTCTTACGCAAAATGGGGCGAGACGGGCCAGTGGTGGTCTTTATTCTATGGCGGAGTCAAAACGCTGGTGAATTCCGCCGAAGACATGCAAGCTCGCGCCGAACTTCTGCGCACGCACGCCTATGTCATGGCAGGCTTGCCGGTACCTCCGCATCCTGTGCCTGCGCCTCCAGTTATTACCTTTAAGGGCATCGGATTAGTGGGATGGCGTGGTTCAGCGGGGGCGGTCGTTTATAGCGTGCAGCGCCGGATCGGTGATTCAGCCCACTGGGAGACGATCTGCGACCGATGCGCCACCGACGCCGACACTCCCTGGGTGGATGCGGATGCCGCGAGCAGCTCGGTCGCGAATTTGTTCGCGACCAAGTACCGCGTGATCGCCTATAACGCGGATGGCAAAGCCAGCGATCCGTCGGTGGAACGCTAGCGTGAGCGGCTACCGGCAACAGGAAGCGCAGATTGCGCAAGTCGAGATACCGCCGAAACCTGAGGTTGCGACTCCCGGACGACATGCCTGGGTTGCCCTGGGCATGCTGTGGTTTGTCTACGTTCTAAATTTCCTGTCCCGGCAGCTTCCAGCGATTTTGGCGAAGCCGATCCAGGATAGTCTGCACGTCTCCGACGGTAAGCTTGGCTTGGTCAGCGGCCTCTATTTCGCGCTCTTCTATTGCTTTATCTCAATTCCGGTCGGTTGGATAGCCGACAAGACGAACCGGTCTAAGGTGCTGGCAGGGGCGTGTGCAATCTGGAGCGCGGCGACGATGTGCTGCGGCCTTGCGGCATCCTATCCGCAGCTGGTCATCGCGTATATGATGGTCGGCTTTGGCGAAGCTGGCGGCGTTCCGCCCTCCTACTCAATTATTTCCGACTATTTCCCGCCCGGCCGCCGGGGAACAGCGCTGGGTCTCTATAATCTCGGTCCAGCGTTCGGCGCGACACTGGGGATCGCTTTCGGCGCATCCATTGCCGCCGCGTTCAGTTGGCGGTATGCATTTCTTTTTCTGGGCAGCATCGGTTTGTTCGCGGCCATCGCAGTTCTTCTGCTCGTGCGCGAACCCCGGCGCGGCGGATTGGATCGCATCTCAGATCAAGTGGCAACGAGTAAGACGAGTTTCTGGCAGACCCTCGCGATGTTTTTTGCTCGGCCTTCTCTCAGACTCGCGGGTCTCGCGGCAGGGGCCACGCAGTTCATCACTTATGGTCTGGGTAACTTCGTTGTCCTCTTTCTTATGCGTGAGAAAGGGATGGGGCTTAAGCAGATCGCCGTCTATTACGCGTTGGTCTTTCTGATCGGAGGAGGCGGAGCTATGTACGTCTCGGGCCGGTTGATTGACCGATTCACGCGAACCTCGAAACAGGCTTATGCCCTGATTCCCGCTATTTCGCTCGCCCTGGCCCTCCCCTTTTATCTTGCGTTTGTCTGGGCTCCGTGGTGGCACCTTGCCTTGCTCTTTCTTGTGGGCACGCTGTTTCTGAACTATTTCTATCTCTCATCGATGGTGACGCTGGTGCAGGAAGAGGTACGGCCGGACCAGCGCGTCATGTCAGGCGCGTTGCTGTTGCTGGTGATGAATTTTATCGGTCTCGGACTTGGACCCACTTACGTGGGCGCAGCCAGCGACTTTTTTCACGCAGCCCACCCCCATAGCTCGTTACAGATTGCCCTTTACACACTCGTGCCGTTTTATCTGGTAGCTATATTGCTATTTTTCAGACTCGCGCGCGTACTTTCACGCGAGAAGAATGCGCCGGGAGTTACCGTATGATGCTACATCGTTACTTGATCATGTGGAGCGCCAGAGTCGCGTGCTTCGCCAGCTGCGTTGCCGCTTTTCTTGCCGTCTTTCCTGGTACGACACCTTTATATTGCGCCCAGGGGAACACAACCATGGCATCCCCATCTGATCCCAAACGCGACTCAATTGTTGACTCTCCCGCCGGCAAGGTAGAAGGTCTGACCGAAGGCAGACTGCGTGTCTTCAAGGGTATCCCATACGTGTTGCCTCCCGTCGGCCCGGCGCGATGGAGACCGCCCAGTCCTATGCCGCGCTGGGAAGGGATCCGAAAGGCGATTGAATTCGGGCCGGCGTGTCCGCAACCCAAACCGCAACTCTCGAACGTCTACACTCGCGATCCGATGCCGATGAGTGAGGATTGCCTGACGCTGAATATCTGGACTCCCATCGACGCTCGCAAGGCACCGGTCTTCTTCTGGATCTACGGCGGCGCGCTGGTTGGAGGAGCGAGCAGGGAGCCATTCTATGACGGCACACGACTCGCGAATCAGGGCGTCGTGGTCGTTTCCATCAACTATCGAGTGGGTGTTCTCGGCTGGCTCGCGCATCCCGAACTCAGCGCTGAGTCGCCGGCCGGAGTATCCGGAAATTACGGTTTGCTCGATCAGATCGAGGCGCTGCGATGGGTTCAGCACAACATCGGCTCGTTCGGCGGCGATCCTTCCAATGTGACAATCGCCGGCGAATCCGCCGGAGCACTGAGCGTGATGAACCTGATGGCGGCGCCAGCCGCACGAGGCTTGTTCTCGAAGGGAATCGCGGAAAGCGCCTACATGATCTCGATGCCGGAGTTGAAGGAACGCAAGTTCGGCATACCGTCTGCCGAAGAAAGCGGAACCAAGCTTGCAGCCGCCCTTCACGCGCCGAACATCGCGGCTTTGAGGGCGATGGATGCAGCCAAACTGGCTGAAGCTGCGCCGGCAACTGGGTACGCTCCATGGCCCACAATTGACGGGCACGTACTCTTGCGCCAAATTGTCGATGTTTTCGATCGGGGCGAACAAGCGCCGGTGCCTCTCCTCGCCGGTTTCAACAGCGGCGAGATCCGCTCGTTAAGAATCCTGGCCCCGCCTCCTCCGGCGACTGCCTCCGAGTACGAAACCAAAATTCGCGAACGGTATCTCGATCTGGCTGATGAATTCCTCCGGCTCTATCCCAGTACAAACCTGCAGGAAAGTGTATGGGCCACGACCCGAGACGCGCTTTACGGCTGGACCGCCGTGCGCCTGGTTAGAAAGCAGACCGCACTGGGGCAATCGGCTTTCCTCTATCTTTTTGATCATGGCTACCCCGCCGAAGATGCCGCTGGCCTGCATGCCTTCCACGCCAGCGAATTGCCCTACGTGTTTGGCACGCTCGACAGCACTCCGCCGCTTTGGCCGAAAATTCCGGCAACCCCCGAAGAGACGAGGCTTTCGGATGCGATGATTGGCTATTGGAGTTCATTTGCGCGAACGGGAAGGCCACGGGCAGCCAATGAACCTGACTGGCCGGCGTTCGACTCTACCGGCGACTACATGGCATTTACCGACGCGCCGCACCCATCGAAACATCTTATGCCCGGGATGTACGAACTCAATGAGGAGGTCGTTTGCCGGAGGCGAGCAAGCGGAGACATCCCATGGGGCTGGAACGTGGGCATAATCTCACCGAAAATGCCTCGTCCGACAGAGCAGTGTAAACACTAGTGAAGCCCCAGGAGTGTTGGGCGGAACCATAGTTGTCGGTAGTTTTGCCTAACTAGCTGACTTGTGAATGGGTTGGGTATACTGCTCTCATCCTACGGGCCCGTAGCTGAAACGGATAGAGCATCGATTTCTAATCCTCGCCAAGCCCATTCCCCTTTCTCGCAAAACCCCAATAAACACGCGGCTTTCAGAGAGTTATGGGAAGACCGAGCACACGTCCTGCGAGCCGTTTTGTGCCATCTTTTTATCTCCGGTTATAAGCCGATGGGCAGAGTTTGGGCAGAGAACGGACACCGTTCGGAACACCAGGTTCCTCACCTTTTTTCTCCGACCCGAGGGGGAATGAGCAAGAATTCCTGTTGTGCGATCTCAACGTCTCCGCAGGGGATTTAGTGATTGCCATAGAGATTTCCCTGGCACTCCCGGTCATCTTCAAAACTCCGGGACTAAACTCGGGTTCACGCCGGGTCACTGTAGATTTACAGTTCGATTGCAATGCTGACGGGGACCACCCAGCGGCCGCCCGATTGTTCTCGTTAAGAACTCATTTGTGCCGGAAGGCGAATGTAGCGCCGGATAGTCGGTCACAGGCCACTGCGTCTTTGGGCCGTTTTTAAAGGTGAATTCAACGGCATCACCTTCATTACAGTTCCTTGTATCCCTTCCCATTAATAGCTGAGAAGTGGATGGAAGCCATCCTAGACCCGTTGATCAACTTAAGTGCCTGAGAATAAAAGCCTTGACGTGGCACAAGTCGATCGACGAGAAACTGGAAGATGAAGCGTTGCACGCAAAAAAGAAATCGGAGCGCGGAATTTTTCCGCGCTCCGGCAGCGCGAGCCAGGAGACCAGTTCGCGGTGAAGTCTTAAGTCACCGAATTCTTCCGGCCTACGGTTTGAACTCGATGTTGCTCTGCAGCGTCGTTTCCCCTTCAGTCACGGTCACGTACCCTTTGGTCGCGCCAGACGGCACCTTGGCAGTCAGGTAAGTATCGGAGACAACTGTGAAGCTCGCCGGAGTTCCGTTAAAGGAAACTGCAGTTGCCGGCCCAGTTTGAAATCCCTGTCCAAAGATGCCCAGCGAAGTACCTTCCTTGCCCGACTGGAACTGTAAGGCGATGAACGGCTTGGCAGCGATCGGGATACTGAAGAACGTGCCATAGTATCCGGGATCGGATGCTGTGGTTGTGCCGTAGAGAGCCCCATTCGTGTGTTGGAGAAGAGGATTCGGCTGGGTTCCATCTGTGCCAGCGCCAGGAAGAGAAAACACAGACATGACGTCCCCTTTGGCCGCAAGTTCATAGAGACTTCCTGCGTTTTCCTGTAAACCGCAGCAGGCGACGCCATAAAAATTTCCGTCCGTTGCTTGCAGAATGGTATCGAGATCACCGTCGACCGATGCGTTGATGTTGTACACGACCTTAAGCTTGCCGCCGGTCGTCAAACTGTAGATAACACCGTTTCCGTTCGTTCCTCCGCTGCCGGTAATTCCATAGAGCAGACCGTTCGAGCCCTGGATCAAGGTGGAATTTGGATAGCGCGTGGGCGTGCCGGTGAACGTATAAATGTCTTTATAAATGCCTTTTGTGTTGATCTCGAACACGCACCCGAAGCCGCCTCCCGACGGACAACTTCCGACCGTGCCGTAGAAGTTCCCATTGCTGGCCTGCAACAGGTTGCCATAGTAAGGATAGGCGTCGCCTCCCGACAATGTATGAAGATTTGAATACGCGCCTGATAGGGTGATTTTGTAAATTGTTCCGCTACTGCCGAATCCGGCCGAGCCAGTCAGGCCATAGAGATTGCCATCGACGCCCTGAATCGGGGGAAAGATAGGATACGCATCGCCGTGCGCATTGGTGAAATCATAGAAATCGCTCCACACTCCCGCGGGCGTGACTTTGAATATGCTGCCCAAGCCGGTCGTTGGATTGCCGGTGATGCAAGTGCCGTACAAATTTCCGTCGGAGGCTAGCGTCACGCCTCCGCCGCAGTGCGTGAAGCCCGCGGGGACGCTCGCGAAGAGACTCTCCGCCCCGTCGGGCGTGATCTTGAAAATGCCGCCAACGTTGTTGGCTCCGCCGCATCCGTCTCCGCCACCGTAAATGAGATTCTCGCTCGTGCCGTAAATGTTGCCGTCTCGGCCCTGCGCGACTGGACCGGTGGGGTAGCAGACATCGGTATTGCCACCTTGGAAATTATAGAGTTCGTTTGGATTCGGAATTTGAGCTTGCGCGGGGCTAGAGAATCCGGAAAAGCAGAGGACAAGCATGGTGAGCGCAAGAGCGGCCATGCTGATGTTTCCAACTTGTTGGCGAATGCATTTCATTTGAAGGTCTCCCTGGGAAAAGCAATTTTGGCCCTGCCTTCGACGGACCGTCCATCCTGACTGTCGTCTTTGGCGGTTCATTGAGATAGCGAGAAACTACTGAAAAATGACTCAAACTTTGCTTCGGCTACGTCGTATCAAGGAGTTACGGTCGGCTGACATGGCCCACTCAGTCGATTCACGGGCACCTAAGAAAGTGCTAACTTAGCGTGGCCCAACCCTTCGCGAGGAAGGCAAAGGAGGGAGGCACCCACTTTCGGTCAACGGGGCGGAGGGATTTTTGGAGCCAGACAGGGGAGAGATCACTTTGCTTCTGGCGAAGTGGAAGGATGGCGATCCGTCGGCTTTTCAAGAGCTGATGCCGCTCGTCTATCCTCATCTCCGCGAGGTGGCGGCGGCCTATGTCCGGCGGGAGCGGAATCCTGACGTCATTCAGGGCACAGCTCTCGTGCACGAACTTTATCTTCGGCTGGTTAGTCAACGTAAAGCGGTGGGCGAAGACCGCGCTCATTTTTATACTTTTGCAGCCAAGGTGATGCGCATGATCCTGATCGACCATGCGCGCGGCAATCAGACGGAGATGCGCGGCGGCGGAATGCAGCGCGTTCCGTTGAACGATGACCTGCCGTGGGTGGACATCGGCAGCGCGGAACTCCTCGACCTCAATCGAGCGTTGGAAGAGCTGGGCGGACTGGATGAACATAAGGTGCAGGTCGTAGAGTTGCGATACTTCCTGGGATGCACGGCGGAAGAGACCGCCGACCTTATGGGAATTTCGAAAGCCACGGTCGATCGCGAGGTGAAGTTCATTAAGACCTGGCTGTACCGACGCGTCTATCCGGATGCGGGCGTTGCCCCTTGAAAATAGTATCGATTCGCTGATTCACTCAGGCATAGTTTCGCGCAGTCTCTGAGTATAGACTTCAGCGGAATTGCAGGTGATTCTTTTCGTGAACCATTCAACCCAAAGCTTGCTGCGGATCGAGTCGATCTTCCACGAAGCTCTCGCGGCCGCCGGCGGCCAGGCGCGATCTAAGCTGATCGAGGCGCGATGCAGCGGAGATGCGGCGCTCGTGGCCGAAGTTCTGTCGCTACTCAAGGCGTGCGAGGCGGAAGAACTGGAATCGGCAGCCCGACGGCCGGACTCGAGGAATAGTTCGTCCGAACTGCCGGAACGAAAACGAATTGGGCCCTATGAAATCGACCGCCTGCTTGGCCGAGGAGGCATGGGCGCGGTCTACCTGGCGCATCGAGCGGATGGGCAGTTTGAACAGCGAGTAGCCATCAAGGTCATTGACCTGCCGCTGGCGACGAACCTGTTCCGGGAGCGATTCCGGCAGGAGCGCCAGATTCTGGCCGGATTGCAACATCCGCTGATTGCTCGCCTGTTGGACGGCGGCGTTACTGCGGGAGGCGACCTTTACCTCGCGATGGAATATGTGGATGGCGTTCCTATCCATCGCTACTGCGAAGCGAAGGGCTTCACTCTGCGCCAACGACTCGCGGTTTTCAAGAGCGTTTGCGAGGCGGTGCAGTTTGCCCATCAAAATCTGGTCGTGCATCGCGATTTGAAGCCGGACAACATTCTCGTCGCGGAAGACGGCAAGCCGCGGCTATTGGATTTTGGGACTGCAAAGCTGCTGTCTCCGAATCTCGGCGGAGCCGTCGATCCATCGGGAAGTGAATTCACGCGCCAGGGATTTCAATCCTACACTCCGCAGTATGCCAGCCCGGAGCAGGTGCTCGGCAGTCCCATCACCACCGCTTCGGATACCTACTCGCTCGGCGTGCTTCTCTATTTGTTGCTGACGGGAACGTTGCCCTACGAGCTGAAAGAGTTCACCACAGCGGAGATGGTGCGGGTGATTTGCCAAGAGCCTCCGCGCAGACCGGTGATCACAGGCTCGGATCGGCACTCGGATCGGCGACTGGACGCCGACCTCGAAGCAATTCTCCTCAAGGCGCTCCGAAAAGAGCCGCTGGAGCGGTATCTGACTGCGGAGCAATTTGGCTCCGATGTGCAGGCGTATCTCGATGGGAAACCAGTTTCGGCCCGTCGTGGGACACTTCGATATCGTGCTAGTAAGTTCGCAGGCCGCAACCGGCTGGCTCTGGCGGGAGTTGGGGTGCTGGCGATCACGTTGGTCTCGGGGCTCGTAGGAGTTTTGTGGCAGGCCAAGGTTGCGAATGAGGAGCGGCGCAAGGCCGAGGCCCGCTCGGCGGATTTACGGGAACTGAGTAACAGCTTATTGTCGGAGCTCGACGAAGCGATCAAGCAACTGCCGGGTTCGACGGGTGTACAGAAACTGCTGGTGACACGAGTACTCGAACACCTGGATCGCATGGCGAAGGATGCACAGGGCGACCGCCTGACGCAGCTTGATCTCATCGATACTTATGTCCGCCTGGGCAACATTCAGGGGAATGTGTACGAGCAGAACATGGGGGATCGCACGGGGGGGATTTCGATCATGAACAAAGCGATTGCATTGGCGCAAGAACTTGAGGCATCTGCGCCAAAAGATCATGAAGCTTTGCGGGCGCTGGCGATCGCGGAGGGATCGAAGGGACAGATTCTCAGCCACGCCGGCGACGTGCAGGACGCGGTGCTGAGTTTAAGGACTGCAGCCGAGACCTATGACCGTTTGGTCTTGTTGCCCGACGTGACGCCCTCGTTGCTGTTTGACGCTGGGACAGCCCATAGCACATTAGGCGATGTGTTAGGTCAGGATACCGGACTTGCGGATATCGCCGCCGCCCTGGCCGAGTATCGAAAAACTTTCGACCTGGACGCGCGAGCTGTTGCATTGGATCCCAGCTTTATTCGCGGGCAGCGCGGACTCGCCAATGCGCTGATGCACATCGGCAAAGCGGAACAGGATATCGATCCCGCACAGGCTCTCAAAGATTACCAACTATCTTTGCAACGCCTTGACTCCCTGCCTGAGCCCGAACGGAGCAGTCTGGTATCCACGCGGCTGCGGGCGATCACCATGCGCAAGGTAGCCTGCGCACTGGCGGACCTCGGAGAATATTCGCAGTCCCTCCTGCTATTCGAGCAGGCACTTCACATTCACCAGAAATTGGCCGATGCCGACGCCAAAGATTTTCGGAACCTCTATGACGTGAAACGGGCACTCTCTGAAGAGGAAACCAGTTACGAATACGCCGCCAATCCTGTATTGGCTGCCCCGTCCAGCAATCGTCGTGAGAATCTCGCGAACGATCAGCGAACACTCGTGGCCTTAAGGGCCACAATCGAACAAATACTTAAGCTGACGTCTAAGGATTCGGATCTGGAGATTGACCTCGCATACACTCAGGTACGCCTGGGCGAGGTGGGCCATGATCTGAACGACCATGGGGAGTGGGCGGCGCTTTCCAAAGCGGGCCTCGCGGCGCTTCGGAGCGCCGCCGGACAGGAGAAGGCATCCACCATGGTTCTTGACTTCGCCGTCAGAGGATTTCTGCAAGCCGAACCGCCGTCGCTTCGAGATCCTCAATTGGCATTGAGTTACGCCGAGCGCGGGGTCGCTCTGACGCATCGCAAAATGCCAGAGTGGTTGCTGCTTTTGGCTGAAGCCTATCGCTCAACCGGGCAGATCGAAAGAGAGCGGGAAGCGGCGACCGAAGGATTGTCGCTGCTACCCGCATGGCAACCTGGGACACCAAAGGCGCGGATTCGAAAATTGCTCGAGCTCGATGCACGATGACTTACGCGGCATAGTGTAAGAAGGTTTTCTACGTCCTTTACCTGCCGCGTTGGCGTTAGGGGGTAGCCGCCATCAAACCCGGCTGACATCGCTCTTCGTCAGCCGCAGCGAATTGACCACGACCGACGCCCTCGAAAGCAGCATTGCTCCCGCGGCGAGGATGGGATTCAGAATGCCAAGAATAGCCAGCGAAACTCCAATTGCGTTCTAGAAGAAGGCCCAAAAGAGATTTCGGCGAACCACACGAATTGCTCTAACAGCTAGGGCAAGAACTTCCGGGATCTTGTCGAGCGAACTCTTCATGAGCGCAACGGCGGCGGTTCTTATCGCGAGGTCGGACCCCGATTCGGAGATCAGCTTGCGCCAGCGCCGGAGCGTCATTGATGCCATCGCCAACCACGGCAACGACCGCTCCACCGTCTTGCAGGCTTTTCACGAATGCCGCCTTCTCGATTGCCGCAAATTGCACCAAAGTCGCAGCAGATGCGCGGATGAACCTCGAAACTGCTGCTTCGGCTAACTAGTTTTCTTGTGAATGGGTTGGGTATACTGCTCTCATCCTACGGGCCCGTAGCTCAAACGGATAGAGCATCGGATTTCTAATCCGAGGGTTGCAGGTTCGAATCCTGCCGGGCCTACCATCCCCTGCCGAGCTTACCCTCGGCTGCCATCGCTTAGACAGTCGAAGAGCTCACCCCCGGAATGATCGTGAACGCCAACTACTGGGCCTTGGCGCTGGTATTGCGTGCTTCCCGGCGATGAGCCTCATCGCCAATTTTCCTCAGCTCGGTAATAAGCGGGCGGCTGGCTGCCGGAGGAGCGACCCTCCCCCTGAGGATGGCGTCGGGAGTCTCCATCTTTCCGAAGAGCAACATCGTTTCATCCTTGTCCTGTTTGACGACAGTTCCGGAGAGATCCACGCCAGCGAAGAGACCGCGGGAGCGAGAGTAGGTGAGAATTTTGTCTTTCATCTCAACGTCGGTATCCGCAGCAGCATCTCTTCCGACCGGACCGCCGGCGGCCGAGGCGTCGCCTCCAATTTTAAAATGGTCCGAGAGCAAGTGCTCCGCGCCCCGATCTCCCATAAACACCATTACCAAATCTGTGGCTTCGCCGCCGAGTTGGAGTCCCCAGCTTCCACCGGTGATATCAATGGGGAGAGGAGCGCTCCATCCATGTTCCGTGCGGCACGATGCCACGCCGTGCCCGTGCTGGCCGCCAAAACCAACGGCAATTTTGAACAACGAAGGTACGACCGCGATACACCTGGCATGATCGAGGATCTTGTCGGGGATGGCGTGGTCAGGTGTCGCCATCACTTCGGACAGGACGTCTGCGGATTTATCAATGCGCTTGTCTATGCTTGATTCATCCTTGTCATTTTTGTCGCCAGCCGCGCACAAGCTAACGAGGATCAGAACAGCTGCGGCCAAAGCTAAGTGACGTTTGATAATTCTCATAAAGTCCTCTTCCTCACCCATTTGGAGAGTTCTGGATGTGATTCTCCTTGATTTTAAATTTCGCGAACCGGGAAGCCATCGGGCCGGGACCCTAGATTGACAGGTACGATGCCGTAGCTCGGCCTTCGCCGATGGTGGCAACCGCTATACAGAGCGATGCGGTGGGCTCGGTCACGTTGCCGAAAACGGAATTCTTTCCATTTCAGAACGTCCAAGCCTCAAGTGGGAAGTCTTCCGCACTTTGACACACAAGATTTGCGCTGAAACAAAACGCAACACTTCTCCTACTCTCAGCTTTGAATCTATCCTCTTGAAAGATGAATGAATTGTTAATGACCGCAGCGTGCCGGGGTTTGGCACGCTGACTGCACCGTTACCTATATCGCTATTGACAGTTTTTCCCCCGAAGTGCCGATAACGCATATTTCCCTGAAATAATACAAAGTCAGGTTCTGGTCGAACGCGACCAAAGGAAACAGGTCATGAAGAGGTTGCAGCTCTTATTCGCGGTTGGTCTCCCGGTGTTGTTATTGGCAGTGACCATGGGTTGCGGCGGAGGTTCCTCGTCCAGCTCGGGTCAACAAACGGTCACGCTGCAGTCCATCCAAGTCACGCCGAGCGCGCCCTCGATCGCGCTTGGACTTACGCAGCAGTTCAAAGCGACTGGCACCTATAGCGACCACAGCACCCGAGACCTGACTAACTCGGCCAGTTGGAGTTCTTCGAATCCGACAGCGGTCGCTATCTCCGGCACCGGCATGGCGACGTCCAAGGCGTTGGGTTCAGCCACGATTACAGCGACGGCTTCGGGCGTAAGCGGCAACACGACAGTGACGATCACGGCAGCGGCGCTGACGACGCTGACGATCTCGCCCGCGAATCCCTCTTTGCCCGTTGGCACAACTTTACAGCTGGCCGCGACCGGAACATTTAGCGACGGCAGTTCGCAGGTTATGACGTCATCGGTGCAGTGGTCGTCCGGCAATACCTCGATTGTTGGCATCAATGCGAATGGCGCGGCTGGTATGGCGCTCGGAGTGGCACTCGGGTCGACGACGGTGACGGCAACTTCAGGAAGCATCTCATCGGGCGTGACGGTAAGCGTGACGAGCGCGGTTCTGCAGTCGATGTCGGTGACGCCCGCAGCCCCGTCAATCGCGCAAAACACGACGCAGCAATTCGCGGCCATGGGCACGTTCAGCGATGGCAGCACGCAGAACGTCACGGGCTCGGTGCAGTGGAGTTCGAGCAATCTGGCGGTTGCCACTATTAATGTGAATGGCGCCCCCGGGCTGGCACAGGGAGTAGCAGCGGGCACGTCGACCATTACGGCGGCATCGGGCAACATCTTTGCCAACGCGACATTGACGGTTACGGGCGCGACCGTGACCTCGATTGCGGTAACTCCGACAAACCCGTCGATTCCGCTTGGTACTTTGCAGCAATTTACGGCGACGGGCACATTCTCGGACGGAACCACACAGGACATTACGGACACGGCGACCTGGAGTTCGTCGAAGACTGGCATCGCAAGCATCACCGCAAGCGGGCTGGCCACGGCGCGCAATCTTGGAACGACGACGATCGCGGCGACGCTGGACTCGATCAGCGGGAGCGTTACGGCCACGGTGAACGCCGCCGACCTCGCGTCCCTGGCAATTCAGCCGGGAAATACGACGATTGCCGTGACTACCAGCCAGCAGTTCTCGGCGATCGGCACTTTTAATGATGGAAGCACTCACGACCTGACCACACAGGCTACGTGGACCTCCTCCGATAACACGGTCGCGAAGATCGGCGTCAACAGTGGACTCGCAAAGAGCGTGGGGCCAGGAAGCTGCACCATTACAGCCACGGTGGGATCGGTGACAGCATCGATCACGCTCACGGTGACGAATGCGAGTCTCGTTGCGGTTTCGGTCACTCCGGTGGGGCAGACGATCGCGCCGGGAACAAATCTGTCTTTCACTGCGACAGGAACGTTCAGCGACGCGAGCACGCAGAACATTACGCGCGACGCGACATGGGCGTCCGACAACCCGGGGGTTGCCAGTGTCGGGTCGTCCAATGTGGTGACGGGCGTTGCGCCGGGCACGGCGAACATCAGCGCCTCGCTCGATGGAGTGACGGGCTCGGCACCATTGACGGTTAGCTCAGCGACGCTGGTCTCGATCGCGGTGACGCCACTGAGCGCGGTCCTCGCTCCGGCGTCGACCCTCGGCTTGACGGCGACCGGAACATTCAGCGACGGCAGCACACAAACGATTAATAATGCCGTGAACTGGAGTTCGTCGGACACGAACGTGGCCAGCGTGACGACCGCCGGGCAGGTCACCGGGCAATCGATGGGAACCGCAACGATCACCGCTCAGCAAGGGTCGGTCTCCGGATCGATGACCGTGGTGGTCGAATCGTCGGCGCTGGCGTCCTTAGAGATCACGCCTTCCACCGCAAGCGTGGCGGTGCAGACTTCGACCCAATTCCGGGCGATCGGATCGTTCGCCGATGGCAGCACACAGGACCTGACGCAGTCGGCGTTGTGGACATCGTCTCCCGCGTCGGTCGCGACGGTGAACGATAGCGGCGGGAACAAAGGTCTGGCGACCGGAAACGCGGCCGGAACAGCGACGATCACAGCACTATTCGCCGGGCAAGTGGGTATGGCGACGCTGACTGTGACGAGCGCCACCCTGGACTCGATCACGATCACGCCCGCTAACCCGAGCATTCCGCTTGGGACTTCACAGCGCTTCACGGCGACCGGCAACTTCAGCGATGGCTCGACGCAGAACCTGACAGCGGAGGTGAGCTGGACATCGTCGAACGTAAATGTGGCGACGATCGGCAGCAGCGGGCTGGCAAGTTCGGTGGCGCCCGGGACAACGACGATCATGGCCAGCTGGAACGGCGTGAACGGCACGACGACGCTGACGGTTTATTAGAGACCAGATCGCAGAGCTCAGATTGCGGCGGTTCCAGCCCTTTGGCGCGCAGGACGACGCCAAGAGTTCCACCCCTGCAGTCTGGGCTCTAGTCTTTAGCTATTGGAATGCCTTTCGGGACTTACCCCTTTTTCTTCGGGCGCATCATCTGCCACTCCTGCTCGGTCAACTCGCGACCTAAGGCGGTAAATTCGCCCGCGCCTTGCAGCCACTCGCCGCCATCCATAGTGACGACTTCGCCGTTGATGTAGCCGGAGCCGTCGCAGATGAGAAAGGCAGCGAGATCGGCGAATTCCTGGGTCGTGCCGAAGCGGCCGAGGGGAATGCGCTTTTTGGCGGCGATTTCCAGATCCGGGCGCGGCAAGAGACGCGAGAACGCTCCTTTAGTGGGAATCGGGCCGGGCGCGATGGCGTTCATGCGAATGCCGCGATCTCCCCACTCGACCGCGAGACTACGCGTGAGGGCATGCACTCCGGCTTTGGCGACCGCGGATGGAACGACGTAAGCGGAGCCGGTGGTCGTGTAGGTGGTGGTGATGTTCAGGACTACGGCTTTGCGGTTGGCGGCCAGCCAGCGGCGGCCACAGGACAGAGTTGCATGCAGCGATCCCATTAAGACAATGCCGATTACCGATTGAAACGCGCCGAGAGAAAGATCTTCGGTCCGTGAGAGAAAATTCCCGGCGGCATTGTTCATCAGGACATCGAGCGGGCCGTTAGCCCAGATGGCGGCGATCATCTCTTCGACAGCAGTTGCGTCGCGGACATCGCAGCGCAGCGCGTGGATGCGTCCACCGGTGCGCTCGTGCAACTCGCGTTCAGTCCCGGCCAGAACATCTTCGCGACGGCCGCAGATGTAGACCTCGGCACCGAGTTCGAGGAAACGCTGCGCCGCAGCCTTGCCCAGGCCTGTGCCACCACCAGTAATAAGGATGCGCTTGTCTTGAAGTAAGTCGCTCTGGAACATGGCAGGATTGTAGTTGAAAATCGGTGCTATGATCACGCCTGGCTGAAGGCTATTCGCCGTTCGTCGTTCGCGGAGAGCACCGGCGACGGCCAGGCAGGCCAGTTTCTACGAGAGCTTCGCGATCGCCCATTGCGCGTGTTCGGCGACGGCTGAGTCGGCGTCGTGGGAAAGTGCTTGCAGGGCCGGCAGGAACTTCTTGTTACCACTGTTGCCCATGGCGATCACTGCGTTTCTTCGCAGCCCCGAAAGTTTTGCGCGACGCACCGGCGATCCGCGAAACTTCGCGCGGAATTCTTCTGGCCGCATTTCCGCGAGCCAGTCGAGCGGAGGGTTAACCAATTTCTCGCGTGGCTGAAATTCTTCCGCCGTGGTAACCGGCGCTTTGCGGTTCCACGGGCAGACATCCTGGCAGATGTCGCATCCGAAGACGTGCCGGCCCATCCCCGCGCGCAATGGTTCGGGAATCTCGCCGCGCTTCTCAATGGTCAGATAGGAGATGCAGAGGCGCGCGTCGAGTTCTCCGGGCGCGGTGATTGCGTGCGTCGGACAGGCCGTAATGCAGCGCATGCAGCTGCCGCAGCGATCGGGAGCGGGCATGTCGGCTGGGAGTTCTGGAGAAATTTCGAGCGCCGTGAGGATCACGCCCAGAAACAGCCACGAGCCGAGCTTCTGGTTGATGACGCAGGTATTCTTGCCGATCCATCCAACGCCTGCATATTTGGCGAACACGCGCTCGATGAACGGGCCGGTGTCGACATAGGCGCGGGTCTCCGGGTGGTCGCCGGTCACCGGTTGCGGGTTGCCGGATCCACCGCGCAATTCTCGCAGTTGCTCCTCCACCGCTCGCAGCCGCCGAAGGACCGCATCGTGATAATCCTCGCGGCACCAGGCGTAACGCGAAATCCAGCCCGAGCCCTGGCTTTCGACCGGATCAACTTGCGTGGAGTACGGCTGCGCGGTGTTGTAGTTGATGGCGCAGACGATCACGCTGCGAGCCCAGGGTGCGGCATTTGCGAGGCTGGCGCGTTTCAGTTCGCCGGCATCGTTGCGCGCCTCCATATATTTCATCTCGCCGTGGCGGCCTTCGGAGATCCACGACGGAAAGACTTGCAACTCGCCGAAGTTGCGGACGGGCGCGACGCCACAGAGTTCGAAGCCGGCCTCGCGGGCGAGTTGCTTGATGCCCGCCGAGAGATCGCCTGGGCGGGCGCCTATCCTACCCCCTGAGTCCTCAGTTCGAATTTGAGTTTCAACGACCATGTGATCGATGAGATGAGAGAGCAGCGTTCTATGATGAGCAACTGGTTGCGCTCCGGGAGCAGTCCAGCCTTCAGAAAAGGCTACCATTTTCGCCCTTCGCGGGGCGCATTCCCCGGCTTTTGAAGGGTGTGAACACTCGCCTGTGACTCACATCACATCCGCATGTCCGAGTGCCACGGGACAATAGCCTTGGATTTCTACGGAGTTCTCCGTGTTCAAAATCGTCACCGCTCAGTTCATCGCCCCCGGAATCAAGCGTTTTACCATTGAAGCCCCGCGCATCGCCCGCAAGCAGCGCCCCGGACAGTTCGTCATCGTCCGGATCAACGAAAACGGCGAGCGCATTCCGCTCACCATCGAGCGCTCAGACCCCGAGAAGGGCACGGTCAACATCGTCGTGCAATCGATCGGGAAGACGACAACCCAGCTGAATTCTCTCGAGTCGGGACACAGCATCCTGGACATCGTCGGGCCCCTAGGCAAGCCGTCCGAGGTCAAAAACTTTGGCACCGTGGTCGTGATGGGCGGAGGTGTCGGCACTGCGATGGCGTATCCAACCGCCGCCGCCATGAAGCGCGCCGGTAATCGAGTAATCACGATTCTTGGCGGACGAAATAAAGACCTCGTCATTCTCGAAAACGAGATGCGCGACGTCAGCGACACTGTGTTCGTGACCACGGACGACGGCAGTTACGGCGACAAGGGACTCGTCACCGACAAGCTGCGGCAGTTGATCGAGAATGGCACGCGCATCGACGAAGTGCTGGCGGTCGGGCCGATCCCGATGATGCGCGCGGTCGCGGAGATGACGCGCAAGGAACATATTCACACCATGGTCAGCTTGAATCCGATCATGATCGATGGCACCGGGATGTGCGGTGGCTGCCGCGTTCTGGTCGAAGGCAAGAGCGAATTCGCCTGCGTCGATGGACCCGAGTTCGATGCCCACCGCGTCGACTTTGCCGTTCTGGTGCAGCGCAACACGATGTATCGAGACGCCGAGAAGTTATCTCTCGAACAATATAAGCACAAATGCGAATACGAGAAGCAGAAAGCCGCGGGCGAGGCGCCGGGTGAGGTTCATCATGAACCGGAAGTCGCCGGCACGCGGGAGGGAAAGTAAATGTCGACTCCGACGAAATCGCACAATCCCATACCGAATAAAGAGCGCATCAAGATGCCGCGGCAGCACATGCCCGAGCAGCCGGCGCAAGTCCGCAACAAACTGTTCACTGAAGTAAATCTCGGATACTCGACCGAACTCGCGCGCCAGGAGGCGCTGCGCTGCCTCGAATGCGCGAAGCCGACCTGCACCAAGGATTGCCCGGTGGGCGTGAAGGTGAAGGATTTTGTGCAGCTCATCGTCGACGGCGACTTTCTCGGCGCGGCGGCGAAAATTCGGGAAGATAACGTTCTGCCCGCGATTACCGGGCGCGTGTGCCCGCAGGAAGATCACTGCGAGGGCGCATGCCTGCTTTGCAAGCGAGGCGAGTCGCTCGGCATCGGGTATCTCGAGCGCTTTGTCGCCGACTATGAGCAGCAACACTTCGATCCGGCAACGATTGTGAAGGCTCCGCCCACCGGAAAGAAGGTCGCGATCGTAGGCAGCGGGCCATCCGGCCTCACGGCCGCGGGCGACCTGGTACAAAAGGGCCACGAGGTGCATGTGTTTGAAGCGCTGCACGAAATCGGCGGCGTGCTGGTCTATGGCATTCCGGAATTCCGGCTACCCAAGAAAATCATCCGCGAGCAGGTCGACATCATGCGCGCCATGGGCGTCGAATTCGAAACCGACGTTGTCGTCGGACGCACCGTCACCGTCGACGAGTTGCTCGAGGAAGAGGGGTATGACGCGATCTTTATCGGGACAGGCGCGGGTCTGCCGCAATTTATGGGCGTTCCGGGCGAGCATCTGAATGGCGTCTACTCGGCCAATGAATTCCTGACCCGCATCAATCTGATGCACGCCTATGAGTTCCCCAAGTTTGACGAGCCCATGGTCGATTTCCGCGGAAAGAACGTCGCCGTGATCGGCGGCGGCAATACGGCTCTGGACGCGATCCGTTCGTCGCTGCGGCTGGGCGCGGGCAAGGCTTTCATCCTCTATCGGCGCAGCGAAGCTGAGATGCCGGCCCGCAAGGAAGAGGTAAAACACGCGAGGGAAGAGGGCGTGGAGTTCCAGGTGCTGACCGCACCGCTTGAATTCCTCGACGACGGAAAAGGCTGGCTGGCGGGCGCGCGCTGCCAGAAAATGGAACTCGGCGAACCCGACTCTTCGGGCCGCCGCCGGCCGGTTCCGATTGAGGGATCAGAATATGTGGTACCGCTATCGGTCGCGGTGATCGCGATAGGGACTACAGCAAATCCGATTATCCGGACGACGACGCCCGGCCTGGCCACCACGAAAAAGGGCTACATAGAAGCGGACGAGATAAGCCAGAAAACCTCGCGCAAAGGTGTATTCGCCGGGGGAGACATCGTCACCGGCGGCGCGACCGTCATTCTTGCGATGGGCGCGGGCCGCAGGGCTGCCAGCGGCATTCACCACTATCTGACCACCGGCGAGTGGTGACATTTCCCGGTCTCGGCAAAAACCGTGTCAAGCAGAAACGGCCGCATGCTCGACCCGATTGCGGCCATTCTTTTTTGCCAAATAGAGCGCGGCGTCGGCGCGGTTGAGCAGATCCTTCATTTCCTTAACACCAATGCACTCTGAGATCGCGACCCCGAAACTCATCGTGATCGCCTTCTTTACTCCCCCGCCCACCACTGGGGTGGCGGCAATCGTCTGACGCAACTCATTGGCGCGCAGCACGGCACCCTCGAGATCGCAGGCCGGCATCACCAGCAGAAATTCCTCGCCGCCGTAGCGGCCTACGCCGTCGTAGGGCCGCAGCATGGACTGCAGGCGGCGCGCGATCTCGCGCAGCGTGTCGTCGCCAAAAAGATGGCCTTCGGTGTCATTCACCTTCTTGAAGTGGTCGATGTCGGCCAGAATTACGCAGAGGGCCCGGCGCTCGCGGCGTGAGCGCTCCAGTTCGCGTTCCAGCATGGCGAAAATTTCTGCGCGGTTCAACAGCCCGGTCAGCGAATCACGGGTCGCGGCTTCCCGCATCGACTCGCGCGCCGCCACGAGTTCTTCCTGGAGTTCGAGAATCCGTTTGCCGACGAGCAGGCGCGCCTTCAATTCCGCTTCGTCGAACGGCTTTCTCAGGTAGTCATCGGCGCCGGCCTGGAGCGCATCGAGCATATCCTGACGCGCGTCTTTGCCGGTCAACACCATGATGTACACATACTGCCCACCGGAACCGGCGGCGCGGATGTGCTGGCAAAGATCGATACCTTCGATGTCCGGAAGCACCCAGTCGAGAAGAACGAGTTTCGGCGCTCCAGGAGTTCCCAAGACGCGCGCCGCTTCGGTCGCGGTCTCGGCCATGACGGCGTCAAAGCCCCAGCTCCGGAGATGGCCTCCAATGAGCTGCCGGTAGACAGCGGAATCCTCAACCACCAGAACCTGCATTCTCTACGCCTCCAGTTGGCTGCACTGGCCAACTGCGCACTGACCCCCTTGAAGTTCAATCGGGAGAGCGATATCTCGGCAACCTGCAGTGACTTACATCATACTGCCAACCTCCGCAGGGTATTAACGGGATATTCAACGGACGTTCACGCCTTATTAACAATCCCGGCTTTACGATCAAGCTCGTACCAAAACCCAGTTTCGAGATCCCCCGGTAGAAGGTCAGGGATTATGGTGCGCAAAACCACACCGTGCTAGTTGTCTAATTTTTCTGTTCCCAGGAGATGAAAATGAAGCGAGTCTTGGCGTTAGCGCTGGCGATAGCGCTGGCGGGCAGCATGTATGCCGCGGACGCTCCGCAAGAGGGTGCGGCAAAGAGCCCAAGGAAAAAGAAACCGGCTGCGCCCACGGTTGCCAGTCAGCTCATGGAGCTTAAACAGGCCATCGAAGCACAGCAGCAGCAAATTCAGCAATTAGGACAGCAGGTCCAGAGCCGCGACCAACAGATTCAGCAACTCCAAAACCGTTTGGACCAGAGCCAGGCGGCGGCTGCGCAAGCGCAGGCCAAGGCCGACGCGGCAGCTTCCGAAACCGCCAATGAGGAGCAAACTGTCTCCTCGCTTAAGAGCGACGTCACGGATCTGAAAACCAGCGCGACCAGTGTCGCCATGAGTCTTCAGGAAACCCAAAAAACGTTTAAGGATACGGTCGAGAACCCGACGACCATTCACTACAAGGGTATCAACATCACCCCGGGCGGCTTTCTGGCGGCTGAGTCGGTTTACCGTACTCGCGCCCTCGGAGCCGATATCAACACTCCGTTTAACAGCGTGAACTTCCCCGGCAGCGGCCAAAACGCGATTTCGGAGTTCTTCTATTCCGGCCGTCAGTCCAGAATCTCGATGCTCGCCGAAGGCCACATAACCCCCGACCTGAAGATGAGCGGCTACTACGAAGCCGACTTCCTCTCCGCCGGCATAACCTCGAACAACAACCAGAGCAACAGTTACACGCTGCGTCAACGGCAGGTGTGGGCGCAGATTGCGTCCCACGACTGGACCTTCACTGGCGGCCAGATGTGGAGCCTGGTGACAGAAACCAAGAAGGGCATGGACAACCGCTCGGAAGCTTTGCCGATGACCATCGATCCGCAGTATACCGTCGGCTTCAGTTGGGCGCGGCAGGCGGGAGTACGGCTGGTCCGCAACTTCGACAATCACTTCTGGATCGGCGCCTCGATCGAAAATCCGCAGACTACCTTGACGACGCACAACAACGCGTCCAATTTTGCTCTGGGCGGTCCCGGCAACAGCAGCGGTTTGTATAACGGTGGCGGCACACCTACCGGATCGAACCTCGCAAACTATTCGTTCAACGCCACGCCGGACTTCATCATCAAGGCGGCCCTCGAACCCGGCTTCGGTCACTGGGAAGTCTTCGCGATCGGAAGCCGCTTCCGCGATCGGGTTTATCCCTGCGTGGAGGCTACCGGCAACCCGATTTGCAACGGGGTTTACGGAACCAATCCAGCTGGCGCCTATAACTCGTCCAACAATGGCGGCGGTATCGGCGCTAACGGCCGGTTCACGATTGCCCATCACATTGACTTCGGACTGCACGCTCTGGAAGGTCGCGGCGTTGGTCGCTACGGCACCGGCGGCTTGCCAGATTCGACTGTCAATCCCGATGGGACGTTGGCACTCCTCCGCAGCGAGCAGGGCTTGGCCACGCTCGAAGTGCACTACCCTCGCTTCGATATTTACCTGAATGGCGGCGAGGAGTACGCAAAGAAACGGTGGTCGACCGACCCGATTTCCGGCAAGGAAGTGGGCTATGGCGTTCCGAGCCTGGCGACAACCGGTTGCTACACTGAAACAGTGCCGGGATCGGGCAACGGCTTCGGCTTCGGCTCGCTCGGCAGTTGCAGCGTCGATACCAAGAGCCTGATCGAAGGCACCTTCGGCTTCTGGATCCGCGTCCACCAAGGCCCGCATGGAAGATTGCAATTCGGTCCGCAATACTCCTATGTGGCCCGGAACGCGTGGGATGGAACATTCGCCACCAGTCCAACCACGATTTACACGGCGCCGCACGGCGTCGACAATATGTTCATGACGTCGTTCCGTTACTATCTCCCGTAACGAAACGCCTTAGCGATTCACAGTCCCTCGGCCCTGGATACCTGGTTGGACTCGGCCGAGGGATTTTATCTTTCTAACCGCTGCGCCGCATCGATACACTGCGCAGCCATCCTCTCCGCAAGCTTAAATCCCTGTTGTTTCATAAGTGAGCACAGCAAGACTTAGCCGATAATCATAACCGGCCTGAGCATAGCCTATCTCGGCCTGCGTCTCCTGCAATTGCGCCTGGCTAAGTTCGACGATCGAGCTAAGTCCAAGGTTGTAACGCGACTGTGCCAGACTAAGCGCCAGTTTGGCTTGATCGAGCAGTTGCTGCTCGACGGAAAGCCGCTGATATGCAGTGTTGGCGTTCAGCCAACTGGTTCGAACGTCACGCGAAATCAAGTTGCGCATATCGCGGAGGCGTTCATCGGTTGCCTGCGCCCTTAAACTCGCCTCTTTGGCCCGGGCGGTAAAGAGAAAGCCGTTAAAGAGTGGAATCTCCATATCGGCGCCGACCGCGGCGTAGGTGTTATTGAAGGCGTCGCCGCTGGGGGCAACCACCGGATTGCCCACCGGCGTGATGCCGACCGCTCCCAGCGCGCGAAGCGTAGGAAAGAGCAAGTCACGTTCGGCAGTCGCGAACTTCTTCGCCGACTGATATTGAAATTCCAGAGAACGGATTTCAGGACGCGCCAGAAAGGCCTGCGAAATCAGTTCATCGACATTGCCGGGTGGCGGCGCACTCGCAGTTCCTTCTTCGATTAACTGGAAGTTCTGCTGGGTGGGGAATCCGAGAACCATGGAGAGCGTCGCCAATGTTGCATTCACATTACTTTGGGCATCGAGGAGCAGAAGCTGTGCCTGCGCCAGGTTCACGCTCGCAAAGCTAAAGTCGAGCTCCGATTTCAGCTTGTTCTTATAAAGCGTGCCTACCTGGCCGGCAACCGCCTGGCGCTCCTTGACGGTCTGTTGCGCCACGGTTAACACCGCCTGCGCCTGCAACGCGCTGAAGAACGCCTGATTCACAGCCAGGAGGATCTGCTCTTTCGTGGCCACTGCATTTTCATTCTGGGCTTTCGCTGCAAGACTCGCGCTAGAAATCAGATTCGCGGTCCGGCCGAAATCGGTAATCAATTGGTCGACCGTAAGGCCGCCGGCTGCGCGTTTATAAATAAGTGGGTTGTTCAGAGCGCCAGCTGTGATTCGACTGTTTGCCTGCGCATCCACACCTGTAATGCTTCCGGTCACCGTCGGCCATAGGTTAGACCTCTGCTCGCGAGTAACTTGCCGCGACGCCAACGCGGTTAGTCGTGCGGCAGAGATCTGAGGGTTGTTTTTGAGTGCGAGCGACTCGGCATCCTTCAGGCTTAGAGTTGTAACTGGCGCAGTCGGCATGTTACCGGACAAGGAAGCCGCGGCCGGCGCTGCCGCGAGTGCCTGCGGCGTTGGAGCCGGCGGCAGCGGCTGCGGACTCTGCTGGGTGGCGGGAGGTTGCGCACATCCCAACGCAGTCGAAAGCAGGATCGTCGCCGCAACTCTTCCCACCGGATGATCGTGGAACGCTCTCATTTCGCGGGCTCCGCGGCCGGGCCTTCGGCTGATTCCTTCTTTCGCCCGTAAACCAGCAGATAGGCCGCCGGAACGATGAAGATCGTCAGCAGAACCGAGGACGTCAATCCGCCGATGATGGCGCGCGCCATGGGCGCATACTGCTCCGATCCCGTGCCCATCTTGATGGCCATCGGGATCATGCCGATAATCGTTGCCAGTGAGGTCATCAGGATCGGACGCAAGCGGACACGACAGGCCGTTATAACTGCATCGAGCGGCGACAGTCCCTGCCGTTCCAAGTTATGTGCGAAGTCGACGATCAGAATGCTGTTGGAGTCGGCAATACCGACGAGCATCAGCAATCCCATCAGCGACATGACATTGAGCGTGGTGTGCGTGAGCGGAAGAATGATCAGCACCCCCACAAATCCCATCGGGATCGCCAGCATGATGAGAAATGGATCTGTGAACGATTTGAACTGAGCGACCAGGATGAGATAGAGCAACACGACCGAGAGAGACAGCCCAAAAGCAAAACTGTGGAACGATTCCTGCATGCCCGTGACCATTCCGCGAAGATTGACGCGCACATTGTCGGGCAGGTGCATGTCGCGAATCACGCCCTGCACTTCGTCCGCGACCTTTCCGAGATCCTCGCCGGCCGGAGTTACATAAATGTCGGTGACGCGCTGAATCTGATAGTGATCAATTTCTGTAGGGGTCTCGACGTTTTGCAGTTTCACAACCGTGTCAAGCATCGTCGGGTGTTTCAAGTTCGGAGCGCGAAGAGGAATGTTAGTCAGATCCTCGAAGTTGCGAATCGCGCCCGGGCCTTTCTCGCTGTATTGCACAGTCAGGAAGTAGTCATTGCCGGTTTTGTAATCGACCCAGTAATTGGGTGCGATCATGGTATTCGAATTAAGCGCTGTTATGACGTTATCGACTATGTCTTTCTGGCTCAAGCCTAACTCAGCGGCATGGACGCGATTGACATCCATGCGAAGACCGGGATAATTCAAATCCTGCGGAATGTAAACCTCTCCCACTCCGGAAAGTTTGCGGACACGGCTGGCAAGGTTCTGCGCCAGTCCGTAACTCTCATGTAATCTGGCGCTGCTGACTTGAATGTCGATGGGTGCGGGCATGCCCGTATTTAGAATCGCGTCAACCATCGATCCGCTCGAAAAGAACGTGCGTATGTCCGGGTAGTCCGCGCCAATCTTCTCCCTTACCCGGTCCATATACTCGAAGCTGCTGATGCGGTGTGGCTCGTTGAGCGCCACCTGAACGGTTGCGGTGTAGGAGCCAGCATTCGTGGTGTAGAGCGCGGAGAAATCGGGTACGACGCCGATGTTGGAGACAATCATCTTGAGATCCTTCGGTTCGATCTCATGACGGATCAGATCCTCGACCTTGGCGACGTACTGCTCCGTGTTCTCGATGCGCGTGCCGGTCGGAACTTTCAGATTGATGGTGAACTGGCCCGCATCGGTTCGCGGGAAGAATGCCACCCCGAGAAAAGGATAAATCCCGAGGCTGAGCAGGAAGACACCCGCCAGCGCTGCAACCGTCCAACCTGGGCGTTGCACCGCGCGGCGCACCCAGTGCTCGTAAAAATCAAGCACGCGGTTGAAGCCCCGGTTAAATGCGGCATTGAAACGATCCCACCAGGAATGGCTCGCCGGCGCGGTCGGCTCGATTTCGTATTCGTTTTCCGCCTCGCTCGGGTGCGCGGCGTGTGGCACAGCTTTCAGATATCGCGAGCAGAAGAGCGGAATCACCGTCATGGCCACCACGAAGGACGCCAGCATGGACAGACAGAACGCGAGGGCCAGGGCAGAGAAAAGAAACTTCGCGACTCCGTAGAGAAACACGACGGGGAAAAAATCCACCACATCGACGAGCGTTGCCGCGAGAACCGCCAGACTCACTTCCGAGCCGCCGACCTCGGCCGCCACTGCCGGCATCGCGCCCATCTCGAGATGGCGGTAAATGTTTTCGAGCGAAATTACGGAATTGTCGATGACGCGCGAAAAAGCCAGCGCGATGCCGCCGAGGATCATCGTGTTAATGGTGCTGCCGCCCAGGCTGAGGATCACGAAGGTGGCCAGCGCGGAAAGCGGAATGGAGAGAAAAACCGCGGTGGTCGCGCGAAAACTGCCGAGGAATATCAGAATCATCAAACTCGTCAGCAATAAACCGAGCAGACCCTCGTGCAGCAATGTGTTGATCGCTTCTTTCACGAACACCGACTGATCGAACACCACCGTGGCTTTCAGTTGTTTCGGTATGTCGAAGAGGTGGCCAATCATCTCGCGGATACCGTTTACGACAGCGATCGTATTCGTGTCGCCGCCTTGCTTCATGATCGGCAGATATACGGAGCGCTGGCCGTCGACCCGCACCACGTTGTATTGAATCTGATTCGCGTCTTTCGCCTCGCCGATGTCATCCACCGAAACCCAGGAAGTCCCGTCTGTTTTGATTGGAACCTTGCCCAATTCGTCCATGTTGCTGACGAGGCTGTTGGAATAGACGTAATAATCGTAGGGTCCGACCTTTACGTCACCAGCGGGAAGGATGAGATTGGAGTCATTGACCGCATTGACCACGTCCATGGGACTAAGCTGCCGCGACGCCAACTTATAGGGATCCACATAGACCATAATCTGGCGATACTTGCCGCCGAAGGGCGGCGGTATCTCGGCTCCCTTGACGACCGCAATCTGGTTTCGAATCGCAAACTGACCGATATCATGGAGCTGCGTCTGGGAGAGATTGTCGCCTTTCAGGGTCACCAGACAGACCGGCATACTCGACGCGTCAAACTTCAGGACGACGGGCGGCAAAGTCCCGGGAGGCAGGCGCTTGAGGTCAGCAAGGGCGAGATTCGAAAGTTCGGTTACGTCCGCGTCTGCGTTCGTTCCCGGCTGAAAATAAACGCGAATGATGCTGACGCCGAGCAGGGAGCGCGACTCCATGTGATCGATGCCGCTGGCCAGCGTGAAAAAACGCTCGAGGGGATCGGTGATATCGGTCTCGATATCCTGCGGCGGCATGCCGGAATAGAACGTCGCCACGACGACCTCCGGCAGATTGATCGTTGGGAACAAATCCACCGGCATCTGCTTGAGGCTGGTCATACCAACCACCACCAGTGCCAGGCAGATCACAACAATGAAATACGGATTGCGTATGGAGAAACCAGACATCGTTTTTTGCCCTAACCCGTTCCCTGCTCCGCGTGGTTTAGCGCGTGCGCCACGCGGTTTGTTTATTCCTGCGTGTCCCCCTGATTGCGCATGATTGGCACGATCTGCGCATGGACTTTTTGACCCGGCCTAAGTCCGCTACGATCACTTACAACCACCATCTCACCCGCGTTCAACCCGGACATTACTTCAGCGTCAGACGCGGTCTGAATCCCCAAAGTAACTGGCCGGTCTTCAATCTCCCCGTTACTGTCGACGAGGAAGACCGTGGATTTGCCGCCCTCATGATCGATCGCCTGCAACGGCACGACCGGAACGTCGTCGCGATGCTCGAGTCCGACCTCGGCCTCGGCATAAAGGCCTGGCACCAGAACCCGCTGCGGATTGGGAACGTCGACCTCGGTGTGCATGGTCCGGGTATCCTCCCGCACGTCCTCCGAGAAACGGGCTACCTTGCCGGGAAAGGTACGATTGAGCGAAGGAACATTCACGTTCACCGGCTCGCCCACATGGATGTAACGCACATAAGACTCAGGGATCGGAATGACCAGCCGGTAAAGATCATCCTGCGACAGCTTCACGAGCGGCATGGCCTGCGTGCTGGAATTCGTTCCGGCCTGAATTAGTGTTCCGAGGTTGGCGTAACGTTGTGTAACTACTCCCGCAAAGGGCGCCGTGATCCTGGAGTAGTCGAATAACGTCTGATCATGAGCAAGCTTCGCCTTCGATGCTGCGAGTTGGCTCTGCGCGGCCTCGAGAGAGGCCTTTCCTGCGTCGACTTGTGAGGCAGCGGCCAGATCCTTGCCCTGCGCATCATCCACTTCCTGCTGGGCCACGATTCCAGGCTGGTTCTGGAATACCGCGTTGAGCCTGGTATATTCGAGGTGCAGCGCATTGTACTGCGCCTCATATCGCTTCGATTCATGCTCCGCGCGGTTCACCTGATCGGCGGAGTTCCTGATCTCGGCTCGATCCTCTTCCATCTGCGCCTCTAACTCGGGAATCTCCAGCACCGCCATGACCTGCCCTTGCTTCACATGAGTTCCGTAGTCGACGTTGAGCTTCTGCACGAAGCCGGATTCCTTCGCATAAACGTCAATCTCCTGGAACGGCACTAACTCGGACGATAAGGTGACGTAACGGCTCAGAGTCTTCTTCTCAACCTTAGTTACACCCACGGTCAACTCACTGTCGGCGTTCGCCCGGGCGTTGGTGCCGCTGGAGCAGGAGGCCAATCCGATGGCTAGAGTTGCCGCGAGGCCAATGGTCAGTCGTCGCGTCACTATTCGCCAACGCGGCGCGCCCGCTCGTCTCGGGCTCACCGCGATCGGATCATCGATCGGATCATCACAGCTGCTGTGTTTGTCTCTCAAGGCTTGACACTCCGCACCTGGCATCCGCTGATCCACGACTAATGCGGATTCTTCATCGTCTGCCGCAACTCGCTTATCGAGAATCGATCTGACTCGCAAAACTCGATAATCCTCTGCTCCTCATGTTGCAGTCTGGTAGCGACGGCGGGAATCTCCGCTGCAAGCTGTTTCGGCACGGTCAACACTCCGTGACGATCGCCATGCAAGAGGTCGCCTGGACTTACTTCCAGTCCGCCCACTTTCACCTTCGCTCCAAAATCGAGGATGTGAGCGTAAGCGTGTGAAACGGCGACATTCCCGGCAAATACCGGAAAGCCCGACGTGCGAATCTTTGGCAACTCTCGAACCGCGCCATCGGTGACAAATCCGACGCAACCCAAAGCGCGCAGGATCGCGGCGTGCATATCGCCGAGGAATGCGCCGAGACCGGGAGGCTTATCCATATCCTCGAGCACGACGATGCGCGGCGCGGGAATCGATAGAATGCTGTTCCACCAGTCCGAACGCTCGTGGTAAATGCGTCCCGCGATCGGCGCCTCGCCCGCGCGAAGGCGCGCAGTCGCGGCAAAACCAACCATCGGCGGAAAGTCCTCGAACATGCAGCGAATACGCGCGTCCGCGAAACCTGAGTTGCGCAAGCGCACGTCGAAGGTTTCAATCGCATTCGACACCATGCATGTTTCGATCTGCGCCAGAGCACGCAGAACGTGCTCATCGATAAGCGGCTCGTTCGCCATTTGAATCCTTTGCGAAAGAACTCAACTCCGAAGCGTTTGTAAGTACCGAGATCTGTTCTGAACGGAACTTACTCCGCGCAAAACACAACCTGGACCCAAATAAGATTCGAAATCTGGTACCCCGGACAATTTAGAGAAAGCTAGATTTTAGAAAAAACTAGATGAATACGCTTGCGGAGACCGGCGGTGGCCGGTTTAAAAGGACGGGGCTAGACGCTTCCTGCGAACATGGGGGCTCGGGAGGGATACTGCTGGAGTAAAGGACGATGCGAATTGCCGCGGAGGAGGTGACGACCGGCGCGGCGAATACGACGTGATCTTGGTCGAGATGCTGTTGCTTGTTGCCACCGGACCGCAGGTCCATGGACTTTACGCCATGACCTTGCGCGCTGACAGATACGGAAAAGCGCGTCGCCACGCCGAGCGCGAGCGAACAAATGGCCACAAAAATCAGCGCTCGCCGCCAGCCAATCCCATCGGTGCGTGGATTTTTGGAGAAGATCATTCCGCCGTCAGTCAACTTATACCAATTGCTGACACTATAACACAGAGTAAAAATGAAGCGTGGCCTCCGAAGTTCTAGCTCTAATGTATACGATTCCAACGGTAGGAAAGGGTTGCCTCGGGCGCGGCGGATGATCGGGCGCCTGCGGGGGGGGCGGAGGTATTCCGCGATCGACAAGGCTGTAGTTCGGCCACGCGGGGCAGGTGGTTCATGAGTTTCCGCCAACACCTCCGGATGAAGGCAGGGTGTTTTCGGGAGTGCCGGGTGATGGATCGGGCGGATGGGCTTTATTAAACTCGGCGTGCTTGGCCTGCCAAATCCGCTCCCGTTCCTCGTGGAATGCGCGCACCGGGTCGAAGGGCAGCTCGGTGACGACTTCTTCCGGTTTGGCAAGTTCGCGCTCAAGGCGTTTGAGGTTGGAGGAAGCAATTTGCAGGGCATAAAGAATGAGTGCAGCCTTTCGATCTTCGATTCTGTGCTTGAGCATGAATTCAACGAGTTTATGGACGGTAGACTGGATGGAGTGGGCGTCCTCGAAAGCCGGCAAGCTTAGTTCCGATTCAGCGTAGTTGGCGAAGGAACCGCCATGATAGTCGAAGACAACAGTGGGGCATTGGTGATGGTAGTGGCAGAAGAGATTGTCTTTGAGGGCGGGCGAGCCGCACCTGATTCCGTTGGACTTGGTGTGCTGACAGCGTGGTGCGTCGAAGAGTGCCATTGTGGCTCCGTGAGTTGCTAGTTGCTGGTTCTCAGTTCTCGGTTCTCAGTTATCAGTTATCGGCTCTCAGTTACCCCTACCCCCTCCCCCTTGGTATATTGGAATCAATGAGTTAGGCGTTCCATTTCTGCAAAGTACGTCTAACACAAGAGTTATGGGTAAAGTACGGCTTTGATTGGACTTAGCCGATTACCAACCTATCTGCCGTGGTTCCGGCCGTCTATGACGCTGCTATAACATTGCATATAGTTCCATTAGGTAAGAGATCGTTTGCCTAAGTCAAGTAATAAGTGGCCATGCCTGGGAGACATTCTTATATTGGGAGGGAGATGATGCTGGTTTTTGTGCCTGCTTAGGCGAATGCGAGGCGAAGAAAATATTTATTGGAAGACAGATTTGTACGTACATCCTGTTTAGGGGCAAGAAAGGAAAGGGGTTCGGGGATTTCTGGAGGGTCAAATGGGGGTTGACACGGTGTGCTATGGCGGGACGTGCGCGCGTCTGGGTGGTTGATGCGGTTATTGATGATGCCAGGCGGCTGCGTTTGCCCGGATCTGTTTTAACTTGATTTTGGCTTCTGCTCCCAGGAGGTTGCTCTGGGGCGTTTGCGGTAGCCTGTCGGTTCCGGGACGTTCGCCTTCCTCTTCTCGAAGGCCTGGCGGGTTCTTAGCCATTCCGCGCCGTCGTCGGGGTCCACGCTTTGTGGCTGGACACGAGGTATTCGATTCGTGTCCGCCTCGGGCATTGCTTGAGGGTAGCTGTTGGGCTCCCAGCGTTCGACCCAAGCCGCAAGCTGATCAAGAGTCCAGTTCTTTTTCACCATCACGTGGTGGTCGAAGAGGTGGGCGATGATGTCCTTGATGCGCATGTCGCGGGGCAGAGGAGCGGATCGGTCGGACAGATAGGCCATGATTTGCCCGAGACGCAGACCGCGCAGCGTGATCGGCGTCCGGCAGTCGCAGGGGCGGACGACGGGGCGTAGCAGCCATAGCCCCCAGATATTCTCCACGTTGACGGTGCGGAGGTCCTTAGCGGGGATTTGGCGAAGAGGTTTAACGAAAGTGCACCCGGTGGCGATGGCCGCCATGCCCAGAGCGCATCCGGCGTTTTCGCGGGAGAACCGAATAGATCCTGCCTTGGGGGCGACGACCGTACTACCTAACAGGATTGCTTCACTGAGCTTCATCCGGGGGCGCTCCTTATGAAGGGAGGATTGGGGAATGTTAGCGCAAATTGCGGAGCGAGGAAAGCGGTGTAGGTGGGGGTGAGTTGTGGTCGCTCGGTGGATCAGGATTGGTATCTGCGTGAACGCAGCGGTGGATCTCTGTGCCGACCAGAAGCGGCGGCGGTGGTGGAATCCCACTCATTGCAAAGAGCGCGATGAGCGGGGCAGGCGGCATGGCGATCGGCCTCAAGAAAATTGGTGAATGTCCCATCTGTCCCCGCATTTTCTTGGACGCGAGCGGTGAAGTGCGGTAAACTTCTGCGGCTGGAGGCTAGTGTCATGAAGTCACAGTCGATTATTGCTACCGCAATCCTGCTTTTCCTGTCAGCTCTCACGAACCTCCACAGTCAGGCGGTTGATCCCAACTCAATAAACTTTGGCGGGGTTCCCGTAGGCTACACAAGCAAGGCGATCAACGTATCCTTTAAGAATACGGGAAACGCAAGTCTCACGGTTACTGAATCCATCACCGGGCCGTTTGCCATGCCAGTAAACAAGTGCGGGCGAGGCGTCAAACCAGGGACGCATTGCAATGTCGATGTGACCTATATTCCAGCTGGCCTTGAAACTGACACCGGCTCGCTAACTTTCAATTATACAGACGGCGCAGGCCAAGGGTCTGTCTCGGTTTCGCTCTCAGGATATGGCAACAATGGCTATCCAACCGAGTCACATCTCAAGATATATCCCAATTCGGTGTGCACTCCTGCCCAGATCACATTCACAATGCAGGTCACATCGAAAGATGGCAAGATACAGGATGGCGAGCAGGTGTATGTCGCGTGTAACTGGGTAGGATGGCGCGGTCAAATGCCGTTTACTTTGACCAACGGCGAGGCCATCTGGACTTCAACCTGGTATGGGAATACGCATGGCGCAGCACAGTGCTGGATCAATTATGACGGGGATTCCGAGTTTGCTCCAAGTCAATCGACCGAAAAAAACATTAACCTTGACGATCAATGCTGATCGCCGAGAGTGATCTCGCTCGCCGAGAAGCGGCTAACTTTTTCGGACTGCCTGCGCTAAGAAACGGGAGAATTCCTGTATGTGATTCGGGTGCGTGGAGGACGTAGGGGTCCTTCGACTCGCTGCGCTTACTTCACTTCGCTCAGGATGACAATGTGGAAATGAGTGAGGAGAGAAAACCCCGCCCAAGCATGGCTTGAACGGGGCGTCTTCGTTGCTTCTGCCGAGCATTCGCTCGGCTGGACAGCCGAGGGCGGCTGTCCCTACGTGGTTTCGTGGTTAGTACATATCGCCCATGCCGCCGCCGTGTCCGCCGCCTGGCATTGGAGCTTCCTTCTTTTCGGGAATCTCGGAGACCAGGGCTTCGGTGGTGAGCATTAGGCTGGCGATGGAGCCGGCGTTGGTTAGCGCGGTGCGCACTACCTTGGTCGGATCGAGGACGCCTGCTTTGACGAGATCTTCGTACTCGCCGGACTGGGCGTTGTAGCCGAAGTTCGGATCTTTCGAGTCGTTGATCTTGCCGAGAACAACCGCACCTTCTTCGCCGGCGTTTTCGACGATCTGGCGCAGAGGCTCGGTGATGGCGCGCTTCACGATGTTGACACCGATCTGCTCGTCACCTTCCAGCTTCAGCTTGTCGAGGGCCGGGACGCAACGCGCGAGCGCTACGCCGCCGCCGGGGACTACGCCTTCTTCCACGGCTGCACGGGTGGCGTGCATGGCGTCTTCGACGCGGGCTTTCTTCTCTTTCATTTCGGTTTCGGTGGCGGCACCAACTTTAATTACCGCAACGCCACCGACCAGCTTCGCCAGCCGCTCCTGCAGTTTCTCGCGGTCGTAGTCACTGGTGGTCTTGTCGATCTGGCTGCGAATTTCTTTTACGCGGCCTTCGATCTCGTTGTGCTTGCCTTTGCCTTCGACGATGGTGGTGTTGTCCTTGTCGATGGTGATCTTCTTGGCGGAGCCGAGGTCGCTGACCTGAACGTTCTCGAGCTTGATGCCGAGATCTTCGGTGATGGCCTTGCCACCGGTGAGGATGGCGATGTCCTGCAACATGGCCTTGCGACGATCGCCGAAGCCGGGAGCCTTGACGGCCGCGACTTGCAGCGTGCCACGCAGCTTGTTGACGACGAGAGTGGCGAGCGCTTCACCTTCCACGTCCTCAGCGATGATGACGAGCGGCTTGCCGCTCTTGGCGATCTGCTCGAGCAACGGGAGCAGGTCCTTCATGCTGGAGATTTTCTTTTCGTGGATGAGGATGTAGGCGTTCTCCATCACGGATTCCATGCGCTCGGGATCGGTGACGAAGTAGGGAGAGAGATAGCCGCGGTCGAACTGCATGCCTTCGACTACGTCGAGCTGGGTTTCGAGCGTCTTCGCTTCTTCGACGGTGATGACGCCATCCTTGCCGACCTTCTTCATGGCCTCGGCGATGATCTTGCCGATGGTCTCGTCGTTGTTGGCGGAGATGGTGCCGACCTGAGCGATGTGGTCGCCCTGGATCTGCTTGGAGAACTTGTCGAGTTCGCCGGGCTTGCGGTTGCCTTCCTTGTCGAGGCTGCCGCAGATGGCGGTGACGGCCTTCTCGATGCCGCGCTTGAGAGCCATTGGATTGGCGCCGGCAGCGACGGTCTTGACGCCCTCGCGGAAGATTGCCTGGGCGAGAACGGTGGCGGTGGTGGTGCCATCGCCGGCGATGTCGCTGGTCTTGCTGGCGACTTCGCGAACCATCTGCGCGCCCATATTTTCCTGCGCGTCCTTGAGATCAATTTCTTTCGCAACGGTGACGCCGTCCTTGGTAATGGTCGGCGAGCCGAATTTCTTTTCGATGACGACGTTGCGGCCCTTGGGGCCGAGAGTGACTTTCACCGCGTCGGCGAGAATGTTGACGCCGCGGAGAATGGCCTGGCGGGACTCTTCTCCGTGAATGATTTGCTTTGCCATGTTGAATGCTCCTATTCGAATGTGTGCAGGCTCGCGGCCTGCGGAATGTCTGTCTGAAATCGGTGACCGGTCACCGGTGAGCGGAAATTCCTGTGTCTAGTACAGAGATCCTTCGCGCAAACTTCGCGCTCGGGATGACGCCAAGCGCGCTCAGACGCGCTAAACGGCATTACTTGCGGCTGCCGGCGGTCTCTTTTGCTTTGGCTGCGCCGGTAATGATGCCTAGAACTTCTTCTTCACGCATGATGATGAAGTCTTCGCCGTCGAGCTTGATTTCGGTACCGGAATATTTGCCGAAGAGGATGCGGTCGCCTTCTTTAACGTCGAGCGGGCGGACTTTGCCTTCTTCGCTGATCTTGCCTTTGCCGGCGGAGATGACTTCGCCTTCCTGCGGCTTGTCTTTTGCGGAGTCGGGGATGATGATGCCACCGCGGGTGGTATCAGCCTCTTCTACACGACGGACCAGAATACGGTCGTGCAGGGGAGTAAACTTTGTAGCCATGGTTGGTGCTCCTTTCAGAATATGTTTTGGGATTGATGCTGGTTTGTTAGCACTTAATCTCAACGAGTGCTAATTCTAAGATGTGAGTGAGGAATTGTCAAGTCGTGGAGCGCTCGAGGTGTGACAATGAATAGCATAACCACCAAGGACACTGAGCGTCACTAAGGAATTCTCTATGAAGATTCTTTGTATCTTATTGATTAATGGACTTTTATTGTTTGTTGGCGGGTGTTATCGGAGGCCGAGCGGGGCTTCCATTACGCAGGATGAACTTGTCCGGCGGACACAGGAGCTGGTGGATGCGGTGGCGGGCGGGGACAGACGTCCTTGGAAGGCTTACTTTGCCGACGATTGCCTGTTCTTTGATGAGAAGGGCAACAACATGAATAAAGAGGCGCTGGTGGCGGGGATCGTGCCGCTGCCGGCGGGGTACTCGGGGAATATTAAGGTGGAGAACGTGAAGAGTCATATTGAGGGAAGTGTTGCGATTCTCAGCTATGACCTGGATGAGACCGAGATTGCTTACGGGCAGGAGATGAAGGCGCGGTATCACGAGACGGATACGTGGATGCGGCGCGGGGCGGATTGGCAGATTGTGGCGGGGCAGGTTTTGCGGTACTACGAGGATCCGGCGCCGGGGGTTTCGGATGTGAAGAAGTATCCGGAATATGTGGGGACTTATGAGGCTGCGCCGGGAAAGACGGTGACGGTTTCGCTGCTGGATGGGCATTTATTTTTTCAGCGTGGAGAGCGGACGAAACAGGAATTGATTCCGGAGGCAGAGGGGATTTTCTTTCGCAAGGGAGTCGAAGGGCGGACGCTGTTTCGGCGCGGGACGGACGGAAAGGTCGAGGCGCTGATCGATCGGCGGAATAATGAGGATATTGTTTGGAGCAGGGAGGAACGTTAGTTTCTGAGTTGCTATTTGCCAGTTGCCAGTTCCCAGCTGCCAGTTCTCAGTTCCTTGTTCTTAGTTCTCAGATCCCCTTAATTTTCGATTCTTGCTCACACTTCGCCGCTTTTCGGTTGGGACCCCGACCCTAGACCTTCGTGCTAAGGCTTCCCTCCTCAGGGATTGCCCAAAACGGGGTTAGGCCTGCCGGGCGGGGGGCAGGGGTCACAATTGGCGCACATGCGAGGCCGCTTCCGCGGGGTTCATTCCCGGCAAGGTGCTTTATTCAGGGACGTTAGGGGCTGCTCGGTTCCTTAAGATCACAGAGTTTTGTTCATCACTCACAGTTTTTAGTGATGGAGATCACGCATTCGTGTGGCAAAAGGCGCAGCGCGGGATGGCTTGGGAAGAAGTGCGGCGTGCGGTCTGGCTCGCGACTTCCCATAAAAGTCCTTGATTTAAAGGGGTTTGAGGTATACAAGTGTCGCATTCCCGTTACAACTGGAGATTGGCATGCCCATTGCGATAGACAAAGCGCAGGGTGCGGTCAACAGCGCGCAATCAAGCGCAGCAGAAAGAAGTCAGGAGAGAGAGACTATGGCAACGGCAACGGTAGCACTGAGGAGCAGCGGAACCGGATTCCGGTATATGGCGGACTCGCAAGCAAGAGCGAATTCACCGTATGGGTTGCCGATTATTGAAGATGTACGGCAATTCGAGTTGGGGCCAGATAGTTTTTTCTCGGGATTATCGTCGGGGACGTTAGATGATCTGAACCGCATCAAGCACACCAGTTCATATCCAGAAGGCGCGGTGGTGCTGATGGAAGGACAAGCGGCACGCGGGATTTACATCGTGTGCCAGGGCCGCGTGAAGTTGATGACGACCAACGCCGATGGCAAGACGCTGATCGTGAAGATAGCGCATCCGGGTGAGGTGCTGGGACTGCAATCGGTGGTTACGGGACATGCTTATGAGCTGACGGTAGAGACTTTGCAGCCCTCCCAGCTGGCTTACATCGGCAGCGATCAGTTTTTGAGATTTTTGAAAACGCACGGAGATGCGTGCCTGCGGGCGACGCAGCACCTGAGCCAGGATTGCCAATCGGCTTACGACGTAATTCGCTCGATAGGACTTTGCCATTCGGTCCCGGGGAAGCTGGCGCGTCTCCTCCTGCAGTGGTCAGCTGAGGGCCGAGTGAGCGATGGCGTAATACGGATGAAACTGGCTTTGACGCATGAAGAACTGGCACAGCTGATTGGCTCGTCGCGCGAAACGGTGACTCGGATTTTGGGTGATTTCAAACGGCGAGGGGTGGTGGAGTTACACGGGGCCACGTTGTTGATTCGGGATCAGAGGGCGCTGGAGAATTTGTGCGTATCGTAGGGAGCTTTTAGCTTCGAGCTACTAGCTTAAAACCAAACCTGGTGATGATTAGATTTACGAGGGCCGCGATTGCCGAACCTGGCTTCGCGGCTCTTTCATTTAGAGTTGAACCATTTGGAGTTGAATCTCGGCACCTCAGGCGCTGAAGCGCCGAGACATTTTTCGGCGGGCGTGTCGGCACGAGTGAACTCGTGCCCTTCCCTTCCTCGCCGCTTGTTCCGATATATAATCCTCAGCCTCGGGTTTATTTGTTCACTGCCTCACACTTTCCCATGACACTGAATGCCGGCACCAAGCTTGGACCTTACGATATCGAGTCGCTGCTGGGTGCGGGCGGCATGGGCGAAGTGTATCGGGCGCGGGATGCGCGGTTGAACCGGACGGTTGCGATCAAGGTGCTGCCGAAGTCCTTTTCGGCGGATGCGGACCGGTTGCAGCGCTTTACGCAGGAGGCGCGGGCGGCGGCGGCGCTGAACCATCCCAACATTCTTTCGATCTTCGATATTGGCGAGGCCGACGGCGCTCCTTATATTGTGTCGGAGCTGCTGGAGGGGACGACGCTGCGGGAGTTGATCCGCAACGGGCCGATGCCGGTGCGGAAGGTGATCGATTGCGCGCTGCAGACGGCGCGGGGATTGGCGGCGGCGCACGACAAAGGGATCGTGCATCGCGATTTGAAGCCGGAGAACATTTTTGTTACCGAAGACGGGCGAGTGAAGATTCTGGATTTTGGGCTGGCGAAGCTGACGCGGCCGGAGGCGACGAGCGAGGGCGGCGGCGACACGCTGACGGCGCAGGTGAACACCGAGCCGGGGCAGGTGATGGGGACGGCGGGATACATGTCTCCGGAGCAGGTGCGCGGGAAGGCGGCGGATCATCGGGCGGATATTTTCGCGTTCGGATCGATTTTGTACGAGATGCTTTCTGGAAAGCGCGCGTTTCATGGGGAATCGCCGGCGGAGACGATGAGCGCGATCCTGAAGGAAGAGCCGCAGGAACTGGCGGAGACGGGACGGAATATTCCGCTGCCGCTGGAGCGGATCGTGCGGCATTGCCTGGAGAAGAATCCGGGGCGGAGGTTCCAGTCGGCGGGCGATGTGGCGTTCGCGCTGGAGGCGCTGTCGGATAGTTCGGCGGGAACGCGGACGAGCGCGCAGGCGGTGGTGGTTGGAGTGGATGCCGGCCCAGTTGAGGAGGAAGAAAAAACCCGGACACGCGGAGCTTGGATGGGGCACCCAATCGGGCTCCCGGTCGTCGTGGCGCTGGTGATCGCGGCGGCGGGAGTCGCTTGGTGGGTTGGGCGCGCAAGCGTGAAGACTTCGCTGGCGGAGTATCAGCAGATCACGTTTCGGACGGGGTCGATGGGCAATGCGCGTTTCACGCCGGATGGAAGCATTGTTTACTCCGCGCAATGGGATGGGGGCGAAAAGCAGCTGTACATGTCACGCACGGATGAGCACGGTGCGCGCGAGCTGGGGTTGAAGGATGCGGATCTGCTGTCGATTTCGAAGAGTGGAGAACTGGCGATCCTGGAGAACGCGGTGTATTTGGGGGGGTATTCGCGGTCGGGGACGCTGGCGCGGGTGCCGCTGAGTGGAGGAACGCCGCGAGAGGTGCTCGACAATGTGCAGGATGCGGACTGGGCGGCGGATGGGGAGCACATGGCGGTGGTGCGATTCGTGCCCGAAAACCGGCATTGGCGGCTGGAGTATCCGGTGGGAAAGGTTTTGCTGGACAGCATTAATTGGATCAGTACGCCGAAGATTTCGCCGGATGGGAAGTGGGTGGCATTCGCCGATCACGAGAACACGGCGGGAGATGACCTGGGATCGGTGGCGGTAATCGACCCGGATGGACATGAGAAAAAGCTGTCATCGGGATGGGTTTCGCAGGAGGGAATGGTCTGGTCGCCGAAGGGGGATGAAATCTGGTTTACAGCTACGAGCAATGGCAGCGCGCAGAACCTGCATGGGGTGAGCCTCTCGGGAAAAGCGCGGACGATTGCGAACGTGCCGGGAGGGATGTGGCTGCAAGACATTCGAAACGGAGTGGCGCTGACGATAACGCACCAGACGCGGCTGGGAATTCGTGGAATGGGGCCGGGAGCGAAAGAAGAGCGGGAACTGGGATGGCTGGGATGGGCGGAGCTGCGGGACATCAGCCGGGACGGAAACCAGGTTCTGTTTGAGGAGGAGGGAGATGGGGGCGGGCCGAATTACACGGTTTTTTTGCGGAATATGGATGGGTCGCCGCCAGTGAGGATTGGAGAAGGCGTGGCGCAGGCGATTTCGCCGGATGGCAAATGGGTGATCACGAAGCCGGCGAAGGAGGGCCCATTGAGCATCGTGCCGACGGGAGCGGGCGAGACTCGGCAACTGACGCATGACAGCATCAGCTATGACCGGGTTCGCTACCTGCCTGATGGCAAGCATCTGCTGGCTGTGGGCATTGAGCCGGGGCATGGGGTGCGAGATTATTTGATCGATGTGGCGAGCGGAGAATCGAAACCGATCACGCCGGAAGGAATTGCGGGGACAGCCGTTTCCGCGGACGGGCGACGGGCAGCGGTCCGTGGGCCGGATGGGAAATGGGCGGTGTTGTCGGTAGAAGGTGGAGGATTGCAACAGGTTCCCGAGCTGGATGGGAACTGGCGGGTGGCGGGGTGGACGCCGGACGGGACTTCGCTTTATGTGTTGGCGAGCCACAAGGTGGATCGAGCGCCGAGCTTATATCGGGTGGATGTGGCAAGCGGGAAAATGGAATTGTGGAAGACATTTGGAACGGAACTGGGTGCGGGGGTGACGGGAGCGGCTCCGCATTTTTCAAGTGATGGGAGCGCATACGCGTATCAGTACTTCCAGGATCTGACGGTGGCTTATGTGGTGAGGGGACTGAGGTGAAGATCGGGACATCGGATGATAGGGACATCGGGTGATTGGAGCGTCGGGTGAGTGGGTCATCGCGTGATTGAAAACTACAGTTCACATAAAATGGTTGGCATGAAGAGATTTGCGGTTGGGTTGGCGTTGGTGATCGCGCTTGGCACGATCTTGGGCGGCGTTTGTGCGTGGGCTCAGGATGAGGATGAAGGGCCGATGTCGAATATGCGGTTCGTGGTGGTGCGCGACACGAATGGGAAGCCGGTGAAGAATGCGGCAGTGGTGCTGCATCCGGTGAGAAAGAACGGCAAGCAGTCGATGGGCGGCATGGAATTGAAGACGGATGAAGAAGGCAAGACTTGGATCGATGGCATTCCGTATGGGCAGCTTCGGGTGCAGGTGCTGGCACCGGGATTCCAGACGTTCGGCGAAGATTACGAGATCAAAAAGCCGGAGACAGAGATTGTTGTGAGGTTGAAGAAACCGGTGGGGCAATATTCGTCGTACGGCGTGCAGGAGAAAGAGAAGAAGACGGAACCGGGACAGGCACCCACGCCGCAACAGGCGCCGCAGTCACAGCAGCCTCCGCAGCAGTAGTAGGTTTCGCGCACCCACTGTTTCCGAGGCTACTGCGGAAGCTACTGCCGTTGCGGAACCCACCACCGATTTCCGTGGAAGCAAAATCGTCCGATCAGAAGCGGCCGTGACAAGACCGGCCCGCGGGTAGCGCGCTCGTATCCTCCCGTTTGAATCCATAAAAGCTCTATGGAATTGCATCGCCCGATGGGCGGCGAGACACAATCGCGACGAGTTTGCAATCATGTGCTGCTGGCAACGCTCGATCGGCGCTATGCGGTGGCGGCTTGGCTTTTGATTTTCGAGTAGGTCTGACGGGGACTTGGAACGTAAACGCAGGACTTGAATTCGTAGTGCTTGGTGAGGCAGTCAGCACAGAGATGCAGATGATGCACACGGCATTCGACGGCGGATTCCCAGGTACCGCATTGATTGCAAATTCTTCTTTTGCCCTTGGCGCCGGCGCGGGCGCGTGAGGGATCGGCGTCTGCAAAGGAGCGCGCCTTCATGTAGAAACCGGCGGCGGCGAGAACCATGCCGAAAGAAAAGAGCATGGCGCCGGCGCTAATTGCAGAAGCATCGCGTGGCGTGCTGAAGGCAGCGGAGAAAAAACCGAGGGCGGCCAAGCCAAAGAAACAGCCAACTGCGATCATCCAGGTCCCGAATTTCAAAGCCATGGCACTCCTTCTTGGGGGAAGCCGGTGGGAACAAACCCGCCAGGCGAATACGGCGCGGGCGTTTGAAGCGTGACTTAAGCTTAGACGGGGATTAGAGAAAACTCCAGATGACCGAAGTTCGGTTGTGACGCAGGTAACTTGCTGGTGAGTGAGGGCAATCTTAGCATTTACTCATCATGGATATCCGTCTGCTCCTCGTGTGCCCCGATCAGGACGCCGCCGCGCTGTTGAGGAATGTGCTGTCCGAGATGGGAATCGAGGCTGAGCACACGCCATCGTTGGCGCACGGACTGGTACGACTGGAAGAAGATAAATTCGATGCGGTGGTGTTCGAATATCGCGGCGACGCGGCGTCGGAAGAATTTCTGGCGCGCCTGCGGCATTCAGCGAAGAACCAGAAGACGATGCTGATCGCGGTGGTGGAAGAGGAATGCAACGCGCGGCCGCTGTTCGGACTGGGCGCAAATTTTGTGCTTTATCGTCCTCTGTCGCTGGAGCGCACGCGGGTGAGCCTGAGCGCGGCGCGGAGCCTGATGCAGCGGGAACGGCGGCGAGCGCCACGGGCGCAGGTGCGTTCGCGGGCCAATATTTCTTATCCGGGGGTTCCCGATCTCGACGCGACGATGATCAATATCAGCGACACGGGAACGATGATCACGACGCACAAGCGCGAACTGGACGCGGGAAAAGTCTATTTTGAATTTGCGCTGCCCGGGCAAAAGCAACTCGTACGGCTCTCAGGGCAGGTGGCGTGGCAGGACTTTTCGGGGCGAGCGGGAATTCATTTTCTGGATGTGCCGCAGGCCTCGCGCAAACTGATTCAAAGCTGGCTGCAGCAGAACGACGCGCGCCCGGAGAAGACGCCGCAGACAGCGCCGGAGCCGGTGATCGAGCGCTTTGCGCTCGAGCCGAAACTGAAAGGAACCAACAGTTCGCCACACACACCGCGACATACTCTGGAGCACGATCTGGATGCGGGCGACCGGCGGCGCGGCGAGCGAGTGCCTTGCCAGTTGGGAGCGACGGTGAATCCGGTGGGGACGAGCACGCCGAACCATTGCTCGCTGTCGGATATCAGCGAAGGCGGATGTTACGTGGAGATGCCGACGCCGCTGGCGGGAAAAGTCGGATGTGGAGATTACGGTGCGAACGTCGGAGATGAAGTTCAAAGTACAGGGCGAGGTATTGAGCAGCCATCCCGGATTTGGGATGGGGGTGCGGTTCGTGTTCAACGATCCGACGGAACGTGAAGAGATTCTGCGGCTGCTGGCGGTGCTGTCGGCGGCGCGGGCGGAAGTCAGCTAGCGGGCCTCGGGGGCTGATGCGCGTTTCAATTGGCCGTTGGATGGGGCGCCGAACGCGCTGCGCGCGCACTATCACCTATTCTCAAACGCCACTGATTTCTCCGGCGTTGAAACGCCGGCCAATGTTGGTCGTCCCTCCGGGACTTGAATCACTTCTCTCGCTTTTACCCAGCGCTAAAGCGCTGGGCTAACGGTAGTCCGCCCCTTCGGGGCTGACATTCGGAGATTGCGCAGCCACGCTAATCCAGAGAGTCAAGCGAGCAACTAGTAGGACTTCCCGAAGCTCTGGACGGCTTCGCGGAAATAATCCAGCGAGAGTTTCAGGCCGGTTTCTAAATCTATTTTTGGTTCCCAGCCGAGCAGGCGCCTGGCTTTGGTGATGTCAGGACGGCGCTGTTTGGGGTCGTCTTGCGGAAGCGGCTCGAATTTGATTTTGCTTTTTGAGCCCGTGACCGCGATTACTTTTTCCGCACATTCGAGAATCGTGAACTCGGTGGGATTTCCGATGTTTACCGGGTCGTGCTCGTCCGAGCGCGACAGGCGCATGATGCCATCGATTTCGTCGCTGACGTAACAGAAGCTGCGAGTCTGGCTGCCATCGCCGTAGACGGTGAGGTCTTCTCCGCGAAAAGCCTGCCACATAAAATTCGGAATCACGCGGCCATCTTGAATTTGCATGCGCGGGCCGTAGGTATTGAAGATACGCAGGAGGCGCGTATCGACCTGATGATAGCGGCGATAGGCGGCGGTGACGGCTTCGGAGAAACGCTTGGCTTCGTCGTAGACAGAGCGCGGGCCGATGGGATTGACGTTGCCCCAGTAAGTTTCAGGCTGGGGGTGGACGGAGGGATCGCCGTAGCACTCGGAGGTGGAGGCCATCATGAATCTGGCGTTGTTGCGGTGCGCGGTTTCGAGGGCCTGAAAGGTGCCGTAGGAGCCGACTTTGAGAGTGGCTATGCCGTGAGTGGCATAGTCGACGGGGCTGGCGGGGCTGGCGAAGTGGAAGACGTAGTCGAGTTTGCCATAGTCGGCGGGATCGCAGATGTTGTGCTCTTTGAACTCGAAGCGTGCGTCGTTTTTTAGATGCGTGATGTTAGAGAGGCGGCCGGTGAGGAGGTTGTCGACGGCGAGGACGTGATAGCCCTCGGCGAGGAGGGACTCGCAGAGGTGGGAGCCGAGGAAACCGGCGCCACCGGTGACGAGGGCGCGGGGGTGATTGGTTGTTTGATCCATCTTGATGGTGGCAGTTTACCTCAGGGGCTGAAGCCCCTCAATTTTGGCGACTCTATCGCCGCGTTTTGCTCCTGCAAAAATGCAGTCGACCGACCAGAAGAAACCAGGGGCTAAAGCCCTCGGCTTTTTAGGACTGACGCGGCCCTGAAGGGCCGCTCTTCCACGGTCGTGCACACAATTGTGTGCGGTGATGTCATACCCTTGTGCACGGCGATGTCATACCTTTGTGCACGGTGAATGCACGCATTTCCCTTGGATACTTTCAGGCGCGCTCCTGTTTTTTTGCGCGGCCGTTGGCGGCTTCTTCGGCGATCGCGGGCGGGCGGCCGACGCTGTAGTAGGAGAAGCCATGCGCGGTCATGAGCGCGGGATCGTAGAGATTTCTGCCATCGAGCACGATGGGATAGCGCACGACGCTGCGCAGGCGGTCGAGATCGAGGGCGGCGAATTCCTCCCACTCGGTAAGGATGAGGACGGCGTCGACGCCGTTGGCGGCAGAATAGGCATCGGCGGCGAATTCTACGGTTGCGGGCAGAACTTCTTTGGCGCGATCCATGGCGGCGGGATCGTAGGCGCAGATGCGGCAGCCTTCGCGAATAAGTTCTTCGACGAGCAAGAGCGCGGGCGATTCGCGGATGTCGTCGGTGCCTCCCTTGAAGGCTAGGCCAAGGACGCCGAGGCGTTTGCCACGGAGGGTCCAGAGAACGCTGCGGACTTTCTTGAGGAAGCGGTGGCGCTGCTCTTCGTTGATGCGGATGACTTCTTCGAGGAGGCGGAAGTCGTATCCGCCTTCCTTGGCGACAGCGCGAAAGGCAAGGAGATCTTTCGGAAAACACGAGCCGCCATAGCCGATGCCGGGATTGAGGAAGCGCGGGCCGATGCGCGAATCGGTGCCGATGCCTTCGCAAACCTGCTGGATATTGGCGCCGACAGCGTCGCAGATGGAGGCGACGGCGTTGATAAAAGAGATTTTCATGGCGAGGAAGGCGTTGGAGGCGTGCTTGATGATTTCGGCACTTTGCGCGCTGGTGGTGATGAGGCGCGGCGGAGTCTGGGCGGCGCGGTCGGGGCGAGGGATGGAGTCGGAGCGTCCGTAGTACCAGCCGCTGGTGAGCGGATCGTAGATCTTGCGCATGACCTCGGCGGCGCGCTCGTTTTCAACGCCGACGACGATGCGGTCGGGATAGAGGAAGTCGGTGACGGCGGTGCCTTCGCGGAGGAATTCGGGATTGGAGGCGATGTCGAAGTGGTCGGGATCGGCGCCGTTACGGAGGATGACCGTGCGGACCCACTCGTTGGTGTAGACAGGGACGGTGCTTTTTTCGACGACAACTTTGTAGCCGTCGATGGCGCCAGCGATTTCGCGCGCGACGGATTCGACATAGGACATATCGGCGTCGCCGGACTCGGTGGGCGGAGTGCCGACGGCGATGAAGATGGCATCGCTGGCGCGGGTGGCGGCCTGAAGATCGCCCGAGAACCTGATGCGATGGCCACGATGGCGGGCGAGGAGTTCGGGAAGAAACTTTTCGTGGATTGGGACTTCGCCGTTGCGCAGGGCCTCAAGTTTCTGCTCGTCGTTATCGACGAGGACGACCTCGTGACCGAGGTCGGCGAAACAAGCCCCGGTGACTAATCCGACATAACCCGAACCGACGACGGCGACGCGCATGGCGAGCCTTCTCCTTAGCTGGTTTGACCTTAACTGGTTTGCACCTCCGGCTCGTCGGGGTGCAGGTTTCACTTTAGCAGCGTTTGAGAGCTTTGCTATGGCAATTGCAGATTACGGAGGTGGAGGGGAACAGGAATGGGAAATAGAAGGTCACAAATCTGAGTGATTGGCGTCACCGAATGCGGTTCAGGCGGGGAGCAGAATTCTGGGCAGGAGGGATTTATGCCCGTCCTACTAATTGCACTTCTGGCGCTGGCGGTGTTTGGGTTGATTGGAATCTTCCTGGGCGCGGCGGTGCTGCTGGAACAGCGCAAGTTCAGCAAAGAGCATCATGGGAAGGCCGCGTAGTTGAACGGCGTTCTTCTTTCGCCCCTTCGGGGCTGACTTGTATTTTTCTGCGCCCACCCACGGCTTGCGCCGTGGGCTGTATTCTTCTGCCGCTTCGCGGCTCCGTATAGTTAGTCCATCCGACCGTTTGTCCCTTCGACCGTTTGTTCTCAGCCCAAAGTTTTGCGCATGGAATTCCATGCGATTGTCCTTAGCCTAAGTTTTGCGCGGTGAAATTCCAGGCGCTTGTCCTCAGCCTAAGTTTTTGCGCCTTCCAGCGTTTGTGCTCAGCCTGAATTTTTGCGCATGGAATTCCAGCGTTTGTGATCAGCCTGAATGTTTGCGCATGAAATTCCACGCGCTGTTCACTATGTCGGTGAGGTTGCGTTTGGCGGTCCAGCCTAAGAGTTGATTTGCTTTTGTCGGGTCGGCGATGAGGGCGGGCGGATCGCCGGGGCGGCGGGGACCGATTTTGCGGCGGACAGGCTGGCCAGTGGCGGCTTCGGCGGCGTGGATTACCTCGAGAACGGAATTGCCTTTTCCTGTGCCCAAGTTGACGGCCAGCGACTCACCTTTTTGTTCGAGATGCTGGAGGGCGCGAACGTGGGCGTCGGCGAGGTCGTTGACGTGGATGTAGTCGCGGAGGCAGGTGCCGTCGGGGGTGGGATAGTCGGAGCCGAAGACCTGCAACTCGAAATCGCCCGGCAGCGTGGCTTGGAGGGCGAGCGGGATGAGATGCGTCTCAGGATCGTGGAGCTCGCCGATATCGCCGGACTCGTCGGCTCCGGCAGCGTTGAAGTAACGCAGGCGGGCGACGTGAAGTCCGTAGGCGCGGCTGTAGGCTTCGAGCGCATTTTCAAAAGCGAGCTTGGTGGCGCCGTAGGGATTGATGGGCTCGCGGGGATTGTCTTCGGTGATGGGAACTTTGACGGGGACTCCGTAGACGGCGCAGGTGGAGCTGAAGACAAAGTTGCGGACTCCCGCGTCGACCGCGGCGTTGAGGAGGGTGAGGGCGTCGGTGACATTGTTGCGGAAATATTTGCGCGGGTCGGTAACGGATTCTCCGACGTAGCAGTGCGCGGCGAAGTGCATGATGGAGTCGACGCGCGAGAGCACATGATGAAGCTTGCCCTGGTTGCCGATGTCGCCTTCGATGAGTTCGAAGCCTTCGGCGAGTTGGCGGAATCCGGTGGAGAGGTTGTCGTAGATGATGACGTGATAGCGGGCTTTGCGCAAGGCGCGGGCGGCATGACTGCCGATGTAGCCTGCGCCTCCGACGACGAGAACGGACACGTGGGACCTCGCGGGAAATGGGATGACTGGTTAGTTTACGGGTTGGGGCGGTGAGAGAGGCCAGCGGAGAGGCTTCAGGAGGCGCACGTCAGGCTTGGATCTGACCCTGGAATTGATATGAACCGACGGCTGGACGGGGGGGAGGACGTGCTAAGCGACGCGACTTTTTTAACACCCACGGTTTCATGGTTTGTGTGGGACAGGAATGCCCGCCCAGAGGCCAATTACGTACGGTTATTTCTTTTCGTCCACACCAAACGTGTAGATGGCGTCGCCCAACACGATGCCATACTCGCCCGCCGCAAGCTTTTCGTCGGCGGAGAATTCGTACGCCGAGGGCTTATATTTTGAGACGGTGATCGGCAGACCTGGAATCGGGGTTGCATTGCGCTCGTTGCCCTTCTCGTAGTCGAATTCGCGCTTCTTTCCGGATACTTTGAACTTATAAAGCCGGGGTACCGTGGTGGCGTCGAAGACAAACACTATCTTGTCCTGGATCGGAATTCGTAACTCGGACGCATCGCCCTGCACCTGCGCCCTCATGATGAAGCCATTGGTAGAGCTAAAGACGGGGGCTCCCTTGTGTTCTTTGTATGGTTCTTTGGGAAGCTTCTTCAGTCCATGCGAAGTGTTGTCGAGGTAGAAGGGCACCGCCAGGACATCGGGTGGCGGAGGCAATTGAGCATCCTGCGCGGATAACGAGGCGGCGAGAATGACAGCCGAGATTAGCAAGTTAGTAATTTTCATGGCGCTGATCTTACGCGACAAACCATTGGATCGCAACGTATTGTCTCGTCCCTATTGCTTCATCGCTCCGCGAACTTGCCAAACATGTTGTGTGGTCGATGGCGATGAAGAGGCCACGCCCGCGCGGGCGAGGACTTCGCCTTTTTGGTTGAGGATCTCGCGACGCTGATGTGCTTGTGGCCTAGACTTTCTCTTCGCTGCACCTTGCTCATGGCCTCGTCGAGAACGGTCGCAATGATGCCGCCGTGGGAGTGTCCGATGGCCGCAACCTTCTCCATCTTCGGTAATGGCACGGTAACAACCCGCTGGTTACTCGACTCTCCCACGGTGGCGCGATACCTTGTTCGGTGAGGCCGAATCTCCTAGTTTCGTTCGCGTGCGTGTGTGTCATCCTGTTGATCAAAGCCGGATTCGACTGGGCCGAGGCACGCCGCAGGGGGAAAAAATAATACTGGCCAGATGGGAAAGTATTGTTATCAGGGCGATCGCGCTCAAAACCCGGTCTTCGGCATTTGAGTGCATAGATTTTTGCCGGAGCTACTCCTCATCAATAGTCACGTGAACCTCTTTCATCTCCCTAATCTCGGCGATGACAATGGCGTGCGTCCCGTTGCGCTCAAACGCGATTCCGTTGACTCGCACATATTTGCCGACGAAGGGCATCAGCTTTTTCATCTGACTGTAATCGGGCATTTTGTCGGAGATAGGCTGATAGAGGTCGCCATCCCTGGTCAGAATGGCGATTGGGGAACCGGCCCTCACGCATGCCCGTGCGCACTTGAGACTCAGGCTGGTCGCGTGGCCATCGAGGTTCTGAATCGGGCATGCCATATCTCGCACCAACCCCTCAATCGTGACTTGCGATCGGTTTGCGCGAGAGGCTTCCATCGACGTTTTCAGCGAAGGTTGAGAGGCCGCCAAGACGATCTCGCAGCAGGCAAGCAAGCAAATAGTCAAGGGTCGTATCATCGGTTCTCCTTTTCACCGGCAATTGATTCTTCCGCAAATTCGCGGTTCGACGCAGCGCCCAATTATCCCAAATAGGGGTGTGGCCGGGACTCAATTTCTGCAATCGGGCGATTTCGCAAGCTTGCGCCGTCTATTCGTTTTTCAGAGGAGGCGGCAGTGGTCCGGGAGGAGTGGCCCTCAGGCGCTGACGCGCGGGTTATTTCTGGCTCGTTGATCGGCACGACTAAGGTCGTCCACGCCAGCAAGCCAGAGACGCTTGCTGGGGACGCCGGTCGTGCCCTTCCCGGTTTATTCGATTGCCGAGGCGAGCTCCGCTCAGGATGCGACGGTTACCAGACAACTCAGAGCAGCTTCAACTAGTGAGTGCTACCGGCAGTTGCGGACGCGGCTGCTGGGACCGCGATCTTTATGGAGTCGGGTTGAGTCCAGACTTCCTTTCCGTTTTCGAGTTGCAGGCGGTTCATAGTGATGCTGACTTGCTGGCGGTCAACTTCGACTAACAGATAGTGATAGTTGATTTCCTTGCTCTGATAGGGATCGCTCGGAGCGCGGGGAATGGGATAGGCGTGGGCACCGGCTCCGCCGGAGACGAAGTAAGTGACGCCGCCGTGCTCGTGGCGCTCGTAGTTGTGGACGTGTCCGGCGAAGACGACGAAGCGGGCGGCGGTGTGGGACTGGCGGGCTTCGAGCATTTTTGCGAGATCCATTTCCTGCATGCGGGCTTTGTGGCCTTCGCCGAACATGCCGGGATTGGAACTGGTGTAGGGCGGATGGTGGAGCATGAAGAAGACGAAATCGACGCCGGCGGGAAGGTTGTCGAGCTGGTGGGTGAGCCACTGGCCTTGCGGGCCGGAGAGCTCGTCGAGCGAGCTGTCGAGGACGAGGATGAGCGCGTTGGCGGCGTGGACGGAATAGTAGCGGCTCTCGTGGAGATCGGGGAAATGATGGAAGTAGTTGGCGAGCGCGGTCTTTTCGTTGCCGTAGAGTTCGTGGTTGCCGATGGCGGGGAAGACAGGAATATTTTTGTCGCGCCAGATGGCGGTTTCGTTTTCAAAGACCTTCCAGTCGGCGGGTTCGGCGCCGCGGTAGACGATGTCTCCGGTGAAGCAGATGAAGGCGGGATGGGCTTCGGCGACGGCGCGAACGAGGGCTTGGCGCACGGGCGGATTGGCGGCGTCAGTGTCATGCGGGTCGTGGAAGCGAGCGTCTCCGTAGGCGACGAAGCGGAAGGGGACGGAGACGTTGGCGACGAGGGCGGTGGGAGTGGTTTGGGCGGGAGATTTTTTTGAGCAGCCAGCGACGGAGAGAAGAGTCAACCCGGTGCTCAGCGAGAGTGTGAAGCGCAGCAGGATTTTGGTTTGGGGGCTCATCGAGGATATTTTTTCCATTGTCCCACAAGTTGCCGGGGGGCCAGATACGATCTGCGTTTTGACCGGGCAATCGTGCCTCCGAGGGATGGAAATGGGACTAGAATGTGGGCGTCAGAAGATCATGCGGATCGTTCTCGCAGGAGGACGTCATGCCCATCTACGATTATGTCTGTCTGGATTGCCACAAAACATTTGAAGAAGTTCTGACACTCCGGGATCACGATCAGGAGCCGATCAAGTGCCCGAAGTGTGGGAGCAAGAACGTCGAGCAGGAAGCGACGGCGTTTTTTGCGGTTACCTCTAGAAAGAGTTAGAGAAGCAGTTCTCAGCTGCCAGTTCTCGGCTCTCAGTAAAAGCGACTTCCTGCCAGCTTTCCTGATGGAGGCGGATGCCGGGCGGAGCTTGTCCCTGATGGGCGCATTGCGCGCCCACCAGGACATTGCGATGGTTTACAAGAGTTCGTCGATGGTCTGGATGTCTACCAACCCTTTGCAGCCGTAGATTACAGGTAGCACGCGGTTGGGCGGATGTTTGCGACGCAGGGCGGCGATCTTATCAGTGCCAGCGCGATAGGCCGGAAGATACATGCGTCCGAGGAGAGGATGCTTGCCCCAGGCGCCGGATAGCTTGTCGGCTCGCTCTTCGGTGACGAGGAAATCGCGGCGCAAGGTGGCGGCTACTTCTGGCTGCGGCTTGCCTTCTCCCCAGGTCAGGTACGACGACTGGTTCTTGGCGTCGTCCTGCAATAGGGCCAGGAGTACGCCGATTTGGAGATCTTCGTCAGGCAACTGCTCGATTTCGGTGACGCCATGCGCGATCAGGATGGCGTTGTTGGCGATGCCTTCGAAGAGCGTGGCGGCGCGGGTGTTCATGGTGAGGACGGTGGTTTCGAATCCGGCTTTGCCGCGGACGTAGAGGTCTTGTAAGTACGCGAATGTAGTGACGTGGCCGGGGACGACTTCATGACTGACGAGTTGCTCGAATTCAGGATAGGAAATTTGCAGTGAGGCGTTGATCTCGTAGGTGGCTTCGTATTTGGGTGAGCCATCTTTGTTGCGGGCGCGGCCGAGGTAATTCATGGAGCCGGAGAACCAGGCGTCTTTAATGGCCATGAAGTCGATGTTGGCGCGTGGGACCGGAGCGAATTCTTTGGGTAAGTAGGGCAGCAGATTTTTTGCGCTGAGATTATCGAAGTGCGCGATGACGGCCGCGCCGAGGGCTTTGACGGAAGCCATGGGCGAGATGCGATCGCGACGCCAGGCATCGACGGCGGCGAGGAGGCCGGTGCCATTTCCATTGCCGGGTTTGTAGCCGGCGCGGCCCAGGAGTTCGGCGACGCGGGCGCGCTTTTTCTCCGGTTTCGATGGTTCGGGCGGCTTGCCGGTGGAAGCTATGACGCAGGTGGCGTAGGGGACGGGATCACCTTTTCCTGCAACTTCCATGGCTAGGTCGAACATGGTCTCGATGGAATCGGCGAGGCTCGTCAGATAGGCCTTGCGCAGGGCGGGCATTCTGGCGGCTTCCTTGCGAAGTCCGGCAACGGCTTTGGGAAGGTCGATGTCGCGCAGGTATTGATCGAGCGCTTCGTGATCGATGGCTTTGCCGGAGACGCCGCCGGACTGGCGCAGGCGCGCTGCGGCGGGATGCGTGTAAGCGGCGGGAAGCGGTTCGTCAGAGAACCAGGAGTCGGCGATGAAGCGGCCGGTGCCGGAGGGGCACATGACGTCGCCGCCCCAGAGCGTGTCGATGGCGAGGACGGCGTCGGCGATGTATTGGGCGGACGGATCCTTGCGGATGGCGGGTTTCTTTGAGGCGGCGACAGCGGGTTTTGCGAGCTTCGTGCGCGAATCTTTTTTCGGGGAAGCTTTCCTGGTTGCAACCGTCTTGCGGGAAACTTTCTTCTTCGAGTTTCGGGACATCAGATCTCCTTTTCTTTTTTCAGGGAACCGAACCAGACGTAAACGCAGAGGCCGATGAAGCAGAGGGCGGAAACGGATTGAGAGACGAGATCGTTGGAATAGAAGGGCGTCTGAATCAGATCTTCGCGATACCAGTGGGACAGATGCAAGGCTGCTCCGAAAACACCGCCGAGAGCGCCGCCTGCCATCAGGCCCGAGGCGATGATGATGCCGCGCTCGCGGATGGACTTGCCTTGTTCGCCGCCAACTTTCTCACCGCGCTTGTTGACGAGGTGGGAGAGGAATCCGCCACAGAGGATGGGCGTGGTCAGCTGGAGGGGCAGATAAATTCCGAGCGCGAAGACCATGGACGAGAGCCCGAGCATTTCCAGCACCACGGTGATCATAGCGCCGATGCCGAAGAGCATGTAGGCGACGGGCTGGCCACTCATGAATCCGGAGACGATCGCTTTCATCGCCGAGGCTTGGGGCGCGACTAGAACCTGACGCATGTCGCCGGGCGCGGCTTCTCCGAACTGGTAGGCCTTGGCCAGGAGAACGATGGTTAACCCGGCGGTGATTGCGGCGGCGACGACGCCGATGAACTTCACTTTCTCCTGCGCGGCGGGAGTGGAGCCAATCCAGTAACCGGCCTTCAGATCGGTGATGAATTGTCCGGAGGCGCAGAGGGCTACGCAAACCATGCCGGCCAGGGCCATCACGAAGAACATGCCGGTGGTGCCGGAGAGACCGAACTTCAATAACACTACCGCGGAGACGATGACGGTCAGCAAGGTCATGCCGCTGGCGGGATTGTTGGCGGTGGTAGCGATAGCATTGGCAGCCACGGTGGTGAAGAAGAATGCGAAGAGCAACGTTAGAGCAAGACCCACCGCGACTATGGTCCAGGAAACATGAAGGAGTCCGAAGAAGACGGCGACGGCGATCGTGCCTACAACCACTCCGAGAAGGATGGCGAGGATGGGAATATCGCGGTCGGTGCGGTCCATT